>NZ_JBQTCG010000011.1:0-97665 GCF_052379855.1 Paracoccus sp. NSM | reverse complement strand
GGAGGCAAGAGGTATAGAAACCTCAATGAAATCAACGATTGAAGCCGTATACCCCACGTATTGCGCTTCACCTTCGCCCGCAAACAACCAGATTGGTCGGATATGATTGGCACTCGCAGGATTAGGCATACGTTCTGTGGTTGAGGTGGCGTTGAGGTGTCCAAGACATAGATCATCTTCGAAAGCCGAATTCCGATCATTAATCAACCGAGACTCAAATGAAAATTCCCGCTCATTTATTTCCCTGGATTGTGCCTTAGTGGCACAATCGTGTGGCGCACGTAAAAGCTACAGCCTGAATTCGGGCAGTTGTGCCTTGTCCGGAAGAAAAGAGATGGCTCGGCGATTTCAGAGGTGACTTCTACTTCTGGTCGGTCTGTGACCAGCCGGTCTCGCCACGTCCGCAATACGCCAATCGAGTCACCAGCGCGATGATAGATGATAAGCTCCCCCCTGTCGCGCCCCAGCATTGCAGTGCCATAGCGGGTTGAGAGCTGCAGGAAGCCATCATCGAGCCACTTATAATCCCTATGGATTTTTGCCTCACCCAACCACATAAAGCCGTCGCTTGCCTCAACAACAAGATCACAATGTCCGTTGATGTGCCTATCGTGCCGTGCGGAAATTCCAGCCATACAAAGCATGTTTGCAATCTGCATGCTTAGCTCGTCTTCACTTCGGTCTTCATTGAGGCCGCGCGTATCTACGAGGCTACTATAACAGTCATCAAGCGCCTCTTCCAAAACAGCAAGGCGCTCTTCGTGTGTACGCGCCACCTGCCAACGAATTACGCGCCCGCCCGGAGTGCCGGAAAAGAACTTCAGATAATCTGCAAGGGTTATATCTTGTGTATCCACTCTAGGCTGAATCCCTTAGTGAATAGAACACTCGAACCTGCGTAAAGGGCTCCCGAATCTCAACACCCGACACTGGGTGCGCCAACCGACCACTATCCAGTAAATCCTTGAACTCTTGCTCAGAAAGATGAAGCTGACCCTCCTCAGCGTCATCCAGATATCCATGCATTTCGAGTATGGCACCATCTCGAGAGCTCAAAATGCTGAGGGCTGGAAGTAGCCAATTACGATCAGCGTCGTTGAGTCGATCATAGAAAAATGGGATCCCGAGGTGACGGCCATCTCCGGGCTTTAGATCAGTCAATAGATCTGCTACCGCCAAGCATGCTGATAGCACACGCGGTTCCAGCCTCGAAGCGACAAGCTTCGCCCTGAACTCTTCTAAGTTCATCCTCTCATTTTGCCATACCTATGGTATCAAGTTTAGCCTTGATGCCGAGACGTTCGATCACGAATTCATAGTCAGCCGCTCTAATACAATTTTCAATTAGAGCCCCACTAATAATCGGGTTGCCGCCTGCACCATTTCCGCCTGGCCCCGATGCTGAAAGAGTGATCGATGGGCTGAATGTCACCCGATCCACAGTAAAGCCCCATTCCACAGTTATACGGTAGATGGCTATTGCCTCTACTGCCTCCTTTCCTGCAACGTGGTACGCTTCTGTTCTTTGATCAGCGTCCTTACGTCGCCTCGGAAGTTTCTCGTCTTTGATACCACCGGTCGTTGTCTGGAACGTCATCTGTGTGACTGTTCCTTCGTTTGCATCCTCGTAGAACGGGCGAACCGCAGGAAACAAGTTGACGGGTTTGTCCAGCTTGAAATCACCCCAGGTCCCGACTCTGGACTTCAACACAGAGTGTAGACCATGCACATCCGCCTCCGGCAATCCTCTTGGACTGTCGACACGTACCTCCAAGAAGTCACGATGATGAGGCACCCACACCACATGAAAGAGCTGGACTGGTTCGCGAACAATTCCGACAATTTCATCGTATCGTTGCTTCATGTCGGAAGGATGTTCGAATTCCTGGAAGCTAATTTCTTCGCGTTTTCTGATCCAGTACACAGATGAGAGAATTAGCCCGACGCCATCATCATTCATCATGCTCCGGACTACCTGCATGTCGCCTGTTCCGGCTTGGAGCTCATCATCGGACACGAGGTAAGGATAGCTCTTGGTCGCAGGGCAGTCAGTGAGCTCATGAAGCTGAATTTTCGATTGCAGGTGCTCACGCGCGGACTTATCGATCGCATAAAGCTTCGTGAATTTTTGACCGCAGACGATGTGTTCAATTAGCGCGTCTTCGAGTTTTCCCGCGTCCAGCTCCTCGCCACCCTCCAAGATCTTCTTCAGGGTTGCGTCCCATCCATAGCTCGTTGGGTAACCATTGGCCTTAAGAACTTTTGCTGCACTGGTCCACGACATACGGTGGCGGAGACTTCTGAAGACTTCTTGCATCAAGGTAACGACTTTCCTCACTCACCAACGTCGTAGCGACTGTCTCGCTGGAGGCGCATTCTTTGACCCTTGTGTTGGCGCAAGCCCGGCCAAGTCACGAACCATTCCGCGCTGAGCCACCCACTGATTCGAGTCTAGCCACTGTATGCGCTTAGGTTGCACGCGGTCAAAAGGAGACGACCGTTCCTGAGACCCGTTATGGACATCGGCGGCGATAATCAAGCTTAAGCGCGGGCGGAACGTGAGACCCGGAACGCCTCTCCCCGCCCCACTTCCGGTCTCCGCCTCCTTTCCGGTCTTCCCACCATGCTTGCCTTGATCCGGGCGCGAATCCACGCCTCATGTTGGGACGAGCAAGACGGAGCGATGCATGGTCAAGAGGCTGAAACTGAATGAGAAAACCGTCCGCGATGCGGCGAACCTGGGGCGGGACTACCAGATCTTCGACACGGATGTGCGGGGGTTCTCGGTCACCATCTACCCTTCCGGAAACCGGGCCTTCACGCTGGACTACCGGGTCGCGGGGCGCCAGCGGCGCATGACCATCGGACGCTGGCCGGAATGGACCGCGACGGCCGCCCGGGAGCGGGCCAAGCAGCTGCGGCGCGAGATCGACGAGGGCGGCGATCCCCTCAGCCAGCGCCAGGCGGCGCGGGAGGCACCGCGGATCAGCGACCTGATCGAACGGTATCTGGCAGAACACACGCCCAATCTCGCGCCCCGCAGCGCGGCCGACCATCACACTATCGTGCACAAGCTGGTCGGCCCGGACTGGAACAAGAAGCTGGTGACAGAGATCACCAAGGCCGATGTCGAGAAGCTCCTGAACAAGATCGCCGCGGGCCGGGCCCGGCCGTCGAAGGCGAAGCCCAACAACCGGGCGCGCAAGTTGCAGGGGCCGAAGCCCACGCCTGTGCGCGCCAACCGGGTGGGCGAAGTGCTGCGCAAGATGTTCTCGCTCTCCATCGAATGGGGGATGCGCACCGACAATCCGGCCAGCGGTTTTCGCCGCCGGATCGAGACGGAGAGAGAACGGTTCCTGTCGCCCGAGGAGATCGCCCGTCTGGCCAAGGTGCTGGACGCGGCAGAGGACCAACGCGCGGCCGGGATCATTCGGCTTTGCATGTTGACCGGCGCCCGGGTGGGCGAGGTGCGGCAAGCGCGGTTCGAACAGTTCAATCTCGATCTGCTCAGCTGGTCAAAGCCCGCCAGCACGACCAAGCAGCGCAAGATACATCGCATCCCGATTTCCGACGATGTCGCCGCCATCATCCGCCAGCGTAGCCTACTGGTGCCACGGGGAAACCCGTGGCTGTTCCCCGGCGACACGCCCGGCCAGCCGGTCAAGGAAATCCGCCGGTTCTGGGTCGGGATCCAGAAGCAGGCCAACCTACCCGGTGTCCGGATCCACGACCTGCGTCACACCTTCGCGTCGCTCCTTGTCAGCGGCGGGGCCTCGCTCGAGATGATCGGAAAGCTGCTGGGCCATTCGCAGATGACGACGACCCAGCGGTATGCGCATCTGATGGACTCGCCCCTCCGCCACGGGGTGAATGTCGTCGCCAGCATCTTCCGGCCGCGGCCGCAGCTGGTCCATGACGCCGACCAGGAACAGAAGAGCGCCTGATCGCGCCGCGCGGCCGGTCAGTCCCGCTCGCGGAGCACCCGCCAGATCGGCGCGATCTTCTTCCGGGTGGTGCTCTCCTCGGGGATGTCCCCGTTGGGCGAGTTCTGGGCGAACCAGTCCTGCACCTCGTTGATCAGTTCGCCCTGCGTCGCGGGCAGGCCGCGTTCATTGATGCGGCGGAACAGCATCAGGTTCACCCCGTCCCAATCGTAGCGCGGCGCGGATCCCGGCGGTGACGCCGGGCGCCGCAGCAGATCGCGCTCGTCCTCGAACTTGTGGACCTCGTCGGCCAGGAGCAGCAGGTCGGTGATCTTCACCAGCACCCCATCGGTCGGGTCGGTGATGAACTGCCACTCGGTGGTTCCTGGAAGCCGGATCCGGTAGACTCGGCATTCCTCATCGCTCGGCCCATGACGACGAAACATCCGCATCATGTCGGCCGCGCTCACCTGCACGATTCCCGCCACGGGCTGCCTGCCGCAAATGACCGAGGCGATGCTGGTGACCAGCGAGAGAAGGCCGGTCGCGGACCACCCGGCGACATCGGCAGCATTGCAACCCCAGCGAGCAGAAATCTCGGTCAGGGAATAGAACGGGCGGGGCGGCAGGTTCATCGCGGCGGTCTCCTTTCTGCAATCGAAAAAACCCAGGTCAGAAAGGCATGCGGCAGGGATGCTGTTTGCAAACAGAGACTTGTCGGCGCGTGTTTGGATGTCGGCACCATTTCCCCGCCCCTCCCACAGGCGTGCGTTATTGTTCGGGCTGATTGCCCGTCATTGGCCGTCGGGGATCATGGGAATCGCCTTGATCTGACAGGTTCAGGCTACTCGCCTTTCGCGCGAATTTGCACTATCTCACCCTGACAGGTTCGGTCAGGGATCAAGAAGTGTGAACAAGCGTCTGGGCAAGGCCATCGACATCATGCGGCTGGCAGAAGTGGCGGCCGCGCAGGCGGACGGCATCAGCCTGGTGCAGATCACCGAGACCTTCGGCGTGAACCTTCGCACCGCGCAGCGCATGTCCAAGGCTCTGGAGGCGGCCTTCCCCATGGTCGAGACCCGCATCGACAAGGACCGGCGCAAGTGGTGGAAGCTGAACGAGCAGAAACTGCTCCACGGGCAGGGCATTCGGGACAGTGAATTGTCGGCGCTAGAGATGGGTATCCGCCGGGCCGAGCGGGACGGCGCTGTGACCGATGTTGCGGCGCTGACCTCGCTGCGTGATCGGCTGCTGGCCACGATGCCATCCTCCCTCGCCCGCCGCGCAGAAGCAGATGCGGAAGCCGTGCTGGAGGCCCATGGCCATGCTTGCCGCCCTGGCCCTCGGGCGAAATACGACCCTCTGATCCTCGGAGCCATAGAAACGGCGCTCAAGGGCGCGTTCACGATGCAGATCGATTATGCCGGGGCACAGGATGCCAGCCCGCGGACGCGGCAGATCGAACCCTATGGCGTCCTGTTCGGCATGCGCGGATACCTGATCGCCCGCGAGATCGGGAACGGAACGACCTATCGCCATTTCCGACTGGACCGGATCCTCAAGGCCCAGCTGCGGCCATCGTCCTTCAAGCGCGATCCGGATTTCGACCTGCGCGCCCATGCCGCCCGCGCCTTCGGGTCGTTCCATTCCGAAGCCGAGCTCGCCCCGGTCGAATGGCGGTTCTCGCCTTCCGCGGCGCCCATAGCGCGGGATTTCCTGTTTCATCCCGACCAGGAGGTCCAGACCGAGGAGGACGGCAGCCTGACCGTTCGTTTCACGGCCGGAGGGTGGCTCGAAATGGCATGGCACCTTTACCAGTGGGGCGACAATGTCGAAGTGATCTCGCCGCCCGAACTGCGCGCCATGGTCGAGGCGCACCGTCGCCCCGATTTCCCGGCCCTGCCCTGACCCGGAACGACTGCGTCCCGGTTCCAGCCCGCCTTCGCAGCCACGCGTCGATGAATGCGGATCGACGCGGCGATCCGAACTGATCCGCAGAATCAACGCGCCCACAAACACCGGAAATGGCGGAATGGCGCTGGACACATCTGCAATTCCAGATTCCGGTCAGGCCAGCAATCCTCAATGAAACTTGGGCCGGAATGGCCCTTGGCCTGTCCGTTCCGGTCTCCGCCTAGGTTCCGGTCCCACCGCTCTGCTTGCCTCGCCCCGTCTCCGGCATCGACCGGGATCTGGATGGGAGTACGAGATGCAGACCACGACCGCTGCCCCCGAGGGCCAGCCCCTGAACCTCCTCGCGGACTGGATCAGCCGCGACCAGCTTGCGGGTGAGCTAGGCGTCGCCAGCGACACCCTCGCCCGATGGGAAGCCCGCCACGAAGGCCCGCCCTGCACCCGGATCGGGCGCAAGGTGTTCTATCGGCGCACCTCGGTCGAGGCGTGGATCCGCGCGCAGGAACAGGTCCGCCCTGCGCCGAAGACCCGGGGGCGGCGCTGATGGCTGCCCCGCATCGCCCCGCCCGGCGCCCTGCGGTCGATCCCGCCTGGCGTGCGCAGCGACTGGCCGAGGCGCGCACCGTCGTCGCCAATGTCGCGCGCCATTCCGACCACCTCGTCCGCCTCGCCTGCCAGGTCCTGACCACCCATGGCCAGTCTGAACGCGAACGCCGCGATGCGCGGGCCTTGCTCTTCGCGATTGAGGCCCGATGCCCGGCCCGCCATCGCCGCGCGCAGACCCTCGACCCCGAGGTCCGCCGATGAAGCGCCGTGGCACCCCCGAAGCCGATCTGCAGCGCGCCGTGGTGCAGGCGCTGCGCATCGCCCTGCCCCGCTCGGCCATCATCCACCATTGCGCCAACGAGGTGACCGAGGCCAGGCCCCGCGGGGCCAAGCGCCAGGCGATCCTCGTCGGCATGGGCGTCCATGCCGGGTTCGCCGACCTTATGGTCCTCTGCGACGGCCGCGTCCTGTTTCTCGAACTGAAGGCGCCGAAGGCCCGATTGCGGCCGGAGCAGGAGGCGTTTCGCGATGCCGTCCAGGCCCAAGGGTTCGGCTGGGCGCTGGTGCGCAACCTCGACGATGCGCTGGGCGCGCTGGCCGATCACGGCTTCACCACGCGCATCGCCCCTGCCCCGCGGAGGCCCGCGCTATGAGCCACGAGGCCACCAACTGGGCCATCAAGCAGCGCGGGCTGAAGCCCACGACCAAGATCGTGCTCTGGCATCTCTGCGACCGGTTTAACCCGGACTACGGCTGCTTCCCCTCGCAGGACCGGCTGGCGCATGATTGCGAGATCAGCCGGTCGACGCTGAACGATCACCTTGGCCAGCTCGAGGCTGTGGGCCTGTTGCGGCGCGTGCAGCGGCTCGACCCCGTGACCAAGCGCCAGCTGCCCACCCGCTACATCCTGGGGTTCGAGCCCGGGTTCACATCTGTCGCTGTGGTGCCGCGTCCGGAAATCGGACACGGAGACGGCGACGGCGCAGAAATCGCCGACAAGGCAGAGGGTTCGGCAGTGCATGCCGCAGCCGATGCCCTGCCGTGTCCGGATTTCGGACACGGGGATGAGGGGGAAGCCGTGTCCGAATTTCCGGGGAACCCGTGTCCGGAAAATGCCGAAAGCCGTGTCCGAAATCCGGACACTAACCCTGTAAGGGAACCTCTAAGTAAACCAGTAAAGGAGGAGGAGGGCGCGCAGGCGCGCGTGGCGATTTCCGATGAGTTTTTCGGGGACCTGCTGGCAGCGCTGGGCCTCGATCCCGCCGCCCTGCCCGGCTGGTGGCAAGGCTGGCCACCCCGGCTGCACGTTCAGCGCTGGCGCGACGAGCTGGGGCTGACCGAGGCGGAGATCATCGCTGCGGCCGAGGCCAGCCGTGAGGAGCACCCCGAACCGCCTGATGGGCCGAAGGCGCTGGACCGGGCGATGCAACGCGCCGCCCAGCGCAAGGTCGAGGATGCCGGGCGCAAGCGCCGGAGGGCGAAGGCGACTCCTGCCTCTGCCCCGGCCGCCAAGCCGATCACGGACCTGCCCGCCTTCTACGCCGATCTGGTCAACTCCGACCGCTACCTGCCGGTCAGCGCGATCAGCAACACCATGCGCGATGCCATGCTGGCGAGGGGACTGGTCACGGCCGAACGCCTGCGCGAACGCGGGGTGCGGTGAATGGCATGGTGTCACGTCCCCGGCACGGATTGTCCCTCTGCGCAGGTGGCGGAGGCCTTGATCTGGGCCTCATGCTGGCCGAGCCCGGCTATCACACCCGCGCCTTCGTCGAATGGGAGGACTGGCCAAGGGCGGTCCTCATCGCAGCCCAGCGCGCAGGGTATTTCGCCCCGGCCCCGATCTGGACCGACCTGCGCAGCTTCGACGCACGCCCCTTCCGCGGCGCCTTCGATGCCGTCCTCGCAGGCTATCCCTGTCAGCCCTTCAGCGCGGCCGGAAAGCGCGGTGGCGCCGACGATCCCCGCCACCTTTGGCCCGACGTCGCACGTGTCATCCGTGAATGCCAACCCGAATGGGTCTTCCTCGAAAACGTCGCCGGTCACGTCACCCTCGGCCTCGAGACCGTCCTGCGAGAGCTTTGGGGATTGGGCTACACGCCTGCGGCGGGCCTGTTCTCGGCGGCAGAGGTCGGCGCGCCGCATGAGCGGCTGCGCATCTTCATCCTGGCCCACACCGATGAGCCTGCACCCCGGCACTGCCAGCTACAACCCGGCCGGGAACAGCGACTTCACCCGCAAGGCAGAGGCCTTGGCGATGGGCATCGCGAAAGCCCTGCCGAACCACTGGCCGACCCCGGCCGCGCAGAACTGGAAGGGCAGTTCGGAAGCGAGCATCACCCGCGCCGACGGCAAATCCCGGATGGACCTGCTGCACTACCGGGCGGAGCAGGGCTTCACCCGCCCGGCCCCGACGATCTCGCCGGATGGGCCACGGTCCTCGCCGCACGCCCCGATCTCGCGCCCGCTCTGGGCTTCGATGATTGCCTCGCATGGGCGCGCCGTCTCGCGGCGGATCCTGAAGGGGCGGTCGCGGCGGCGGCTGAACCCGCTCTTCGTAGGGTGGCTGATGGGCTGGCCCATCGGGCACGCGCTCTGCGCTTGCTCGGCAACGGAGTTCACCCTTTGGCAGCGGCAAATGCGTGGCGCGCTCTCGCAGCTGCCCACAGCCTCGGGCCCGTGGATCTGGCGGCCAACGGATGCCGCCCGAGGCCCGGCCCAGATGGATTTCCTTGAAGGATTGCAGCCATGAGTTTCCACGGCCGCGTCAGCGGTACCAGGATCAAGCGCGCGCTGGGCGTTCAGGCCGCACTGGAATGGGCATTCCGCGTCGAACAAGCGCAGCTGGAACTTCCGTTGCCCCCGGACGTCACCGAGGAAGGCTTCGGCTTCGGCCTGGAATACGTACTGCTGCAAAGGGCAGTGCTGGGCTGCAAAATCGACGGCGGGCAACACAAGATCGGCGGCTACACCCACGAAGACGCCGAGGTCATCGCCGCCACCGTCGCCGGGATCCCCGACAGCCTCGGCGGCAAGCGCATGGCGATCCGCGTCGCCGAACTGGCCCGCGCCGGGCTGACCCCGGACTGGATGCCCGGGGCCGTCCCGCGCTGTGTGCCGATCATCGTCAAGCAGAACCGGCACGGGACACATGCGGGGGCCATCGTCGTGGGCACCGAGCGCATTCGCGTCCGTGGCCCGGGCGCGCGCGCCACATGGAAGACCGTCGAGGTCCTAGCATGCCCGGTCACCTTCTCCCCCCATCCGCAGCAGATCGAGGCCGCCCGCCGCGGCTATGACGACTGGTGGCAGGCGCTGGGCTGGGTGCGCGAGGGGCTAGTCGCGGGCGGCATGCTGCGGGAGCTCGAGGTTACGGCGGCCATGCCAAGGACGCGGCCTTGGCTGAATCCGCACCCCAAACCGGCGTTCCTCCCTATGCAAACTTGATGAAAAGTTCCTCTTCCATCCCCAACTCGGACAGAGCCAACTTCAGTCTCTCAAACTTGTTGGTGGAGTCGATATTGCCCTCGACGAAATATCCTTCCGCCACCCGAACGGCTTGCCGTAGCGTGTCAGGCTCAGACGTCAGCTGTATGCGTTCACCAAGCTTGGTGCCTTGAAACGCCTCGGGCTGAAGCACCAGAAGCTGTTCAAGGACCTCGACATACAGCTTGGCAACTTGCGTCACATTCAAGCGGGCACCGAGGAAGACCGCATACTCCAGGCGCTTGAAACGGGGCTCCTCCGCATCGAAGATGTTGATCTCGTCTCCGTTCGTCTCGGCGACGACTTCGATGGCCGGCGCAGGCCAGACCTCCAGAAAACGCTTTGCGATACGATCCGCCCGCTCTTCGACCTGCTTGACGCCCCATCCGTCGAGGGCCTGAAGGTCGCGGTTGAGCCAAAGGCGACTGAACCGGTAGCCCTGTTCGCCACCGTCTTCGTTCATGTCCCGCTTGTCGACAAAGAGCTTGTTCCCCAACCGGCCGTTGTTCCCGGACAGCGTGAGGTTTCCAATCGTGTTGAGATACTTTTCGCTGAGCACGGCGTACTCGTCAGCGGCCAGGGCACTTCGCCACGAGGGCTCCGGGTTCTGCGGGAAGATATGCTCCACGGTGATGCCAGGAACCGTGACGTCCACCAGTTCCCTGTTGTTGTGGTTTTCCAGGCGGTCGAAGAAATATGTCCTCGTCCGGCTTTTCGTGCTGTAGATGTCCTTTTCCCGCAACATCGCGATGACCTCGGCATCCCGCGGGAAACGCTGGCTGCCGCCGCGCTGCATCAAGGAACGCTCAATCGAAACCAGATACTCTGCGGGGTCCACCCGGTCGTACAAACTCATGAAAATCTTGTTCAAGGCGTTTGTCGGAAGGCTGAGGATGAACCGGCGCCAAACGTAGCTCTGCACCAGCCGCAAGACGGCCGCGAAGACGTCGCGGGAGATGATCCCGGCGGTGAAATCCCGATAGACCGGCATCAGAAACGGGAAGGCCACGTTGACCTCCAGCGTCCGGATGTAGCCCAGCTCGCGTCGGATCTCGGGGTCGCCTTCAAGGTCAGGGTTCAGCAGGCGCGCGTAGACATGGGAGAATTCGCGCAACTCTTCGAGGGCATCCATGAGGTCGGCCGAGTTCGGCACTGGGTAGCGTTCCTTGAATTTGGCATAGACCGCCCCCTTGTTCGGAATATCCTTCTGCTTCAGCGTCAGAAAATCACGGATGAAATCCGACACTCGGCTTTCGTTAACATCCCGATTCCGAGCGTTCGCCTCGATAGGCTCCCAGAACTTCCGGAAAACCTGCTCCTGCTCCTTTCGGGGCAATCCCATCAGAATGTAATTTCTGATCAGATCAGCCTGCGACAGCTCAAGGCCCGTCGAATTAAGACTTTCGAAGATCCGCTGCGGATTATCCTTCTGTCGATCAAGTGCGATGTCGACGAAGATCAGCTTCGACACGCCGCGCAGAACGCCATCGAAATTGGCATCCGTTATGCGCGCCTGGAAGAAGCGGAAGTTTTCGATGAGCCGGGAATAGCCGCTCGCCTTGACCGCTTCCTTCGGATCCATGATCTGCGCCAGTGCCACCT
The DNA here is from genome assembly GCF_052379855.1 of Paracoccus sp. NSM. Taxonomy (NCBI): domain Bacteria; kingdom Pseudomonadati; phylum Pseudomonadota; class Alphaproteobacteria; order Rhodobacterales; family Paracoccaceae; genus Paracoccus; species Paracoccus sp. NSM. Next base: position 86,194 of record NZ_JBQTCG010000011.1, on the reverse strand, counting down.
TATTATTGTCAGTGGGCTTCAGCTTCAGCTTCTCGGCGTCTTCGGCGAACTCGTTGATCAAATAGGTCTTGTAGATGCGCTGGGCTTGCTGGTCCTTCCCCGTCGCCATAGCGTGTCGGTAGAGCGCTATGAAGATCAACGTCAACGTGGTTAGGCGTTGCTGCCCGTCGATGATCGTCAGTTCGCGAAGCCCCGAAGCCGTGTAGACGTCGTCGTGGACGTAGACGATGCTGCCGATGAAGTGCCCAGACTGGCTCTCGTCCGCGCCGATAGCGAGGATATCGTTGAACAACTGCTGGCACTGCACCCGGGTCCAGTCGTAGTTCCGCTGGTAGACGGGGATGGCAAAAGCTGTCTCGCTGCTGGCCAAGAATCGGTCGACGCGGGTTTCGGCAGCTTTCATGCACTGGCTCCAGATTGCTCATGTTTTCTGGACCCTACGTGATTGATGGCATCGAGTCACCAGCCCGGCCGCCTGTTGGATCACGGCAAAGGCCGTCGTCAGCAATACGGCCGTCGTCTCGAGGAAATCGAGGCTTGCCAAATGACACATGTCGACCATGCTGACGGCAGAAGAGGGTAGCGTCATGCACCGCGCATCGGTTCCATCAGTTTCGAGGCAACCCGAATTCCCCGCCGTCACGGACGAGGAAGCCGCTGCCCTTGCGCGCACCATCGTCAACCTGTTCCGCGCCTGGGACCTGACGGATGGTGAGGCGCGCGTACTGCTGGGCGACATGGACGAGCGCACATGGGGGTGCTGGAAGACCGGCGACACCGGGCTGATCGACCGCAACCTTTGTGCCAGGTTGGCAATCCTGATGGGCATCCACAAGGCGCTGCGCACGCTGTTTACTGAGCCTGACCGTGGTTACAAATGGATCCGCCAGCCCAGCGCTGCCCTTGGGGCGCAAAGCGCGTTGGACATCATGATGCGCGGCAAGATCTCCGATCTCCTCAGCCTGCGTGCCTATCTGGATGCGGAACTCGGCGTCTAGTGGATGTGTCGGACCTCTGCGGGACGCTACCAGGCAAGCGAGGGACCGCCGCTAAATCCACTCAAACACTTGAATCAACGCATGAATGAAGCTGCTTAGGCTGGCGCCGTGGCGCAGTCACAGGTTATAGCTTGGACATACCGGAAGAATTGAAGGGGGCGCTCCTTGGAGCAGATCAGCAACATCGAAAAACGCCTCTGGGGTTCGGCCGACACCCTCCGCGCCAACTCGAACTTCGCCAGCAACGAATACTTCATGCCCGTCATGGGGCTGATCTTCCTGCGCCACGCCTATTCCCGGTTCCTGAAGGTGCGGGACGAGATCATCCCGACGCTGCCCAGCCGGGGCGGTGTCGTGCGTGACCTGACCAAGGAAGACTTCTCCCGCCGCGGCTCCATCTACCTTCGCCCCGAAGCCCAGTTCGACATGCTGGTCAGCTTGCCTGAGGGGCAGAGCGCCGCGACCGCCCTGATCGCCGCGATGGAGAGCATCGAGGGCGACTACGAGACGCTGAAGGGCCTGCTGCCCAAGCAGGAATACGCGGAACTGGACGACGAGGTCCTACGCCAGGTCCTGCGCATCTTCAATGACCCGGCGCTGCAACGGGCCGATGGCGACGTCTTCGGCCGCATCTACGAATACTTCCTGACCCAGTTCGCCGACCAGAAGGCCCATGACAACGGCGAGTTCTTCACCCCGGTCAGCCTGGTCGAAACCATCGTCAACGTGATCGAACCCACGCGCGGTAAGGTCATCGACCCGGCCTGCGGGTCGGGCGGCATGTTCGTGCAGTCCGCGCATTTCGTGGAAATGCAGAAGGCCAACCCGAACGAGCGGCTGACCTTCTACGGGATGGAAAAGAACCCCACCACCATTCGCCTCGCCAAGATGAACCTCGCGGTCCACGGGCTGGAGGGCGATATCCAAAAGGCCATCAGCTATTACGAAGACCCGCACAAGGATCACGGGCCCTTCGACTATGTCATGGCCAACCCACCTTTCAACGTCGACGAGATCGACGCCGAAAAAATGAAGGATGACAAGCGCCTGTCCTTCGGCCTGCCCGGCGTCAACAAGGGCGGCAAGGTGTCGAACGGCAACTACATCTGGATGTCGTTCTTTCATTCCTACCTGTCGCCGCGCGGGCGGGCGGGGATCGTCATGTCCTCGCAGGCTTCCTCCGCAGGCGGGAAAGAGGCGGATGTCCGCCAGGCGCTGGTGAGAACCGGCGATGTGGACATCATGGTCGCGATCCGGGGCAACTTCTTCTACACCCGCACTGTGCCGTGCGAGCTGTGGTTCTTCGACAAGGCCAAGCCCGACCACCTGCGCGACAAGGTGCTGATGCTGGACGCGCGGCTTGTGTTCCGCAAGGTCACGCGCAAGGTCTATGACTTCTCGCCCGAGCAGATGCGCAACCTGACGGCAATCACCTGGCTCTATCGCGGGCAGACCGACCGCTTCACCGCCCTTGTGCAGGACTATCTGGAAACGGCGCGGGTCGAAGCCGAGGGGGCGGATTTTGCCGAATTGCTGGCGGCGGTTGACGCCTGCGCGGCCTTCTTCGCCCAGCATCTGGATGATGCCGCCGTGACAGAGGCCGCCCAGCGCCTGCGCGTGGATTGCGACGCCTTCGCGACGTCGGCGGCAGAGCTGATCGCGGCGCCTGCCGAGATCGGCGCGCTGAATGCACGGCTGTCGGTGATGCAGCCGGTGGGCGACAGGGCCAAGGCGCTGATCAAGGAAATCGACGCCGCATCGAAGCTTTTGCAGAAGGCGCAAGAGGCGCTGATGGCCAAAGGCGACCGGCAGATCGAGGCGCAGACCAGCGAGGCGGCCGCCAAGCGCGTGACGGCCGAGGTGCGCAAGATCACGGCCGAGGGGAAGAAGCTGCTGGCGGCGGTGGCAGAGGCGCGGGTGGCGCTGACGGGTGATCCTGCGGTGCAACTGGTGGTGACAGGCAGCCTGAAGCGGTTTCGGTATTTCGAGGGCCAGGCGCACTGGCTGCTGTCGCGCTTCCCCGATGGGGTGCTGCGGGATGTGCAGGGGCTAGTCAAGCTGGTGGATCACGCCGAACTGGCCGCGAATGACTACAGCCTGACGCCGGGCCGCTATGTCGGCGTAGCGCCCGAGGTCGAGGATGACGAGTTCGACTTTGAAGAGGCGCTGCGCGAGATCCATCTGGAACTGGACGGGCTTAACACCGAAGCCTCGGAACTGGCCGAGGTGATCGCGAGCAACTTTGAAGAGCTCCTCGGATGATCGCAATCAAGCACTTTGTCGAAGGCTTTTTTGACGGTCCACATGCCACGCCCAAAGAGGCTGACGATGGCCCGATTTTCTTAGGAATCAAGAACATCACCGACGATGGCCGATTGGACCTTTCCGAAATCAAGCACATTTCGGAGGATGAATTCCCTCGTTGGACGCGGCGTGTCGTGCCTCAGAAGGACGATATCGTTTTCACCTACGAAGCCACCCTGCACAGGTATGCAATTATTCCCGATGGCTTTCGAGGTTGCCTCGGTCGCAGAATGGCATTGATACGGCCCGACACGACAAAAGTTGCTCCGAAGTTTCTTCACTATTACTGCCTGTCTACTGCGTGGCGCAATCAAGCAGAAGGCAGCAAGATCAGTGGCGCAACCGTAGACCGCATCCCGCTCACAAAGGTGCCTGATTTCCAGGTCCAGTTTCCTGACCTCCCCACCCAGCATCGCATTGCGGGGATCCTCTCGGCCTATGACGACCTGATCGAGAACAACCGGCGGCGGATCGGGTTGCTGGAGCAGGCGGCGCGGCTGCTTTACCGCGAATGGTTCGTCCACCTCCGCTTTCCCGGCCATGAGACGGCAGAGATCGTCAATGGCCTGCCGGACGGATGGGAACGCATGCCCGCATCCGAAGCGATGCACATCAACCCACGGACGACTTGGAAGGCCTCGGAATCGAAGCTGATCACAATGGTGCCGATGGGAGCCCTCTCGACCTCCGGGATGAACTGCGACCCTTCCCTGTTTGAACGGCGCGAACAACCAGCGGGTGTCAAGTTCATGAACGGTGACACGCTGTTCGCTCGGATTACGCCGTGTCTTGAGAACGGGAAGACAGGCTATGTGAATTTCCTGCAAGATGGCGAGGTCGCCTGCGGTTCGACGGAGTTTGTCGTTTTCAGGGAACGTCGCATCAGCCGATTCATGGCATATCTACTCGCGAGAGAAGAAGGTTTCCGAAAGAACGCAATTACAAGCATGGTCGGTTCATCCGGTCGTCAGCGCGTTCAACCAAGTTGCTTCGACAAATATCTTCTCCCTGTCCCGCCAAAGCCAGTTATCGAAGATTTTGATCGGGTGGTTGAGCCGATGTTTCGAGAGATCGAACACATCGACAAGGCTATTGGCAAACTCACCCGCGCCCGCGACCTCCTCCTCCCGCGTCTGATGGATGGACGCATTCCCGTGTAAGTGTAGTCTTTGCCCATGAACGATTTCACCGAAGATCAGCTTGTCCAGAAAACCATGGCCGACTACCTCGCCACCCAGCACGGCTGGCGCGTGGTCATGGCCTGGAACAAGGAGGTGTTCGGGGCAGAGGGCACGTTGGGCCGCAAGTCCGACAAGGACGTGGTACTGACGCGGTATCTGTCCGAGGCGCTGTTGCGGCTGAACCCCGGCCTGCCCGACATGGCCTATGAGGCGGCGCTGCGCGAGATCACCGACATTTTCGGCTCCCAATCCCTGCTGCATATCAATCAGGACAAATACGCCCTGATCCGCGACGGCGTGCGGGTGAAGTTCCGGGCGAGCGGCGAACAGCGCAGCGAACGGCTGCGGGTGTTTGATTTCGATGCGCCGGAAAACAACGACTTCCTCGCCGTGCGCGAGCTGTGGGTGCGCGGCTATGCCCACCGGCGCCGGGCCGACATCGTGGGCTTCGTCAACGGCCTGCCCCTGATGTTCTGCGAGCTGAAGCGCCCCGACCGCGACTTGAAGCGCGCCTATGCCGAGAACCTGTCGGACTACAAGGACACGGTCCCGCACCTCTTCCACTTCAACGCCTTTGTCATTCTGGGCAATGGCGAGCTGGCCAAGATGGGGTCGATCAGCGCGGATTACGACCATTTCTCGGACTGGCTGAAGCTGGATGAACGGGACCGCCGCGACGAGATGCTGCCGATGGAGGCTCTGCTGCGCGTCGTTTTCGACAAGCGGCGGTTCATGGACCTGTTCGAAAACTTCATCCTGTTCGCCGACACCGCGAACGGCCCGGTGAAGATCCTCGCCAAGAACCACCAGTTCCTTGGCGTGAACCGCGCGGTCGAGGCGGTGGCGAACCGCCGCGCGCTGGACGGCAAGCTGGGCGTGTTCTGGCACACCCAAGGCTCGGGCAAGTCGTTCTCGATGGCGCTGTTCACCCAGAAAGTGCATCGGCGGCTTGGGGGCGATTACACCTTCCTAGTGCTGACCGACCGGACGGATCTGGACAACCAGATCTACAAGACCTTCGCCAGTGTGGGCCTTGCCAACAATGACAAGGACCCCTGCCGCGCCGGATCGGCGCAGGAGCTGCGCGACCTGCTGGGTCAGCAGAAGAAAGTGATCTTCGGGATGATCCAGAAGTTCACCGATGATCAGGCGAAGGCGGGCATCTATTCCGACCGTGACAACATCATCGTGGTGACGGACGAGGCGCACCGGTCGCAATATGGCACGCTGGCGCTGAACATGCGCAAGGCGCTGCCGAACGCCGCATTCATCGGGTTCACCGGCACGCCGCTGTTTTCCAATGACCAGATCACCAAGCAGGTCTTCGGGGCCTACCTTTCCACCTACGACTTTCAGGACGCGATCGAGGACGGGGCGACGCTTCCGCTCTACTACGACGCGCGCGGCGACAAGCTGCGTCTGTCAGGGGACGGGCTGAACGAAAAGCTGGCAGCCGCCATCGCCGATGCCGAGATCGACGATCCGGACGTGGCGGCGAAGCTGTCGGACGACCTGAAGCGGGAGTATCATGTCGTCACGGCCGAACCGCGCCTGCGCCACATCGCGAAGGACTTCGCCTGGCACTTTTCGTCGAATTGGGAAAGCGGCAAGGCGATGTTCGTCGCCATCGACAAGGTCACGGCCGTCCGGATGCATGGTTTCATCTCGGAGGCGTGGGCAGCCCGGATCGCTGAGCTGGAGAAGGAGCTTGTTCACGTCTCCGACGACCAGGAACGCGTGATCCGCACCCAACAGATCGAATGGATGCGGAAGACCGAGATGGCTGTCGTGGTCAGCGACGAGCAGGGCGAGGTTCAGAAGTTCAAGAACTGGGGCCTCGACATCATCCCGCACCGCAAGCGGATGAAGGATGGGTTCACGGTAAAGGAAGTGGTCGGCGGGAGGGAGGTCGAGAAGCGGCTCGACGTGGAAACCGCGTTCAAGCGCGATGATCACCCGTTCCGGATCGTGATCGTCTGCGCGATGTGGCTGACCGGCTTCGACGTGCCGTCACTGTCGACGCTGTATCTCGACAAGCCCCTGCAGGCGCACACGCTGATGCAGGCCATCGCCCGCGCCAACCGGGTGAAGGAAGGCAAGAACAACGGCCTGATCGTCGACTATTGCGGGATCCTAAAGAACCTGCGCAAGGCGCTGGCCACGTTCGCGGGCCACACTGGTGGCAATGGTCCGATGGGTGGTGGCGAGGACGAACCGACGGTCGATCCGTTGAACCCCGAAGAGGCGCTGCTTGCCGAACTTTCCGAAGCCATCCAGATCGTGCGCGAAGGCTTGCGGACGGATGGGTTTGGCCTGGAACGGCTGCACGCGCAGGACGGCTTTCAGAAGCTAAAGGCCCTGAAGGACGCCAAAGAGCTGATCAACGTCAACGACGAGACGCGGAAGCGATTTGAAATCGCGGCGCGGGCGGTATTTCGCAAGTACAAGTCCTGTCTGACCTTCACCAAGGTCGAGACCTTCAAGGCCGACTACCAAGCAATCAACTACATCTACAGTTCGCTCCAAGAGGATAAGATGGCCGCTGATACGTCAGCGATCATCCAGAAGCTGAACGCAATTGTGGCCGAGGCCATCGATATCCGCCCCGACGGTGACGGGGAGCGGGTCTTCGACATCTCGAAGGTCAATTTCGAGCTGCTGCGACGAGAGTTTGCAAAGAGCGAGCGCCAAGCCAGCGACGTGCAGGATCTCCGGACAGTGCTACAGGAAAGACTGGCGAAGATGCTGGCAGCCAATCCGACCTTGACCGATTTCCAGGACCGCTTCGACAAGATCGTGGCGGAATATAACAAGGAGAAGGACAAGAACACGATCGAGGCCACCTTCGAAGCGCTGATGCGGATCGCCGCCGACCTTGAAGAGGAGGCGCAAAGTCATGTCGCGCTGGGCCTGACACAGGAGCAAAAGCCTGTCTTTGACCTGCTGATGCGGGATGATCTGTCGAAAGAAGAAATCCGGCAGATCAAGTCCGTTTCGGTCGAAATTCTGCAGGCGATCCAGCGCCGAATGGAGGAGGTACAGGATCTCTTCGAAAAGCAAAGTACCCGTGATGGGCTTCGCCAAGAGATCTACGATCTGCTTTACGATGACCGGACGGGCCTTCCAGCTTCGAAGTATGACGACGACGCGCTGTCACAAAAGACAGACGCCATCTTCCAGTACTTCATGCACCGATTTGACTACGGCACTGCCGCTGGCGCGCACGCCGGTCACTGACGACCGCCCCCTCCTCTGGTTCCTCCCCGGCCCAGAACGTATGCGGGGGGGCGCAGCGCGGCGGTTCGCTAGCGTGAGGCGTTTTCACCGGGGAAGCCAGGCGGAAGCCACCTTGCGAGCCGGAGCCGGAATTCGTGAGTCAGATCAGCGGCTTGCGGAATCACGATCTGGCCGGGGTGGATTCCCGGCGGGAAGCCAGGGAAGCCGCCTCCGGGGAAGCCAGGGGGCGGGAAGCCACCCTCGGAAGCCAATTCGTCAGAAGCTGTTGAATCCGCTTCACTTTTCGGGTTGACAGATGTGCCCCCATTGACCTACCCCTTGATCATCGAAGAATTGCGCCCGGAGGAACCCCCTCGCGGGCGCTTTTCATTTTCCTCCCCCACATCTCGAGCCCCGCCCCATGGACCTCGTCTTCGCGCCGAGCCAGGTTGAGTCCTGGCCGATTACCCGGCTGCGCCCCTATGCCCGCAATGCCAAGATGCATGGCGACGACCAGGTGGCAAAGATCGCCGCCAGCATGGCCAAGTTCGGCTGGACCGTGCCGTGCATGGTCGCCGACGATGGCGAGCTGATCGCAGGCCACGGCCGGGTGCTGGCCGCGACGATGCTCGGGCTGACCGAGGTGCCGGTGATCCGGCTCAGCCATCTCGACGAAGCGGAACGCCGTGCATACCGGATCGCCGACAACAAGCTGACGGAACTGGGCGAATGGGACGAAGCCCTGCTGCGCGACGAGATCGCGGGGCTGCTGGCAGAGGATTTCGACCTGACCCTGCTCGGCATCAGCGACGATGATCTGGACGCCCTGCTGCAGGATCCCGAGGCGCTGGACGGGGATGGCCCGGTCGAGGGCGAGGATGACGCCCCGGAGCTTCCCGTCACGCCGGTGTCGGTGCCGGGCGACCTTTGGCATCTTGGCGCCCACCGGTTAATCTGCGGCGACAGCACATCCGCCGATGTCGTCGGGCGGCTGCTGGGCGAAGTGCGCCCTCTGCTGATGGTGACGGACCCGCCCTATGGCGTGGAATACGATCCCTCCTGGCGCAACCAGGCAGGGGCCGCAAAGACCAAGCGCACCGGCAAGGTGTTGAACGATGACCGCGCCGACTGGCGCGAGGCCTGGGCGCTGTTCCCGGGCGACGTCGCCTATGTCTGGCACGGCGCGCTGCATGCCGCGACCGTGGCGGACAGCTTGGTGGCCGCGGGATTCGCGATCCGGTCACAGATCATCTGGGCCAAGGATCGGCTGGTGCTCAGCCGCGGAGACTATCACTGGCAGCACGAGCCCTGCTGGTATGCGGTGCGCGCCAGGGGCAAGGGCCACTGGGCAGGTGACCGCAAGCAGACGACGCTGTGGCAGATCGCCAACCGCGATCAGGACGCGGACACGGTGCACGGCACGCAGAAGCCGGTGGAATGCATGCGGCGACCGATCCTGAACAACTCGAGCCCCGGTCAGGCGGTCTATGAACCCTTCATGGGATCCGGCACGACGCTGATCGCAGCCGAAACCACAGGCCGGGTCTGCTTCGGGGTGGAACTGAACCCGGCCTACGTCGACGTCGCCATCGAGCGCTGGCAGTCCTTTACCGGTGCCGAGGCGGTGATGGTGGAAACCGGCGAGACCTTCGCTGCCCTCAAGGCGAAGCGGCAGGCAGGATGAACGCGCCCCTCCTGCCCGGCCGGATCGAGCATTGGCCCTTGGCCCGCCTCCGCCCCTACGCCCGGAACGCCAAGACCCACGATGCCGACCAGGTGGCGAAGATCGCCGCCAGCTTGGCCGAGTTCGGCTGGACCGTCCCCTGCCTCGTCGCCGCCGACGGCGAGTTGATCGCGGGCCACGGCCGCGTCCTGGCCGCCGCGCAGCTCGGGCTGACGGATGCGCCGGTCATCGTGCTGGGCCATCTGACCGAGGCACAGCGCCGGGCCTACCGGATCGCCGACAACAAGCTGACCGAACTGGGCGGGTGGGACGAGGCGCTGCTGCTCGAGGAACTGCGCGGACTGCTGGCCGAGGATTTTGACCTCGGGCTGATCGGTATCCCCGAAGATGAACTGGATGCCCTGCTGGCCGATGCCGACGACCGCGCATCCATCGACGATGACACTGCCGACACCATCCCCGAGGCCCCGGCCGATCCGATTACCCGTCCGGGCGACATTTGGGCGCTGGGCGATCACCGGCTTATCTGCGGCGATGCCACCGACCCGGGCGTGGTGGCGCGGCTGATGGACGGTGCTCAGGCGGCGCTGATGTTCACCTCCCCGCCCTACGTGCAGCAGCGCGACTATGGCGCGGCGAAGGAGAAGGTCGGCGATTGGGATGCGCTGATGCAGGGCGTCTTCGCCGCGGCGCCCCTCACCACCGATGCGCAGCTGCTGGTCAACCTCGGCCTCGTCCATCGCGACGGCGAGTGGCTCCCATATTGGGAAGGCTGGGTTGACTGGATGCGCGCGCAAGGCTGGCGGCGGTTCGGCTGGTATGTCTGGGACCAGGGGCCCGGCCTGCCCGGCGACTGGAACGGTCGCCTGGCGCCCTCGCACGAGTTCATCTTCCATTTCAACCGCCAGCCCCGGAAGCCGAACAAGACGGTCGAGAGCAAGCACGCGGGCGAGACCCTCGGCGGTGGTGGCCTGCGCGGGGCCGACGGCACGGTCCATCGCAAGACCGGCTTCGGCAACGCAATCCAGAGCCACCGCATTCCGGACAGCGTCTTCCGCATCATGCGCCACAAGGGCGGGCTGGGCGCGGCCGGATCGCACCCGGCCGTGTTCCCTGTGGCGCTGGTCGAGGCGGTGCTGGAGGCTTTCACTGATCCCGGCGACCTGGTGTTCGAGCCCTTCTGTGGTTCCGGCACCCAGCTGATCGCCGCGGAACGCTCCGGACGGCGCTGCTGCGCGGTGGAACTGGACCCCGTCTATTGCGACGTCGCGGTGCGGCGGTGGGAGATGGCGACGGGAAATGCGGCAACGCGAGAAGGCTCAGCAAGCTTTCGCCTTTAGTCCGATACCCTTAACAGATTTCTCGAAGTCTGCCGTTACTTCCTGAGATTTATATCAAGGATGCTGCGCGCCCTAGCTTCGCGAAGTTTGGCGGCAACAGCTTTGCGTCGATCGCCTCCACTTGGTATTCCCCAAGCTTTACTCCCGGCAAAACAGTCAATGACTCGGCCAAAGAATCCTGTGCTGGAGCGGGGCCTGACATCCCCGAGGCTGTTCTTTTTCATCTGGTCTACCTGATGCGAAGAAATAACCTTCACGCCCTCTGGCTCATAGACCCAAACGTAGACACCCTCTGCAGAAATATGGTCACGCATTCGACGGCAGGCGTCCTTCAGCTCCTCCCGGTCAAGGTTTCGATCATACTTGGCTTGGATAAAGATCCCTTTATCGAAACCGTCGACTCCGTCCAAAGAGATAGAAACAAAAAGGTCCGCACCAATCAGTCTCTCCATCGATTGAGGGCCGCGATCAGGCAAGGACTGCGCAATGACGCGAATAGTGTATTCGCCTGCGTTTGTGTTATCTAGGCGATCCTCCAGCCGCTGACACAATCGAGAAGTTATTTCTGGTTCCTGAACGCTGCTTACTCCATCGATTGTTTCAGAATAGAGATCCGAAACCAAATCATCGACGGCCTGACCCAAGGCGTCCACAATTTTCTGTCTACTTTTCTTATCCAGCATGCCTTGATCACTCTTCCCAAGTTTTTCGCGCCAGCTTGTACCCGGATACCGTCAACAATGCTTTGGAATTCTGGTTGGCTTGCAACCTTCCAAAAGAGCCGCGCACTTTACCCGGCACATTCTAGTCGGACTGGCAAATCCTGTACACCCGACCCCTGCCGTCCTCCTTCGACGAGGTCACAACAAGCCCTAGCTTCTTGCCCAATGCACCCGAAATGGCACCCCTCGCGGTGTGCGCTTGCCAAGACGTCGCCGCGACTATCTCGGCGATGGACGCGCCCTCGGGACGCTGGAGCATTGCGATGATCTGCGCCTGCTTGGTGCCAGCGCGGATGGCGACAGGTTTCACGGTTTCGCTGTCGTCGGGCGTCTGCACCAGCTCCGGTTCCGCCTTGGGCTTCGCCCTCCGCACGCTGGCAACGGCGCTGGCCGCCAGCGGCTCGATCCCGATGGCCTCCAGCCCGGCCTCAGTGGCGATCAGCGTGGTGCCGTGGCCGTCGCCGGTCTCGCGCCACATCGGCTCGCGGCGACGCAGGTTGGCCTCGACCTCCTCGAGCCAACCGCGGGCGATCATCTTGCCGACCACCATCTTGGCGGCAGCACCGACCAGCCCCTCGGGCAGCGGCAGGGCGAGGTTGCCGGGCCGGGTCGCGGCGCGGGACAGGATCAGGGATTGGGTGTCGGACGGGGTGGTCATCGGAGCCTCCGTGGCTGTGGGCGCACGCTGTGCGCGCCTTCTACGGAGGCAAGCCCCGTCCTCGGGCGGGGCGGCCGTCGCGCGGCGTGGGCGCGTCAGGCGGCGTGTTCGCCTTCCTTGAAGGCGCTGTCGGTGATCTGGCGCAGCAGGCCCGCGTAGAGCTTCAGCGTGCCGACATGTCCCCAATGGATTTCGCCCGGGTGGGTCTCGAAGTGGTCGTCGCTGAGGGCCTTCAGTCGCTCCAGCATGGTGTCGATCTCAGCCTTGGCGGCGATGAAGGCGTCGAGGGCGTTCGACCGGTTCTTTGAACCGGTGGCAGAACCGGTCTCACCGTTCTGGGCGGCGCGGCGGGTGGTCATGGCGGTGGCATCCTTTGGTGAGTTGCATCGTTCCGGTGGCAACACCATCGCTCCATAGGGCGAATGATCGTAGGCAAATCGGAGCAATATCAGTGCTTTCGCTTCGGTCAGATCAGCCGCATCTCGGCCAGCGCGCGGCTGGCGGCACCGAGCTGGGCGGTGGGTAGTTCGATCTTTAGATGCGACAGGACGTCGGACGCCTCGGCCGGGATCCCGCTCTCGCGCAGCGCCTGCTCGATGACTTCGGCGATGGCGTCCGGGCGGCTCAGATCGAAACCCTCGGGAAGGGCGGAATAGTCGATGCGGATGGTGGTGATGGCCATGGTCATGTCAGCGGCCCCCTCAGCGCTTCGCCGCGGCGAGGACCGCGGCATAGGCCTCAATCAGGGCGGCGAGGATCGACCAGACGGCGACGTCGTGGAAGTCGAGCCCGTCGCTGTTCCGAGTGTCCAGTGTCTCGACGAAGAAGTGGCGCCTGGCGATGTCGAGCATCAGCGCCTCGGGCGCGGTGGGGGCGGGTTTGGCGGTTGCGGGCATGGTGTGGCCTCCGATCGAGGGGTGAGTTCCTGATCGCAGATTCGCTCTGGAGGGGAGGACAATCAACCGGAATGATTGTCTTTTCCTGTTTATTTTCAATATCTTGATGGGCCTCACAGCGCCATGAAAGGTATGAGCGAACGCGAGTACGCGGCGCATTCCGGCCTCTCCCGCGGTGGGGTCCAGAAGGCGCGCAAGAACGGTCGGTTGGTGGTCTACGACGACGGGTCGATCAATGCCGCGGCCTCGGATGTTCGGCGGGCAGAGATGACGGACCCCGACCAGCAGCGGCGCAGCTTGGGTGGCGAAACCCTCGCCAGCGGTGCGGGCGAGACCTCGTCCTACATCAAGGCCCGGACGCTGCTGACGGTCTATGCCGCGCAGGACAAGCAGATCGCGGTCCAGAAGAAAAAGGGCACGTTGGTCGACCGGGCGCGGGCGGAGACCCTCGTCTTCCGCCTGGCGCGGCAGGAACGGGATGTCTGGGTCACCTGGCCCGGACGGGTGGCAGCACTTATGGCGGCGCAGATCATGGCGGAGGTGGAACGGCAATCCGGGGCATCGGTGACGATCGAGACCGCGATCATGCAGAGGGTGCTGGAAGCCCATGTCCGCGAACAGCTCGACGCCCTCGCCGACCTCAGGGTTTCCCTCGGATGACGATGATCTGACCGAAGGCCTCGACCTCGGCTTCGACGGCGCCGAGGACCTGCTGCGGGTCTGGCGGCAAGGCCTGCGCCCCGACCCGAACCTGACTGTCTCGGAATGGGCGGATCAGCATCGCTGGCTATCGTCGCGGGGCGCGGCGGAACCGGGACGCTATCGCACCGCTCGGGCGCCCTATCTGCGCGAGATCATGGATGCGCTGTCCCCGGGCCATCCGGCGCAGCGCATCACCTTCATGAAGGCGGCGCAGGTCGGGGCCACGGAAGCGGGCAACAACTGGATCGGCTTCGTGATCCACCACGCCCCGGGACCGATGCTGGCGGTGCTGCCGAGCCTCGAACTGGCGAAGCGCACCTCACGGGGCCGTCTCGATCCGCTGATCGCGGACAGCCCGGCGCTCCGGGAGCGGGTCAACCCGGCCCGATCCCGCGATGCCGGGAATTCGATGCTGTCGAAGGAGTTCCCCGGCGGCATCCTGGTTCTGACCGGGGCGAATTCCGCCACTGGCCTGCGGTCGATGCCCGCGCGGTACGTGTTTCTCGACGAGGTCGACGCCTATCCGGCCTCGGCCGACGAGGAAGGCGACCCGGTCACGCTGGCCGAGGCGCGGACCACCACCTTCTCGCACCGGCGCAAGGTGTTCATGGTCTCGACCCCGACGATCCGGGGGCTGAGCCGGATCGAGCGGGAATTCGAGGCCAGCGACCAGCGGCGCTACTTCGTGCCCTGTCCGCATTGCGGCGCGATGCAATGGTTGCAATTCGACCGGCTGCGCTGGGCGAAGGGGAAGCCTGAAACGGCCGCCTATCACTGCGAGGGTTGCGAGCGGCCCATCGCCGAGCATTACAAGACGGAGATGCTGGCCCGCGGCGAATGGCGGGCGACAGCGGTTTCCAGGGATCCAAAAGCCATCGGCTTCCACCTTTCGGCGCTCTATTCGCCCTTGGGCTGGAAAAGCTGGTCCGACGTCGCGCGGGAATGGCTGGCGGCGCAAGGCTCGGACGAGACGCTGCGCGCCGCGCGCAACACGCTTTTGGGCGAGACATGGGTCGAAAGCGGCGATGCGCCGGAATGGCAGCGGCTGGCGGATCGGCGCGAGGCCTGGAAGCCCGGCACGGTGCCGATGGCGGGGCTGTTCCTGACGGCCGGGGCGGACGTCCAGAGGGACCGGATCGAGGTCGATATCTGGGCCTGGGGCCGGGGCCTCGACTCCTGGCTCGTCGATCACATCGTGATTCCGGGCGGCCCCGATGATCCGGCGGCCTGGGACAAGCTGACCGCCCTGCTCGGCCGGTCGTGGCAACATGCCAACGGCGCCTTCATGACGGTGGCGCGGCTTGGCATCGATACCGGCTACGAGGCCGCGGCCGTCTACGCCTGGTCGCGCAAGGTCGGATTCGAACAGGTGGCGCCCCTGAAGGGCCTCGAAGGCTTCAATCGAGCGGCCCCGGTCTCAGGCCCGACCTTCGTCGACGCCACCATCGGCGGCAAACGGCTCCGTCGCGGCGCCCGGCTCTGGTCGGTGGCGACAGCGACATTCAAGGCGGAAACCTATCGGTTCCTGCGGATCGAGCGGCCGAGTGATGAAGACCGGGCGCTGGGCGTGCTGGACGCTCCTGGCACCATCCACCTCCCCGGCTGGGCCGACACCGAATGGCTGAAGCAGCTGGTCGCCGAACAGCTGGTCACGATCCGTAACAAGCGCGGCTACGCCCATCAGGAGTGGCAGAAGATGCGCGAGCGGAACGAGGCGCTCGACTGCCGGGTCTATGCCCGCGCCGCGGCATGGATTCTCGGTGCCGACCGATGGGACGAAGCCACCTGGCGGCGGCTGGAAGCGCAAGCTGGTGTGGAAACGCGCATGCCCGCGGCTGTCGCCGCAGCGCCTGCAACACCCGACCCGGCCCAGCCCAAGGCCGGAACCCTGACCACGCCACGCCGGAAACGGCGGGCCTATACCCCGAACTTCATGAGGGACTGATGGACCTGGAACGCATGCAGGCTCTGCTCACGGCATTGCAAGAAGCCCGCTTCGCCGGGCTGCGCAGCGTCAGCTATGACGGCAAGACCGTGACCTATGGATCGGACGCGGAACTGGCCGCGGCGATCCGGGATCTGGAGGGCCGGATTGCTTCCGCCTCGGCCACCCCGCGTCGCCGCCGCTGGGGCACGGTCGCGACGAAGGGTCTATGACCATGGTTCTCGACGCCTTCCGGCAGCGCCTCGGCAGCATCATCGGCGGGTTCGACGCGGCGCAGTCCCACCGGCGCATGCGCGGGTTCCGCGCCACCCGCGCGCATGTGAACACGCTGATCGCGGCCTCGGGCGAGACGATCACCGCCCGGGCGCGCTGGCTGGTCCGGAACAACGGCTATGCCGCGAACGCGGTCGATGCCTTCGCGAACCATGTCGTCGGCGACGGGATCAAGCCCTCGTCGAAGATCACTGACGCCGCCAAGAAGGAGGAGTTGCAGAAGCTCTGGCTGGCCTGGACCGACGAGGCCGATGCCGAGGGGCTGACCGACTTCTTCGGGCTGCAGCGCCGGGCGGCGCGCGAGGTGTTCCTCGCAGGCGAGGTCTTCATTCGCATCCGCCCGCGCCGGGCGGAGGATGGGCTGACCGTACCGCTGCAACTGCAGATGCTGCCCGCCGAAATGCTGCCCCTGGACATGAATCGCACCCTGCCCGGCGCGGGGCTGATCCGTCAGGGTATCGAGTTCGACGGCATCGGTCGCCGCGTCGCTTATCACTTCCTGCGCCGCCATCCTGGCGACATGACCGATCCGGGGCTGGCGGGGGAAACAGTGCGCGTGCCCGCATCCGAGGTCATCCACATCCTCGACCCGGTCGAGGCAGGCCAGTTGCGCGGTGTTTCGCGCTTCGCCGCCGCCGTCGTGAAGCTCTTCACGCTGGACCTCTATGACGATGCGGAACTCGAGCGGAAGAAGACCGCGGCAATGTTCGCGATGTTCATCACCTCCCCCGCCCCGGAAACAGCTCTCGATCCGGCCGAGGACGATCTTGAGGTCGAACCGGGCCAGGTGGTGCGGCTGGACCCGGGCGAGGACGTCACAACTCCTTCGACGCCGGATTCCGGGTCCACCTACGAACCCTTCCAGTATCGCACGCTTCTGCAGATCGGCGCCGCGCTGGGCGTGCCCTATGGCTATCTGACTGGCGACACTGCCAAGGGCAACTTCTCCAACACCCGTATCGCCTTGGTCGACTTCCGCCGTCGCATCTCGGCCTTCCAGCATTCGGTGATGGTGTACCAGCTCTGCCGCGCGGTCTGGACGCGCTGGATGGACATTGCCGTACTGGCTGGAGCCATCGACCTGCCGGGCTATGCCAGCGACCGGCGGCAATACCTCGCCTGCGACTGGCTTCCCACGAAATGGGACTGGATCGACCCGGCCAAGGATGCGTCGGCCGAGATCCTGCAGATCGAGGCGGGCCTCAAGTCCCGCACGCAGGCCATCGCCGAGCGGGGATACGACGCCGAACAGGTCGACCGGGAAATCGCTGCCGAACGAAAGCGCGAGGCGGCGCTGGGTCTGGACTTCCGGCGGCCAGGGTCGCCCGCACAGGCAGCTGGCACGCCCAGCGCTCCGGATGGCCCAACCGAAAAGCCAGAAGACCCAGACGACGCAGAGGATGGCGAGGATCGGGAACCCCGGCCTGCGGAGGAAGGATGATGCATCACACCCAGATCGCCCAGCGCGTGTTCAACACGCCCCTGATGGTCGATCCCGCCAAGGCACTGGCCTTTCTGACGGGGCTTGGCCCCCGGATCGCGGAGCGGGAAATCAGCGTCGAGGGGGTGGAAATCGCGGCGGAAGCGCTGGATACCGCCAGCCTGCCCGCCCGGGCGTCGTTGTTCGGTGATGACCTGACCAACCGCCAGGCGCGCAACGGTAGCCAGCCCTTCGCCGTCGTGGACGGGATCGCCGTCATCGAGATCGCGGGCACGCTGGTGCACCGCGGGGCATGGATCGGGCAGTCTTCCGGCCTGACCTCTTACGAGGGCATCGCTGCCCAGCTGCAGGCAGCGCTGGGCGACCCCGCCATTCGCGGCATCGCCCTCGACATCGACAGCTTCGGTGGAGAAGTCGCGGGGGCATTTGACCTCGCCGACCGCATCCGCGCTGCGCGGCAGGTCAAGCCTGTGCAGGCCTTCGTCGCCGACCACGCCCTCTCGGCCGCCTATGCGCTGGCCTCCCAGGCCGACCGCATCATCCTGCCCCGCACCGGCGCGGTCGGCAGCATCGGCGTTGTGGCCATGCACAGCGACATGAGCGGCGCGCTGGACCAGAAGGGGATCGCCGTCACGCTGATTCATGCAGGCGCCCGCAAGGTCGATGCGAACCCCTATCAGCCGCTGCCCGAGGCCGTCCGCGCCCGGATCGCAGGGGAACTTGAGGACCTGCGCCAGCTCTTCGCCGAGACCGTCGCCGAGGGTCGCGGAAGGCGCCTCGATACCCTCCGCGCGCTGGGCACCGAAGCCGCCGTCTTCCGCGGCGAGGCGGCGGTCTTCGCCGGGCTCGCCGACGAGGTGGCCGATCCCGTCGCCGCCTTCCGCGCTTTCGCCGCCGCACCCCGCGGCACAATCACCCCCAGAGGAAAGGGCCCGATGATGACCACTGCCCCCGAAGACCATGCGCAGCCTGCGGCGGCGCCTACCGCCAGCACCCCGCCGGAACTGGCCGCGCCCGCGGCAGTCGCGCCGCCGCAAACCGCGGCGGTCGCGATGTCGCCCGAGGCGATCCGCGCCGAGGCGGCCGAAGTCGCGCAGGTATGTGCGCAGGCCGCGCGCCTCGGCATCCATATCGACGCCGCCGATGCCGTCGCCAAGGGCGTTAAGCCGGAAGCGCTGCGCGCCAAGGTCCTGGCCGATCTTGCAGCCCGCAGCGATGCCGAGGGCATCATCGCCACCACCCCCGCGGCGGGTGCCAAGGAGAGCCCCATCGTCGCGGCCGCGAAGAAGTCGGCCGCCGCCTCGCGCTGATCCCGGCGCTCCCTTTTTCCCAACATCCTGGAGACTGAACCATGCCCGTCCTGACGGAACCGCCCAGCATGGGCGACGTCCTAAAATACGAGGTCAACCCGAACTACACCCGCGAAGTGGTGACACTGCTCGCGGGTATGCCCTACCCCGTCGGCGCCGTCCTCGGCCGCATCACCACCAGCGGCAAATACAAGTTGGCGACCAGCGGCGGCACCGATGGTGCGCAGACCGCCACGGCCGTCTTGCTCTATGCCGTCGATGCCACGTTGGCCGATGCCACCGGCATCGTCGTCGCCCGCGGCCCGGCCATCGTCTCGCGCGCTGGCCTCGCCTACGACGCCACCGTCGATGACGCGGCCAAGATCACCACCAAGATCGGCCAGCTGGCCGCCGCAGGCATCATCGCCCGCGACGGCGTCTGATCCCCCTCATCCCCCGGAGCATCCCATGACCCTCGTCCGCAATCCCTTCGACGCTGGCGGCTATTCGCTGGCCGAGATGACGCAGGCCATCAACATCCTGCCCAACCTCTACACCCGCCTCGCCCAGATCGGCCTCTTCCGCTTCGAAGGCGTCAGCCAGCGCTCGGTCATCATCGAGCAATACGAGGGCGTCCTGAGCCTTCTGCCCTCCGTCCCCCTCGGCGGCCCGGCGACCGTCGGCACCCGCGAGGGGCGCTCGATGCGCTCCTTCGCCTTGCCGTGGATCCCGCATGACGATGTGATCCTGCCCGCCGACATCCAGGGACAACCCGGCCTCGGAGCCTTCGACGCGGCCGATCCCCTCGTCGAGGTGATGAACCGCAAGCTGCAGCTGATGCGCCGCAAGCACGCCCAGACGCGGGAATACATGGAGATGAACGCGCTCCGCGGCATCGTGAAGGATGGCGCCGGGACCACCCTCTACAACTACTTCACCGAATTCGGCCTGGCGCAGATCTCGGTGGACTTCGTGCTGGGCACCGCGGGCACCAACGTGCAGGGCAAGGTCCGCGAGGTGCTGCGCGCCATCGAGGACAACCTGCTCGGCGAAGCGATGACCAGCGTGCACGCCCTTGTCAGCCGCGAGTTCTTCGACAAGCTGATCGCGCACCCGAAGACCGAGGAGGCCTACAAGTTCTACGCCGCGACCGGTGCCCAGCCCCTGCGCGAGGACGTCCGTCGCAACTTCCCCTTTGGCGGCATCCTGTTCGAGGAATACTCCGGCACCGTCACCCTCTCGACCAAGGCCACCGAACGGCTGGTCCCGGCGAACGAAGGCATCGCCTTCCCCTTGGGCACGATGGACACCTTCACCACCTATGGCGGCCCGGCGAACCTGCTGGAAACCGCCAACACCATCGGCCTGCCGCTCTACGCCCGCCAGCATCTCGACGAGAAAGGCCGCTGGATCGACGTGATGACCGACGCCTCGATCCTGCCGGTCAACAAGCGGCCACGTCTGGCGATCCGCCTGCACACGTCGAACTGACGGACCCACCCATGTCCGTCTTTGCAGCCGCCATGGACCGCATTTTCACCCATGCCTCCATGGCGGCCCCGGCCCTCTGGATCTCGGCTTCGACATCCGAGGAACGGCCAATCCGGATCATCCGCCGCGCGCCAGACCGCGTCACCGACTTCGGCGCGGGCCGGTTCGTCAGCGACACGACGGTGGTGGACGTGCGCGTGGCGGACCTCCCCGCCCCGCGCCCGGGCGATGTGATCGTCATCGGTGCCGACAGCCATGTCATCCAGGGGGAACCGCTGCGCGACCGCGAACGGCTGATCTGGACCCTCGACCTGCGCCCGGCGTGACACGATGAAACTGAAGCTGGAAATCAGCCCCAACCTCGCCGCGCTGATGCAGGCGGAAATCGCGGCAGGCGAGAAGGCTGTCACCAACGCCATGCGGGAGGCAGGCTCGGACCTGAAATCCGCCTGGCGCCGCCAGATCACTGGCGCAGGCCTCGGCACCCGGCTCGGCAACTCGATCCGCCTCGCAACCTATCCCAAGGGCGGCGAGAGCCTGAACGCCGCGGCGCTGGTCTGGTCGAACGCCCCGGTGATCGTCGGCGCGCATGACACCGGGCCGCTGATCCGGTCACGTAACGGGTTCTGGCTGGCCATCCCCACCCCGGCGGCGGGGAAAAGCACCAAAGGCGGCCGTATCACCCCCGGAGAATGGGAACGCCGCACGGGGCTGCGGTTGCGCTTCATCTACCGGCGCCGGGGTCCGAGCCTGTTGGTGGCCGAGGGGCGGCTGAACAGCAAGGGGCGCGCGGTGGCATCACGGTCGACAACCGGCCGTGGGCTGACCACGGTACCGATCTTCCTGCTGGTGCCGCAGGTCAAGCTGGGCAAGCGGCTGGATCTGGCGCGTGATGCCGAACGGGCCATCGACGGCGTGCCGGGGCGGATCGTGATGGGGTGGGTTGAAACACGATCATGACGGAGCTTGTCGACACGGCAGACCCATTGGCATATATTGCCAATGATCCGCATGGAGACTCCCATGGCCACCAGAAACGTCGTCCTGACCGAAACGCAATCCGACCTCGTTGACCGCCTGGTAGCATCCGGGCGCTATCAGAACGCCTCGGAGGCCCTGCGCGCCGGGCTGCGCCTTCTCGAGCGCGAAGAGGCGGAACTTGGCGCGTTGCGCAGCCATCTGACGGCCGGGCTCGAACAGGCCAGGCGTGGTGATCTGGCCGAGGGAAGTGGCGAAGATGCCATCCGTCGGGCATTTGCCGCTGCGCGTGCAAATACCTGATGCCGAAACCCTGGCGTCTGACAAGGCAGGCGGAGGCCTCGCTGATCGAGATTGCCAGCTGGACCATCGAGACCTTCGGTCCACGACAGGCCGTAGCGTATGAGGATGACCTGATCTCCACCTGTCGCGAGATCGCTGCGGGCACCGCCCTGTCACAGGATTGCCGTCGGCTCATCGACCCCGCCTTGGCCGAGGACCTGTGCTTCGCGCGGGCAGGCCAGCATTTCGTGATGTTCGTCGAGGAAATCGAACAGGTGGTCATCATCGATTTCTTGCACAGCCGCGCCGACCTGCCGCGACGGCTGGCCAACCTGCCGCTGCCGAAAGGCGGCGGGGAACACTGACCCGGGCATGATCCCGGTAGAGGGACGCATCACGGCGGGGTGGGTGACAAATCTGGACAGGGACGTATGCCTGAACCGCCAAGTTCGCTTGATGGTTGAAATTTGCATCGCTAGCCTGAAGACGGACCGGCAATGGAAGAGTCACTATATCGATGCGCAACTTCATGCTTTCACTGCCAGCGATGGCACTTTTCGCGTTTCCTGTAAGCGCAAATCCCTCTCAAGAAGATGTCGATGCCGCACGTTCAGAATGCCGTGACGCGTTTCTTGCTCGGGATGCTGAAGCCTATATGGACGCTGCCGCATCCATGATTGCTTGGGGCGCGCTGCAGAACCCTGAGTGGACGAGAGAAGTCGAACTGTGCCTCGCTTTTGCCGACGCAATTGAAGGAGCGAACCTCGAAACGGCTCGTGAACGCGCCGCCGCTCTGGCAGGTGAGGGCGACCCGATGGTCGCGACAGAGGCGCCTGCATCACCCGCAGAATTGCCTGAGGCCGATACCCGGCTTGCAGATTACCTAACCCGGCTTCAGGCAGATGGGGCAGACATCGACGCGGTTGTGCGCGAGATCGCGGCGGATCAGACTTTCGCCCCATCCCCAAGTCCTGAACGCGACGCACTTGAGGCGGCCGTCACCGCTTACGTCCGGCCCATTCCCGCCGCTCAGGCCGAGCGAAACTTGGTCGCCTATCAGGCGCTGGCAAGGATCGATCCAGAAGACCAGACCTACCGAGACAGAGTTGCGCGTTACGAGCAGGCCATCGAAGCCGAACGCGAGCAGTTGCAAAGAGCCGCCAGAGCGCTGGAGGGGCGCTTGGTCAGGACAACTGCCGAGTTCGATGGATCCTCCTGGGCTCGGCATCCCTCTTCGCCGCGCTACCAAGACATCCGAAATTACGTGACCCTGTACCTGCTTGAATCCGGCACCGGTCAGCAGAGCATGGAACTGTTCTTCAACTACACTTCCCGGAGTGGTTGGCTCTTCGTCGAGAGCGCGTCGATCAATATCGACGGGGAGACGATCCGGGCGCCGGTCGGTCAGTGGTTTCGCGACAACGACACCGAGATTTGGGAATTCGCGAGCTTACGCGGCGATGCGGCCGTGTCGCTTGCGCGCCGAATTGCCGAAGCCGACCGCGCCGTGGTGCGCTTCAATGGGCAGCAATTCTACGATGACTACGTAGTGTCCGATGGGGACAAGCGTGTGATGCGTGAAATGCTGGCTATTTGGGACGTGATTTCGGCTGAGTGAGACCCGACTGGTTGGCCAATGCGTGCGTGCAGCCTCACCGGTGACATAAGGCTTTAGTCGACCTGTGAGGTTCAACAATTGGCCGCAAAGCACTTGTAGATAAGCCAGTTTGCTAGACCATTGCTATGTCGGGAAACCGCTGACAAATGCCCACCACCCGCGAAGCCGTCCTCACCGCGCTGCATGCGCGGCTGCAGCCGCTTGCCGCCCTCACCCTGCGCGATGAGGTGCTGCCGGAGCGGATCCCCGCGGCGGGTCTGATCATCCTGCGCGACGGCCAGCCCGGAGAGCCGGAGGTGACGCTGTCGCCGCTGCGCTACCACTACCAGCACCGGGCCGAGCTGGAGATCGTCGTCCAGGCGGGCACCGGCCGGGCCAGTGCCTTCGACAACCTGATCGCCGCGATCGGCGGGGCGCTGGACGCGGACCGGACGCTCGGCGGCCTCTGCGACTGGGTTGAACCCGAGGCCCCCGCCTCGGTCGACCTGCCGGTCGAGGGCGCGGCGGCGCTGAAAGCGGCGGTCATCACCGTCGTGCTGCACTACTCCACCACCGGCCCTCTGGCCTGACACCCCCAACATTCAGGAGACCTCCATGGCACGCGCACACGGCGCGCGGGCGCAGATGGCGCTTGCGTTCGAAACCGTCTACGGCACCCCGCCCGCCTCTGGCTACCGGACGGTGCCCTTCGCCAGCACAACACTCGGCTCCGAACAGCCGCTGATCGCCTCGGAACTGCTCGGCCAGGGGCGTGACCCGCTCGCCCCGATCAAGGACGCGGTCACGGCCGATGGCGATGTGGTGGTGCCGATCGACGTCGAGAACTTCGGCCTCTGGCTGAAGGCGGCCTTCGGTCAGCCCACGACCACCGGCACGACGCCCAAGACCCACACCTTCCAGTCCGGCAACTGGTCCCTGCCATCCATGGCCATCGAGACCGCGATGCCCGAAGTGCCGCGCTATGCGATGTACACTGGCTGCGTCTGCGACCAGTTGTCGTGGCAGATGGCACGGTCGGGGCTGCTGACCGCCACCGCCCGGCTGGTGGCTCAGGGCGAGAACGTCGCCGCCGCCACGGCCGCTGGCACGCCCACCTCGCTGGCGCTGCAGCGGTTTGGCCATTTCAACGGCGCGATCACGCGCAATGGTACACCACTCGGCAACGTCATCTCGGCCGAGGTGACCTATTCCAACGGCCTCGACCGCATCGAGACTATCCGCTCGGACGGCCGCATCGAAGGGGCAGACCCCGGCATGGCCGCGCTGACCGGTCGGGTGGAAGTGCGTTTCGCCGACACAGCGCTGATCACGCAGGCCATCGACGGCACACCCTGCGAACTGGTCTTCGCCTGGAGCCTCGGGGCCAATGCCAGCTTCACCTTCACGGCGCACGCCGTCTACCTGCCGCGTCCCCGGATCGAGATCCCGGGTCCGCAGGGCATCCAGGCGACCTTCGACTGGCAGGCGGCCAGGGCCACCAGCCCCGCCCGGATGTGCACCGCCGTTCTCGTCAACACCGTCACGGGATACTGACCATGATCCGCCTGAACCTGTCGAACCGGCCCGAATGGCTGGACCTGCTGCCCGGCCTTCGCGTGCTTGTAGCGCCCCTGACCACCGCGTTGATGGTCTCCGCCCGCGCTGATCCCATGATCGACGGCCTGTCGGAAAGCTCCAGCCAGGAGGACATGGCCCTCGCGATGGCCAAGGCTGTCGCGCGCCGCGCTGTGCTGGAATGGGAAGGGGTCGGGGACGATGACGGCAACCTCGTCCCCGTCAGCCCCACCGGGATTGATGCTCTCCTCGACATCTGGCCGGTCTTCGAAGCCTTCCAGGCGAAATATGTCGCCCGCGGCCTGATGCTGGATCAGGAAAAAAACGCCTCCGCGCCCTCGCCGACTGGTCCTTCGGCGGGGGCGACGGCTACTGCGCGGCCTGTGCAGGCCCTTGCCCCGACTGCCCCGCAAGACTGAACCGGCCGCAGACGGTCGAGGGCTGGCAGGTCTGGGACCTGACCCAGCGCCTCGGCGGCCAGCTACGCATCGCGCCGGGGGCCGTCATCGGATGGGACATGGGCGCCGCCCTCGCGCTGGCGCAAGCGCTGGGCATCAACCCCCTGATCACCGCCGAACTGCTGCCCGAGATCGAGGCGGTGATGGTGCGCAAACTGAACGAGCAGATGGAAGGACGCCGGAATGGCTGAGAAAAAGGTTTCCGTCCGCCTCGTGGCGGAGGGCGGACGGCGCGTGCGCGCGGAGCTGGAGGGGGTGGGCGAAGCTGGTGCCCGTGGCTTTGGCCGCCTGTCGCGCGAGATGGAACTGGCCAACACCCGTCTGGCCAGCTTCGCCCGTCGTGCAGGTCTTGCCCTCGGGGCCGCAGCCGCGGCAGCCACAGCCTCGCTCGGTCTGATCGTCCGGTCCACCGCCGAGAGCGCTGCCCAGATCCGGCAATTCGCGCAGGTCGCCAATGCGACACCAGAGGCGCTGCAGCGCTGGTCGGCCGGGGCGCGGACGGTTGGCATCGAGCAGGAGAAGCTGGCCGATATCCTGAAGGACGTCAACGACCGGGTCGGTGATTTCCTGCAGACTGGTGGCGGGCCGATGGCGGATTTCTTCGAAAACGTCGCCCCGCGGGTGGGCGTCACCGCCGACCAGTTCGCCCGCCTTTCCGGTCCCGAGGCGCTG
This sequence comes from Paracoccus sp. NSM, assembly GCF_052379855.1. Taxonomy (NCBI): domain Bacteria; kingdom Pseudomonadati; phylum Pseudomonadota; class Alphaproteobacteria; order Rhodobacterales; family Paracoccaceae; genus Paracoccus; species Paracoccus sp. NSM. The sequence goes on along the minus strand of NZ_JBQTCG010000011.1, from coordinate 60,492 downwards.
CAACTCTATGTCGACACGCTGGAACGCGCGGGTCTCAGCCAGCAGGAAATGACCTTTTATCTGGAGGCCATGGCATCGGATGCCACCCGCTTGATCCCTCTCCTGCGCAATGGCGGTGCCGAGATGGCCCGGCTGGGTGATCAGGCCTCCGACCTTGGCGCGGTTTTGGACGGCGACGCCCTTGAAGCCCTGCGCCGCACGCAACTGGCGCTGGGTACCGTGTCCCTCGTGTTCGATGGTCTCCGGAACCGCATCGCCGTGGCTGTCGCTCCGACCATCGAGGCGCTGGCCAATGCCTTTGTGGCCCTTGCCTCCGACGGCGGGATCCTGCGGTCTGCCATCGACGGGCTGATCGGCAATCTCGGGCGTCTGGCGTCCTATGCGGCAACGTTCGCGGCCGTCATGGCTGGACGCTGGGTGGCGGGTCTAGCCGCCGCGGCCCTGTCGGTGCGCGGACTCGCGACGGCGCTGGTGTTCCTGCGCGGCGCGTTGATCCGTACCGGCATCGGCGCGCTGATCGTGGGCGCGGGCGAGCTAGTCTATCAGTTTTCACAGTTGGTGGCCCGCGTTGGTGGAGTGGGCGAGGCGTTCAGCTTGCTCGGCGATCTGGCCCGCGAGGTCTGGTCGCGCATCGGTCTTTCGCTGGACGCGGCACTCGCCCGCATGGCGGCCGGATGGGAGGGGCTGAAAGCGGCCGGTCTATCGGCGCTCGAAGGCACCATCGCGGGCGTGGTCAGCTTCGGCGACCGGACGGCCGCAATATTCCAGGGGGCCTATGATGCGGCGGTGGCGATCTGGGGCAGCCTGCCGGGCGCCATCGGTGACTTCGCATTCCAGGCCGCCAACGGGCTGATCTCTGGCGTAGAGGCGATGCTGAATGGCGTCGTCACCCGGATCAACAGTTTCATCGAGACGTTGAACGCGGCGCTGGCGCTGCTCCCGGAATGGGCGACCGGCGAAGGCGGTGTCCGGATCGGCATCCTCGACCCGGTGGAACTGCGCCGGATCGGCAATCCGTTCGAGGGGGCTGCAACGGCTGCTGGCGCGGCTGCGGCGGACGCCTTCTCCGCGGCACTGGCCCGGACCTATCTCGAACCGCCCGACCTCGGCCTCGGGGCCATGGCCGACGATGCCCGCGCCCGGGCCGATGGCTATCGCGAGGCGGCCAGGATGCTGGCTGACGCTGCCGGTCGACCGCTGGCCAGCTGGCAGGTGCTGAAGGATGCGGTGACGGGTACCGGAACGGAGGCGGAGGCCGCCTTGGCCGATGCGGCCGCTTCGGCCGATGCCCTGACCTCCGGACTGAACGACACCGCCACCGCCGCTGATGGCGCAGGCGGCGCAGCACGCGACGCGGGGGCCGCTGCAGCCGAAGGCGCGGATACCGCCCTGACGGGTTGGCAGGCCGTCACGGCCGCCCTCGCCGACTACGCCGCCAAGGCGCGCGACATCGGCGGGGACATCGGCCAGGCGCTGGTCGGGGCCTTCACCTCGGCCGAGAACGCCATCGGCGACTTCGTGAAGACCGGCAAGCTCGACTTCCGCGATCTGGTCACATCGATGATCGCCGATCTCGCCAAGCTCGCCGCACGGCGTTTCATCCTCGGCCCGATTGCAAACGCCCTTTCCGGCGCGCTGGGCGGCGCGGGTGGGATATTCGCCAACATCCTGCACGCGGGCGGCGTGGTCGGCGCCACTGGCCCCGGCCGGATGGTCCCGGCGCTGGCCTTCGCTGGCGCGCCGCGCATGCACAACGGCGGCTGGGCCGGGCTGCGGCCCGACGAAGTGCCCGCGATCCTGCAACGGGGCGAACGCGTGCTCTCCCGACGTGAAGCCGCTGGCTACGGCGCGGCCAGCGCCTCGACCGTCAATGTCACCATCAATGCCCGCGACGCCGAGAGCTTCCGCCAGTCCCGGACGCAGGTCGCGAGCGACATTGCCCGCGCCGTGTCGCTGGGCCGAAGGGGGATGTGAGGATCAGACATGGCGTTTCATGAGGTCCGTTTTCCGGACAACATCAGCCGCGGGGCACGAGGCGGCCCGGAACGGCGCACCCAGATCGTCGAGTTGGCAAGCGGCGCCGAGGAACGCAACGCCAGCTGGGCAAACAGCCGCCGCCGCTACGACGTGGCCTACGGCGTCCGCAGCGCCGACGATCTGGCGGCGGTCGTAGCCTTCTTCGAGGCAAGGAACGGCCGCCTGCACGGTTTCCGCTTCAAGGATTGGGCCGATTTCAAGTCCTGCCTGCCATCACAAACCCCTGGCCCGACCAACCAGCCCATCGGCACCGGCAACGGGGCGGCCACTTAGTTCCAACTCACCAAGCGCTACACCTCCGGCGCGCAGTCCTGGACGCGCGCGATCACCAAGCCGGTGGCCGGAACGGTGACCATCGCCCTGAACGGCACGCCGCAGACCTCCGGCTGGTCGGTCTCGACCGCGACGGGCTTGGTGACCTTCACCACGGCCCCCGCCGCTGGCGTCGCCATCACCGCAGGCTTCGAATTCGACGTCCCCATCCGCTTCGACACCGATGCCCTCGACATCACCCTCGACCTCGAACGCCTCGGGTCGATCACCTCGATCCCCCTCGTGGAAATCCGCACATGAAATCCCTGAACCCGGTGCTGCAGGCCCATCTCGACGAAGGCACGACGACGCTGGCCTGGTGCTGGCGCATCACCCGTGCCGATGGTGTCACCTTTGGCTTCACCGATCACGACTGGACTCTGTCCTTCGACGGGACCGAGTTCGAACCGGAAAGTGGTCTGGCGGCGTCAGAGGTGCGATCCGGCTCCGACCTCTCCGTCGATGCCCAGGACGCGCAAGGCGTGCTGTCCTCCGACCGGATCACCGAGACCGACATCCTCGACGGCCGGTGGGACAATGCGGCGGTCGAGGTCTGGCGCGTCAACTGGGCGAGCCCCGCGCAGCGCGCGCTTCTGCGCCGGGGCGCCATCGGCCAGATCCGGCGCGGGCGGCTGGCCTTCGTGGCCGAGGTTCGTTCATTGGCCCATGTCCTCGGCCAGACGGTCGGGCGGACGTTTCAGGCCAGTTGCGACGCCGCGCTGGGCGATGCGCGCTGCGGCGTGAGCCTCGAGGCCCCGGCCTTCAAGGGGACTGGCGCGGTGATCGATGTGCTGCGGGATCGGGCGTTCACGGCGTCCGGCCTCGCCAGTTTCGCGGCGGGCTGGTTCGCCTTCGGGCTGGTGGAATGGAGTAGCGGTGCAAATGCCGGGCGGCGGGTCGAGGTGCTGTCGCATGACCTCGTCGATGGCGTGGCGATCTTCACCCTGCTGGAAGCGCCGGTGCGACCGATCACGGCGACGGATGCCTTCGTGGTCCGGGCGGGCTGCGATAAGCGCCTCGCCACCTGCGGCGCGAAGTTCGCCAATGTCGCCAACTTTCGCGGCTTTCCACATATCCCGGGGCAGGACGCCGTGCTGCGTTACGCGACGAAGGACGGCGGGCACGAGGGAGCGGTGCTGTGACACCGTCAGTTCCGGCCGCCGACCCCGCCCGCGTTATAGCCGTCGCGCGGTCGTGGCTCGGCACGCCGTACCACGACCAGGCCAGCCTGCGCGGGGTGGGCTGCGATTGTCTCGGCCTCGCGCGAGGTGTCTGGCGCGAGGTGGTGGGACTGGAGCCATTACCGATCCCGCCCTACAGCCGGGATTGGGGCGAGACCGGGCCGCGCGAGGTGCTGGCCGATGGGGCGCGGGCGATGATGCCGGAGATCGCACCCGCTGACGCCCCAGCCGGTGCGCTGATCCTGTTCCGGATGATGCCCCGCGCCATCGCCAAGCATGTGGGGATCCTCACCGGCCCCGACACCTTCCTCCACGCCTATGAACGGCTGGGCGTGATCGAGGAATCTCTGACGCCGACATGGCGGCGGCGCATCGCCTTCGCCTTCCTGTTCCCCGCACGTTGAGACCTTGCCATGGCCACCCTTGTCCTCGGTGCCGTCGGTTCCGCCATCGGTGGAGCCTTTGGCGGCGCGGTCCTCGGATTTTCCGGGGCCGTCATTGGCGGCTTCATCGGCTCGACCGTCGGTTCGGTCGTCGACAGCTGGATCGTGTCCTCGCTGGCCCCGGCGCAGAAGATCGAAGGCCAGCGCCTCGACAGCCTGCGTATCACCTCCGCGACGGAAGGCGCGATCATCCCGCGCCTTTACGGGCGCATGCGGATCGGCGGCAACATCATCTGGGCGACCGATTTCCGCGAAGAGACGAAGACCACGACGCAGGGCGGTGGCAAGGGCGGTGGTGGTGGCCGGGTCCAGACGACCGAGTATCTCTACTATGCCAGCTTTGCCGTGGCGCTGTGTGAAGGCCCGATCACCGGCATCGGCCGCATCTGGGCCGACGGCAAGCCGCTCGACATGACCGGCATCACCTGGCGCTGGTATCCGGGGAACGAGACCCAGACGCCTGACCCGTTCATTTCGGCGAAGATGGGCGCCGCCAATACACCAGCCTATCGCGGCACCGCCTACGTCGTCTTCGAGGAACTGCCGCTCTCGACCTACGGCAACCGTCTGCCGCAGCTGTCCTTCGAGGTCTTCCGGCCGCTGGCGGATCCCGACACAGCCGAGGGGCTGGTCAAGGCGGTGACCATGATCCCCGCATCGGGCGAGTTCACCTATGCGACCGAGGCTGTCCGCAAGACGGTCGGGGCAACGACCACCATCTTCGGCCAGAACACAGGCGGGACGACCTCGGCCGAGAACCTGAATGCGCTGCCCGATGAGGCTGACATCGTCGTGGCGCTGGACCGGCTGCAGGCCATGGCCCCGGCTGTCGAGAGCGTCAGCCTGGTTGTCGCTTGGTTCGGCAATGATCTGCGTGCCGGGAATTGCACCATCAAGCCGGGGGTGGAGGTGGCGACGAAGGTCACCAGCCCCAAGACCTGGACGGTCAATGGCGTGGCGCGGACGAATGCGCATCTCGTCAGCCGTGACGCCGAGGATCGCCCGGTCTATGGCGGCACGCCCGCGGATTTCGCGGTGGTGCAGGCCATCCGCGAGATAAGGCGCGCGGGCTGCGGGTCACCTTCTATCCCTTCCTCCTGATGGATGTGCCGCCCGGGAACACGCTGCCGAACCCCTATTCGAACAGTGCCGCCACGCTGGGTCAGCCTTCTTTCCCTTGGCGCGGCCGGATCACCTGCTCCCCTGCGCCGGGATATACCGGGACCGCGGACAAGACCGCCGGGGCGGCCACGCAAGTCTCGGCGTTCTTCGGTGCCGCCGCTCCCGCGCAGTTCGCCGTTGCGGGCGACACGGTCAGCTGGACCGGCCCCTCGGGAGACTGGGGCCTGCGCCGGATGATCCTGCACTACGCCCATATCTGCGCCGTGGCAGGCGGGGTCGATGCCTTCCTGATCGGCACCGAGATGCGCGGCCTGACGACGATCCGCTCGAGCGCAAGCGCCTATCCCGCCGTGACGGCCTTCAAGGCGCTGGCGGCGGACGTGAAGGCCATCCTTGGGCCCGGCGCCAAAGTCGGCTACGCCTCGGACTGGTCGGAGTATTTCGGCCACCAGCCGGGAGACGGCAGCGGCGACGTCCATTTCCATCTGGACCCGCTCTGGTCGGACGCGAATATCGACTTCATCGGCATCGACAACTACATGCCGCTCTCCGACTGGCGCGACGGCTTCGACCATGCCGATGCGCAGGAAGGCTGGTCCGCGAACCATGATCGCGGCTATCTGCAGGCCAACATCGCGGGCGGCGAAGGTTTCGACTGGTTCTACGCATCGGCGGCCGACCGGTCAGCGCAACTGCGCACGCCGATCACCGATGGCAGCGCGGGCAAGCCTTGGGTCTTCCGTTACAAGGATCTGCGTGCCTGGTGGTCGAACCCGCATTTCAACCGGCCGGGTGGGATCGAAAGCGCAACGCCCACGGCATGGGTGCCGCAATCGAAGCCGGTGTGGTTTACCGAACTGGGCTGCCCCGCCATCGACCGGGGCACGAACCAGCCGAACGTGTTCTTCGACCCGAAGTCGTCCGAGAGTTTCACGCCCTATTTCTCTCGCGGCTGGCGCGATGACGCCATCCAGCGCGCCTATCTCGAGGCCAGTTACCTCTGGTGGGGAAGCCCGGCAAACAATCCGGTGTCCGCGATTTACGGCGGCCGGATGGTCCATGTCCCCGAATGCGCCGCCTGGACATGGGACGCGCGTCCCTATCCGTTTTTTCCCGAACTGACCGGGATCTGGACGGACGGCCCGAACTGGCGGCTCGGGCACTGGCTGACAGGACGGCTCGGCGCGGTGTCGCTCGCCGCCCTAGTGCGCCACCTCTGCCTGCGCGCTGGGCTTGATGAGGCGTTGATCGACGTAAGTGGCCTCTGGGGCGCGGTCGAGGGCTATGTGATCGTCGCCCTCGAAAGCCCCCGCGCGTCGATTTCCACGATGGCCCGGCATTTCGGCTTCGATGCCATCGAGACCGAGGGAGTGATCCGCTTCGTCATGCGCGGGCGGGCATCCAGCCTCACCCTCACCGTGGATGATCTGGTTGCCACCCGCGAGGGCGAGGCTTTTGAGCTGACCCGTGGCCAGGAGACGGAACTGCCGCAGGCCCTGAAGTGGCAGGTCGCGCGGGCGGACGAAGACTATGACGCGGCCCTCGTCGAAGCCCGCCGCATCACCGTCGATACGACCCGCATCGCGTCCGAGTCCTTCCCGATGGCGATCCCGCCCGAGGAGGCGGAACGCCGCTGCCGCCGCGCGCTGATGGAAGTCTGGATCGGTCGGGAAAGCGCTACCTTCCGTCTGCCGCCCTCGCGCCTCGCCCTCGATCCGGCCGACGTGATCCGGCTGGCGCATGACGGCCGGGAGGTCGAGTTCCGGCTGGTGTCCGTCGCCGATGCCGAAGCGCGGGGCATCGAAGCGGTTCGCCAGGACCGTGCCGCCTACGATCTGCCGCCCGGTGATCCCCGCCCGGCCTCGCTTTCCAGCCCCGTCGTCTTCGGCACGCCCGAGGTGGCGATGCTGGACCTCCCGCAGATTTCGGAGGACCAGCCCGCCCATCGCCCCCTGATCGCCGCCCATGCCAGCCCATGGCCAGGCGAGATCGCGGTGTTTCGCAGCGCGTCTACCGACGGGTTCAACCTCCTGACCACCTTCGGCACTCGGGCACGGATCGGCATGCTGGCCTTCGACTTCTTTCCGGGCCCAACCTCGCGGTTTGATCTCGGCAACGCGCTGGTGGTCGATCTGCTGTCAGGGGCGTTGGAAAGCGTGACGGATATTGCCCTCTTCGGCGGGGCGAACGCACTGGCCATCGAGGCCGCCGCTGGCCAATGGGAGATCGTCCAGACTGGCCAAGCCGAACTGATCGCACCCGGCCGCTACCGACTGACCCGCCTCCTGCGCGGCCAGCGCGGAACGGAACATGCCATGGGCATCCCGGCCCCGGCTGGCGCGCGCGTGGTTGTGCTGGATGCAACGCTGGCATCCCTTCCCATCGCAGAATCCGATCTTGGGTTGCCGTGGAACTGGCGTGTGGGCCCGGCCGCGCGTGCGGTCAGTGATGCGAGCTATGCTGCGCTGGGCTTCACACCGACCGGACGGGGGCTTGTCCCCTTCGCCCCGGTCCATGTCGAACAGCCCTGGCGGACGGCGCGCAGCCCGGGCGATCTGACCATCCGCTGGACGCGGCGATCCCGCGCGCTGGTCGCCGATGCCTTGGAGCAAGTCGAGGTGCCGTTGGCCGAGGACCTGGAAAGCTACGACGTCCAGATCCTCGACGGCGCGGCCGTCAAGCGCACGCTGACCAGCAGCACGACCTCTGTCCTCTACACCGCAGCGCACCAGACCGCCGATTGGGGCGCGCCCCTTGGCCCCAGCCAGACGCTGGCGATCCGCATCTACCAGCTCTCGAACCGCCTCGGCCGCGGCACTCCTGCGACCGTGATCCTCCAGTTCTGATGGAAACTCCCATGTCCGACACTACGACCCATCTGGGCCTGCCCTACCTCCTGGCGGCCCAGGCGCAGAAGCATGTCACCCACAACGAGGCTCTGCGTCTGCTTGATGCCATGGTCCAGCTTTCCGTTCTCGACCGCACGCGGACTGCACCGCCTGCCAGCCCGGCAGACGGGAACCGCCATCTTGTGGCCTCGGGTGCAACAGGTCTCTGGGCCGGGTGGGATCTAAACATCGCCTTCTGGGTGGACGGCGCGTGGATCCGACTTGTGCCGCGCACGGGTTGGCTGGTCTGGGTCGCGGCCGAGGGGCTGTTCCTCGTCTGGACCGGTGCGACATGGGAGGTCGTGGGCGAGCCCCGCGACGTGTCAGACGCGGTATTCAGCCTGGTGAATGACGCCGATCCCACGAAGAAGGCGACCTTCTCTCTCGCGGGGATCAGCGCGGGCACCACACGCAGTTACACGCTGCCGAACACCTCCTCGGAACTTGCGATCCTCGCGGGCACCCGGACCTTCTCTGGCAACAAGACCTTCTCGGGGACGGTCACGGCGTCCGGGACATTGACCGTGTCTGCGGCCAGCGCCTCGATCGGCACGGCGACGACGACTGCCACCTATGGGATGGGCACCGGGGCCACGACCACGGGCGTAACCAAGACCGTGAACCTCGGCACCGGCGGCGCCTCCGGATCCACCACGGTCGTGAACATCGGCTCAGCCACCGCCGGGGCCGGGGGCACTACGGTGGTGAACACGCCCACGGTCACCTTCGCTAATGCCGTCACGCAGGTCGGCATGCCGCAGGCGAACCTGACCGCGCAGCTTCTCGGTCTCGGCGGGGCCACGGCCGACAGCTACAACCGGCTCTCGGTGAACACCCCGGCGGTGCTGCTGAACAACGCCGGGGCCGGGATCGAGGCGACGGTGAACAAGGCGGCATCTGCGAATGATGCCGCCTTCGCCTTCAAGACCGGCTTCTCCACCCGTGCGCTGATCGGGTTGCTCGGCAACGAAGACTTCAGCTTCAAGGTCAGCCCGGATGGGTCGGCCTTCTTCGATGCCATCAGGATCGACCGCACGAACGGCCAGGTAGAACTGCCGCAGCCCACGGTCCTGCCCGGCCTCAGCGCGGCGCCGTCACCGCCGCCTGCGGGTAAGGCCGCCGTGTATGCCCGCAGCCGCGCAGGAGCGCCGTGGATCGATGTGATGCGCCCCTCAGGGCGCGATTTTCCGCTCCAGCCGCATTTCGGGGTGAACCGCATCGCGACATGGTCGCCTTCGGTTACAACGACGATCACCACCGAAGGCATGCCGATCACTTCGGTCGGCACAGTTTCGCACCCGACGCTGGCCGCGACAAACCTCGCCGCCTCGATGCGGCGCTGGCGGCTGACCTCGGCGGGGGTCGTGGACTCGGTCGCCGACCAGCGATCCGCGGGCTGGGCATGCTGGCGCGGCAATGCAGCTGGCCTCGGCGGCTGGACCTTCGTGACGCGGATTTCGCTGACGACCCTGCAGGCGACCGGCATGGGGTTCTTTGGCCTCTACGGATCGACGGCCGCGCTGGCAACAACCCTGACGCTGGCCGCAGCCGTCAACTGCATCGGCATTGGCTTCCAGCGTGGAACCCACACCCGCTGGCAGCTGGTCGCGAATGACGGCACTGGCGCACCGACCTTGACTGACATGGGAGCGAGTTTTGCCATCGCCACGGGCGGCGTGCTGACCCTGTTCATCGCGGCCCCGCCGAATGGTTCATCCGTCTGGGTGCGCGTCGTCGACGAGGTCTCCGGCGCGATCTTCGAGCAGGAGATCACCGCCGACCTGCCTGCCGCGACGCAGTTCCTGTCGCCGCGCCTGTTCCTGAACACCGGCGCGACTGCCGCTGCCGTCGCCTACGACTGCGCCGGGGTCTACCTGGAAACCGACTTCTGACCGACCGCGACCCGCGGCAACGAAAGGACCATCATGAACGACCAGACCACTCTCGCCGGGGAGGTCGCGCGGGCCTTTCGGGACCACGGGATCACCGCCGCGCTGACCGCCCTGATCGGCGGCACCATGGCCCTGATTGCGGCGATCACCCGCAAGGCCTTTACGAACGAGGCCCTGCTGGACCGCCTCGACCGGGAACTGATCGCCGACCGGGACCGGATCGACCGGCAGCGCAGCGAGGATCGCAAGGCCGATGGCGACCGGCTCGACCGGATCGAAACGGACATCCGTTCGATGCGGGACATGCTCTTCGACGCCTTCCAGCGCGGCCGATCCGACTGACCTGAACAACCACTGCGACTGCCACATCCCCCCGCCCCAGAGGCGGGTTTTTCATTTGGAGGATCCACCTTGCCAACCCTGACCTACCCCCACTGGCGTGATGTCCCTGAGGCTGCATGGCGCTGGCCGAACTTCTCGGCCGCCGAAATCGCCTGCCGCGGCACCGGCGCGATCAAGATCAACACCGAGGCCATGGACAAGCTGCAGGCCCTTCGCGACCGGCTCGGAAAGCCGCTGATCATCCGCTCCGCCTATCGCAGCCCGGAACACAACCGTGCTGTCGGCGGGGCCCCGGCCTCCAAGCACATGCAGGGCACGGCCTTCGACATCGCCATGGCGAACCACGATCCCGCGGCTTTTGAGGCGGCGGCGCGGGCGGTCGGGTTTCTGGGGTTCGGGTACTATCCCCGCTCCGGTTTCATGCACATCGACCTCGGGCCTTCCCGGTCCTGGGGCGATCCGTTCCCGGCGCGGCCGGTGCCCTTCGCCCCGGAGTTGCCGCCCGCACGGGAGGCTCTGGCCGAAAGCCGCACCCTGCGCGGTGGCGGGGCCGCCGGGGCGGCGACCGTTGGCGCAGCCGGAGTGGAAATGTTGCAGGACGTCCTTGCGGAAACCCAATCCACCATCCAGCCGCTGGTTCCCTACCTCGACACCCTGCGCTGGGTGCTGATCGTCATCGCGTTGATCGGCATCGCCGTCACGATCCACGCCCGGCTCGACGACTGGAAACGGGGCCAGCGGTGACCCTTCGGCTCCTCAAACATGGCCCGGCGCGGAGGGCGCTGGGCCTGATCCTCACCGCGGCTGCGGTCCTGCTCTTCCTCCTGAACCTGCGCCGCGCCGGTGAACGCGCTGGGCGCGCCGCCGAACGCCTTGATGCCCGAGAGAGAAACGATGCCATCCACCGCCAGATGCTCGACGCCGCCGCCCGCCGCCCTCCTGATCGTGATGCTCTGGCTGACCGGCTGCGCGATGGGCGCTTCTGACGCCCGCGCGCCATGTCCGCCCGTGGTTGAATACAGCGCCGCCGAGCAATCCCGGGCAGCTGACGAGGTTGAAACGCTACCAGAGAGCTCCGTCATCGTCCGGATGCTCGCCGACTACGCCGTGTTGCGCGATCAGGCGCGGGCGTGCCGGTGAAATCCGGGCCGGGCGAAGCGCCTTACAGGAAGCGCCAGAAGCCTCGACCGTGGCGCATTGCCCGGCCCGGTTCATGGATTCACGCTGTCAACGAGCGGCAGGGCTTCGCTGCTTGTCAATGATGGCAGATCCAGTCATTCCAGTCCCCTGCCGCGATGGGCACAATTGTGCACCTGAAAGGGGCTCGCCCGTCGCCCTCACGGTAGTGCGGGGGACATTTCTTCGACGCCAGTCAGGATTCGGCCACGAATGCGGTCCACGAGGTCGGCGCCAGAGGAGATGTCAAAGCTCGCCGTTTCCAGCACTGTCTCCTGACCCGTCACCCGAAACCGCGCGCGGATCCCCTCTGCGTCGCCGAGGGCCATGTGGTGGGGATAGAGCAGTGTCAACCGCGGCGCCTTGTAGAGGTGGGCATAGGCCATCATCTGGTACACGTCCGCCTGCGACACCCCCTGCTTAGGATCGTCGATCCGTTCGGAAATCCGCTTCCATTTGGTGTCGATCACATGGGCGACCTGACCAGCGCGCCAGATCAGAATGTCGGGCTTGGTCTGGAACACCGCCCGATCATCTTCAATCGATGTCAGACAGAACAGGCGGCCACCCTGCAGTGTCACGCGGAATTCGGAACCCGCCAGGGCCCGCGTGACCAGACGGCCGATGTATTCCTCGAAAAGGGCATTCATCTCGAACAACAGGGCCGATCCCTGCCCTGACCCGGCGCTGGTCGTTTGGTACCGGTTGCGCAGAAATAGCTGCGCCATTCCAAAGAGTTCCTGCCACGCGCTGTTCGTGCGGTCGATGACGACATCGTCCCATCGCAGGGCGGGGATCTGCACTTCCGCCACATCAGCATAGACGAAGGCCAGTTCCCGCAGCCGCTGCACGTTAGTCGCGTTGCGCGACATGCCCGCCAGATGCGCGATGGTCGCCTTCATGATCCGGTTGAGGGCGATATCCTCGGACAACTCGTCATAGCGGCACGCCAGGCGGCCCGGGTTTGCGAGATGGCGGGTGAACTGGCGAGGAATATCCAGCGATCCCCGCAAGGTCGCCAGGTCATCGTCGTGAAGGGTGTAGCGGCGCGGCATGCCCCGCCGCACCGCCTCGGTCAGCTTGGCGCAAAAGATGCGGATCAGGATTTCCAGCAGCGTTTCGCGCTGCCAGTCGAGGTCGGTCATCCGTCCGGTCTGGATTTTCAGATCGAGCGCCACCGCGAGCATGTGGACAAGGCGCTTGCGGATTTCGCGGGTCTCCTGGGCCGAGCCTTCCGTTTCACCGACGTCGATCTTCGGCAGGATTTCCAGCGTGCAGCCCGGCACCGCCAAAACGCCGACCACCCCCCGCGCCCGCAGGTCATGGCGACGATCCTCTAACACGCCCCCGCCGCCGCGCCCGGCGAAGGGGGATGCCTTTGCCAGTGCCACAAGGCGCTGGGCAAGATGCGGAGGGATACACCCTTCCCCATCGCCATGGGGCACGGCCTCCCATTCGCGAACGGAGTAGGCGGGCATCAGGCCGCGAACTCGGAGAAGTCGAACTGGTCCTTCACCCGCCAGCGCAGTCGCTCGCCGCTGAAATCATCGGCGGCAATTCCCGGCGGCGCAGTCAGGCGGCGCGCCTCCAGAAACCGGGACGGCCCCTGCGGGCCATCGCCCAGAACGGCAGCGACCTTGGACCAATCCTCGTAGAAATACTCGGACAGGAGGGGAATGACCTTGTGCCGCATGACGTCCTCGACGTCCCCGGGCGATTTGCAGCCGGTGAAATAGGCGTGCCCGATCTGGTGTTCGCGGTCGAAGAGATACTCGATGCGTTCGTTGATCGTGGTCAGCAGCTTCTGCAGGTTGATCCCGCCGACATTCGGGGACAGGACTGAGGGGTTAGGCATCAGTTCCTTGAACGTGAACCGACGGCGCAGGGCGGTGTCGAGCAGTGCAATCGAACGATCGGCCGTGTTCATGGTACCGATGATGTGCAGGTTGCGCGGCACCCCGAAGCGCTTCTTCGAGTAGGGCAAGGTCAGCTGGATTTCGTCGCGCTGCCCGAGGCGTTTGTCCGGTTCCAGGAGCGTGATCAGTTCACCGAACACCTTCGAGATGTTGGCCCGGTTGATCTCGTCGATGATCAGAACATGCGCAGCTGCGGTATTTTGCTCGACCCTGACCTTGGCGCCCGACCTCTGCAAGCCGCCAATTATGGGACGAGTCTGCATCGCGGCAGTTGCGGAAGCCGCGGCTGCGGGCACCAGCCAGGCTTGGTCAGGATGGCTGGCCCAAGTGGGCATGTTGTGTTTCTCCCATCCACCGGTCGGCTCAACACCCGTCTCACGACCGGCGCGCACGAGGCCTTCACGGTATTGGTTGAGAGAGAAGCCCTGCGGGTGTGTTTCCGCCAGTTGCAGCGCGACGTCTTGGGCAAGCTTTCGGAAAGTGCCATCTCGCACAGGCGGAAGTTGACCGACTGTGAACAGCTCTTCCGCCAATCTCGGTTGGGGTTGAAGGTCATCGTTGTCCGCGCCTTCGACCGCGGCCGACGGAAACACATCTGCATTGGGCTCCGGGGAATCCGGCAGCGCTTGCATTGCATCTGCATCCTGCCCGAGGATCACGGCGTCTTTTGCACAGGACTCTGCACGCCGAGCAACTCGCTGGAATATCCCGGCGACTGGTTCAAGGCGGAAGCCTGCGCCATTTTCCGACGGATCCTCCTCGTCGATGACAGGTCTCAGTCCTTCGACAAACTCCTCGTAAGACATCGACTGGTGGAAGGTCACGAACTCGATCCGGCCCTCGGACATCAAGCGCCGGTATTCCGCCATCAATCGCTCACGGTTCTTCGCGCCGGTGAGGTCGACCGCAGCAGCATCGCCCAAGCAGAGACGAACCGCCTCCCACGCCGTCTGGTAGGTCTTGCCGGTGCCGGGAGGTCCGTAAAGGATCAGGTTGGTCGTCTCGATCTGAGGGGCCTGGGACATGGACGGGTCCATCGCCTTTCCGTCCTGCGTCAGGACAAAGGTATACTCGGTCGTGGTGCTGCGCTCTGGCCCGGATCGCGTGGGCGTCGGGACCGAGGCCAGCTTCTGGAACATATCGCCTTCCAGCGCCTGACAGACATTCGCCCAGTTCTTCACAAGGCCCGACATGTCGTGCAGGTCGCCTGCGCGGATGGTTACCGAGGTAAGTCCGGCCTCTCGGGCGGGCTCGATGAAGTATTTGAAAGCCACGAGACGGGCGCGTTCCGCTCCTCGCATCAGATGTGTGTGCTGGTCGGGTAGCGGCAACGGGGTGTCATGCTGGTCGACGATGACGTAACCCGCCGCATGCAGTCTTGCGGCCGCGTCCCCCGGCTGGCTCCACCCACCATTGAATGTGCTCGAAGCCTTGCCGAGAAGGTACCCGACAATCGGTTTCGTCGGAAAGCGCTTGTCCTGGCGCGGGCGGCTGGACCGCACCCAAAAATCCTTCGGCTCTCCGAAACTCGAAAACGCATCGGCATGGGCACCGGACGCGCGGAACTGGTCGTAGGCGTCCATTGCACCCTCGATCCGGTCCCGAGTGAAGGCGTCATCCTTGCCAGTGGCCCCCTTGCGAATGATCTGGTACCCGAGAGCCTCAAGTTTGGCGAAGGCCTGCGCCTCTCCGAAACCGTTGAAGAACTCCTTCGCTGCGAGGGCGCGACCGTCGGGAAGATGCCCCAAGGCTGCCGCGACAGTTGCCTTCGCGGGATAGGACTGATCCTTGCCTTCATCGCTGACCCAGACCTGTGGGCTGGCAAAGCCACCTCGGGCAAGGAACGCCTTCAGGCCCAACTCATCGCATTCCTGCATCGCAGCCTCGACTTCCTTGCGGGTGAGGCGGTCGACCAATGCCTGGTGTTCGGCCTTGTCGGGCACATTGGATTGTTCGGTCAGGAAGGAATGGTACAGCTTCAGGGCCTGCTGGAGGCTGGCAAGACCGGTTCGCAAGACACCGTCGATGGGGACAGGCGAGGGATTGGGGCGTTCTGCACGTTCATCCTCGGCGGTGTAGGCAAAACGGTTCAGGATGCTGTCCCGATCCTCTTGCGCGAACAACTCGTCCAGATCGCCTAGATACTGCTCAACGCGCTTGGCACTGCTCACGCGGGAAGAAGCGGTCGCGTCCGTCTGCCCCTGCGCCACCAGCCATTTCCGGAACTCGTCCTGTTTCATCGCTTGCCCGTCTATCTGCTTGAGAGGTGCTGATCCGAGGGCAAAATCCTTCGTCGTCATTTCACCGTCTAGAAAACTACGGGATGATGATGGCTGGAACCCGATGCGCACGCAACTGCGAGTTGCCTGAGACGATGGGCAGATGGATTTCGTGGCCCCGAATGCAAAAAGCCCCCTGTGAAGGGGGCCTCGTGTAACGTTGAGTTGTTGTTGAGGTGTTTGCGTTTGCTTATACACAAGCGAAACGCTCAACATTTAACTCTCTGGTATTATTGGTATTTTTGGTTGCGGGGGCAAGCAACCACCGCAATCTACCTGAACTTAGCTGCTCGATTTGATACGGGACAAACAAAATCCAAATGTTTCGCCCCACCCGGATGATCCGCGAGAACCGACATACGCGCCTCAGCACAGCGCCGCGATAGCTCCTCGCTAGCCTCTCCTGTGTTTACCACAGCGGCGAGGCCACGAGATCATCACGACGCGACGCGACATCCATTGGTAACTTGCTTTAGGTAGGACGTGCTGAATAAGGATGGAAGCCAGGAAACATTTGCAAGGCCACCATTCCCATGTTGCGTGCCGTCTCGATTGCCGCGGTCGGGACGTTGATCCCGGCGCTGTTGCTCTATTTGTGGAAGGTCAGCTACGGGTTCACCGACCTCGCCGTCATATGGCTATTCTTCATCGCAGCGCTGATTTTCATGGGGAACAGGCTCCTCGTGCTGCAACGCTGGAGAGCCGAGCGGCGCGTGGTCTTGCGGGACGACTCTGTCATTGCGCGATGGATGACGGGGCAGCTCTGGGCGTTCGTCTCGTCGATGCTGCTGGTTGCGGTTCTGATCCCGGCCCTTTCCTGGCGCGCCCTGACCATGCCGGCCGATGTCGCGGGCATTCTGTTCGTCCTGTCATTTGCAGCGGGAGCAGTGTTCATGACCCTGCGCTTGGTCTTTCGGCGCCATTTCATGGCGCCGTTTGACAGGGTCTTCGCGTCTGGACCGAGCACCTGGACCGTGGGGCTGCCCTTTGCCTTCATCCTGTTTTACGTCACCTGGCACGCCCCCCACATCCCGACAGAGATGGGATCGGCCTCGTTCGTGCAAGCTCTCAGGACCGATCTGCATCAGCTGCCTTCGCGCGACAGCTGGCTGTCCCAAGTGCTCCGCCTCGCGTCGAACCTCGAAAGCGTCAAGCTCTGGATCGTAACGCAGGCCGACCAATATCCCGCAGTCGCGGCCTTCTACAATCTCGGCATGGTTCTCTTCGGCCTTCTGGTGGCGCGGGCCAGCATCGTCATCACCAATTACATCGAAACTCATTACGACGGCAGTTCGACATGACACAGCAGAATGACGGCCACGGGCAGGACAGCAACACCATGCAGACGGCTGCCCAAGAGGCTGGCAGGACCAGGGGCTTGGCCCGGTGGTATTGGGGGACCGCCGGCCTGCTCATCGTCGTCGCCCTGGGAATGAGCACTTTCGCCGGCAGGCAGGTCACGCAAGGCGGGCCCCAGGGCCAGGAGCAAGCTGAAAGCGCCAGGGGATGGACCGACGCGGCAATGAGAAAGGCCGAGCAAGCGGCGATGGAGGTCGTGAACAAGATCGACCCGGAGCTGGAGGCTGCTTTTGCGCCCGTCTATGCGGGGATCCCTCGCTACCTGGATTTCCACTATTCGCTGAAGGGCGAATGGCTGGAGCTGAGCGCGAGTGTGCTCAACCAGATGGAGAGTGAGCTCGAACGACACCTTTTCGACGGTTTGGACGACAAGATCGAACGCATTTCCCAAGAACTGCAAATCGATTTCCATCAACGGTGGCGAGCATCGATCGAGGCTTCATTGGCAGAGAGCCCAGCGGCCACAGGACCATTCGCCGAGTTGGCGAGACTGTCCATCGAAGATGCGAGGGACCGAATCGAGAAGACAGCTGTCGTGGTCGGAGTCGGAACTGCCGCGCTCGCGGTCGTGCCGCGCATCGTCGCGAAGAAGCTTGGCACGAGGATCGCCGGCAAGGTCGCCATCAAGACCGGGGCGCGAATGGCCACGGTGGCCAGCGGCGCAGGCGCCGGGGGGATCCTGTGCAGCTGGGCGGGACCGGCCGCAGCGGCCTGCGCCGTTGGAGGGGGGGTGATCTCGTGGGTCACCGTGGATTTGGCCATGATAAAGCTGGACGAGCACGTCAACCGTGACGAGTTCCAGCAGAAGTTGCGGGATCTGATCAGCGAACAGAAGGCGGCAATCCGGACTGACCTGCACAACCTTGTCACTGAGCGCCTGCTTGGCAGCGCACAGGCCACACGCAAGGACACCGTCATGACGATCTCGCTCGCCGAGTTGCCCGACTACATAAGGCGGGTGGCTTGCGAGGCGGTGGACAAGATCATGCCGCATTAGGGGCCGATGGTGGACACTCTCAGAGGCCGATCGCCTGCAACGGTCAATACCGTGATCGACCTTCTCGAGCAGCACGAGGACGACCGCCTCCTGGCGCCGTGGGTCGATCGCGTCCGGGACAGCATTCGGGGTGAAGACCTGAGTAACAAGCTGGGCGACCACGTGAAGATGAGGGTCGAGGTGCCGCAGGATCTTCAGAACAGCTACGAGATGCGCGCCGATCTGATGATTGGCAATACGGAGATCGCGACCCGATGGATCGCGCCCGACCTCGACGGCAATTTCGTCTTTCGCATCCCGGTCGTCGAGGAGAACGGGCTGGCATTGGCTGGATCTCAACGGTTCTACGTCAATCTCTACCAGGATCGTGGGCTTGGGCGGCGGAATAGACATTTCTCGGGGGGAACAAGCTTCCTGCCCCACACTATCCTGCCCGAAGGCCCCGGCCTGGCGGTCACCGGGGAGATTGCTGTTACGACACATGCGGCGGGCGAGATCGGGAGCGGCCCCCGCGTCTCGGTCGAGATCCCTGTCATAGGCGCGCCGCTTGAGGAAGTCCCGCCGCCGGAGTTCTGCACGATTTAGCCTTTCGGGTCCGCCTTTCAAAAGACGGGCTGGGTTCCCTTCGCCATGTCTGTTCCTCAGCGTCGAAGGCGGCGCGGTGGCTTAGAAGAGGCTGTATCGGCTCTGTCGCGACGAAGGGTTGGCGGTCAGATGCCGTCACGGCAGCAAAGCGGACCCGAGGAACGCGCCCGCCGATGCCCTTGGCCCTGATGCAAAGCCTTAAGCGGCCCATTGACTACTCATGCTTCATACATCGCCGCCAGAAGATCAGGGTTCTTTCCGGATCCTTGCAACTCGTCAAGCGCTGCAGACAACAACGGCTGCCACTTGACAGCTACCCGCTCCATTTTTTCCAGCCGCCGTGCGCGCCGCGTCATATCCTCCATCGCCCGTTCGACCGCGAGCGCCAACTGATCAGCAAGAGAGTCGTGCCCGGTTACGAGCGCTCGAGCAGACTTCAGCCGCCAGCGGAGTAAGCCGACAAGCAAGAACGGCGCATAGCTGAACCTTGTGTATTCTGTCTCAAGGCTTGCCTCGAACTCCTCGAGCACACGAGCACCAAGCAGATCGACGTCGGCGCGCTCAAGGAAGGTCGGGCTTTCGTCAGAGCGTGAAAGCAGAAAAGCTGCGGCGGCGGTTTCCTGCCGCCAGTTCCAAGAGGTTCGTGGGGTCTTGAGCAACAACGAGAGCGCCGCGCCTTCATGGTCGGAGGACTTGATGATCCGACCCAATCCTTGACGGATGAGGATCCAGGCCTGTGATGATGTAGCGAGCGGATAAGGCTGTGAGAGCAGGCGCGCTTCCCATGCGTCAAGCAGAAGGGATGCAACCTCACGCGGACATCGCCGGAATTGCCATGTCAGAAATTTCAATGGTGCCGTGTCTGGCTCCATGCTTCCATTCAGCATCTGCTTGAGGTTAAGAAGAGCCCGCCGCGTTAGCTCATCAAGTTGTTCGACCGAATGAGCCGGCGCTTCCGATGGAATCTCACCATCGCTCGAAATGCAGTAGTGACCATTCGGTCGTGCTGCGAGCTTGGTCGCGAGTTCCTCCCAGTCAGGCCTGCTTTTCCGGGAGTTCTGATCGAGCAACGTTATCAGTCCAGGCCCTCTGGGACTATCTTCCCAAGCGAACATACCACAGGGCAGGACAAGTCGTTTCGGAATCGTCGGTGGTGGCGTCGCGAGGTCATCAAGGAGCTCTTCCCAAGTCTGATCCAGAACTTCTGCTGCATCCCAGTCTACCATGAATTGCATGGACAATGTGGGGGCCTGCATCATGATCTTGGCGCGCCCTGCTGCTGGAACCTGTTCGACCCAAAGGTCGACTGGCGCGGCCTCTGGCGATTGTCTGCCGACCTCGACAAGCGCCTTGCGCGGTTTGGCGTGTGTCTCCTTCCTGAGATACACTTGGAACCGGTCCTGCCCGCCCAGAAGCAGAAAGCGTGCGGGCTTTGGGCTTCGATACAGCCTCCCGGCAGGCAAGGTCTCGGACTCGTCGATCAACTCATAATTCCGGGCGCCCTCGGCCCCCTGCACTATGGTTGCAACCCGCGGAAGGAAATCGAAATAGACCGTCTGCCCGCTGGCGTGCCGTCCGGCCGCGATCAATGCCCCCTGCGCCACCGCCGAGACCGGAAGATCAAGAAATGGAACGGGAAGCGAATCCCGCAGCAGATCCACGATGAATTGCCTCACCCCTCCCTCGGTCAGGCTCTCGAAGAGAACGAGGTCGCAACCTACCAGACAGGAAGCAACAGCGTTTGGCAGGGCTTCGAGAGGCAAGGTCAACTGATCCGGCGGCAACAGAACATCCCATTCCCCGTTCGCTCGACGCAATGGCTCGGGCTTCGAGATCAAGCCGAATGCCAGCCTGCCTATCGACCGCGCACTCAGGAAATGCTCTACACGGTTATCTGCGGCCTGCAGCAATATCTGCGCCTTAGCAGTATCAATGAGGCCGTCGTAGCCGAGCGATGAGTTGAAGAGACGGCCCACCTGCCGACGCTCGGGAGCGAGGTGCAAGATGTCACCCTTCCTCTCGGCCCGAATACGAAGCGTCTGCACGCAGAAACCATCTCCGACGTGACCGATAATACCGATCACAGCACCGTCACGGATTGCGCTGGCTATCGTTTCGGCATGGATCGCATAAAGGACAGAAAGGACAGACCTCCAGACCAGGAGAGACTTACCAGCTTTGGCAACTGACAGAGCCGTAAACAGGCGATCCTGCAGGGGCTCTGTAATGCGGTCAGTGTCCTCAATAGAGGCGACGGAGAAGTTGGCCCCCTCGGCTAGGCCGGTGAAGGCTGCGGCCAAGACCGTCGGAGAAGTGCTCTCCTCTTGCATCAGCGATCGGATCGCGTGCCGACGATCCGGATGACCGAACACGCCCCAGCCACCCCCGCGCCCATGCGGGGCCAGATCGGCCTGAGCGCCGCCGATCCAACGAGCGCTCTTGCCGTCCCCGGTGAGAACCACATCTGGAAGAACGGCGCCCTCGACGACTTGCACAACGCCTAACTCTTCTTCATCGCCAGGGCGAGCGACCCAGTTACGCGCAGCGCCGTCGCGCCAGCCATTCACGTCGAAGCCACAGAGCTTTCGGATCTTCATAGGCTCACCGCCAAATATCGCGTCGGATGAACTCCCTCAGCGCCTCCATGCCAAGCGCCAAGCTGACGCCGGACGCATCGAACGCGATGGCATCAACCTGCGCTTTGCCTCTTGATGCGACAAGATGCTGGGGATCTCCCTGTGCCGGCGTGAGGATGAGACCGTCACGCATGATCTCGCCCGATGTGACCTGTCCGATCTCGCTCAGCATCGAGGCTGCTTCTTCGGCGCCGACCTGAATGTCGAGCCGCCGCATCGCATGCGGGGTCCAAACGGCTATCCGCCTCGGCAGTTCGGATCTGGTAGGATCTGTCACCCGCAAAGAGACATGGGCACGGGCTAGGGTCAGAAGCGCGCCCGGCTGCTCCGGTCGCGCCTGAACCTCTACGATCCGGCCTGTCCGTTCCAGCCAGAACACTGCAAGCGGACGATCTTGGTCGAACCAACGGCCCTTGAACGCCTCTTGCCGCCAGACGATAGGGGACTGAGCAATCAGCCGGGCCTCGTCCAGTTCGTCGATGGCCAAAACGATCGCGAGAACGGAAAAGTCCGTCCAGGTCTGTGCCTGCCATGCCCAAAGATCATCGAGGATCCGCTCTCGGCGCAGAAGCCGCTCCCAGTTTTGGCGAACTGTTCGATATCCCTTGTCTTGCATCAACACATAGTTCGGAGTCGTGCCGGGTTCTGCCAATCCGACGCCAAGTCCCTCCAGGTCGCGCGCAATGGCCCTACAGCGAAGACGCATCGTATCGACCAATCGGAACCTATCACTTCCATCGGCCTGCCGGTGCTCTCTTTGCCACTCCCGGGCCACGAGCGCTGCAAGACGGACATAGGAATGAAACACCCGGTTTTCGAGCGTGTCGAAGTTCTCGTGTCGCACTGTAGAGAGGATCCGTTGCGCGGGCCCGGCACGCTCGGCAATGCTCCTGCCCGGCTGGCGGCTCAGCCATAACATCGAGGCGCGGTCCATCTCTTGCACGCGATCCAACGGCGTCAACTCGCGCGTGCGCCTGAGAACGCGGCGGATCCGCTTTTCGAGGTCCTTTAAAACCGGACTGACCTCGCGCGCCTGCTTTACGATCTCCGCCATCCGTGGATCGGCCTCATCCTCGGCGCGCTTCCACGCGTCGCGAAGACGAGGCCAGATCTGCGAAGGATCATCCAGAGCATCCTCAAGCTCTTGGATGCGGGCGAGAACCTCGTTCATCCGGCGCAGAGTATCAGATGCGAATTTCTCGTCCGCGGTTCTGGGCTCACTGTTCACCGGGGGGCGTGTGGGGAATCCTTCGCGTAAAGGATTCTGATCGCGGCTGCGCTTGGGGTAAGGATGCAGCAGCAGCCTGCGCACCTCCCCCCGAAAAGAGCCGGACATCAGCTCGGCGTATGACATGGCGTTTGGAACATGCGGCCCGCCCTCGCTCAGCAGACAGGCTCCGGGACCATATGGATCGCCTTCATCAATTTGCCTCGAAGACCAAGGCCGCAGCAGCCGCTTCATTCGCGGCCGACTCCCAGCCAGACAAACTGTCCTGTGGTGTCGGCGACCTCAATTGATTTCCCAATCGCTTCCGCGAGTTGATCATCGCCAAGTCCCGAAACAAACGCTTCAAGCTTGTCGAATTCCTGACGTTTCGCTTCGACCTCAACGCCCCGTAGCTTGGGCAGCAGCCGCATCTCGACCTGATCCGCCAGAGCCTGGTTAACGATGTTCGGAACGCCCTGGGTCCGGGGATACAAATCGACATAAGACAGCATCGCCCGACCCAAGCGGTGACCAAAGGGGCGACCAAGATCTTTCATCATATCGACCATCTGTTCGATCTTGCTCGCAGCGTCCTTCCGCTCGTGATCCGCGCGCCTGGGCTGCGCCCAGCGCTCCCAGGTTCTGCGCTTGAGGGCCACATCGACTGGTCGCTCACCTCGTGCAGCACCGCTGTCGATCCTTTTCGGAGCTGCAAATCGGATCACATTGGCCCGGTCGACAACTTTGTCAGACAAGGATTGCGTGCTCTCGTCCTCATTCATGGTTCCGGCAAACAGAAGATTGTAGCCTGGGAAAATGCGCGGCACTTTACCGTCAGGCGTTGGGATCTCCAGTTCGATCTCGGCGTCTTTTCGACGGCTTTCTTCCCCGACCTCGTGCGCGGCGGGCCGGCTTTCCAGTCGGCTGAGGAAATCAGAGAAATAATACTCAACCCGTGCGAGGTTCATCTCGTCTAACAGGATCATCAGCATCCGGTCGCTCAGAGCCCCATCCGGATTGTTGATCTCGTCCATCGCCCAAAGTGCCCGCGCCATATCCGTGGGACGGAAACGGCCTTCAACATAATTGTAAAACCCCATCAGGTCCTGCGGGCTGTCCCATCGGGGCTGCACCGGCACCTGCAGAAAGCCAATCCCCATACCTGCCGCGTATTGCCGGGGAAGCTGACTTTTGCCTGTGCCAGATATCCCTGCAAGCACAGCCATCTGTGTGCTTTCGTTTACCTTCATTGCCGTGTGGAAAGCACGGAGCTTACGGTCAGAGTAGGTCAGGCCCGTGGCGCGGAAATGTCCCTGGACGCGCAGCAGCGCGTCATTCTCGTCGATGATGTCGCTTTCTTTCCAGCCTTTCAAAACACTGATCAACTGCGGCTCCACCTTCAGTTCACGAAGGGGATCTTCATCGGAGCCGCCGGCCTCACCGCTTTGGCGTGACAGTTTGGCATTGCGAGCTTCCAGCATTGCTCGCGTCTCTTGGAGACGGTCGATCTCGCGACGCACTTCGTCGAGAGAAACGACCGCGCTCGAGCGTTCGGCTGCCAGCACAGTCTTTTCCTCTTGCAGTGCGGTGCGGTAAGCCGTCAGCTCGCCGAGCTGATCTTGCAGATCGGTCAGCTTCATACGTGATGTGTCCAGATCGGCCTCAACGCGATCAAGCTCCGCCTGTTTGCGCCGCATGCGCTCTTCTGCGTCCTGACTCTGCGCTTCGGTGCTGCGCAGCGCCAATTCTGTTGCAGAAAGATCAGCCAACGCTTTGGTCCGCGCGCCTTCGATATCCGCCGCAGCGGTCCGCGCCTCTGTAATCCGAGCATCCAGCTCATCGGCCCGGTCCTGACCTGCGGCGATCTGTCCCTGAAGCCTGGCAAGATCGGCCTCAAGCGCGACCGCCCGGCCATCAAGGTGCGCAACTCGCTCCTTGGCCTCCTCCAAAAGCCGAAGCTCGGGCTTGAGCTGCTCAATTCGATCCGCAAGTTCCTCGCGCTCCTTCTTCAAGCTTTCAACCTGATCCAGAAGTCGCTCTGCCCGTGCCAGCCGGTCGCGAATTTCTTCATGCTCGGCCTTGGCTGCCGCGAACTCTCCATCGAAGCGCAGCTTTTCAACTTGCACCTCCTCGAGCTCCCGGCGCAGGGCCAAAACCTCCTGCCGGCGGGGCTCCATCTGGTTCCACTCATCTAGCAGATCGTCGCGCTTGCGCGTGAGCGCATCGACCTCCAGCTGAACGTCGGCGACGACTGCCAATGCCTCTCGGCGTTTCTGCAAATCATGCTCGATATCCGCCAAGGTCGCGCGCTTTTCCGTGATGCGGGCAGAGATCGCCCGTTCCTCCTCAAGCGGTCCTTGGATCGAACGGCCGTGATCATAACGTGTCGCAAGCCAAAAATGGACAACCGTGAGAAACGCGAGGGCACCAGCGACGAAGAGAATGAGAATGGGGCTTCCGGTCAACATGTCAAAGCTTTCTCAATTATTCATCGGTCAGAGGGGTCTGAGTTTGTTCTGAAGAAGTATCCGGGCCCCTCATTGGTCCGATCTCTTCAACTGGCAAGGCCTCGACCGGTGGAAGAGTGACGCTCACCGGCTGGGCGTCATCCAATCCTTGGGGCACGATCTCACTCTGAGTCGCGGTCGCTGCGACCTCGCCACGCAACGTCGTCAGTCTTTGCTCCCAGATCTCGATTTGAGCAGCGAGCTCTCGCCCACGGGCCTCAGCCAGTTCCACCTCTGCAAGAATCGCACTACGCACGACGATCTGCTGTTCAAGGCGTGCCAGATCAGCTTGAGCCGAGGTCCGCGCAGTTTCCAAAGCCTCGCGCTCAGCCACCGCCGCGGCCAACGCTCCCTGGGCCTCCGACAGGGATTCCTGCAGTGACCTTTCTCGTGCTTCGGCCAATTGAACGGCCGCCTCGACAGCACTCCTTCGCGCAACAGCGGCGGCTTCGGCGGTCTCCGCAGCAGCTTGACGTGTCTGAATGGCAGCCAGAGCCTCTTGCGCCTTTTCAAGCGACGACGTCGCCTCGGCAAGCTGGGTGGACAAGGCACCGATCTCAGTTTGCCTGCGCGCGACCTCTTCGGCCAGCGTGTCGCGCTGACCGGTCAAGGTGGCGATCTGGCCCTGCGCGGCTTCAATCTGGGCAAGGACGCCACGATCACGCGCGATCGCTTCCTGAAGCGTGCCAAGTTCGCCCTGAGCACGGTCGCGCTCTGCCTGCGCGGTATCACGGTCGGTCTGGACCTGCTGGAGCGCTTGCCGCGCAGAGGTCAAAGCAGACGCCGCTTGCTGCTGTGCTTCCTGTGCGGCCTGCCGGGCCTGTTCCGCCTGCTGAAGCTTCGTCGCCGCTTCTTCAGCTTCGCGGGTCCAATCACCACGCTGTCGCTCCAGACCGTCCACCTGCGCCCTAAGACTTGCGAACTGCCCCTCGGCCGCCCCGCGGGCCTGCACAGCCGCCGCCAGCCTTGAGGCTTCCTGTTCGACCTGCTCCTGAAGGGAGGCAAGTCGATCCTGCGCAGTCTGCTGGCCGACTTCGATGTCGCGCAGCGCGATACGGGCCGCTGATACCTTCTGCCCAAGCTCGGTGTCCTCGGCTCGCAGTGCCTCAACGCGAGTCCTAATCGGCTCGAGCCCTTCTTTTTCAGTCTGGAGCCGCTGGACGTCGGAGGAGACGGTATCTCGTTGGTCCCGCAAAGCAACCAGTGAATCCTGCAACGTCGTCATCTCCGTGCGGGCGGCAGAGGTTGAGGCTTCCAGCTCTTGCTTCCGGCGCTCGAGGTCAGCGACAGCGCGCTGCAAGGTCTCGTTCTGCGCGGTCAGCGACTGTAATCTCCCCCTTTCTCGCTCGCCTGTCGCGATTATCTCGCGGGCCCCTGCCTCGCGCTCGCGAAGGCTCTCGAGCCTAGTCTCCGCGGCGTCTGTCGCCTCAAGAGCCGCCTTCTCAGCCGCGGCAGCCTCGTCGCGCCCCTGTTCCGCGCGGCGCAGTTCATTGGAAGCAGAACTAAGCCGTGCCTCAAGCTGCGAGAGATCAGAGCTCAGGCTCTCTCGGGCCACTCGCAGTTGCTCGCGCTGTCCCGAGTAATGATTGATATCCCGCTCTATCTGGCCATACCGCTCACTGAGGCTATTAACCTGCCATGCCAGCGCACCAAGTCCAGCAAGAGTCAGAACGGTCAGGACACCTGCGAGATAGCTGAACGCCCGCGATCTACGAAAGGTCTCGTTCGACGAGGTCAAGACATGCCTCCATATCCTTTGAAAGTTCATCGACCCAGAACCGGCGCACCTGCCACCCGAGCGATTGCAATTGATGATCACGCCACACATCTGACATCTTGCGACGACCGTCGCTGTCCTGATGCCAGTGTCGGCCATCGACCTCTAGGTCAAGCTTCACACCGTTCCGACCGAACAGGGCAAAATCGAGACGCCTGCCCGCGATCTCGTATTGCGGCTTCGGGTCTAGCCCACGATCCTTCAGACCATGGAACACTCGACGTTCCCATTCACTGTCAAACACACCTTCTCCGGTGGCTCGCCTTGGCTCAGTGGCAACGGCAGCAAGCCGGGCCAAGGCACCCACTCTGCCGGAACGTGCGTAATCGAGGTCGCCAAAAATGTGCGCCACAGCACGCGCCCTTGAAATGGCAACATTTATGCGCCGAAGGTCCTTCTGTAGGAAGGTAACAGCCGAAAGCGCGCTGCTTTTGGACAGGCAAGGCGAAAACAGGATCAGGTCGCGCTCTTGTCCCTGAAACCCATCGACCGTCGCAGCACGAAATTCAGCGCCCTCCAGTTTATGCGTTGGCACTTTCGATCGCACCGCCGTTTCGATCGCTTGAACCTGCGGACGAAAGGGTGAGATCACGCCGACGCTACCATCGTATCCTTGCTTAACCAAAAGCTCGTGGACATGCGCGGCAATCGCCTCGGCCTCTGCGGAATTGACGTTGCCCGTCTGCGCCAATGCAGGCGCCGACACATGTGTCCAGGCAATGCCCGGTTTTTGCCCCAGAGGAGGCCGCATAGAGGATGGGTCGTATGACGCGGCCAGTTGCCCGCCATAAAAGGTTGAGCTGATGTAGTCTACGATCGGCCCCGCAGAGCGGTATTGATGCCTTAACAAGACGCGCGACACCGAAGGGACACGCTTCGCGAAATCGAACAGCGACTGCCGACTCTGCGCAAAACGACCCATACCCGATGTCGGAAGGCCCTGGGCCTTCATCAGGTTTCGATCCTGCGCCTGACCCAGTTGCGGGATAAAGCTGAGCTGCCGATCGTCTCCCACAACTACGGCTCGTTTCGCCCTAGCAAACAGAGGGAGCGCAGAAGCGATGTCGCATTGGCTCGCCTCGTCGAAAATGACGAGGTCAAACATTCCGTCGTCGAGGGGGATCCTCTTGGGCGTCCCAAGCACCGAGGCGAGCCAAAGAGGCCTGTGCTGCAAAACCGGTGTAACCAGCTCTGACGGGAGCGCTTGGCTTCCGTGGAACTGGTGGTCGGCATAGGCGGCCTCCAACACTTGCCGGTCAGCCTCTGACAGAGCCACACGTGCGGATAAGGCGGCAGGCAGGATGGTTTGCGCCAAATCCTTCAACTCTTCAGTCTGCCTGACGGGATCTCCCGCATTTGAAAGCGAATCGCGCTCTGCGCGGACGGTCTCAAGACGCGCCCTCAGGACCGTCAGCGGCACTCCCTCGGGGAGAGAGCCTCGAGACGCTTTCTTGTGGCTGGTCACCGGTCGTTTGAAAAGGGCCGAGAGCAAGGTCCAAACTCGGCGAAAAAGCCCCGGCGCCTTCTGGTCTGGAATAGCCTGCTGCCCCCTTGGTGGGGCGAACTGCTCGCGTGCGGCAATCCGCTCTACCAGTTCGGCGATTTCGCATTCCAGAGCTGCGCGCTTGCGGACGAGTTCAAGCGACGTCCTTCGGTCTGCCGAGAGCGAAACTGCCTTCGCTAACAGTTCCTGATCCACCGAGCGGGGTCGCGCCATCGTGTCCTTGAGCATCTCGTTCAAAGCTTGCTCAACTGACGTGTCGATATCGCGCTGCGGATCGAGCGTCCGCACGAGGAACGGAAGATCAGGCGCGAGCCCGCCCAAGCGCTCCTCTACTGCATCCAGCGCTTGGTGATTCTTGGACGCAACAAGCACCGTGCCGCCATTCAGCAGGACCGAAGCAGCCATAGATACGATCGCTTGGCTTTTTCCAGTGCCCGGCGGCCCGGTCACCACGGTCAGCGGTTCTTGGCAGGCGTGGCGAACAGCATCGCATTGCTCGCCGTTGAGCAAGCCGACGTTGATGTCGGCTGTCGATCGGTCAGCGAGGGTTGGCTCCAGCCCCAGAACCGGCGCCAAGGCCGTTCGACTAAGCCGTTCAACCGACCACGAACCGATCGCATCAAGGTCGCGCACGGCCCCAGCGGTGAAGGTCGACTCGGTCGGGAGGAAAAGCGCAGCAATATCGTAGACGCCGCCCGCTTCAGTATTGATATGAGAAGCCAACTGATGACCAGCGATCCGCCCACGCAGATGCTTTGCGGCTACCTCACGAAGCTTAAGCAAGAACTCTTCTGTGCGGAGTCCCACACCGTCGGTCGAGGAGAGAATCTCGGCCAGTTCGGCCTTCTTCCAGCCGAACGCTCTGGCGGCACCCTCCAACCATGCCGGGTTCACGAGGACATCGTCCTCATCGATGGTCACGCGCAAGCAGTTCGTGGATCGCGTCCATTCGGCAGCTAGCAGACCTACCGGCCAAATCGCCGGGGCGCCTGACTGCCTGCCGACCATGATCGGCCAGCCGACGGCAAGCGTCATTTCGTTCGCCTCACGCCGGAGCAATGCCTGTCGAAACTCCGGGGGAAGAGAGTCCAACTCGAACGACAAGACGCGCCGCGTGTCAGGCTCGGGGGTCAAGGAACCCTGCCCCGTCACCAGGACCCACTGAGCACCGTGTCGATCAGGCGCTTGGGCGACCGCACCCCTTGGATCAGACCTTAAGGCCGAACGCCAGTAACGCAGCAACGCATGCGGATCGACGCGGCCAGAGCACCCATCATCCTCTCCAAGCTCGTCAATGAGAGACAAGGACTCGGTTTGAAACACGCCCGGGACCGCATAAAGACAATCGCCTTCGCCACTTGCAGCCCCTGCGACGGTTCCTCGCAAAGTCGGAGCAACGAGAGCCTGATTTGCTGCGATTGGTGTCCAGCGGCCTCCACGTTCAGAACGGATTTCGCCGGAAAGCGCCAGTGCCTGCAGTTCCGCCAGAACCGCTCGTCGCTTGTCTTGGTCGAAAGCTGCGCCAACAAGGACGATCAGTTCCTCCGTAGTTCGGCCTCGGGGAAATGCTTCAATCGTTCGTTTGACAATAGACACTTGCTGAACTCTTCCCAGATCTCGACAGACCCGAACCCACTTTCAAAATGCCGCTGTCCCCTGCCTTGCAGCCTTAGGGCTTAGTGCACCCGTCAGTCGAAAGACGCTGTCGGGAGATCAGGGTGCTACAGTCAGCGGGTAAATCACCTTCGCGTCTCCGACAAGGTCTGCGAAACAGCTCCCGCGCTGATGCCCACGCACAACAAATTCCAAACGCTTGGCGTAAGCCATATTGCTCCCCCGCATGGACGATCTGCGCCTGAAATAATTCAGCGTCTGCGCGTAAGACTGCCTCGGGAAATGGTGAAGTTCCGCAAGCAATTCCTCACTCATCCCGTTCAGTTGGAGATACTCGGCAGCCGAGACAACATCAGCCGGGCTTAGGTGTTCAGGCGTTACAACAGCTGATCGGTCGTCGGCACTGTCATCGCGGTTTATGGTCCCCACCTCATGAGCACTTGCAGCCCAGCCTGAACCGCAGATTTTCTGGGCGTCCGCGAAGGCCTGATCAGGACAGATGCCAGACAGCCATTCGGTTGCTCGCCCTGTTCGTCCCAGCATGCGAAAAGATGCGAAATGGGCGTGCAGCAAGCGCTCGATGCGGGCAGGATTCTGTTCGAAAGCAAGGACTTGAAAGCGCAGGCGCTCAGCGCCGAACGTCCGGCGGTAGGCCGCGTAACGTGCTCGAAGATTGACCGAGCTTCCATATTTGCAGTTTGTGCAATTGACATGGACGCTTAAGTCCCGCCGGATCGCATCGGCGTTGTTCACAGAGATCAATGCTTCGCCCGAAAGGCGCACGAAATAAACGCCTGGCTTCGACATTATCTCAAGCGCCTCAAGCTCTGAACGCACTTAACCCTCCACCGCACACGGGAGCATCCTGAAAAATGGACACCAGGTCAATGCTTACCCGACAGTCAGGATCGGAGCTGAAACAGCACTGTTCGCAGACTAGAGAGACCGGCCTCAAGATTCTCGATGATCTCCTCAGCCAGCTCGTCTGGTTCTGGTAGATTATCAAGATCGGTCAGGCTCTTGTCCTTCAGCCAAAACAGGTCGAGGCTTGCCTTGTCTCGTGCCAGAAGCTCTTCCCGTGAGAATGCACGCCACCGGCCATCCGGCGACTTGTCGCTCCAGGTTGCCTGTCGTTCAAATCGATTCGCCGGACAGTATAGCCGGACAAAATCCGCGAGATCTTCATACCGGAGCGGCTTTTTCTTCAGCGTATGATGCACGTTGCTCCGATAGTCATAATACCAAACCTCGTGTGTCTGCGGGTCCTTGGAAGCAGGCCGGTTGTCGAAGAAAATGACATTGGCCTTCACACCTTGCGCGTAGAAGATCCCGGTCGGAAGGCGCAAAATCGTGTGCAGGTCGCATGTCTCAAGAAGCTTGCGCCGGATGGTTTCGCCTGCGCCGCCTTCGAACAGCACATTGTCAGGCACCACCACGGCAGCCCGCCCGGTTGTCTTCAGCATTGCCCGGATATGTTGGACAAAATTCAGTTGCTTGTTTGAGGTCGTCGCCCAGAAGTCCTGCCGGTTGTAGGTCAGATCTCCCTCCGCTTCGCCTTCGTCTGTGGTAAAGGTCATGGAGGACTTTTTTCCGAAAGGCGGGTTTGCCAAGACGTAGTCGAACGTCTGCGACGGAGGTGCGATCAGCGCATCGGCGGGGGATATCGGACTGTCGCCGATGAGGTCACCGATGTTGTGGAGAAACATATTCATCAGGGCGAGACGACGCGTTCCAGCGACGATCTCGTTTCCGAAGAACGTCGAGTCCTTCAGGAAAACCTTCTGATCCCGGTCCAGCGATCGCGCGGTCAGGTAGTCATAAGCAGCGAGAAAGAAGCCGCCGGTCCCACAGGCGGGATCCGCGATCGTGCGCTCGGGGACCGGAGCCATACACTCCACCATCGCCCTGATAAGCGGCCGGGGCGTGAAATACTGCCCTGCCCCGGATTTCGTGTCTTCGGCGTTTCGTTCCAGCAGGCCTTCGTAAATGTCCCCCTTCACATCCGCGTCCAACATCGTCCAGCTTTCCTCGTCCACCAGGGCGATGAGGCGAGCAAGCTTGGCAGGATCCTGGATCTTGTTCTGTGCCTTGGTGAAGATCTGGCCCAGGATGCCCGGCCGCGTCCCAAGCTCGCGCAGCGTATCGACGTAGTGGACCTCCAGCTCGGCGCCCTTCAAAATTCGCAGGCTGCCCCAGTCGTAGCCACGCGGAATGCCCACATCGCGGTTCCGCGGCGGACGCGAGACTTCGTCCGCCATCTTGAGAAAGATCAGAAAGGTCAGCTGTTCAAGATAATCACCATAGCCGACGCCGTCATCGCGCAGCGTGTTACAAAAATTCCAGACCTTCTGGACGATGGGTGCGGTGCTCATTCAACGAAATCCGTGCCAGTTTTCTCGCCGAGGCTCTTTGCCTCAAGATCGCCGAGGCTCTGCCCCGTTCCTTCCACGATCCAGCTTTTGGGGCCGGACGCGGGGCGCCCAGCCACCACAGCTGCTGCTGCGCTTGCGCTCGAAAAGCCGAAACTCTGGGTAAAGATGGCATGCTGGCCGTTATCCGCCAGAATGCCCTGATCCAGCAGCTCCTGATGAAGCGGCATGTAGGTGGCATGGACTGCTCCCTCCCACTTGCGACGGGCAAGCGACCCCGCCTCGACCACGAAATCCCCTTCGTCGATATGAGCCCGAGCCTTGATCCCGTTTTTCGGCACCTCGAATACAAAGTGAACCAAAGGCGCAACCGGGGTAAGAACGGCGGGCGCCTGCGGCTTGGCGTTCTGAGTGAAGAGATCAAAGCGCAGCGCCGGGAGGACCAGGTAGATGTTTTCGAGGAAATCATCCATATGCGCGCGCGCAGCGTCACTAAGCTTGCTTTCGGTCGGGCTCTGCGAGTTTCCAAGCGTGACCTTTGCGACCTGAGTTGCCCGCATGTAGAGGCGATACTCCAGGTATCGGGCATGCGCCTTGTTCAACGGCTCGCCGGAGGATGAGATCAGCACAACCGTTTCCCACCAGTCCTTTTGGGCTGCGTGCTGCTTGGTGCGGGCGCGAAGCTCGTCCGTTTCGCCGATATACACCGTCGGGCTGCCATCCCTGTCCCCGACCAGAAGATACACGCCAGGCCGCAAGGCTTCATCCCGTTCCAGCGCCTCTTTCAGCTGGGTCCGGCGCGTCACCAACACGTGACCCGACCATTGAAACGGAATCGTCGCCGTGACCATGCCGTCGGGAGTTCCATCGACGAAAAACAGCTCAATGGATCGGCCGCGCTTCGGGCTCATGCTTGCCTCTTTCTTCTTCTGCTCGGCGGCGTTTTGAGGTCTGCTGGACGGAGACGCGCCAGAAGGGCGCTGGCGGGCTCATCGGAGGGGTCCTGCGGAACAAGGAGGCCCGAAAAGGCCTGCTTCAGGATGGATTGACGCAGAGCGTTGATCTTGGCGAGCGTTGTGGTGATCTCGGCCTCCATCGCTGTGACCTGAGAGAGGTTTGCTTCAAGTAGCGTTTGGATCTCCCGCTGTTCCGCCAGTGAGCATAACGGAACGGGCATAGCTTTTAGGTCAGCACCAGATATCCCAGCTTGTCCTGCAGTGGTCCTGACTCGGCTTTCGATAAATGCTCTCGATTCACCAGAATTTACCGCCTTTTCCACATAGCCTCCCACCAGTGAACTCGAGTTCAAGTCACAGCGGATTAATTTGTCCGGGTAAACGTGCGAGCCATCTCCATTGTATAAGGCAGCTACCCCAACATATGCCCGAGATCCATTATACCGCGTAAATACGAGATCACCCGGCCGCAGACGGAAGTTATCCAAAGCGTCATTCGATTCTAGAAACCGAAAGTCTGAAAGATCAAAGAAGTTTGAGCGAACAGCACTAATACGGAAAATTTTGAGGCTTCCGGATTCCTGGGGCTTCTTTGAAATGCCATTTCGGATTGTATAGGCCAAGCACTCGAAAGGCGCGTAGGCCCAACCCTCTGGCAGCTCTGCCAAATCCTCGTAAGCCGGCGCATCCGGCCATTCAGGGCGCCTCGGTTTTGCCGGTTTCAGCCCCACTTCTCCCCCGGCGCGCCATTCTGATAGGGCGTTTTGCCAGTCATCCAGCGCCTGTTTGTAGCGGGCATCCCGCTCTGCGCGGATGCGGGCGAGGAGGGTTTCGGGGTCTTCCAGCTTGTCGGGGTTGGCGGCGCGCCAGTCGGCGGTCAGGCGGCCCTCAAAGGCCGCCTTCAGCAGGGACTGGCGATACAGCCCCAACTGCGCCTGCGCCCGCAACAGGCTCTGCTGCCCGGCATCGAGTTCCGAAAACAACGCCTCGATCTTCGCGACGATCCGACGTTGTTCGGGGAGAGGGGGAAGTGGCACTCGAAGCTGAGAAAATCGGTCGTGGGTCAAATTCAAGCCACTGTCATTGATCCCCGTTTTCATCCGATCGATTTCAAGCTGGGTGTCTCGACGCTGGATCAGGTATGCCAGATATTTGGGATCGAGCACCTCTGAACGCGGGCGAAAGCGATACATCTTGCCTGACATCATCAGCCTGGCAGGTGTTGCTTCGATCAGACAAGCAACTCCGCAGCGGTTCCGTGGACCAGCACACGTCATAAGAACGTCGCCGACCTTTACTTCGATTTGTGGGCGGGGGGCCAGGCCGGATGGAAGGGCCTTATTCTCTTGAGGCCAGAACTCGCCGTGCTGGATGGCAGTCGTCTTTAGGACACCCCACTGTTCCGGCTTCGCAGGGTGATTTTCGCATTGTGGACTCCAGCCCTGCTGAAAGGGGCGGCCGTTCTCATGTGGAGCAAGAACTTCGATAATTTCAACATCGGTCCAGCTTTCCGGCAGTTCCTTCATGCCGACAGCGCCTCATTCATCTCATCCATCACGTCCGCATATCCCGGTCCGAACAAGGCATACATGCGCCCCAGCCCCCCTTGCGCATCAAAGGGGGCAAAGTCCAGATCCTCAGGCTCGATCCGGATCGAGGTCGCCACATGGTCGCGGATCATCCGCAGCCAGGCCATCTGCGGATCGCTGAATTTCTCGCCCGCGCCAGAGTGGCGGCGCAGGACCCAGTTCTGGAAGTTGCGGCGCACCCGGTCCTCGTTCGGGGTCAGCCGCTCGTCCAGCCCGGCGACGCGGCGGATCAGCGCCACAAGCTGCGTCAGTTCGCTGATCGGCGTCTCGCCCTTGAACTCGTCCAGATGGGCATAGGCGCGCCAGACATGGGCGGGAGCAAGGCGCGGCCGGTCAGTGCGCAGCGTGGCCAGCAGATCCTTGATCATCCGGTAGGTGACCTGAGCGCGCCGGGCGGGCTGGGTGAAATAGATCGACAGCGCCTGGATGCGGTCGCGGTTCTCGGTCAGCCAGCTTTCGAAATCGTCGGCAATGGCCTGAGCGTTCTGCGTGACATCCCCGGCCCAGCCAGCGCTTTCGACCTCGTCCAGAATTTCATGTGCGACGGTCTGTTCGTGATCGCGGCGGATTGTGTCCAGCAGGGTGATCAGCTCTCCGGTCAGGACACGGGCGGCATCGGTCACCAAGCGATCGCGGGCGGCGTCCAAGGCCGGTTCGTCTGGATCATCCTGGCCGGTGGACTGGCGCGCCAAGGTCTCGATCCGGTCGGCATCAATGGCGTCGAACAGGTCGCGGGTGATCGACCGCAGGGGGCGGCCTGCCTTTTCGGTGATACGGGCCTGTTCGCCGGGACCCAGCTGCCGTTCAAGGCGCGCAAGGCGCGCGGCCAACGAGGATACGGTATCCTCATCCGTCGCGCCCATCATCACCTCCATCGCCAGATCCTTGAAGGGGATCGAAGGCTTGGTGTCCAGGGGCTGGCTGGCCGTCTTGACCGACCGGGTGACGCCGACGGCGTCGACGATCACATAATGCGTCTTGGCTGTCGCCGAAGGGGTGACCTTCTTTAGGTCGTCCGCCTTGACCACGCGTGTGCCCCTGCCCTTCATCTGCTCGAAATAGTTCGCGGACTTCACGTCTCGCAGGAACAGCAGGCATTCCAACGGCTTCACGTCCGTCCCTGTGGCGATCATGTCCACGGTGACCGCGATGCGCGGATAATAGGCGTTGCGGAAATCGGCCAAGACGGATTTCGGGTTGTCGGCCTGATGGGTGATCTTGCGGCAGAAGTCGTTCCGCTCGCCGAACTCCTGCCGGACGATTTGGATGATGTCATCGGCATGGCTGTCGGTCTTGGCAAAAATCAGGGTCTTTGGGACCTCCTGTCTGCCCGGAAATATCTCGGGGAGCTTTTCACGAAAGGCGCGGATCACCGTCCGGATCTGGTCAGGCACCACGACGGAGCGGTCGAGCTGCTTCGCTGTGAAGTCCTCATCTGTATCCTGGCGTTCCCAGCGCTTTGCGCGTGTCTGACGCTCTCGCTTCTCAACCATCTGCCGGGCTGCGATCCTACCCCCTTGCAGGCTGACCTTGGTCTCGATCAGGTAGACTTCGTTGCCAACGTTGACCCCGTCGGCAACCGCCTTTTCATGAGTGTATTCACTGACAACATTCTTCTGGAAGAAGCCGTAGGTGCGCGCATCCGGCGTCGCCGTCAGTCCTACGAGGAAGCTGTCGAAATACTCGATCACCTGCCGCCAGAGATTGTAGATCGAACGGTGGCATTCGTCGATGATCACGACGTCGAAGAACTCAGGCGGGACCGTGGCGTTATAGACGACGGGCAACGGTTCGCGGCGAAGGCCAGATCGTTCGGCGGGATGCTCATCTTCTGCTCCGTCCGAAAGCGGCTCTCCTTTCAGGATCGAATACATTCGCTGGATGGTGCAAATGCAGACCTGCGCGTGCGGGGAAATGAATGACGACGTGAGCCGCTGAACGGTATAAAGCTCCGTGAACTTGCGGCTGTCGTCGTTCGGGACGTAAGCCATGAACTCCTGTTCAGCCTGCTCACCAAGGTTCTTGGTATCGACAAGAAACAGCACGCGCCGCGCACCGGCATGCTTGAGCAAGCGGTAGACTTGGGTAATTGCCGTGAACGTCTTTCCCGAGCCGGTTGCCATTTGAACCAGCGCCCTTGGCCGATCTTCGCGAAGCGAGTTTTCCAGCCTGGTTATCGCGGCAACCTGACAGTCGCGCAGGCCCTCTGTGTTCAGCGGCGGCAAATCCTGTAAGCCAGCGCGGAACGAACGCGTTTGGCCTGACCATTCAAGAAGAGTCTGAGGCTGATGGAAAGTGAATACCTCGCGGGAGCGCGGTTTTGGATCACGACAATCAGTGAAGCGAGTAATCTGGCCTGTCGCCTCGTAGATAAATGGCAGCGGTTCCGAGTTCTTGACCCATCTCAACTCCGCCGCCGCATAACCTGCTGATTGTTGCTCGACTGTCGTGATTTTCTCTCCCCATGCATCGGGCTTGGCTTCCACAACCCCAAGCGCCCTCCGATCGGCAAACAGGGCGTAATCAGCTGGACCAACCGCTGTCTGATACTCGCGAACAGCAACCCCGGCACCAGCCGAATGATCGATACCTGCCGCTGTTTGCACAGCCCAGCCGGCCGCCCTGAGCCTAGCGTCAATCCGGTCGCGGGCAATCTGTTCAGGGGTTTGGTTCAGTTTCGGGTCGATCAAAGGTAATCCGTTGCAAGCTAAAGATCAAAGAGTGCGACACGAGCAGCCGCAAAGCAACGGCTCACGTCTCAGGCCACCACATACACACAGCAGATCTCGGCGATCCCGCCTACCCTTCTGGGCCCTGATAAACGCTGCGAGCGGCCTCGGCCCAAATTCCTTGGATGGCATCATGCTGCGCCGGATAGGCCGCTCGAACCCGGGCGGACGGGTGGGCGGAATGCCAGACCGGAAGACCGCGAGACTGAAACAGCGGTGCAGCACGGCCCGCCTTCTTGCCGACGAGGACCACCGCTTGCAGCCGGGGAAGCGCCTCCATCAGCATCTCGAGATGGCGTAGGCCGTGCTTCCACTCGGCCGCACGGATGGTGATCGTCTCGTCCCACCAAGGCACGACGTTCCAGATGACGACATCCTTGCGGTCCACCCTCGCATTCCACATGAAGGTAAAGACCGCGGCAGCAGTGGGGTCATCATTGTCCCGCGAAATAAAGCCTGAACCGCCGTTCCGTGGGTCAGTCTTCGGACCGGGTTTCTCCATAAGGAACAGGACCCGGGCGTCGACGCCACCATCCAGCGGATCGAAGTCCGGAACATACCCCCGCCCCTGGTCGCGGAGCTTCGACACCAGGTCCACGAGAGGACGGGCATGGGGTTCATCCATCAAGGCCCGCCTGCGCTCTCGCTCTCCTTCGTGCCGCAGGCTCCGCGTTGCGCTTGCCGGGAGGTCGGGTTCGGCAGGCGTGATGATCAGTCCTGCAGCGTCTTCGGCATCCCATACAAATTTGCTCTTCACAATATTACCCCTTTTTCCTTACCCGAATCCGCTGCTCACAGCCCCCCCCTCATCCCGGCCTAACCCAGCGCCGCGATGATGTCCGCGCCCAGGCGTCGGGTGTTCTTGGGGTTGCCTGTCGCCCCCATTGGATCGACGCCGATCTCCCGGGCGATGATCCGCAAGGCCGGCTTGGCCATGGGCAACAGCGCGCCATCCTCGCGCACGAGGATCGTGCCGTTCTCGAGCTGGGCAACCTCGTAGCCGCGCCATGCCGCACGGGCGACCTCCTTCAGGTCGCCCACCGGCCTTGCGACGCGGGTCGATGCCAGGATCCGGTTCACCGGCAGGTAGGTGCTGCCCTCCAAGGTGCGAAGCATCGGCTGCAGGTCCTCGACCGGGCAGTCCAGCACCTCGCGGATCGAGGGCTCGCCCTCGTCGATGACGATCTGCAGGATCATCACCCTGGACGCGTTGTGCAGAGTCGCGGGGTTGAAGTTGATCCGGGTCGAGGATGTGAAGCTCTTGACCGTGATCCGTTCGCCCTCGGCCGAGACGACGTCATAGCCGACCTGGTTCACCGACAGCGCCATCTGCCCGCGGGTGATCATCGCCGCATAAAGCTCGCCGATGCGGCCTGTCAGGTGCCGCAGCTCGGCGACGGGCGCGCCCCAGGCAAGCTCCTTCTCGAACCACTGAAGCGCATCGGCGAGGGAACGGATGATCTGGGTCTGGCTGAGGGTCATGACCGCAGGGTAACGCGCGCCGCCGCCGCCAGACAAGAAGCGATCCACCAATCCGATCTTTGGTGTTATGGTCCCCTTGCCGGGGTCATTTTGCCTCAGCCTTGTGTTGTCTGGTTTTGAGGAAGGGTGTTTCCATGTCCGTGTTCAACTGGCTGTTCGACCGCCCCTCCCGGAAGCATCCTGATCCCCGTCACCATGCCAATCGGCTCGCGCCGATGCCCGCCACCGAGCCGGGCAGATCCCGCTTCGGCCATGCGGACAGCATCCCCTCCGGTCGCTTCCGGTTCATCGCGATCGACGTCGAGACCGCCTGCAGCGACGCGGCCAGCATCTGCCAGATCGGCATCGCCTGCGTGGACCCCGATGACCGGATCGAGACCTTCTCGATGCTGGTCAATCCGCGCATGCGCTTCGATCCGTTCAACGTCCGGCTGCACGGGATCGACCCCGACCGTGTTGCCGATGCGCCCTGCTTCACCGATGCCATCGAGATGCTGATGCCGCTCCTCGACCCGCATCACCTCCTCCAGCACAGCAATTTCGACAGGCAGGCCGTCACGGCCGCCTGTCGCAGCAGCGGGCTGGACGTGCCGGATTGGCGATGGGCGGACAGCGTGACGATCGCCCGGCGGGCCTGGCCCGAGCTGAAGGGGAATGGCGGGCATGGGCTGGCGAACCTCAAGAAGAGGCTGAAGCTGGACTTCCACCACCACGACGCGGGCGAGGATGCGCGGGCGGCGGCGATGGTCGTGCTTCATGCCGAGCGCCAGCTGGGGCTGCGCTTCGAGGATCTGCTGAAGCCCCAGCCACGCAAGACCTTCGCCGCCAAGGTGACCCTGGAGGGCGACCCGGCGGGTGCGCTGGCGGGTTCGGTCGTGGTCTTCACGGGCGCGCTGCAGATGTCGCGGACCGAGGCCGCCACGCGGGCCGCGCAGGCGGGGATGTGCGTGCGGGCCGGGGTGACGAAGCAGACGACGCATCTGGTGGTCGGGGATCAGGACCTCAGCGTCTTGGCCGGTCACGACAAGAGCAGCAAGCACCGCAAGGCCGAAGAGATGCGGGACGCGGGTCACCCGATCCGGATCATCGGGGAAAGCGCGTTCCGGGCGCTCGTCGCAGGGGCAGGCGAGCTGTGACAAGGGCTGCGCGGTGGCGATGCCTCACGCCAGCCGCATGACGGCCTTTCTGATCCCGCTCGCCTGATCCTGCGCCAGCTGCAGGCCGCGGGCCAGGGCGGCAGCATGGGGCGGGTCCAGCCCCTCGCCGGCCATGGCGATGAGATGCAGCAGTTCCTCGAGCCGGGCGAGGCGATCCTCGATGTCGAGAAGCGCGTGGCGCAGATCAGGCGTGTCGGGGCGGGCATCGGTCATGCGGGAGGCCGGTTCAGGGTTGTGACAAATGAGGTGGAAGCAGCGCCTATTCGGCCAGCACGAAGATCAGAGGCACGCGGTCCTCGGCGCCATCCACCGCGAAGAGGCTCACTTGGCGACCGGGATTGGTGATGCCGGTAGTGCGCGCCAACGGGTCGTAGGGCAGCGTCCCCGATGCCGGATCGCCGGCCGTCGCCATCATCGCGGTGACACCCAGGCCGCCGGTGACGGGCGCCTTCCGCGCCAGGCGCAGGTCCTCGCGATCATAGGCGACAAGCGTCTCGCGCAGCGTCACGCCGACGGCGTCAGGCGTGGCGCCGAAGGCGGCCAGTGCCTCGGTCAGGGCCAGGGTGCCGGGCATCTCGATGACGCCGTGGATGCCGGTCAGGACGTGGCCGTCATTGCGGGGGGAGAAGGTCAGAACGGCGCAGCGGTCCAGCGCCTCGGGCGTGCCACAGGCCAGGCCGCTGCCGAGGCCGGCGGTGGAGAGCCCGCCCTGCCCGAGGATGTCGGTGACGCTGAAGGAGGTTCCGTCCTGCGGTAGCCAAGGCCCCTCGACCTGCTGCAGGAAGAGCCTGAAGCCCTTGTCCGGATCATGGGGCGTGTCGGCCTCGACCACGCCGTCGCGCTGGACGAAGGCCAGATGCCGCCCGGTTTCCGTGTAGCTCCAGGCATCGCTGACGACCAGCGGCCAGCCTTCGGCCAGATCGGCCTTCGCCACCTCCCAGCTGCTGCCGAGGGCGGGCAGGCCTGCTGCCGCCTCGAGCGCGGCACGGATGGCGGCGGCGCCGGCGGCGATTTCGTCCGCGCTGGAGACCCGTTCGGCCGGTGCCTCGATCCGGGCCAGCTCCTCGCCCGCGCGGCTGCGGTAGACGACCTGAGAGACATGGGCGTCATACGTGCCCGGCCGGGTCTCGGACGGGCGGATGGCCTGCAGCGTCATCTCGGCCACGACGCTGTCCAGACCGATCCTCGCGCGCAGCGCGCGGGCGGCGTCAAGGTCGGCAGGCAGGATCTGGAGGGCCTGCCAGTTCCGGAAGCCCAGACCGCGACCCGCCACGGAAACGGTGGTCATCGGGCCAAAGGCGCTGACCGGAAAACCCTCGCGGTCGGCGTCATAATCCTCGAGCCGGGCGCCGACGCGCATCACTACGACCGTCCCGTCCGGGTCTATGGCGTCACGCGCGGCCTGCGCCTCGGCGATGATCTCCGCGAGCACAGGGGCGCGGTCGAATTCCCCCGCCCCGAGATAGCGGAGGTCGCGACGGGCCAGCGCCTCGAGATCCGGATCGCCAGCCCCCAGCCGGTCGATGAACGCCGCCCACCAGGTGTCGTCCGGTTCGGTGACCACTTCGGCCAGGGCAGGGGCACTGGCGGTCGAGAGGAGAGCGGCAAGAAGGGCGGCGCGGATTTGCATGGGCGGGCTCCGGAAGAAACAGGTGATGGAAATGAGAGCGGGGAAAGGGTCAGAAGGTCAGATCGCTGCCCAGCATCGTCGCCACGAGCGGCGGCCCGGCAAAGAACAGCCCCGCCCAGAGCAGCACGCCCAGCACCGGCAGAAAGCCCACGCTGCCGATGGTCAAAAGAAGCGCGGGCAGCGTGAAGACCGCGGCGGCCAACACGAAGGCGCCCACGACCTTGATCATGACAGCGGCAACCCCGGTTCCGATCATCATGACGGCCAAGACCAGCCGGGGGAGGAGGCCGAAGTTCGCGCAGGCGATATAGATCCCGCCCAGCACCGCGTAGGCGGCCATCACCGGCAGCGCCACCCAGGGTTCCAGCGCGACATCGCGCCCGAGGAAGGCCCTGCCCTCGGTGACGATGACGTCGACCGACAGGAAGGGAAGGGCAAGGATGCCAACGCCGATCGCGGCGGTGAGGACATCGAGGATGCCCGCGCGGCACCATGCGGCCACCGGCCATCCTCTGCCGGATACATGTTGCGGCATGGACGCCTCCCGAGGTAAATGATGAGGTATGCTGCATGATTATATGCAGTATGCTGCACGATCTTCAAGAGGCAAGAGTGACGCGAGGCGAAAAGACCACAGAGACGGCGCCGATCGTCATGGCCTTTGCCGCCGTGCTGAAGCGGTTGCGCCGGGACGCGGGCTTGTCACAGAGCAGGCTTGCAGAGGCGTCCCGCGTCAGCCTGCGCTACGTGGCTGCGCTCGAGGCCGCCAGCTACCAGCCCAGCATCACCGTGATGCAAAACCTGGCGCGGGTCCTCGGGCTGCCGCTCTCCGAGATGATGAGGCTCGTGGAGCAAGAGCTGGCCGCATTAGAAAACGGGACCTCCCACGCGTGACCACAAAGGGATTGACATGAAGAACCACCTTATCGCGATGATCATCGCCGCTCTTCCGGCATATGCGATGGCCACCACTCTGCCGGCCGGCACCAGCCCCGAGCAGGCACGGCAGGTCCAGGACTGGCAGCTCTACTCGACGGCCTGTCGCGGAGGCTTGATGGACGAGGCGAACCGGGACGACACCTTGGGCTATTGCGGCGTCGCCCGTTATCTCATGTTCCGGCTTGGGCAATCGGGGCTTTGCACCGAGGACGGTCGCGACTGGAGGGCCTGTCCGCCTCAGGGAGAGGATCCTCTCGAAGGCTTCCCGTTCTGAGCCAACCGGCCCTAAGGCGGACGACAGGGTGCTTTGAGAGCACCGCTTCGGCGGCCACTAGGGCCAGGTCTTCAAGGGGTGCGCTTGCGCAAATGCATCATTATGCAAATGCATATTAGAGGCGGGTCCAGTCTGTCGACAGGGACCGAGAGCCCCAGCCGCAGGCTCAATAAGTCATCACACGCTTCATCTAGCGGGCGGTCATTTCCAGCCACTGAACCAATGCCCGCCGGATCATCTCCGGTCGAGACGGCAGATCGGGCTCAAGACGGCGCCGGGCATCAAGAAGTTCGATGACTTCGTTAGGCAGTCTGACGTTGACGGCACTCGTATCAACAGGTGGCCTGCCCCGCCTATTTCCGGTCATGGGTGGTTTCCCCTTGATTTATGATTTAATAGCGCTATATAATCGGGCATGGTCAAGGGTCACTACCCCAAGACCATGCCCTCTTCACCGGCATCCTAGGGAGATGACAATGAATGTGAAAATAGATAGCAGCCGCACCACGGGCATGGAAGATGCGCAACTCGCTTTCACGCACAGCCCCATATCCAAGGCTTTTTCGGCAATGACGCTGCTCCTGGCGGCGCATATCGAGGCCGAGCGGGATCTCGAACATTCCGGCTCGTGGGACATTGCATGTG
This sequence comes from Paracoccus sp. NSM, assembly GCF_052379855.1. Lineage (NCBI taxonomy): Bacteria > Pseudomonadati > Pseudomonadota > Alphaproteobacteria > Rhodobacterales > Paracoccaceae > Paracoccus > Paracoccus sp. NSM. The sequence continues at coordinate 16,948 of NZ_JBQTCG010000011.1, read as the reverse complement.
ACGCATGGCTGCGCGACGCAGAGGCTGCCCGCCAAGCGCTGCTCGACGTGCTGGCGCAGGTGATCTCGCTGCACCGGGAACGTGCCGAGGACCGCCCGATGCAGGGAATGGCAATGCTGATCCGCGCCTTGGTTGTCAGCGACAACGGGATGGAAGCCGCGCAGCTTGCGGCCTTTGCCACCGATAGCGAGGCGCTGCTGCGTTCTCACGGCGACACTCCGCTCGCGCGGCGTGTGGACGCGTATCTCGAGACCGCACAGCGGCAGCTGGTCGCCCTGCGCGCGCTGCCTGACTACGCCTGCATGATCGACGGCACCTGCAGCGAAGTGCCGCCCGAAGATTGCGGTGGCGCCCCTGCCACGCCGGATGTCTTCGAGATCCCCGACGACATCCTGTTTCGTGATGTCGCGCGGGAGCCCGCAGCACCGGCACCGGTCTTCTAACACCCGGTTGCGCGCGACGCCGGGACCTCTCCTACGCGCCCCTTAGGCTCCGGGCTCGGCCCGGAGCGAGCCCTGCCGTTCCAGCCCCGATCCGCGGGCATGGTATCGGTTGGAGCCAGCATGATGTCCCGTCGTGTCCAGCCCGGTGATCCCGGGCGAACGCCCCGCGCCCTCACCACCCACACTCTCTTCTTGTCATCGCCCGCCAACGGGAGGCTGCCCCATGCCCGAACGTCCATTTTCCGATAACTCGACAACTGCCGGCCATCCGGACGCGAGCAGCCTGCCCTCGTGCGACCTGCCGCCCTTTCAAGGCCCAATTCGGCCCCACTGGCAAAATGCGGCCCGCGCGAAAGGCTTCGAGATCATCGGCCGCGTGCGGGACCGGTATCATCTGCACCTGCGCTGCGGCGACTGTGCCGGCACGCATGTCACGAAGCTCTTCGTCCTCATGAGCGCCCGCCCGCTCTGTCCGCACTGTCTCGCGGCGCGGCGCCGTGCCACCGCGGAGGCGGCGGGTGTCACCTTTCTGCGCCAGGATCCCGAGGCCAGTCTTTACGGCTTCTACCGCGCCGACTGTGGCCACGTCCTGCGCCGCCAGTTCGAGATCGTTGATCGCGCCGCCCGCGGCGCCACCGGGCTCCGCTGCGGGATCTGTCTGATCCAGCGCGAGGAAGCCGAAGCTCAGCGCTACGGCTGGCAACGCCTCGGACCGGACGAGACGCGGCCCAGCAATTACCGCCTCTACCGCCACGGCTGCGGGCATGTCCAAAGCATCGCCCAAGCCAATATGCTGTGGGGCCAGTGCGACTGCGCCGCCTGCGGGGAGAGCTGGTCATCCCGGCCGAGCTTCATCTACCTTTTCGACATCCGGCTGCCCGCCGACGACGACGCCCCGTCGCGGCGCTACCTCAAGCTGGGCTATAGCGCTCACCCCGTGAAGCGGTATCGCCATCAACTAGGTCTGCCCATCGGCGCCGAGGTCGAGGTGCTGCGAGTCGTGCCGATGCCGACCGGTCATGCCGCTTGCGGCACCGAGAAAGCGGCCCATGCCCGGCTGGTCCGCGCCCATCCCGAGGCGGTCGTGCCCGCCGCGGAGCTGGCCGGTCGAATGAAGCTCAGGAGTGAGATCTACCGCCCTCATCTTCGCGCCGTCATCGAAGCCGAGATAGACCGCATCGCGCGGGATCAGGGGCCGGATCGTGGTGATGCCGTGTCAGCCGACCCGCCCGGCTGAACCTTCGGCGATGCATCATTATGCAATGATATAATTATGCCTTTGCGCAAAGGCCCTGGCCCGCGCCCGATGTCGCGCGGCATGTGTCCCAGTTCCCCGCACCAGCCGATAGAGGTCCGTAATGGCCGATCCTTACGTCATCGACACGCCCCGTGCCGCTCTCGCCACCGCCTGCGATGAGGTGGATGCGCTTGCGGATCTCCTCTGGCTGGTCTTCCTCGCCGGGGAAGGCATGACCACCCGCGACGGCGCCGCCGTCGCCTGGGCGGCGCTGCTTGCCCTCGATCACGTCACTGCCCTGCGGGAGGCGCTGACCGCCCTGGAAGCGGCCGAGGCGCAGGATGGCGCCGATGCATAATGATGCAATTGCGCAAAGGCATCATTGCATAAAGATGCAACCTGGACCCGTCGGGAAAGCCGACCTGTCCGCCGTGCCCGAGGTCTCGGACGACGGGCGCCCCGCTTGCATAAAGATGCAAATATGCACGCGATCCGTCGGCGTGAACGGACACGCCAGATATGATGTTCGCCCGGATCTCGGCCGTCCGGGCCGATATGCAATTGCATATTCCCGGGCGGCACCCCGGGAGCCGACGCCTCATCGACAGGTGCGTGGCATCGGCCCGCGAATGCATATTTGCATAAAGGACGCGGGGTGCCGCGGACTGTCCGCCCGGCGGTGGACTGGTCCGGCACCGGGCGGGGCAGCGCGAGGCGCGACAGGCGGAAACCGTGTCTGTGCTGGCCGGAGCCATTCCCTTCCGGCGGAACCCGACACCGGATGCGGGTCGGGCCCCTTGCGGCAGGCTTGCATAATTGCATCACCCGGGGTGCCGCGGCGGACGATGGCGCCACGCTCAGCCCCGCCTCCACCGGCTTGCGCAATTGCATCTTTGCGCAAGCGCCGCCGGTCCCCGGCGCTCCGATGTCGACGGTCGCCTGACCATACCCTTGCGCATTTGCATAAATGCGCAAGGACCGAGGCCCCGGCATCGGAGCGACATCGCCGCCCGGATCGCCGCGTATGCAATTGCATCATTGAATAATTGCGCAAGCACCGAGGGCGCTCCCTCCACCGTTTCCGCCTGCCCGCACACCTTCCCGCCCCCCTTTCGCCCAGAGACGACACCCGCTTCGTTCTCACAACCCTCCCTCTCCTGCCCCTCGCCCCTCCCGCCCCGCCACCCGCCCAAGGAGCTGCCCATGCCAAACCGCTACCGGATCTTTGCCCGCCCCATCGTCACCTCGCCGGGCATCTCGACTGTTGCGCTGATTCAGCGCCTGGAAGCATACCGACACCGTCTCCGGCTTAAGAGGATGGCACGCGCCGAGACGGACCCCGCCGGCAGCTTCAGCATCGAGGAGATCGGCATGCTCTGCGAACTCGATGCCCTTCTGGACATGCCGCCCGACGACTTTGGGGGCGACGTCCACGCCGATGACTTCGCCCCCGATGCGGGCAACGCGGCCAGCATGCGCCTGCGGGACAGGGCCGCGGGCTGGCTGATCCGGCGCAACGACCTCTATCTTCAGCAAGTGGCGCATCTGAAGACCGAAGAACGGCTGCAGATCGAACAGGCCATCGGACGTGGCCGCGTCTCCGGGATCGTCAGCCAGCATCAGATGCACGAGCGCGTGGCGGCGCTGCACGCCGAAGCCCCGTGGATGTCCCCTGCTGCCACGGCCGTCATGGAAACGATGACCCGCGAGACCGCCCAGGGTCCCGCCCCGCTCCGGATCCCGCCGGTGATCCTCCTCGGGGCGCCGGGCATTGGTAAGACGGAGTGGGCGCAGCGCGTCGCGCAGGCATTCCAAGTTCCGTCCATTACCCTGGATGTCGGTGCTGCCAACGGCGGCGTCTTTGCGCTGAGCGGCGTCGAGAGAGGGTTTTCCAACGCGGCGCCCGGGCGGGTCGTCCGCAGCATCTTGGCAACGCATGTCGTCAATCCTCTGGTCATCATCGACGAGCTCGACCGCGCCTCCGAGCGGACGCAGACGAGCCGCGGCCAGCAGCCCGGCCTCGCCGCGGTGCTCATGAGCTTGGTGGAGCCGTCCTCGGCGCGGAGCTGGACCTGCCCGTTCTACCAACTGCCCTTCGATCTGAGCCGGGTGTCGTGGATCATGACCGCCAACTCCCTGGAGGGCATGCCCGCGCCCCTCATCGACCGCTGCCGCGTCATCGCCTTGCCGGACCCGACGCCCGCGGATCTGGAACTCGCCGCAGCTCGGATGATCGCTCAGAGAACCGCCGATGCGGATCACGCGGACCTGCTCACCACGCTCGTCGCGGAGGTCTTGCGGCAGCGTCGCCGCGCGGGTCGGCGGACGTCGCTGCGGCAACTGTCGAGGATCGTCGCCCGGCTCGAGGTCGCCGGGAGTGCGCCGATGCTGATGTGAACGGTCACGCACAACCTGCTACAGAAAGAGGGGTTCCAAAGGAACTCGGCATGCTTTCCCCCCTTGCTGTATAGACCGTTGCAGCTCGTCTCGCCCGAGTAGGCATTTGCCATCGCAGACACTTGGGCTGCGACGACCCCGGTCGGTCACATAAAAGTCGCGGCCCCAGCCGCCGCAAAGGAGGGCAACGGTCGGAAAGCGGTTCGGAGAGCCGAACGTCATTTCAAAACCCGACGGACGGCGAGAGTGTCCGACCTTCTGTGTATTAGTGATCTGGTCCATGTTTCCTGAGAGGAGCAAGGACGATGACGATTTCGAACGAGTTGCTGGACGAACTGCTGAAGGGCTGCAAGCGGCCTGATGATCTGCTCGGCGAGGCCGGGCTGATGAAGGAACTGAAGATCCGGCTGATGGAACGGATGCTTGGGGCCGAACTGACCGCGCATCTGGGCTACGAGGCCGGTGCCGAGGCCCCGCCGGAACAGTCCAACCGCCGCAACGGGATTTCAATCAAGCGCGTGAAGGGCTCGGATGGTGAGGTCCCGCTGGCGATTCCGCGCGACCGGGACGGCAGTTTCGAGCCTGAGCTGGTGAAGAAGGGCCAGACCCGGATCGACGGGGTGGATGACAAGATCATCGGACTCTATGCCGCCGGTTTGTCGGTGCGCGACATCCAGGCGCATCTCGAGGATCTTTATGGCTTGCGGGTCTCGCCCGACCTGATCAGCCGCGTCACGGATGCTGTTCTGGACGAGGTCCGTGAATGGCAGCACCGGGCGCTGGACCGGATGTATCCGATCGTCATCTTCGACGCGCTGAGGGTCAAGATCCGCGATGCTGACAGCCGGATGGTCAAGAACAAGGCGGTCTACATCGCCCTGGGCGTCACCCGGGACGGGGAGCGCGAGGTCCTCGGGCTCTGGATCGCCGACAACGAAGGCGCCAAGTTCTGGCTGTCGGTAATGAACGAACTGCGCAACCGGGGCGTCCAGGACATCCTGATCGCGGTCGTGGACGGTCTGAAGGGCTTCCCGGAGGCCATCACGGCGTCCTTCCCGGACACCACGGTTCAGACATGCATCGTTCACCTGATCCGGCATTCGATGAACTTCTGCAGCTGGAAGGACCGCAAGGCCGTGGCTGCCGATCTGCGCCCAATCTACCAGGCCCCGACGGCCGAGGGGGCCGCCCGCCAGCTCGACCTGTTCGAGGAAAAATGGGCCGGAAAATACCCCTCCATCGCCCCGGCCTGGCGCCGGGCCTGGGCGGAGGTGATCCCGTTCTTTGCCTTCAGTGAAGCGATCCGGAAAATCATCTACACCACCAACGCCGTGGAATCCCTGAACCGGGTGCTGCGGAAGACGCTGAAGACCAAGGGGTCATTCCCGACCGAGGAGGCCGCGACCAAGCTGATCTTTCTGGCGATCCGCAACTTCGAGAAGGGTGGCCGCGCGGTGCGCGAATGGGTTGCGGCCCGCAATCAGCTGGCCATAATGTTCGCCGGGCGATTCGACGCCTGACCGTATCTGAAAACCGCATGGGCCAAGTCAGATACACAGAGTTTCAGACACTCCCACGGACGGCTCATACCTAGCGCGGCCCCAGATATTCATTGTCGTCTGGCTTGGCAGCCTGACGGCCGCCCGCCTTCAGCATCACGTTCAGAAACCGGTCGAGCAAATGGCGCATCCTTGCCGTCCCTTCGGTGGCCTTCCGGCTGAAGAACCGTCTGACGGCATCCGGGAGCCCCCGAACGCCGGTCTCCTCGGGAGCCGCGATCAACTCGTCATTCTCAAGCGCCGTGATCGTGGCATCCATCGCCTCGACCAACGCGCCAAGCGCATCCTGTTGCTCGATGAGCGCGGCCTGCGCTTGCTCGATCTGTTTTTCCCGGGCATCGAGGGCAGAGCGTTGGCTGGAGACGCTCTCCTTCGCCCTGGCATAGTCACGGCGGAACTCCTCGTCACGCGTAGCCGCTGCCGCTTCCCGCGCCTTCACGGTTGCTTCCCGTTCCGAGAGAACTCGGCCTTGCTGTGCCAAACGGCGCTCCAAGTCGGAAAGGCGTTGTGCCTTTGCCGCCTGCAGGCTGCGGTCGCGTTTGATTTCGTCGCCGACATCAGCAATCAGATTGGCGTTGTGGGTCAGCCGCTGCTTTTCGGCATCATTTGCCTTCCGGTCCTGCGCGATCTGGGCCAGGTCCTGCGCCAACCGCTTCGCCTGCCGCTTTGCCTCGGCGTATTCCTTTGTTGATTTCCTTTCCAGGCGGGGTCCGACCCGAAGCAGCCCGCAGGGCTTTCCGACCGCCTCATAGTAGGCGTCCTGAAGGCTGCGCAGCCCCTCGCTATAGGCGTCCTTCACCTTCGGCTTCCCGCGAAGGCGTCGGGCTTCCTTGAGGTGCAGCTTGTTCTTTGCCTCCCACTCTGCCTGACGGGCGTCGTTGGCCATTTCCACGGAGCGGCACTCGTCTTCCCAACGGGACAGCACCGCCGCGTCTTTCTCATTATTCTTCTTCTGGGTCGTCCGGTTCTTCGAGGGCTTCGACTTCTTGGGCTTCTTCGGACGCGGCAGAAGCTCGGGCTTCGGCAGAGATGCGATCGCGTCGCTGTCATGACCCTCCCGATAACGCGCGGCCGCGGCCTTCCCGGCATGGAGCTTGTTCGCATCCAGCTTGGGATCGCCGCTGTTGATCGCCAGGACGTGCATGTGGACGTGCTTCTCATCCAGATGCATGATCGCCGTGAAGTCCACCCCCGGCGGCATGCGGGCCCTGAAGTCGTCGATCACACGGGCCTGCCAGGCGCGGATGGCGGGGCGGGTGCTATCGCGATCGGCCTCGAACTCTGCCACCGTCATGGGGTGGGAATGGATCTCGGTGTAGAGCGTTGCAGCGTCTTTCCGGAGGCGGCGAGTATAGGTGGTCCCGTTCTTGGCGGATACGGTTTCGGTGATGGCGGCCAGCTTCTCAGCGCGCAGGGCGATGAAGGCGTCAAGTTCCATGACGCCCTCCAGCGCGACCGGCTCCGGGCATTGAGGGTCGGGCACGTGCTGTGAATGGATGGGGTCGCGCCGTGCCTCCCCCATCACCTGGGCCGCGCTGTTGAAGTGGGTCTTGCTGCCAGGAACAGGCGTGGCAGCCTCGGCGTAAGTCTCGACGTGGATGAACTGATAGGCCATGCTGCGAATCTCCGGGTTGCAGGACATGGCCCTCCAAGTATCCGGACTGGGCGAAAAAACCTAAGTTGGAAAATGCACCGGCGGGGTGGAGCAGAGGCATCAGGGCAGACACAGGCCGCAGCCTGTGTCGGGGTGCTGGCGGCTACCTAGAGAGACAGACTGTAGGTAGCTGAAGCTACCCCAGCTGCCCCTTACGCCGGGGGGGCGCTCCGTCACTCATGGAGTGACTGCGCGGATGGCCTTGAGGGCCATCCTTGCACAAGTCGCCCGGGCCTTGGGCCCGGTCGCATAAGTGCCCCGCCCGATGGGGCCGGGTGCTTGGAAAAGGTGCGGCAATGGCCGTGGCGGCCCCTCGGCGAAACAGTCAGCAGTCGCCGCCCGGAACTGCAGTTCCGGCCACCCCGTAGTCGCGATTGCGACCGCCGACGTCCAGCGATGTCAGCGCGACGGCTGTGCCGGTCACCCCGCCGCAAACGCGCCAGGGCCTGACCTGTCCGTGACCCCCCGGGGCGGCCACGGATGTCCGGGCGCGCCAATCTGCGCCCGGTCACCGCCTCTGCCATCACCCGTCGGCGCGGCTGGCGGCGACCTCCGGAGCATCGCGGCCACGCGTTCCGGTCGAGCGGTCGAGAGCGCTACAGCCCAGTTGGATTGCCGGAGGGGGAAGCCCGCCGCTGCCGGGCTGTGGTGCAACACGGGCAACGGCTGCCCGTCGTTCAATCGGCCCGTCGATGGATATCACACCGGCCCCTCGACCAGCGACAATGCCCGATCCGGCAGGGGCCGCTGCAGTTCCTCTGCCCGGATGCCGTCCAGCCAGGCCCGCCATTCCTCGGGGCGGGTCAGGATCACCGGCATGGCCTTGGGATGGATGCGGCCAACCTCGGCACTGGGCGGGCAGGTCAGGAAGGCGTAGAGGTCGTCCACCGTCTCGCCATCCTTGACCTTGCGGAGCGAGGTCCAGCCCCGCGTCTCGATCCCCGCGAAGAACATCGTGGTCTGCGTGTCACTCGGCGCGAACCATTGCACGCCCAGCCCCTTGCCTCGCGGCTCGGAGAAGCTCGTCACCGGCACGAGACAGCGGTTGCCGCGCCCGAGCCAGCGCCGCCAATGCGGCGAGGAAAGGTTGCGCACGTTCGTCACTCCCGGATCGCGGGCGGTCTTCAGGACCGATGGCGGGGAGGGCATGCCCCACCGCGCCTTGACCAGTTCCGGCCCGTCCTCGCCATGGCGGATGATCGGCGCCAGCTGATCGGGATAGACGCTGCCCGGCGCGACATTGCCCGCCCGGTCGGTCAGCCTCTCGACCAGGCGGATCATCGCCTCCTGCGTGGTCGTGACGTTGTAGAGGTTGCAGATCGCCCGGCCCTCCTGCTGCTGCCCCGATCTTCGGCCCGGGCAGCCCCGGGGTCAATGTCCGGGTCGTGGTGCATGGGTCGAACCGGTGGCCACCGGACTTATCCCCCGATTTGAATCGCGCTTTTCCAGAGCCTTGCAGGCGGGGCGGCAAATCGCCCGCCCGGATCGCCTCCGCCGCGGTTGACAGGACGGGGCGGCAAGAACAAAACAGGAACTGCTGGAACACGCCACCCCCGAGTCGCAGGAGACCGTCCCCCATGCCCGCCGCCCGTCCCCCCCTGGCCGACCTGCGCGCCCGGATCGGCGAGATCGACGGATCAGGGTCGCGCCAGCACGGCGTCCTGCCCTTCGGCCTGCCCGCGCTGGACCGGCGGTTGCCGCAGGGCGGGCTGGCGCGCGGGGCGCTGCACGAGGTCGCAGGCGGGGGCCATGGCGCCGTGGATGGCGCAGCGGCGGCTTGCTTCGTGGCGGGCATCGCCGCGCGGAGCCAAGGCCAGGTCCTCTGGTGCGTCAGCCGGGCGGATCTCTTCGCGCCGGGCCTTGCGCAGATGGGCCTGCCGCCCGGGCGGGTCATCCATGTCGAGGCGGGCGACGATGTCTCGGTCCTGGCCGCGATGGAGGAAGGACTGCGCCATGGCGGCCTCGGCGCGGTGGTGGGCGATGTGGCGCGGCTGTCGATGACCGCCTCGCGCCGCCTGCACCTGGCGGCCAAGGGCACGGGCACGATCGGCATCGCGCTCAGGCGCTGGCGCAGGCAGGCCGATGCCAGCGACTTCGGGCAGCCGACGGCGGCGATGACGCGCTGGCGGGTCTCGGAACTGCCCTCGGCGCCGCTGCCTGTGCCGGGGATCGGCCGGGCGCGCTGGCTGGTCGAGCTGATCCGGGCGCGGGCGGGCGAATCCTTCGATCTGGAACTGGAGGCATGCGATGGCACGGGTCATCTCGGTCTTCCTGCCGCTCTGGCCGATCGACCGGCGACAGCGGCAGGCGGGCAGCGCGCCTTCGGCTGAGGGGCCGCTGATCATCGCGGGCCGGGCGGGCAGCAGGCGAGTCGTCACCGCCGCCTGTCCCGCCGCGCAGGACCTGGGCCTGCGCCCCGGTATGGCCGTCGCCCGTGCCCAGGCCTTGATGCCCGATCTGCGGATCGAGCCCGATGATGCGGCGGCGGATGCCCAGACGCTGGAGCGGCTGGCGCTCTGGCTGCTGCAGCGCGTCGCGCCCATCGTCGCGGTCGATCCGCCGGACGGGATCGTCATCGACTCGACCGGCGCCGATCACCTCCATGGCGGCGAGGCCGCGATGCTCGAGGCGCTGGCGGGCAAGCTGGTCCTGTCGGGGATCACCGCGCGGCTGGCCATCGCCGACAGCTGGGGCGCGGCCCATGGGCTGGCACGATGGGGGGCCGAGACCGTCACCATCGTCGCGCCCGGCGGCTCGGACGCGGCCTTGGCACCTTTGCCGCTGGAGGCCCTGCGCCTGCCCGCCGCCATGGCGGCCGGTCTGCGGGTCCTGGGCTTTACGAGCATCGGCGACCTGATCGACCAGCCGCGCGCGCCCTTGACGCGGCGCTTCGGCGATCTGCTCTGCCGCAGACTCGACCAGGCGCGCGGGTTCGTGTTCGAGCCGATCGCGCCCCTGCGCCCCGAAGGCCTGATCGAGATCCGCCGCGCCTTCGCCGAACCCATCGCCGCCCCCGAGACCATCGCCCGCTATATCGGCAAGCTGGTGGTCCGGCTCTGCGAGGCCCTGGCCGCCAAGGGCCTCGGCGCGCGGCGCCTGGACCTGCTCTGCGCGCGCATCGACAACCGCACCGAGACGCTGCGCGTGGGCCTGGCTATCCCGCAGCGCGACCCGGCGCGGCTGACGCGGCTTCTCTGCGATCGGATCGTCACGCTCGATCCCGGTCTCGGGATCGAGATCATGACCCTGACCGCCACCATCGCCGAGCCGCTGGCGCCCCGTCAGGCCAGCACGCTGCTGGACGAGGCCGCGCCGGACCTGTCGGGTCTGATCGACACGCTGTCGAACCGGCTGGGGCCGCGCGCGGTCTTCCGCTTCGCGCCCGTGGCCAGCGAGGTGCCCGAACGCGCCACGATCCGCATCCCGCCCCTGGCGGAGCCCGCGCATGCCTCGCCCGATCTCGGGGCCTGGCCCGATCACTGGCCGCGCCCCGCTCGCCTGCTGCCCCGGCCCGAGCCGATCGAGACGATGGCGCTGCTTCCTGACCACCCGCCCCGCTGGATCCTCTGGCGCGGCATCCGCCGCCATGTGCAATGCGCCGACGGGCCCGAGCGCATCTTCGGCGAGTGGTGGAAGCGCGACGCCGAGGCGCAGGCCGTGCGCGACTATTTCCGCATCGAGGACGAGACCGGCGCGCGCTACTGGATCTTCCGACAGGGCGATGGCGAGGATTGGGCCACCGGATCGCATCGCTGGTTCCTGCACGGGGTGTTCGGATGACGGCGCCCGGCTACATCGAATTGCAGGTGACGACGCAGTTTTCCTTCCTGCGCGGCGCCTCCTCGGCCGAGGAGCTGTTCGCCACCGCCGCCCTGATGGGCATGAAGGCCCTGGCCGTCACCGACCGCAATTCCCTGGCCGGGATCGTGCGCGCCCATCTGGCGGCGAAAGAGACCGGTGTCCGCCTGATCGTCGGCTGCCGATTGGACCTGACCTGCGGCATGTCGCTGCTGGTCTATCCGACCGACCGGTCGGCCTGGTCGCGGCTCTGTCGGCTGCTGTCGGTCGGCAAGGGGCGCGCCGGCAAGGGCAAGTGCCACCTGGAATGGCCGGACGTGGTCGCCGCCTGCGAGGGACTGATCGGCGTGCTGATCCCCGACCGGGCGGATGATCTCTGTGCCCTGCAGCTGCGCCGAATGCGCGAGGCCTTCGGTGATCGCGCTCATCTTGCGCTGACCCTGCGGCGGCGCCCCAACGATCAGCTGCGTCTGCACGAGCTGTCGAACCTTGCCGCCCGCCTGCGCGTGGCGAGTGTGGTCACCAACGACGTGCTCTTCCACACCCCCGACCGCCGCATCCTGCAGGATGTGGTCACCGCGATCCGCCACAACACCACCGTCGACGCCCTGGGCTTTCGCCGCGAGCGTCACGCCGACCGCCACCTGAAGACGCCGATGGAGATGCACCGGCTGTTCGCCCGCTACCCCGAAGCGCTGGCGCGCGCGGCCCGGATCGCGGAGGCCTGCCGCTTCTCGCTCGACGCGCTGGAATACCAGTATCCGGAAGAACGCGACGATCCCACAATGACCGCCCAGGCCACGCTGGAGCGCCTGACCTGGGAGGGCGCGTCTGAGCGCTATCCCGAGGGCATCCCGCCCGGGGTCACCACCAGCCTGCACCACGAGCTGCGCCTGATCGACCGGCTGGACTATGCCCCCTACTTCCTGACCGTGAACAGCATCGTCCGCTTCGCCCGCTCGCGCGGCATCCTCTGCCAGGGCCGGGGATCGGCCGCGAACTCGGCTGTGTGCTTCGTGCTCGGCATCACCTCCATCGATCCCGGCCGCAACGATCTCCTGTTCGAGCGCTTCGTCAGCGAAGAGCGCCGCGAGCCGCCCGACATCGACGTTGACTTCGAGCATGAGCGCCGCGAGGAGGTCATCCAGTGGATCTATCGCACCTATGGCCGCGACCGTGCCGCGCTGACCGCCGTGGTGACCCGCTATCGCAGCAAGGGCGCGCTGCGCGACGTGGGCAAGGCGCTCGGCCTGCCCGAGGACCTGATCCGCACGCTCTCCGGCCAGATCTGGGCCTGGTCCGAAGAGGGCATCACCGATGACGACCTGCGCGCCCTGAACCTCAACCCCGCCGACCACCGCCTGCGTCTGACGCTGGAGTTGGCCGGCCAGTTGCGCGGGACGCCGCGGCATCTCAGCCAGCATCCGGGCGGCTTCGTGCTGACGCATGACCGGCTGGACGACCTGGTGCCCATCGAGCCCGCCGCGATGGAGGATCGGCAGGTCATCGAATGGGACAAGGACGACATCCGGGCGCTGCGGTTCATGAAGGTGGACGTGCTGGCCTTGGGCATGCTGACCTGCATGTCGAAGGGTCTGCAGCTTCTGGCCGATCACAAGGGCATCCGCCACGACCTGGCCTCGATCCCGGCCGAGGATCCCCGCACCTATGCGATGATCCGCAAGGCCGACACGCTCGGCACCTTCCAGATCGAGAGCCGCGCGCAGATGTCGATGCTGCCACGGCTCAGGCCGCGCACCTTCTACGATCTCGTCGTGCAGGTGGCCATCGTGCGCCCCGGCCCGATCCAGGGCGACATGGTCCACCCCTATCTGCGCCGGCGGGCGGGGCGGGAGGCCGTGGACTTCCCCACGCCGGAACTGGAGAAGGTGCTGGGCAAGACGCTCGGCGTGCCACTCTTCCAGGAGCAGGCCATGCGCGTCGCCATCGAATGCGCGGGTTTCACGCCGGGCGAGGCCGACCTGCTGCGCAAATCCATGGCGACCTTCAAGTTCACCGGCGGCGTCTCGAAGTTCCGCGACAAGCTGATCGAGGGCATGGCGGCGCGCGGCTATGACCGCGACTTTGCCGAACGCACCTTCCGCCAGCTGGAGGGCTTCGGCAGCTACGGCTTTCCCGAAAGCCATGCGGCGAGCTTCGCGCTGATCTCCTATGCCTCGGCCTGGCTCAAGTGCTGGCACCCCGACGTCTTCTGCGCGGCGCTCCTGAACAGCCAGCCGATGGGCTTCTACGCCCCCGCCCAGATCGTGCGCGATGCCCGGGATCACGGGGTGGAAGTCCGCCCGGTCTGCATCAACGCCTCACATTGGGACTGCACGCTTGAGCCGCTTGGCGACGGCAGGCGCTTCGCGGTCCGGCTCGGGCTGCGGATGGTCAAGGGGCTGGCCAACAGCCACGCCGCCGCCATCGTGCTGGCCCGCGCCGACGATCCCTTCGCCTCGGTCGAGGATCTGCGCCGCCGTGCGCCGGTGCCGGTGGCGGCGCTGACCCGCATTGCCGAAGCCGACGGCTTCCGCCCCGCCTTGGGCCTCGCCCGCCGCGAGGCGCTCTGGCAGCTGAAGGCCCTGCGCGACGGTGATCTGCCCCTCTTCGCTGCGCCGACGGCCGGGGATGCCGAGCCCGCCGTGACCCTGCGCCCGATGCCTGCGGGCCGCGAGGTGGTCGAGGATTACGGCCATACCGGCCTGTCGCTGCGCCGCCATCCGGTGGCCTTCCTGCGCGAGGACCTGACGCGCCGCCGCATCATTCCCTGCGCCGACGCAATGGCCGTCCGCAACCGCCTGCGCTGCGAGGTTGCGGGCATCGTGCTGGTCCGCCAGCGCCCCGGCTCTGCCAAGGGCGTGATGTTCATCACGCTGGAGGACGAAACCGGCATCGCCAACCTGGTCATCTGGCCCAGGGTCTTCGAGGCCAACCGCCGCACGATCCTCGGGGCCGGCATGATTGCCGCGACGGGCCATATCCAGCGCGAGGGCGAGGTTGTCCATCTGGTCGTCCACCGCATCGCCGACCTCTCGTCGGCCTTGGCCAGCATCGGCCAGCGCGGCGGCACCTTCCCCCTGACCCAAGGCCGTGGCGACGAGTTCCGCGGAAGTGCCGGCACTCCGCCGCCAAGCCCGCGCGACATCTACATCCCCGATCTCAATATCGACAGCGTGAGGGTGAAGGCGAAGGATTTCAGGTAGGCGCCAAGTCAGTCACGCATGGGCGGAGAGCGGTCTGAAGGCGTTGCGTCGTGGCAAATGGGCAATGGCGCCCGCCCTGCAGGCCGCGCGGAAATGGCCGCTTGAATTGCTCAAGCAGGATTAGGCGCGGCAACGCGTCGGCTTGATCGACGCGGACTGTTCGGGCAATGCAGTTCCTCTATCTGACGGAGTGTCCGATGCGCCTGCCGCTTGTCCTCAGCCTGATCCTGCTGCTGTCGGCTTGCGGGGCGATCCCCCGGCAATCGGGCGGGGACATTCTGATGATCGGGGATTCCGTCCTTGCCTGGAACCGGCTGAGCGGCAGGGATGCGGGAAACCGGCTCGAGGATGCGCTTGGCCGCGAGGTCGTCAACCGGGCCGTGCCGGGCGCGCGGCTAGGGGCAGGTCCACTAGCCGCATTCGGCGGGCTCAGCATTCCCGATCAGTTGCACGGGCGCTGGAACTGGGTGGTGATGAATGGCGGCGCAAACGATCTGGCTGCGGTTTGCGGCTGCGGCGACTGCGAGGGCCGGATCGATGCGCTGATTGCCTCGGACGGCGAAGCAGGCGCGATCCCCGATCTGATCGCGAAAGCCCGAGCGGGCGGCGCACAGGTCCTATGGCTGGGCTATCACGAGGCCCCGGCCTCGCGTGCCTTCCGGGGCTGCCGCCCGGCCCTGGTCGAGATCGAGCGTCGTATCGCCCGCCTTGCCGCCGTGCGCGAGGGCGTGCATTTCGTCGACCTTGAGGATGTGCTGGACCCCGCCGCGCCGGGCGTTCTGGCCTCGGACCGAACCCATCCCGGCCCGGAGGGTTCGGCGCTGATCGGGCGCCTCGTCGCGGCCGAGATCGCGCGGCTGTCGCGCTGATCCGGGCGCAGGCGCACCCTGCCGCGGGGCGGCGAGGCTGTCCCGAACCGGAGCGCCGGTCTCGGCCTCGACCGGGGACTCGACCATCGGGCCGCGCATGTTGATGTTCAGGGTAGGACTGGCTGCTACGTCCCGCATCGGCGACACCGCCCACTCAGACTTGCCACGAGTGGCCGGTTTGGTGAAGCTGATGTGGCATAGCTGCGCCCCTGACCGCAGCTAAGGGCCACCTCCGGCCACCGCCGTCTGGCTTTCACGCGACAGCCTCTCGTATTCCGGTCCACCCCGTCGCCTGGTGAGTCCTGAGCTGAACGGCCCCCTCAACATTTTCATACTTTTTCTGAGTTTGTCGGACTAGTGGGAGTGTCATGCGTCGTTTGGAGGTGATTCGCATGATGGAGAGAGGCTTTGAGGCTCGTGTGAGTGAGCGGGTGGCGCGGATCACGCGGTTCGTCTCGGAGAGGCGGCAGGCGCAGCTGCGTTGGCCGGAGCGGATCCACCTGGTGCGGGCCTTCGCGGCGCGGCGGCTGATGGAGGAGGACGCCCTAGCGCGGGAGAGACGACGCGCAGGGCGGGGTCTTGATGCCAGGACGGAGCGTCCCCACCCTCCTCCTCATCCCCTGCTGCTGGAGCTGGCGCGCCTTCTGGGCCGGGCGGCGGCGGAGGCCGACATCCTGACGCAACGCCGCGCATCGCAAGAGGGAGACCCCGCATGAACCGCCCCCTCCGCGCCCTGATCTACGCCCGCTATTCCAGCGACCTGCAATCGGCCAGCTCGACCGAGGACCAGATCCGGGTCTGCCGCCGGCTTTGCGAGGCAGAGGGCTGGACGGTCGTCCAGACGATCGAGGATGCGGCGATCAGCGGCGCCTCGCATCTGCGTCCAGGCTTTCAGCGCCTGCACGAGGCGGCGCGGGACGGGGCCTGCGATGTGATCGTCGCCGAGGCGCTGGACCGGCTGTCGCGGGACCAGGAGCATATGGCGGGCCTCTACAAGCGGCTGGCCTATCACGGGGTCAGGATCGTCACCCGGTCGGAAGGCGAGATCGACGAGATGCGGGTCAGCTTCGGCGGGCTGATGTCGTCGCAATTCCTCAAGCAACTGGCCGAGAAGACGCGGCGGGGCCTCGAAGGCCGGGTGATGGCGGGCAAATCGGGCGGCGGCAATTGCTACGGCTACCGGGTGCGGCGGGGCTTCGACGCGGGGGGCGCGGTGATCACCGGCGAGCGCGACATCGACGATGCCGAGGCCGCCGTGGTGCGCCGGATATTCGCGGATTACGATGCCGGCCTCTCGGCCCGGTCGATCGCGGCGGCGCTGAACGCGGAGGGCGTCGCCCCGCCCCGCAGCGGCGGCAAGGGCTCGGGCAGCTGGGGGTTTTCGACGATCCAGGGCAACTGGCGGCGCGGGACGGGCATCCTAAACAACGAGCTTTATGTCGGGGTGCGGGTCTGGCAGCGGCAGAGCTTCGTGAAGGACCCCGACACGGGCAAGCGGCAGGCGCGGCTGAACCCGCCGGAGATGTGGGTGACGACCGAGGTGCCGGAGCTGCGGATCATCGACGCGGCGCTCTGGGACCGGGTGAAGGCAAGGCAGGCCGGCATCCGCGAGGCGATGAACCCTGCCGGGGTGAATGATCCCCGCCCGCGGCCGGAGCGGGCGCGGCGGCCCGATTACCTGCTGTCGGGCCTGGTGTGCTGCGATTGCTGCGGGTCGGGATACTCGATGATCAACCGGACGCGCCTCGGCTGCAGCGGCGCGCGCAATCGCGGCGCGGCGGTCTG
>NZ_JBQTCG010000010.1:0-99229 GCF_052379855.1 Paracoccus sp. NSM | reverse complement strand
CAAGCGAGTGCCCTTCGCTTTGTGAATCTAACGCCGAAGGCTTGCGCATTTGTGGTTTCCCGCGATGGGATGATCCTTTGGTCTTGCCGCTCAAAGAGTGCCCCATACTTAAAAGCGTTCAAGTTCGGTGACGAGCTCCCCGCTCCATCAGCAGCCACGTGCTCTACTCGCGATGGCCTCTCAACAACACCGACCATCCAATCTGGGAACGCGTGGAGTGATTTTCAGTCGTGCCGTGAAAGCCAGTATTTTGATCGCACAGGAAGCGGCTATCAATACACTTGCATCGAATTTACAGGTTAGTTTGACCGCCGTGAGGCCAGCGTGATTTCAGCTGGTATCTGCGGCATGCGAACCTCAGCAAGCCTACCCTCGCTCAATCCTCTGGCTTGAGCTTGAAAAACTCTTCCATCGCCTCGATTAGGTCGTCTTCAAGGCTGGACGTGTCAGAGAAACGAAGCTGCTGCCACGCCCTAAGGTTAAATCCAATCGCGCTATCCCCGGCCAGTTTGGCTTGGTCTGCAATCAGGATGAAGTTGTCTTGCGACCCGCCACGTCCCTTGTTCAAACCCATCATGTAGCCGACTTCGTGGTAGACGTTCTTGTTGCCTTGGGTCAGGTCGGCGATCAACAAACCTGACCCGTCGATGACGTTCAGGATTTCGTCGTTGATTGTGTAGGAGTGACCCTTGATCACGCGGTCGATCCGGATCGGCTTGAGCGCCAGACCCAACTGCTTGAGCTTGTGCTTCTCGTTAAGCCGGGTAATCGCCTTTTCAATCGCCTTATAGACAGCGTCTGTATGCTTGCCGAACTCCATCGACACAAAGACTTCTCGGCTACGGGCCTTCAAGATGCTTTCGAACACCTCGACAAGGCTCGCGGCGTCCACTGCTTGGGTCTGGCCCAGGTGGTAGTGGTAGCCCAGACCGCGCGTGGTGCCTGACGGGGTGAGGCGGTCGATGCGGTTGCTTGTCACCCAGCGGGCGAAGGCGGGAAGTTGGGCACCACCGTTCTTGTAGGCGAAATGGACGGCGGCAGTCAGCACGCCATGGCAACCGGCCTCGCGCAATTGCTTGTGGTGGTCCCCCTCATACATGGTGTTGGTTCGCTTCAATGCCTCGCGTACAGGGCCGATCAGTCCCGCGATCTCTTCGGCGGTCGCGGCCCTTCCAAGGGCTTCATCCCTAGCCATTAGAAACTGGGACAGGCCAAGCGCTAAGGTGTGCTTGTTCGCAAAATGCTTGGCCAAGCCGGACAGGAACCGCACGTCGAACTCGGGCAACAGCTTGCGGGCCATCAGATAGGCCGGGCCAAGGCTGGGGTTGCTGACCAGATCGGCATCCTTGAACAGCGACCCATCCCCTTCTTCCAAGATCAGCCGCAAGTTCTCTTCCGAGGTGAGCGGTATCTGCTTGGCATTGATGTTATGGAAGACAACCTTTTCGAACTGCCGAGCCAGCGTTGGGTCTTGATGCAGAACGATGCAAAACGGCGTTTCCAGCCTGTAGGTCGCTTCGCCCGCCTTTACGTCTTTCGCGGCACTGAGGCGATGGTTCCCGTCGATGCGGAACAGCTTCACAGCATCATCGGCGTCCATCTCGGCATCGGGCAGTTCCAGATAGACTAGCGTCGGGGCATTCGTGCCGCCGACCGTCTCCAATGCCTTGGGCAGTTTTGTGGACTGCACCGTGATCTTGAGGCCGTTGACGTTCGACACAAACCCCTTGCCGGTGAACAGGTCGCCAAGCGGATCGACGGCGCGGCCCCGCGCCTTGTCGAAGTCAAACCGAAGCGATGCCGACAACACCACCTCTGGGAAGAACAGGAACTGGCGATCCGCGAGGAACCGCTCAATCTCGGCCTTGTGGGTGTCGATCAGGTTGCGCTGATAGGCGGGGTCAAAGCGCGAGCAACGGGCCAGGTCGCCAAGCGGGGCCACCCCCCGGATCACCATGAAGCCGCCCAGCGAAGAATGCAGGATACCGGACAGGATCATGGTGCAATTCCGTTCAACAATTGGTCTTCGAACCGCTGACGTGCGGCTTGCCAGATCGAGTGGGCTTCGATTTCGAGCTTCTGCGCCTCGACATGGCGGCGCTCGACTTCATCACATATTCGCTGCTGTGTCGCCTTGTCGGGAAGCGGGATGAGGACCTTGCCAAGCTCTTCCTGCGTGATCGCCGGGTAGTTGCCCCCGCTTGACCGGCGCAGCATTTGGTCAAGGCAGACGCTTAAGCGTAGCATCGTCCAGACAAACCGGGCCGATGTGCGGTCCGTATCTACATCGCAAATGACCGCGAAGCCCGTTGAGGCGATGCAGCCCTCATGCTGGTCATCCAGCAAAGCAATTGATCCGTGATGCGGTCGTGTCAAACTGACGAGTATGTCGCCCGGTCTTGTGACCATCCTCGCACGGCTGGGGGCGTTTTCGACCGCAACACGATTTGGAACAGCACGACCTGTGACACGATCAACGCCGCTGATTTCGATGTAGTCAAAACTGGCTTCCGGATGGGCTTTTGCGTCCCATGTCTTGTCCGAGAACTCGACAATCTCGCCCAAAATAGCATGAGGCTTTTCCGCGATCTCCCGTTCAACCTCTAGGAATGCAGGCGAATGGAAAAAGGGGTCAAGGCGGGTCACTGCGACCAACCGCTTCGTTGCGAAAACAGAACTAACTTTGGGCAATGATAGAACTATGCCCAGCTCGTTCAGGACCAGGCCGTTTATCTCTGCAACGATTTCCCTTGCCCTTCCAAGGGCGTGGTCACGACTTGATTTCCCACTAAGCAGAACTTCCACTAGGCGCGCCTGTTGCGACAGCGGCGGGACTGGCACATTCAATTCTTCCAAGAAGGTCGCAGGCACCCTTTGATGGCCCGATGAACCGGCAAAGGCTCCCTGCGCCGCAAAAAGCAGTCGCGGCATCGAGAGAAGCGCCCACAGAAATTCGGGCAGGGCTTTCTGTCCTGCTCGCAAGACATGGAATTCTGTCGATCCGCTGCCAACCCCATTCGTCAAGCCACGCACCAGAGCAGATTTTCCGTTTTGCATGCAGGGCGTGATCTTCGCCCAGATCACGTCATTGTCTGCAAATGCGGTGTAGCCCTTTCGGACCTCGGCAACGGGCCGGACCGTCGGATGGAAGGTATTGGTGTTCTCCTCCACGGCTTCCATAGGCAGGAATGAAACCGGCGCGTCATCTTCCAAGGATTTCAGATCGACCTTGGGATTGATCTCAGCCACCTCGGGATGACCCAATGGCAGGATCGGCCAGGGTGCTGCCGCCAGATCAGCGCGAAGCTGTTTCAAAGCCACGACCTGCGGGCTGACTGATAGTGTCATGGAGGATGCTTCCCCCCGCTTCACCGCAAAGCAGACAGCCTGCCCAGCGGGAACGGGGGTTAGACGAAAAAAGGCGTCGGGTCCCGCTGGAATGCTGCGTATTGGCCAAGAAGGCCGCTGCCCGGCGTGACGTTGCGGTGCCGTTCCGTCCAAACGCCGGGCTTTTTCCCTTCGCCGGGCTTCCAGTCATAGACCACCCGCCAATCGAACAGGTCGCTGCGGTGACGTTCGACCCGTTCCACCTCGGGCGTCTCGCTTAACACCTCGATCTGGTAGGTATTCCGCCCGGCGGCGTCGTAGCCGATGTTCTCGGCCATCGCCATGAAGATGGGTTCGTCATCGCTGACCGAACCGACCACAACGATCTCCTTGCCCTCGCGCTTGGTGATTGAGAAGGGGCGCTTTTCAAGGAAGACAACGCTGGACTTCACGCCTGCGCCGAAATGGGCAAAGGCGAACTGCGGTAGCGACACCACGGCCAGAACCTTGAACCGTTCCAACAGCCAGTCGCGGACCCCTTGCAAGCTGGCGTTTGTCAGCAGGCCATCAGGCAGCACGACCGCAGCCTGTCCGCCCGGTTTCAGAAGCTGCCAGATGCGTTCGACATAGATGATCTCGGTCTTGACGCTGGACCGCTGCTTGATCGACTTCTTGCCGGAGCTGGGGCTGCGGGCGTCATCGTCCTCATCTTCGCCCGCCGTGCCCTTGGCGACGTAGCGCGATAGTTCATAGCTGCTGAGGTAGGTGTGCAGTTCCTCTTTCACCACGGCCCCGAAAGGCGGGTTTGTCGGGATTTTCGAGAAGCCCTTGCTCTCGTCCCGCCGCCCGGTCATCCGGTCGATGCCCATGATGCGGGCAAAGGTTTCGTTGCGATCTGCGATCACCGTCAGGGGTTCAAGGGCGTCGTTGCCGATGACGTTGGTGTGGCCGTCATCGTGGACGATCATGTTCATCTTGGCGACGCGGGCGATCTCTTCGTTGATCTCGATCCCGAACAGACGTTTTCCAGCGAAGTCGTGCCAGTAGCTGAAATGCTGCGGGCTGTCTTCGGGGTAGAATTCGCTGGCCTGTTTGCGAATATGGTCAAGCGCATGCAGCAGGAAGCCGCCCGAGCCACAAGCCGGGTCCATGACGGTGTCATCGCTTTCGATGTTGAGCATCTGGATCGAGAAGGCGATGATGTTGCGCGGCGTGAAATACTGGCCGAAGTCGCCCTTGAAAAAGCCGTCCATGAACTGCTCAAACGCGACCCCTTTGGTGTCCAGGTCGGTCGCGGTGAGGTTCACGCCTTCAAGGTGAAGCACGACGTTCTTCAAAGTGACGTCGTCGATTTTGATCCCCTCGTTGAAGACTTCGGGGTCTTTCTTCTGCTCGGCCTCATAGAGCGCGCGGATACGGCCTGCGAGCCTGTCCGGCGTTTCGTTAGTCTTGATCTGGAACTCGTAGGGCTCGCCTTTCCGACGCGGCTTCTTCTCGTCACGTGTCTTGACGAAGATCAGCTTGCAAAGCTCACCGAACGCGGTCGGCGGCGAAAGACGGCCCCCGCCCCAAAGCGTCTGGTGGCACTTGCGGATGGTCTTGATCAGGTCATCGCGCCCCACCGCCGAGATATCGGGTTTCGGGGGCGCGGCGAAGTAATACTTGAACTCTTCGGGCTTGCCGAACTTCACGGGAAGGTCGGCAACTATATTCGCTTCACGCTCCAGAGCACCGAAGTTGTCGGAGCAATCATAAAAGGCCCGCGTCTGCCCCGCGATCACGCCGATATATTCGGCACGGAACTTGTGGGCATGGCCATTCCCAAAAGCCTGTTCAATGGCCTGCTTTAATTCTGTGTCGGTAACGCCATCTCGCTTGCATTCGATTACGGCAAAAGGTCTGGTTCGCGCTTTGTCGCGGAAAACGACAATGTCTGCACGATCATAAGGGACCCGGTCGGGAACAGTAACTTCAACTCCGATAAATTCAGGATCATATCCATATCGGTAAATTAGTTCGGCGTAATAGGCGGCACGAACCTTTTCCTCTGGATCGCTCCATTTCTCGGCAACATTACATGCGACATAGCGGACCTTTTCAGATTTGCCACTGGCAATGATCTGGATATGGCCATCTTCTAGTGCTCGTCCGAGCCAATCTTGTCCCGAGGCATTTGCCATTTTCTTTCCCGACATCGAAAACACGCGGCCTGACACCACTTTGCTCTTTTGTTCCATGTCGATGGTCTGGGAGCAAGTGGGGCTCCGCACCATTTTGAGGCAGGAAGTTTTGGGGGCGTGTGCTGAGCTGGCGGAAATGCGAGTATCGAGGGGAGGTCGTCCAGTGGGAGGATGAATCCGGATGTGGAGCGACTAAACGCTGAGAGCAGTAGGCGAAGCGATGAGGTTGCCACCGCAAGCACCGCGTAGCAAAAACACAAAAGCCAGCAGAGCGATCTCTAACGGCCTCAAGCGCTCAACCTGCGCAGATTTCCCAACAAAATGGACAATCTTCCGTCATGAATGGAAGATCTATCCGTCACTTTTCAAGGATGAAATGGTGGAGCCAAGGGGAGTCGAACCCCTGACCTCTTGAATGCCATTCAAGCGCTCTACCAACTGAGCTATGGCCCCACCGGAGGTCTGCAAGTGACGCTTCGTCTCTCGCTGAGGGGCGTATAGTTGCCCCCGCCGGGGGCCGCAAGAGGAAAAATCGAAACGCTTTCGGCTTTTTCCGCGGTCGCTGTCCCATCAATCTGTAAGCGCGCTGCGCCATCCGGCAGATTGACAAATCGCAAGCCAAGGGTTACCGACCGGTTGGTAAGTTAAGAGGGTCCGATGCGGAAGGCGATTGCCCGTGACACGATTCTGGACGCCGCCACCATCGTGGCGCAACGGGACGGTGCGTCGCGGCTGACGATCGAGGCCGTGGCTCGCGAAGTCGGGCTGAGCAAGGCCGGGCTGCTCTATACCTTTTCCAGCAAGGACGCGCTGATGTCCGCCCTGCTGGAACGCATGATCGACAAGTTCAGCGCCAGGGTCTGCCCAAACGAGGGCAAGTCCGAGCGCGGTTGCAGCGATATGCGCGCCAAGCTTGATGCGATGCTGGGGCTGATGGGCGAAGACATGCCTCTGGCCCATGCGATCCTTGTGGCGGGCGCGCATAATCCTGCGCTTCTGGACCCGTTGCGCAACCATATCGCCGAGGAAACGCGCGAGGTGCTGGAGGGGCTGTCCGATCCGGTCGGCGCGCTGGTCCTGCTGTCGGCGATGGACGGGATGCTGTTGCAGCACCTTCTGGGGCTTCCGCCCACCGACCCTGAACTGCGCCGCCAGATGCTTGAACGCATCGAAGTAATGATTTCCGAATTCGAGGTCCGGTCATGACCAGCCTGCGTCTTTCCCTGTTTCTCGGCCTTGTCCCGCTGCTGCTGGCGGGCTGCATCCCCGATGCCAGCGCCGATACCGCAACCGAGGCCGAGGCGCCGCCCGCGCTGGTCGTGCCGCTGGTGACGGCGGCGCCCGATTCCCGCGCGGAATCGCGCAGCTTTGTCGGCCGGGTCGAGCCCCGCCGCACCGTCGATCTGGCATTCCAGGTGCAGGGC
This sequence comes from Paracoccus sp. NSM, assembly GCF_052379855.1. Lineage (NCBI taxonomy): Bacteria > Pseudomonadati > Pseudomonadota > Alphaproteobacteria > Rhodobacterales > Paracoccaceae > Paracoccus > Paracoccus sp. NSM. The sequence continues at coordinate 92,298 of NZ_JBQTCG010000010.1, read as the reverse complement.
CAGATGGTCGAGCGTCCGGTTTCGGAAGGCGACCGGGTCGAGGAAGGCGCGCTGATCGCGCGGCTGGATGCGGTGTCCTACGAACTGGCCGTCGCCCGCGCCGAGGCCGTCAACACCCAGGCCCTGGCCGAGTTCGAGCGCGCGAACACGCTGGTTGACCGTGTCTCGACCCGCGCGCGGCTGGACAGCGCCGAGGCCGAACGCGTCCAGGCCCAGATCGCCCTGAGCGAGGCGCGCCGCGCGCTGGACCAGACGACGATCACCGCGCCCTTTCCCGCGCTGGTCGCCCGCACGCTTGTCGAGGAATATGCCAACGTCACCCCCGCCGTGCCGATCCTGCGCCTGCAGGACATCAGCGAGATGCGCGTGGTGATCTCGCTGCCCGAGACGCTGGCCGCGATAGCGCGCAGCAATGCCGGGGCCTTTGTGGCCGAGGCAACCTTTCCCGCGCTGGCCGATCTGCGCCTGCCGCTGGAATTGCGCGATTTCGTGACCGAGGCCGATCCCGTCGCCCAGACCTACGATGTCAGCTTTGCCATCCAGGGCGCGCTGGACCCGAGGCTGCTGCCCGGGATGACCGCGAATGTCCATATCTCGCCGCGCAACGACGTCGCGCGCATCAGCCTGCCGACCGGGGCCATCGACACGACGGGGCCGGACGGGCCGCGCGTCTGGGTCTTTGACCCGCAGGCCGGGACGGCCAGTTCGCGCAAGGTCACGCTTGGCCTGCCGCAGGGAGGATCGATCGTGATCGCCGAAGGGCTGCAGGCGGGCGATTCCGTCGTCGCCGCGGGCTGGTGGCAACTGACCGAGGGCGCGCCCGTGCGTCCCGGCAACCTCTGAGGATCGGCGGACATGCGTGCCTCTATCGCCGCCGCTTCGATCCGGCGCCCGGTCTCGGTCTGGATCATCATCCTCATCTGCGTCTTTGGTGGCCTCTGGGGCATGGGAAGCGTCGGGCGCCTTGAGGATCCGGGCTTCACGCTGAAGACCGCGCTGGTCTTCACGCCCTATCCCGGCGCCACCGCCGACGAGGTCGAATCCGAGGTCAGCGAACCTCTGGAAAGCGCCATCCAGCAGATGCCGCAATTGCGGCGCATCGAATCGAAGTCGATGCCCGGCCTGTCGCAACTGACGGTCGAGATCGAGGACACCTACGGCCCCGACCAGATGCCGCAGGTCTGGGACGAATTGCGCCGCCGGATCGGTGATGCGCGGGGCAGCCTGCCGCAGGGCGTCTACGATCCGATCATCAACGACGATTTCGGGGATGTTTACGGCCTCTATTACGCCGTCTCGGCCGAGGGGTATTCGCCCCGCCAGATGCGCGAGATCGCGCGTCAGCTTCGGCGCGGGCTGGTCACGGTGGACGGCGTCGCCAAGGTCGATATCGGCGGCCTGATCGAGGAAAACGTGGTGGTCGAGATCAGCTCGACCCGGCTGGAAAGCCTGGGCCTGCCGCCTGCGCAGCTGGTCGGCTCGATCGCGACGGACAACGCGGTTCTGGCGCAGGGCACCGTCGCCAGCGACCTGTCGCGGCTGCGTCTGGGCCTGCCGCCCGGCTATGCCACCCCCGAGGGGATCGAGGCGCTGCGCGTCGGTCAGGCGGGCACGACCGGCCAGCTGGGCCTGGCCGACATCGCCACCGTCCGGCGCGAAATCTCGGAGACGCCCGATCTGATCGTGACGCATGGCGGCGGGCAGGTCTTTACCCTTGGCGTCTCGGCCATCACCTCGCGCAACGTGGTCGAGGTCGGCCACGCGGTCGAGGCGCGGCTGCGCGAGCTGATGACCGAATTGCCCCCCGGCGTCACGCTGTCGCCCATCTACGAACAGCACAAGGTCGTCGATCAGGCTGTGTCGGGCTTCATCGTCAGCCTTGGGCAATCGGTCGCCATCGTGGTGGCGGCCTTGATGGTGGCGATGGGCTGGCGGGCCGGGATCGTGGTGGGCAGCACGCTGCTGCTGACTGTGATGGCCACCGTGATGTTCATGGCGATCTTCGGGATCGAGATGGAGCGCATCTCGCTTGGCGCGCTGATCATCGCGATGGGGATGCTGGTGGACAACGCCATCGTCATCGCCGAGGGGATGGTGATCGGCATCGACAAGGGCAAGACCGCCGAGGAAGCTGCCGCCGACACCGAGGCCGCGACCGGCATTCCGCTTCTGGGCGCGACGATCATCGGAATCATGGCCTTTTCCGGGATCGGACTTTCGCCTGATGCGACGGGCGAGTTCATGTTCTCGCTGTTTGCGGTGATCGGCATTTCGCTGCTTCTCAGCTGGGTGCTGGGCGTCACGGTCACGCCCTGGCTAGGCGCGTGGCTGCTGCGACCCTCCGGAAAGGCGGGGGGCGATCCCTATGCGGGGCGGCTTTACCGGGTCTATGGCTGGCTTCTGCGCGGCAGCCTGCGCGCGCGCTGGCTGGTCGTGGCGGCTGTGGCGGCGACCACCGTAGCCTCGATCATGGCTTTCGCGGGCGTCAAGCAGCAGTTCTTCCCGGCCTCGACCACGCCGCTGTTCTATGTCCATTACAGCCTGCCGCGCGGCGCCGATATCGCCTCGACCCAGGCCGATCTGGAACGCATCGCCGCCCGGCTGGCCGAAGCGCCGGGCGTGACGGATGTGACCACCTTCGCGGGCGGCGGCGCGGCGCGCTTCATGCTGACCTATCCCCCCGAACAGCCCGACCCGTCCTATGGCCTTGCGCTGGTGCGGATGCAGCGGGCCGAGGACATTCCCGCCCTGGCCGCCGAACTGTCCCGAACGCTGCCCGCGGAATTCCCCGCAGGCCATCTGCGGATCGAGGAACTGGTCTTCGGCCCGCCCACCGGCGCGGATGTGGCGCTGCGGATCTCGGGCGATGATCCGGCGGTGCTGCGCGCGCTTGCGGCACAGGCGCAACAGATCATGCGCGACAGCGGCGTGCTGCGCGATCTGCGCCACGACTGGCGCCAGCCGGAACTGGCCATCGTGCCCATGGTGGACGAGGCGCGGATGCGTCTGGCGGGCATCACCCGCAGCGCCATCGCGGACACGATCCTCTATGGCAGCTCGGGCCTGCGCGCCGGGTCTCTGCGCGAGGGGGACACGCAGCTGCCGATCCTGCTGCGCCGCCCCGAGGCCGAACGCAGCGGCCCCGAAGGCCTGATCGACCTGTCGGTCTGGTCCGAGGGCGCGGGCGGCTACGTCCCCATGAGCCAGGTCGTGGACCGGATCGAGATGCGCGCCGAAGAGGCCCTGATCCATCGCCGCGACCGGGTCCGCACGCTGACCGTGCAGGCCGACGCCATCAGCGGGCTGACCGCCGATCAGGCCTTCCGCCAGTTGCGTCCGATGATCGAGGCCATGCCCCTGCCGCCCGGCTATTCGATCGCCTGGGGCGGTGAATATGAAAGCTCGACCGAGGCGCAGGCCTCGCTTGGGGCGCAGCTGCCGCTTGGCTTCCTGGTGATGCTGGTGATCTCTATTCTCATGTTCAACCGGCTGCGGCAGCCCGCGATCATCTGGCTGGTCGTGCCGATGTCGGTCACGGGCATGTCGCTCGGCCTTCTGGTGACGGGGCTGCCCTTCACCTTCACCGCTCTTCTGGGTCTGTTGTCCCTATCGGGGATGCTGATGAAGAACGCCATCGTGCTGGTCGAGGAAATCGACGCGCGCCGCCATGCGGGCGATCCGCCGCTTGCGGCGCTGGTCGATGGCGCGATCAGCCGGTTGCGCCCGGTGCTTCTGGCGGCGGTCACGACGATCTTCGGCATGTTGCCGCTGCTGGCGGATGCGTTCTTTGCCTCGATGGCGGTGACGATCATGGGCGGGCTGGCCTTTGCGACAGTGCTGACGATGATCGTGGTGCCGGTGCTTTACGGCCTGATGTTCGGCATCAGGGTCGGCGGCAAGGATACCGGCGGGGCTGGGGCAGCGGCGCCTGAGGCGGGCTAGGGCGGCCCAGTCCCGTCCGGGCGGCTTGCGCTGGCGGGCGAAACGTCCAATTGTCCCCGCAGCGGTGACCGGGCCTGCCCGAAAGGGCCCCGCCCGGTCGCATCCGCCGCGCCCCCGCGCGGCACGACATCGGATGAGGAACGACATGGACAGAACCACACTGGGCGGCAGCGACGTCGAGGTCAGCGCGATCTGCCTTGGCACCATGACCTTCGGCAACCAGACCGACGAAACCGAGGCCCATGCCCAGCTGGACGCCGCGCTGGATGTCGGCATGACCTTCCTCGATTGCGCCGAGATGTATCCCGTGAACCCGGTCCGCCGCGAGACGGTGGGCCTGTCCGAAGAGATCATCGGCCGCTGGCTGGCCCGGACCGGCCATCGCGACCGGGTCGAGATCGCCACCAAGATCACGGGACCCAGCCAGATGGTGCGCGACGGGGCGCCCTTTGACGGGGCGACGGTGCGGGCCTGCATCGACGCCTCGCTTCGGCGGATGCAGACGGACCGGATCGACCTCTATCAGCTGCACTGGCCGGTGCGCGGGTCCTATGCGTTCCGGCAGAACTGGGGCTTTGACCCGTCAGGGCAGGACAAGGCCCGGACCCTGGACCACATGGCCGACGTGCTGGAGGCTTTGGCCGAGGGCGTGCGCGCGGGCAAGCTGCGCGCCGTGGGCCTGTCGAACGAAAGCGCCTGGGGGCTGGCGCGCTGGTGCGATGTCGCCGACCGGATCGGGGCGCCGCGCATGGCCGCGATCCAGAACGAGTATTCGCTGCTCTACCGGATGTATGACACCGATCTGGCCGAGGCGGCGGTGAACGAGAACGTCACCCTCTTGGCATATTCGCCGCTGGCCGCCGGACTGCTCAGCGGCAAATATGCGGGCGGCGCGGTGCCCGAGGGCAGTCGGGCGGCGGTTGACAAGGCCTCGGGCGGGCAGGGCAATCTGGGCGGGCGCAAGACGGCGCGCGGGCTTGAGGCCGCATCCGCCTATGCCGCGCTTGCGGCCGAGCATGGCTGGGACCCGGTGCATATGGCGATTGCCTGGCAGCTGACGCGGCCCTTCGCGAATGTGCCGATCATCGGGGCCACGACCCTGCCGCAACTGCGCCACCTGATCGCGGGTCTGGGCAAGCCCCTGCCCGACGATCTGCGCCGCGCCATCGAGCGGCTGCACAAGAGCCATGCGATGCCTTATTGAGGGGCGCTATTGATGACGGGCGCGGGGCCTCTATCTTGAGGGCAAGTTCAAGAAAGTTCAGAGGGTAACCAGATGACAGGCGATCCCTATCAGGTGCTTGGCGTCGCAAGGACGGCCAGCGCGGAAGACATCAAAAAGGCCTATCGGCGCATCGCCAAGACCGATCACCCGGACCTTAACTCCGACCCCGAGGCGGTGGCGCGGTTCAAGGCGGCCTCGGCGGCTTACGACCTGCTGAAGGACCCCGAGCAGCGTCGCCGCTATGACGCGGGCGAGATCGACGGGCAGGGCCATGAACAGGCCCGCGCCCGCCATTCGCGCGCCCATGCGGGCGGGCCTTTCGGCGGCGGTCCCTTCGGCGGCGGTCCGGGGGCGGGTGATCCCGATCTGGGCGACGTCTTTGCTGACCTTTTCGGGCAGCGCGGCGGGCCGCGCGGTTTCGGCGGCTTCGGCTTTGGCGGGCGGGGCGGCGGCATGGACCGGCGCGGCGAGGATCTACGCCACGGGCTGGAGGTCGATTTCCTGACCGCCGCGCGTGGCGGTCGCATGGACCTGCTGATGCCCGACGGGGCCGAGATCAGCGTGACCATCCCCAAGGGCGTGCGAGACGGCCAGCAGATCCGGCTGCGCGGCAAGGGCGGGCCGGGTCTGGGCAAGGGTGCGCCGGGCGACGCCTATCTGGATGTCACGGTCGCACCGCATCCGGTCTTTCGCCGCGAGGGTGACGACATCCACATCGTCTTGCCGATCTCGCTGGACGAGGCCGTGCTGGGCGGCCGGGTCGAGGCGCCGACCATCGACGGGCCGGTCAGCCTGACCATCCCGGCGGGCGCGACCAGCGGCAGGCGGCTGAGGCTGCGCGGGCGCGGGATCGACGGGGGCGACCAGCATGTCGAGCTGCGGATCGCCATGCCCGCCAGCGTCGATCCGCAATTGCGCGCCTTCTTCGAGATCTGGCGCGAGGATCACGGCTATGATCCGCGCCGGGGCATGATGGACTAGCGCGGCGTTCGGCGGGCAGGCAGCGCGTCCAGCACCGCCTGTTGCTGGGTGGGCGTCATCGCGGACCAGCGCGCGATCTCGTCGAGGCTGCGCAGGCAGCCGGTGCAGAGCCCGCTGGCCGGGTCGATCCGGCAAAGCCGGATGCAGGGGCTGGCGGGGGCGCCCGGCGCAGTCATCTGGCGGCTGCTTCGTGTCGGACGGCGCGAGGGGGTCGGGGGACGGGCCGTGCAAAGCCCGGCCCGGACGCTGCCGCTTGGCCCCGCGCCGCGCTGCGCGCGGTGGCCCGCGGCGCGGTCTCAGCGCGCAAGATAGGACAGCCGGTCCAGCGCGCCTTGCAGGATGTAGCCTGCGGCGACCTGGTCGATCACCTCGGCCCGGCGCTTGCGCGACGTGTCATCCTCGAGCAGCGCGCGTTCGGCGGCGACGGTCGAGAGACGCTCGTCCCAATAGCCGATGGGCAGGGGCGTCAGCGCCGACAGGTTGCGGGCGAAGGCGCGCGTCGATTGGGCGCGGGGGCCTTCGCTGCCATCCATGTTGCGCGGCAGGCCGAGGATCAGCCCGGCCAGCGCCCGGTCCTCGATCAGCTTCAGAAGCTGCGCGGCGTCCTGCGTGAACTTGGTGCGGCGGATCACCATCAGCGGCGAGGCGACCTGGCGCAGCCCGTCGCTGACCGCCACGCCGATGGTCTTGGTGCCCACATCCAGCCCGGCCAGTCCGCCATGGCGGGGCAGCGCGGCGGCGAATTCGGTGATGTCCTCGTGGATCATTGGATCAACCCCGCCTGACGCGCGGCTTCGGCGATCGGGGCCAGCGCGGTTTCCGAACCCGCGAAGCGCACCTGCGCCTCGTCCCAGATCGCGCGGGCATCGGTCGCGCGGCCCAGAACCGAAAGCGACTGGATCAGCCGCGCCCATTCCTCGGGCGTGCCGCCCTCGGCGGCAAGGCGCGATTGCAGCCCGGCGACCATGCCCTCGATCATCTGCTGGCGGTCGGTTTCGGGCAGGGCCGTCGCGTCCTCGATGCTGGTGGCGTCGGGGCCGGGCAGGGGGGCCGTGACCGGCTCGGGGGGGACGTAATCGCCGATGCCGGCGAGCCAGGCCAGATCCTCGATCGAGGCGCGGATCGGCGGGATCCAGGACGCGCTTTCGGGGCCTTCCTCAAGCAGGCGGCGCCACAGCGGAAAGGCGCGGTCGGGGCGGCCGTTCTGGATCTGCATGACGCCCAGAAGATAGCGCGCCTGAGGCTGGGTCGGGTCGGCGCGCAGGGCGCGGACCAGAAGCTGCTCGGCCTCGGGGGTGATCAGGCCACCGGCGGCATCGATCATCAGGGTGGCAAGGCGCATCAGGTCGGTCGGGTCGGGCTGGTCGCCTTGCAGCGCGACCAGCCGTTCCGCGGCCTCGCGCGCGGCGGCGATGTTGCCTAGCCGCATCTCGTTCGTGACCAGCAGCGACAGGCCGCGCGGGTCGTCGGGGTTCTGTGCCACGGCGGCGCGCAGCTGATCGACCAGATCCAGCCATGCCGGATCGGCCTCACTCAGATCCACCGGAGAGCGCGGCGCTGCGGCGGCCTCGGCCTCGGCCTGGCTGGGGCGGGCGCGATAGGCGGCCTCGGCGGCGGCGAAGCGTTCGGCGATGGGCATGTCGGGCGCGCCCGGCACCCCCTCGCGCAGGTAAAGCGCGAAGCCCCCTGCCAGCAGCACGACCAGCACGATGGCGGCGACCGCGCCCCCGCCCTGCGGACCCGAGGGGCGGGCCTCGGTCAGGCGGCGGTCGGCATCTAGCACCTTGCGGCCGATCTCGGCGCGCAGGCGCTGCGCGTCGTCGGGTTGGATCACGCCGCGTTCCAGATCGCGGTCCACCTCGCGCAGCTGGTCGCGATAGACGCGCAGGTCATAGGCCGCCGCCGGTTCGCTGTTGGCCCGCCCGCGCCAGACCGGCGCCAGAACGACCAGAGCCACGATCGCCGTCATGGCGAGACTGATTATCCAGAACATCGCAATCCTCCGATTGCTCGCCTGATACCCGGCTTCGGCCGCGCACGAAAGCGCTGCCTTTGGCGCATCACGGCAATCTGTCCCCTGCCGGGTCTGACGCGACGCGACATCTGGCCCCCCGCCAAGACCGCGTGCTAGGCTTTGCCCGGTGGCACGCAAGGGGGACGCGTATCTTGGCGGCATTGATCCGGCTGTTTCTGGTCATGTTCGTGGTGCAGCTTGTGTTCTATGTGCTGTTGCGGATCTATGTCCGCTCGCTGCGGCTGGAGCGGCTGGAGAACCGGTGGGATGCGCGCCACCCCGATCAGGCGGGCGACACGCCCGCGCGGCGGGCTTTTATCGCGCGCTCGATGGTGGGGTTCGAACGCAGCCTCAAGGCGCGGCTGACGGCCCTGGTCTTCGTTCTGCCGACGCTGGCGGTGCTGGCCATCGTCATCGCGGTCAATTGGCGCTAGGAGGTGCCGTCCATGTATTATGCCCGTGTCGTTGCCGGTGTGCTGTTCGGCGTTCTGGTCTTCGCCTTTCTGGACTATGCGCTGCCGTCGCGTGAAACCGTCAGGATCAGCAACACCTATAACCGGCTGACCGCGATCCCGCCCTCGGCCTCGATCTTCTGGGCGGCCGACAGCACCGGCACGGTCGAGAACGCGCAGGGCCAGCGCGACGTGCGCTTCATCGACACGATCCGGCCCAATGGCCGCGTGCTGGTCTATCGCAACGAGGATACCGGTTGGGTCTGGCCGCCCTATTTCAAATATGACAGCGCGAACCTTCAGGCCGAGGCGAACAATCTGCAATCGACCGCGCAAGAGCCGATCTGGGTCAGCATCACCTCTTACGGCTGGCGGATGCCCTGGCTTTCGACCTATCCCAACGCGATCTCGATCAACACGGTGTCCGGCCCCGAGGACCGGCCCGTGAACTGGCCCGCCATGCTGGTCTGCGGCGTCCTGCTGGCGGCTCTGGTGCTGATCTGGCGGATGTGGGCGCAGTTCCGGCAGCGCGGACTGTCGCGCCTGAGGAGACAATGATGAGCAATCCCGGCACCGATCTGCGGCTGGACTGGTTCCAGAACATCCGCATCAACACCCCCGCCGTCGAACGCCGCGCGGCGACCCTGCCCGCGCGGCGCAGCCTGAAAAAGGACCATCAGGCGGCCTGGCTGCTGAATGCGGTGCGCTGCATCGACCTGACGACGCTGGCGGGCGACGACACGCCCGACCGGGTCGCGCGGCTGTGTGCCAAGGCGCGCCAGCCCATAGCGGCCGACCTGCTGGACGCGATGGGCGTCAGCGGCCTGACCACCGGGGCGGTCTGCGTTTATCCGACGATGGTGGCGCCCGCGAAACGCGCCCTGGGCAATAGCGGCATCCCGGTGGCCAGCGTGGCGACCGGCTTTCCCGCAGGCCTGATGCCCCTGGACCTGCGCCTGGCCGAGATCCGCTATGCCGTGGATCAGGGCGCCGACGAGATCGACATCGTGATCACCCGGGCCCATGTGCTGCAAGGGAACTGGACAGCGCTCTATGACGAATTGCGCGCCATGCGCGAGGCCTGCGGGGCGGCGCGGATGAAGGCGATCCTGGCCACCGGCGATCTGAAATCGCTGGAAAATGTGGCCAAGGCCAGCCATGTCGCCATGCAGGCCGGATCGGACTGGATCAAGACCTCGACCGGGAAAGAGGGCGTGAACGCCACCCTGTCCGTCAGCCTGGTCATGGTCCGCACGATCCGCGATTTCCATGCCCAGACCGGCATCAAGGTCGGCTTCAAGCCCGCGGGGGGGCTGCGCACCGCCAAGGACGCGATCAGCTGGCAGGTGCTGATGGCCGAGGAACTGGGCCGCGACTGGCTGGCCCCGGACCTGTTCCGCATCGGCGCCTCCAGCCTTCTGGGCGATATCGAACGCCAGATCAGCCACCATGTGACGGGACGCTACGCGGCGGCCCACCGCCAAGCGATTGCCTGAGGACCCGATGAGCCAAGTGAGCAAGATCATGCAGACGATGGAATACGGCCCCTCGGTCGAGGACAGCGCCGCGGTGCGCGACTGGCTGTCTCGTCGCGGCCGCTTCGGCCATTTCATCAACGGCAGCTTCACGAAGCCGGGCGAGACCTTCGAGACCCGCGACCCGGCCACGGGCGAGGTTCTGGCCCATGTCAGCCAGGGGACCGAGGCCGATGTGAAGGCCGCCGTCAAGGCCGCGCGCCGGGCGCAAAAGGGCTGGGCCGCGCTGTCGGGCACCGAACGGGCGCGGCACCTCTATGCGCTGGCGCGGCATGTGCAGAAACGCGAACGCTTCCTGTCGGTGCTTGAGACGCTGGACAACGGCAAGCCGATCCGCGAGGCGCGTGACATCGATGTGCCGCTGGTCGCGCGCCACTTCTATCACCACGCAGGCTGGGCCGAACTGCGCGACACGCGCTTTCCGGGCCATGCCCCCCTGGGCGTCTGCGGCCAGATCATCCCGTGGAACTTTCCGCTGCTGATGCTTGCGTGGAAGATCGCGCCCGCCTTGGCGGCGGGGAACACGGTCGTGCTGAAGCCCGCCGAATACACCCCGCTGACGGCGCTTGCCTTCGCCGAGATCTGCCTTGAGGTCGGCCTGCCCGCGGGCGTCGTGAACATCGTGACCGGCGACGGCGCGACGGGCGCGGCGCTGGTCGCGGCCCAGGTGGACAAGATCGCCTTCACCGGCTCGACCGAGGTGGGGCGCGGCATCGCCACCGCCCTGGCCGGGACCGGGCGCAAGCTGACGCTGGAACTGGGTGGCAAGTCGCCTTTTGTCGTGATGGAGGACGCCGATCTCGACGCCGCCATCGAGGGGGTCGTGGACAGCATCTGGTTCAATCAGGGCCAGGTCTGCTGCGCCGGATCGCGCATCCTTGTGGCCGAGGCCGTCGCCGAACGGTTCGAGGCCCTGCTGCGCGCCCGCATGGCCCGCCTGCGCCTCGGGCCGCCCCTGGACAAATCGACCGATGTCGGCGCCATCGTCGATCCGGTGCAGAAGGACCGCATCCTGTCGATCTGTCGCGCCGCGACCGAGGCGGGCGCCGAACTGGTCGGCGGCCAGCCGCAGGACGGCTGCTTCATCGCGCCCGGCTACCTGAAGAACACCGCCCCCGCCAATCCGGGGATGGAGCAGGAAATCTTCGGCCCCATCGCCACGCTCTCGACCTTCCGCACGGCCGATGAGGCGGTCGAACTGGCCAATGCGACGCGTTACGGGCTGGCGGCCTCGGTCTGGTCGGAAAGCGCGACCGTCGCGACCGACCTTGCCGCGCGGATCAAGGCCGGGGTGGTCTGGATCAACAGCGCCAACATGTTCGACGCGGCGGCCCCCTTCGGCGGCTACCGCGAAAGCGGCTATGGCCGTGAAGGCGGTGCGGCGGGAATGCTGGATTATCTGGCCGAACCCCCGGTCCGGGCAGCGCGCGACGCGGCGACCACGGCGCCCGTCGCCACACCCGAGCCGGGCACGACGGCAGGGCAGGCGATCGACCGGACGGCCAAGCTCTATATCGGCGGCGCGCAGAAGCGCCCGGATGGCGGCGCGATGTATGCGGTGCCGGGGGGGCTTGCGCCCCTTGGCGGGCGCAAGGATATCCGCAATGCGGTCGAGGCGGCGGCGAAAGCCGGGAAATGGGCGGCGATGGGCGGTCATGGCCGCGCGCAGGTTCTCTATTTCTTGGCCGAGAACCTTGCGGCCCGCGCCTTCGAATTCGCCAGCCGCACCAGCCAGTCCGAGGTCGAGGCCGCCATCGCGCGCATCTTCCACTATGCCGCCTGGGCCGACAAGTTCGACGGCGCGAATGTACAGGCCAAGGCCGGGCATCTGGTGAATGTGCTGCCTGAACCCCATGGCGTGATCGGCATCGCATGCCCGAACGCGCAACCGCTGACGGGTTTCCTGTCGCTGGTCCTGCCCGCCATCGCGATGGGCAACACGGTCGTGGCGATCCCCTCGCAGAACGACCCGCTGCCGGTCACGGACCTCTATCAGGTCTTCGACACCTCGGACCTGCCCGCCGGCGTCGTGAACATCGTGACGGGTGCGCGCGCGGAACTGGCTCCTGTTCTTGCCGCCCATGACGAGGTCGCTGCCTTCTGGCACGCTGGCCCGCCGCAGGAACGCGCGGCCATCGACAGGGCGGCGTCGGGCAACCTCAAGCCGGTCTTCGGCATCCAGAACCGCGACTGGACGGGACCGCAGGCGCAGGGCGAGGATTTCCTGCGCTATGCGACGCGCTGCAAGACCATCTGGCTGCCTTATGGTGCCCTGCCCGCAGGCAGCGGCGGCGCTGCCTATTGAGGTCGAAAGGGGGGCCTTCCGCCCCCCCTCTTGGCCTTCGGCCAATTCACCCCCCCGAGGATATTTCAGCCAAGGCAAATGCCCTTTGCCTTGGTTGAAATATCCCGGGGGAGTCGCCGTCAGGCGACGGGGGCAGAGCCCCCTTACCGACCCCGGATGCGCGGGTCCATCGCGTCGCGAAGTCCGTCGCCGATATAGTTGACGCAAAGCACCGTCAGCGAGATCAGAAGCCCCGGAAAGATCACCCGCCAAGGGTAAAGCACCATCTGATCGACCGCGTCGAAGAGCAGCCGGCCCCAGGTGGGGAAGTCGGGCGGGAAGCCGAGCCCCAGGAAGCTGAGCGCGGATTCGGTGATGATGGCGGTCGCGATGCCGAGCGTGGCGGCGACCATGATCGGGGACATCACGTTCGGCAGGACATGGCGCAGGATCATCCTGTGGGCGGGCGTTCCGATGGATCGTGCGGCCAGGATGAATTCGCGTTCCTTCAGGCCCAGGACTTCGCCCCGGACGATACGGGCGGCCTGCATCCAGCTGGTCGCGCCGATCGCCGCGACGATCAGCAGGAAGACCCCGAAGGCCGAGCCGAAATTCTGCGACAGCGGTTCGCGGAACAGCGTCACCATCAGCAGAAGCAGCGGAAGCAGGGGCAGCGCGAGAAAGAGCTCCGTCATCCGCATCAGCGGCGCGTCGAGTCTGCGGAAGTAGCCCGACAGGACGCCGATCAGGCTGCCGAGGAAGATCGCGATCACCATCGCCGTCAGGCCGACCGCGATCGAGACCTGCCCCCCGGCCATCAGCCGCGCCAGCAGGTCGCGGCCCAGTTGGTCCGTGCCCAGAGGGTGCGCCAGCGAGAAGCCCTGGTTGCGGGCCCGGATGTCCACGAAGGTCGGGTCTATCCTCCAGATGAGGGGGCCGACCGAAACGAAGAGGATGATCCCCACAAAGACCGCCAGCGCGACCATCGCGCCGCGATGGCGACGGAACTGGCGCCAGATGTCGGACCATTGGCTGCGATGCTTGTTATCGCCGTCCGGAACCACGGGGGGCGAAAGCGCGGCGGGGGTGGCTGCGCCTCCGGCGGAGGCGAGGTCGGGGGTCGGGCGTTGCGGCTCAGTCATAGCGGATCCTCGGGTCGAGCACGCCATAAAGGATGTCTGCGATCAGGGTGAAGACCACGATCAGGATGGCGAAGATGAAGGTCAGCGTCATCACCATCGGGATGTCGTTGGCGTAGATGGACGAGATGAGAAGCTGCCCCAGACCGTTCACGCGGAACACCTGTTCGGTGATGATCGCGCCGCCGAAGACCGCGGGCAGGCCAAGCGCGATCACCGTCACGACCGGGATCAGGCTGTTTCGCAGCGCATGTTTCAGAACCACCTTGCGTTCCGACAGGCCCTTGGCCCGCGCGGTGCGGATATAATCCTGGCTGAGGTTGTCCAGCATCGAGGACCGCATGAACCGGCTGATCTGCGCGGCGTTGTAAAGCGCCAGCACCATCACCGGCATCACCATCTGCCGGGCCTGCGCCAGAAAGCTGTCCCAGTCGCGCACGACCAGCGTCGTGTCATAGACCGACGGAAACCATTGCAGGTTCACCGCGAAGACGATGATCAGCACGACCCCGGTGAAGAAGGTCGGCATCGAGAAGCCGATCATCGAGACGAAGGTGCCGATCTGGTCGAACAGGCTGTATTGCCGATAGGCCGAGATGATGCCGATAGGGATCGCGATCAGGATGCCTACGACATAGGACATCCCCACGACGGTCAGCGTCTGCGGCAGGCGCTGTGCGATCACATCAAAGACCGGGCTGCGCGACTGGAAGCTGACGATGCGTTGCATCCCCTCGCTGAAGCTGGTCCCGAACCAGCGGTCGGTCCAGTAGAGCGGCTCGACCCAGAAGAACTGCTTGAGCCACAGCACATAGCGGATGGGCCAGGGCTCGCCCAGGCCAAGCGCGGCGCGCATGCGTTCGCGGACCTCTGGCGGCACGGTCAGCGGCACGTCGCCCAGGGGGTCACCCGGCGAAGCCTCGAGCAGCAGGAAGATCACCAGCGAGATGAACAGAAGGGTCGGGATCGCCAGTAAAAGTCGGCGGATGGTGAATGTCAGCATGGCGCCTCAACGGGAAGGGATGGGCATGGGCCGCCTCTCTGTCGCGGCCTCGCGCAGGGGCTGCGGGGCCGGGAAAGAGGGGCGCCGCCCCGGTCGCGCGGACCGGGGCGGCGAGACGGTCACTGCTGGATGCGGTACCAGTCCACCGTGTTCCAGATCTCGCTGTCCCAGGCGTTCAGCTCCACGCCGCCGAGCGTGTTGGAATGCGCCGACGCGGTGCCGCGATAGACCAGCGGGATGATCGCATTGCTGTCCTTGGTCAGCATGTCGTTCATGCGGCGGCCCATGGCGGCGCGTTCCTCGGGGTCGATGATCCCGCCCAGCTGGCTGACGAGGCGGTCATATTCCTCGTCGCAGAAGCGGCTGGTATTCTCGCCCTGCCACTGGTTCGCGGGCGAGGGCGCCTTGTTGCAGGTGAATTTCGACAGATAGGCCGTCGGGTTCACGCCGTCGAAGTTGTCGGCATACATCTGAACGTCGGCGTAGAACTTCTGCAGCGTGTCGGGCGAGCCCGCATCCGAGCCGAAGAAGACCGAGGCGTCGATGGTCTTGAGTTCGGTCTCGATGCCGATCTCGGACCACCACTGCTTGATCAGCGCCTGAAAGTCCTGGCGCACCGCGTTGACCGAGGTCTGATAGACCATCCGCAGTTCCACGCCGTCCTTGGCGCGGATGCCGTTCGGGCCGCGCACCCAGCCCGCCTCGTCCAGAAGCGCGTTCGCGCCCTCGATGTCCTGGGTCAGACAGTCGGTGTTGTCGGATGCCCAGGCCTCGGGGGCGGGGACATAATTGCAGGTCGGCTGACCGGCGGTGCCATAGCCGATCTCGACCAGCAATTCGCGGTCAATGGCCATGGACAGCGCGCGGCGCACGGCCGGGTCGGACAGGAAGGGATGCGGATGCGCGCGGGTCGAACGCTCGTCGGCAGGCAGCGAGGACGAAGGATCGGTCAGGTTCACGTGGATCCGCTCGACCAGGCTGCCGAAGGCGGCCGAGACGGTCCCGCGCCCGGCCGCGACCATGCCGGCGATGACATCGGGGGCCAGCTGGGTGTTCCAGGCATAGTCAAACTCGCCCGTCTCAAGGACCGAACGTGCGGCGCCGGCCGCGTCGCCGCCGCCCTTGACCAGCACCGTGGCAAAGGCGGGCTTGGCCGGGTCGCGGTATTCGGGGTTCGCTTCCAGGCTGATCGTGTCATTGGTCAGGAACTGCGTCACGCGGAAGCCGCCCGTCCCGATCGGGTTGAAGTTCTGGTCCGTGCAGGTGGGCGCATTGGCGCCGAGGCAGTTCTGGAACTGCGCCTTTTGCAGGATCGGGGTCTGCGAGCCGACAAAGGTGGTGAAGGGGTCGGGACGGGGTTCGGTAAAGTTGATGCGGACCGTGTGCGGGTCGACCGCCTCGACCGAGGCGACGCCCTCGAACTTGGCCAGTTGCGAGCAGCCGCCTTCGGGATGCATGCAGTATTCGGCGGTGAAAACAACGTCATCGGCGGTGAAGTCGCTGCCGTCCGACCACTTCACATCGTCGCGCAGCTTCCACGTGACCGAGCGCAGGTCCTCGGCGATGCCGCCATTCTCGATGCTGGGCAGTTCGGCGGCGAGACGCGCATACATGATGCCCTGCGCATCGAAACCGGCCAGCGGTTCCAGCGTCAGGCTGGAGGCGATCATCTCCTTTGTGCCGCCCGACAGATAGGGGTTCATCGTCGAGGGGGCCTGCCAGAGGATCATGCTCAGCTGGCCATCGCGGCCGCGTTCGGCCATCGCGGCGGGTGCCAGCACCAGCGTGGCGGCGGCGCCCATCAACACGGTTCTCAGTTTCATCACTCTCTCCTGTTGGGTGTCGTGTGCGTGGGGCAGTCACGTCACACCGGCCTTCTTCGGGGCCGTCCTTTCGGTCTGTCCCGCCTCTGTCAGCATCGGGCTGCCCCGGGCGGAATACGCGCATCATCGAATGAAGCCCGCGCCAAAAGCAAGACCATTCGCGCAAGGTCGCGCGCGCGGTTTCGGCTTTGACTTTCGCAGGGCATTGGCTAGCCTTGCCACTTGGACTGTTCCGGGGGCGCGCCATGCTTGACGAAAAACCGCTTGTTTCCATTGAGAAACTGCGTGTCGAATTCGAAACCAATGACGGTGTCGTGGTGGGCGTCAAGGATGTCAGCTTCGACATCAAGCCGGGCGAATGTGTCTGCGTGGTGGGCGAATCCGGGTCGGGCAAGTCGGTCAGTTCGCTGTCGCTGATGCGGCTTGTCGAATATGGCGGCGGCACCATCGCAGGCGGCAGCCTGATGTTCGACACGGGCGACGGCAAGCCGATCGATCTGGCGCGCCAACCCAAGGCCGCGATGCGCGACATCCGCGGCAACCAGATCGGCATGATCTTTCAGGAGCCGATGACCGCGCTGAACCCGGTCTTTACCGTCGGCGACCAGCTGACCGAGGGGCTGATCGCCCATCGCGGGCTGGACAAGAAGGCCGCCCGCGCCCGCGCGCTGGAGATCCTGCGCCAGGTCCGCATCCCCGAGCCCGAACGCCGCATGGACCAGTATCCGCACGAATTGTCGGGCGGCATGCGCCAGCGCGTCGTCATCGCCATCGCGATGGCCTGCGAGCCGCGTCTGCTGATCTGCGACGAGCCGACCACTGCGTTGGACGTGACGATCCAGGCCGAAATCCTCGCGCTGATCGACCGCTTGAAGCGTGAAAAGCAGATTGCCGTTCTTTTCATCACGCATGACATGGCAGTGGTCGCCCAGATGGCAGATCGCGTCGTCGTCATGTATCGGGGCAACAAGGTCGAGGAAGGCCCTGTCGAACAGATCTTCGAGAACCCGCGCGAGGATTACACCAGGATGCTGCTGGCCGCGGTGCCGCGTCTGGGCGAGATGACAGGCAAGCCCGCCCCCGAACGCCTGCGCCTGATGGGCGACGGCAGCGTCTCGGCACCCCAGCCGATCATCGTCACCGATCCCAAGCCTCTGCTGACGGTGAATAACCTGACCACCCGCTTTCCGGTCAAGGGCGGCATCCTGCGCCGCACCGTCGCGCGCGTCCACGCGGTCGAGGATGTCAGCTTCACCCTGAACGGCGGCGAGACGCTGTCTCTGGTCGGCGAATCGGGCTGCGGTAAATCCACCTGCGGCCGGTCGATCCTGCGTCTGGTGGAACCTGAATCGGGCAGCGTCGATCTGGGCGGCACCGATGTTCTGGCCCTGTCGCCGCGCGCCTTGCGCCGGGCGCGACGCGACATGCAGATGATCTTTCAGGACCCCTTCGCCAGCCTCGATCCGCATATGAAGTTGTATGATCAGGTCGCCGAACCGATGGAGAATTACGGCATCGGCTCGCGCAGCGAACGGCAGGACCGGATCGCGGCGCTGTTCGACCGGGTCGAACTGCCCCGCAGCTTCATGCGCCGCTACCCGCACGAGATGTCGGGCGGCCAGCGCCAGCGCATCGCCATCGCCCGCGCGCTGGCCCTGAACCCCAAGCTGATCATCGCGGACGAGGCCGTGTCGGCGCTGGATGTCTCGGTGCAGGCGCAGGTGCTGAACCTGCTGATGGAATTGCAGCAGGATCTGGGAATTTCCATGCTGTTCATCAGCCATGACATGGCGGTGGTGGAACGCGTCAGCCACCATGTCGGCGTGATGTATCTGGGCCGCATCGTCGAGATCGGCACCCGCCAGCAGGTCTTCGAGAACCCCCAGCACAGCTATACCCGGCAGCTCATGTCCGCGGTGCCGGTGGCCGATCCGCGCCAGAAGAAGATCAGCGAGGATCTGAACTTCCGCCCCATCCCCTCGCCCATCCATCCGGTGGATTACGCAGCCAAGCCCTCGATCTACCGCGAGGTGGCGCCGGGCCATCGCGTGCTGGTCGATCCGGTGACGCATTCCTAGGCAGGCGGTATCCAGCCTCTTGCAGATGATGCAAGAAATCGCCACGCTGCCGCCGTGAAGGAGACCGAACAAATGCCCGTCAAGAACCGCTTTGCCGAATTGCTGCCCGAAATCACCGCCTGGCGCCGGGATTTTCACGAGAACCCCGAACTGCTTTACGAGGTGCATCGCACCGCCGGCCGGGTGGCCGAGTTGCTGCGCGAATTCGGCTGTGACGAGGTGACGACAGGCGTGGGCCGCACCGGCGTCGTGGGCGTGATCAAGGGGCGCACGAACAATAGCGGCCGAGTGATCGGCCTGCGCGCCGATATGGATGCGCTGCCCATCCTTGAACAGACCGGCGCGCCTCATGCCTCGAAAGTGCCCGGCAAGATGCATGCCTGCGGCCATGACGGTCACACCGCGATGCTGCTTGGCGCGGCGAAATACCTGGCCGAGACGCGCAATTTTGACGGCACGGCCGTGGTGATCTTCCAGCCGGCCGAAGAGGGCGGCGGCGGCGGTCTGGCGATGGTTCAGGACGGCCTGGTCGATCGCTGGAAGATCGACGAATTCTACGGCATGCACAACATGCCCGGCCTGCCGGTGGGCAGCTTCGCCATCAAGCCGGGTGCGATGATGGCCGCCGCCGACCAGTTCGACATCACCGTGACCGGCAAGGGTGGCCACGCGGCCAAGCCCCATGACTGCATCGACACGACCCTGACGGCGGCGCAAATCATCGTCGCGCTGCAATCGGTCGTCTCGCGCAACATCGACCCGCTGAAGAACGCGGTGATCTCGGTCTGCGTGGTCTCGACAGATTCGACCGCGCATAACGTGATCCCGCAGGTCGTGACGCTGAAAGGCACGGCCCGCAGCCTCGACGCCAGCGTGCGCGACCAGCTGGAAGAGGGCATCACCCGCGTCGCCACCCATGTCGCGGCGGCGATGGGCGCCACGGCGGTCGTCGATTACCAGCGCGGCTATCCGGTGACCATGAACGACGATCAGGCGACCGAATGGGCGGCGGATGTGGCGCGCGGCATCGCCGGCGACATCAAGACCGATATGGAGCCGATGATGGGCGGCGAGGATTTCAGCTACATGCTGAACGAACGCCCCGGCGCCTATATCTGGGTCGGCAATGGCAACACGGCGATGGTCCACCACCCTGCCTATGATTTCAACGACGAGACGATCCCCGCAGGCGCAAGCTGGTATGCCGGCATGGTCGAGGCGCGCCTGCCCGCCGCCTGACCACGACCCGATGTCGCGGCGCGGCTGCGCCCCGTCGCAAACGGATTGTCATTGGCGGGCGATCAGGGGAAATGTCACAGGGCGCGAGGCCGGGGTCTCGCGCCCTTCTCACGTCCGATCTCAAGGAACGACCGACGCATGAACAGCTACACCCTGCGCGTGACCTGCGCCTCGACCCGCGGCATCGTCGCCGCCATCTCGGGCGCGCTTGCGGATGCGGATTGCAACATCACCGACAGCGCCCAGTTCGACGATTCCGAAACCGGCCGTTTCTTCATGCGCGTCAGCTTCCGCTCCGAGGGGGCGGCGACGCTGGACAGCCTGCGCGCGGATTTCGCGGCCATCGCGGCCCGCTTCGGGATGGAGGTCGATCTGTCCGACGATGCGGTCAAGAAGAAGGTCGTGATCATGGTCAGCCGGTTCGGGCATTGCCTGAACGACCTGCTTTATCGCTGGCGGATCGGGGCGCTGCCGATCGAGATCGTGGGCGTCATCTCGAACCACATGGATTATCAGAAGGTCGTCGTGAACCACGACATCCCGTTTCACTGCATCAAGGTCACGCCCGAGAACAAGCCCGAGGCCGAGGCCGCCCAGATGCGCGTGGTGGATGAAGCAGGCGCCGATCTGATCGTTCTGGCGCGCTACATGCAGGTCCTGTCGGACCGCATGTGCCAGCAGATGTCGGGGCGGATCATCAACATCCACCATTCCTTCCTGCCCAGTTTCAAGGGCGCCAACCCCTACAAGCAGGCCTATGAACGCGGCGTGAAGCTGATCGGCGCGACCAGCCACTATGTCACCGCCGACCTCGATGAAGGTCCGATCATCGAACAGGACACGGTCCGAGTGACCCATGCCCAATCGCCCGCCGATTACGTCAGCCTCGGCCGCGATGTCGAGGCGCAGGTCCTCGCCCGCGCGATCCATGCCCATATCCACGGGCGCGTCTTCCTGAACGGCGACAAGACCGTCGTCTTTCCGCCCTCGCCGGGCAGCTATGCCAGCGAGCGCATGGGCTGAACTTCGCGCTTGCCGCAGCCGGGCAGGGGGGCTTTGCGCCCCCCGTCGCGCAAGCGCGACTCCCCCCGCAGGATATTTGGCCCAAGGCAAATGCCGTTAACCACTGCTTAACCCGCAAGCGTTATGAATGGAGGCACGGTACAGGCGGGGACGCCGATGACCGTCCAAGGCAAAACGCCCCGCTTCCATGTGAAGCGGGGCGTCACTTTCTTTGCCTTGGTTGAAATATCCCGGGGGGAGTCCCGGAACGGGACGGGGGGCAGCGCCCCCCTTTCTTACTGCGGGATCTGCGCGGTGATGCCTTCGACGTAGAAATTCATCGATTGCAGATCAGCGTCCGATGCCGTTTCGCCCTCGGCCAGCCAGACGGTGCCGTCGGCCTTGTTCAGCGGGCCCGTGAAGGGATGGTATTCGCCCGCACCGATCGCGTCGCGCAGGGCCAGCGCCTCGGCCTTGACCTCTTCGGGGACCGCGTCGGTGATTTCGCCGATCACGACCTCGCCCTCGCCGATCCCGGCCCAGCTGGAACCGCTTTCCCAGGTGCCGTCCAGCACCGCCTGCACGCGCTTGATGTAATAGGGCGACCAGTCGTCGATGATCGACGAGACGCGCGGGCTGGGGGCGAAGGCCGCCATGTCGCTGGCCTGGCCGAAGCCGATCGCGCCTGCGGCCTGGGCCTGGGCCAGGGGCGCGGTCGAATCGGTGTGCTGCATGATCACGTCCACGCCTTCGGCCAGCAGGGCGTTGGCGGCTTCGGCCTCTTTGGCGGGGTCGAACCAGCTGTAGACCCAGACGATCCGCATCTCGACATCCGGGTTCACCTTGCGGGCATGGATGAAGCTGGAGTTGATGCCCTGAATCACTTCGGGGATCGGGAAGGACCCGATATAGCCGATCTTGTTCGATTCCGTCATGTGGCCGGCGATGGTGCCGATCACGGCGCGGCCCTCGTAGAAGCGCGCGTCATAGGTCGCGACGTTCTCGGCGGTCTTGTAACCGGTCGCATGTTCGAACTTCACGTCGGGGAAGCGTTGGGCGACGTTGATCACCGGGTCCATGAAGCCGAAGCTGGTCGCGAAGATCAGCTGGTTGCCGGCCAGCGCCAGCTGGGTCAGGGCGCGTTCGGCATCGGCGCCCTCGGGGACGCTTTCGATGAAGGTGGTTTCCACCCGGTCGCCGAACTCAGCTTCGATCGCAAGGCGGCCCTGGTCGTGCTGATAGGTCCAGCCGCCGTCGCCCACCGGGCCGACATAGATGAAGCCGATCTTCAGCGGCTCGTCCTGTGCCAGGGCAGGGGCGGCCAGCGTCATCATCAGGGCCGAGGCCGTTGCCAGAAGGGTTCTGCGTTGCATGGGTCTGTTCCTCTGTTGGAAGTGAAGGGCCGCGTTTCAGCGCAGCGCGTGGAAATTCGTGCCAAGCGATCCGGGCGCGCCGGTGCCGGCGCGCCTGCTGAATTTCTGCCGGGCCGAGATGGCGACCAGCACGATGATCGTCGCCAGATAGGGCGCCATCGACAGCAGTTGCACCGGCACCGCGACCCCTGCGGCTTGCAGGCGCAGCTGCAGCACCGTGACGCCGCCGAAAAGCCAGGCCCCGGCCAGGACGCCCGGCGCCGTCCAGTTGGAAAAGACCACAATGGCCAGCGCAATCCAGCCTGCGCCCGCCGTCATCCCTTCGGTCCATTGCAGGACGGTCGCGATCGAGATGAACGCGCCGCCGACCCCCGCCATGGCGCCGCCAAAGGCGATCGCGGCCAGGCGGGTCAGGCGGATGTTGTAGCCAAGGGCATGGGCGGCCTCGTGGTTCTCGCCCACGGCGCGCAGGATCAGGCCGGACCGGGTGCGGTTCAGGAACCACCAGACCAGCGGCACCATGACCAGCCCCAGCCAGACGATCCAGTTGATCCCCAAGGGGCCTGCGGGCATGGCGGGGGCGCGCACGCCCTCGAAGGGCTTGCCCAGCATGGCGGCAAGGCCCAGGCCGAACAGGGTCAGCGCAAGGCCCGATGCGACCTGATTGGCCAGAAACACCTGCGTCAGCGCCGCGAACAGCATCGAGATCGCCGCCCCCGCAAGGGCCGCGACCAGAAAGCCCAGAAAGGGGTTGCCGGTCGAATAGGCCGCGCCAAAGCCTGCCAGCGCGCCGGTGATCATCATCCCCTCGACCCCGAGGTTCAGCACGCCCGCGCGCTCCACCACCAGTTCGCCAAGGGCTGCGAACAGGATCGGGGTCGAGGCGCCCAGCAGCAGCAGAAAGACGGAAAGCGGGTCGATCATCATGCGGTGATCCTTCTGCGGATCTGGTAGCGGGTCAGCAGGTCGAAGCCCAGCAGGAAGAACAGCAGCATCCCCTGAAAGACCTGGACCGAGGCGGCGGGCAGGCCCATCGTCAGCTGCGCCAGCTCGCCCCCGATATAGGTCAGCGCCAGCAGCAGGCCCGCCAGCAGGATGCCCACCGGATGCAATCGCCCCAGAAAGGCCACGATGATCGCGGTAAAGCCGTAGCCCACGCCGATCCGGTCGGTGATCTGGCCTGCCGGGCCTGCGACCTCGAAAAGGCCCGCAGCCCCTGCCAGCGCGCCCGAGAGGCCAAGGCAGAACGCGACCAGCACCGCCGGGCGAACGCCCGCGAAGCGCGCGGCACGCGGCGCGGTGCCCGCGGCGCGGACATGGAAGCCGCGGATATGGCGGCTCATCAGGAACCACGTCGCCAGCACGGCGAAGGCCGCCGCGACGACGCCCCAATGCGCGCCGGTTCCCGCGATCAGTTCCGGGTTCGAGGCCGAGGGATATTGCTGAAGGTTGCGCGAGCCGGGAAAGCCCATCCCCTGCGGGTTGCGCATCGGGCCGAACGCCATCCAGGCGGCGATGCGCTGCGCCACATAGACCAGCATCAGCGACACCAGGATTTCGGACGCGCCGAACCAGTTTCGCAGAAGCGCGGGGATCATCCCCCAGGCCCAGCCCCCCGCCAGACCCGCCGCGACCATGGCCGGGAACAGCCACCATGCCTCCAGCGGGTAAAGCGCCAGCGCCACGGCGGCGCCGGTGATGGCGCCCATGATGTACTGCCCCTCGGCGCCAATATTCCAGATGCCCGCGCGAAAGCCGATGGCAAGGCCGCTGGCGATCAGGATCAGCGGCGCGGCCTTCACCAGCAATTGCGGGCGCGAATAGCTGGAGGCCATGCCGAACAGTGGGTCCCAGAAGATCGTGCGGATCGCCGCCACCGGATTGTGGCCCATGATGGCGAACAGCAGGCCGCCGGTGATCATCGTGGCCAGCACTGCCATCAGCGGCGTGGCGATCTGCCATATGTTCGAGGCGCTTTGCCGTGGGACAAGCTGGATCATATCCGTGCCTCCTCCATGCCATGCGCGCCGCCCAGCATCAGGCCGATGCGGTCCAGCGTCAGGCCCTCGGTCGGCACCGATGGCGACAGGCGCCCCTCGTTCAGGGCGCAGAAACGGTCGGACAGTTCCAAAAGCTCATCCAGATCCTGAGAGATGACGATGACACCCGCCCCTTGCCGCGCCAGATCCAGCAGCGACTGGCGGACGGCGGCGGCGGCGCCCGCATCCACGCCCCAGGTGGGCTGGTTCACGACCAGCACGCGGGGCGCCTGCATCACCTCGCGGCCGATGACGAATTTCTGCAGGTTGCCCCCCGAAAGCGCGCGGGCCGCGACATGGGGGCCGGGGGTGCGGACGTCGAAGTCGCGGATCACCGCCAGCGCATAATCGCGCGCGGCTGCGTGGTCGATCAGCCCGCCCCGGACCAGCCCCTTGCGGGCGCCAGCGGTCAGCAGCGTGTTCTCGGTCAGGCTGAAATCGGGGACGGCGGCATGGCCCAGACGATCCTCGGGCGCGGCCAGAAGGCCCGCGACGCGGCGCGGCTCGGGGCCCTTGCCCGACAGGTCGGCGCCTTCCAGCGTCACCGTTCCGGGGCGGCTGGCGACCTCGCCCGACAGGGCGGCCAGCAATTCCTCTTGTCCGTTGCCGGCGACGCCTCCGATGCCCAGAATCTCGCCCGCACGCAGCGTCAGGGCGATGTCCTTCAGCGCGGTGCCTTCGGCATCAGGGGCGGGCAGCGACAGGCCCCGCACCTCTAGCAGCACATCGCCCGCCTGGCGGCCCGAGCGGTCGATCTGGCGCATCTGGCCACCGACCATCATCGCCGCCAGATCGCGCGCGGAATGGGCGCGGGGATCGCAACTGTCCACGACGCGGCCATGCCGCAGGATCGTGGCGCGGTCGCAATGGGCGCGGATTTCCTCGAGCTTGTGGCTGATGTAGAGGATCGCGGTCCCTTGGGCTGCCAGCTTTCGCAGGGTGGCAAACAGCAATTCGGCCTCTTGCGGGGTCAGGACGCTGGTCGGTTCGTCCATGATCAACAGCCGCGGGTTCTGCAACAGGCAGCGGATGATCTCGACCCGCTGACGCTCGCCCGCCGACAGGGTGACGATGCGGCGCGTGGGGTTCAGGGGCAGGCCGAAATCGTGGCTGACCTGCGTGATCCGCGCGGCCAGTTCGCGCCGGGGGGGCGGGTTCTCCATCCCCAGGGCGATGTTTTCGGCGACCGTCAGCGCGTCGAACAGGCTGAAATGCTGGAACACCATCGCCACGCCCGCCGCCCGCGCGGCGCGCGGATCATGGGGCGCGTGGGGTGCGTCCAGCAGGAACATCCGCCCGTCGTCAGGCCGAACGAGGCCATAGATCATCTTGACCAGCGTGGATTTTCCCGCGCCGTTCTCGCCCAGCAGGGCATGGATCTCGCCCGGCCTCACGGCAAAGGAGACGTCGTCATTGGCCCGGACGCCGGGATAGGACTTGCCGATCCCCTCGGCGCGAAAGACGGTCGGCTCGGCCAAATCTGTCCCCTTGGTCAAAACTTCACCTGCTTAAACCGGCAATCGCCCGAGGTGCAATTGCGCTATTCGGTCAGGCTGAGATACTGATGGGATCATGGCCGAGAAATCCCCCCGATTCATCCATCTTCGCACACATTCCGAGCATTCGCTGCTGGAAGGTGCCATTCCTGTGGGCAAATTGCCAAGCCTTGCCGCCGATGCGGGCATGCCTGCCGTGGCGCTGACAGACACGAACAACATGTTCGCGGCCCTGGAATTCAGCGTGAAGGCCCGCGACAAGGGGGTTCAGCCGATCATCGGCTGTCAGGTGACGCTGGCGGCCGAGGCGACCGGCCCGGTCGTCCTTCTGGCGCAGAACCGTGATGGCTGGATGAACCTGATGGCGCTGTCCTCGTGCCTCTATCTGCGCGAGGGGGGCGCGCTGCCCCATGTCACCGTCGATGAATTATGCGCCCATGCCGAGGGGCTGATCTGCCTGACCGGCGGCGCGACGGGGCCTTTGGGCCAGCTGATCGCGCAGGGGCAGGCGACCAAGGCCGATGCGCTGGCCGCACGTCTGGCCGAGGCTTTTCCGACGCGGCTTTACGTCGAATTGCAGCGCCATCCGGGCGAGGACGGCTCCCTGATGGCCGCCGAGGCCGCCAGCGAGGGCGGGCTGATCGACATCGCCTATGCGCGCGACCTGCCGCTGGTGGCGACGAACGATGTCCATTTTCCCAAGCCGACCATGTACGAGGCCCATGACGCGCTGATCTGCATTGCGGAAAAGGCCTATGTGGATCAGTCCCAGCCCCGCCGCCGCCTGACGCCGCAGCATTATTTCAAGACGCCCGAGGAAATGGCGGTGCTGTTCGCGGACCTGCCCGAGGCGCTGGACAACACCGTCGAAATCGCCCGCCGCTGCGCCTTCGCCGTGTCGAAACACGCGCCGATCCTGCCGAAATTCGCCGATGACGAGGTCGCCGAACTGCGCCGTCAGGCCCGCGAGGGGCTCGAGGCGCGGCTGAAGGTCATCCCCCATGCCGTCAGCGTCGAGGAATACCACGCCCGCCTGGATTTCGAACTGGGCATCATCGAACAGATGGGCTTTCCCGGCTATTTCCTGATCGTCGCGGATTTCATCGGCTGGGCCAAGGCGCAGGGCATCCCGGTCGGTCCGGGGCGCGGCTCGGGGGCGGGATCGCTGGTCGCCTATGCGCTGACCATTACCGATCTGGACCCGCTGGCCTATTCGCTGCTGTTCGAACGCTTCCTGAACCCCGAACGCGTCTCGATGCCGGATTTCGACATCGACTTCTGCATGGACCGCCGGGAAGAGGTGATCCGCTACGTGCAGGACAAATACGGCAAGGACCGGGTGGGCCAGATCATCACCTTCGGCGCGCTTCTGTCCAAGGCGGCGGTGCGCGACGTGGGCCGTGTGCTGCAACTGCCCTTTGGACAGGTGGACCGCCTGTCCAAGATGATCCCGGTCGAGGGCGTGAAGCCCGTCAGCATCACCAAGGCCCGCGCCGACGAACCCCGCCTGCGCGAGGCGGCGCGGGAGGAGGTCGTGGGCCGGCTTCTCGACTACGCCGAACAGCTCGAAGGACTTTACCGCAACGCCTCGACCCACGCCGCCGGGGTGGTGATCGGCGACCGGCCGCTGGACCAGCTTGTGCCGCTTTATCGCGATCCGGCATCCGACATGCCGGCCACGCAGTTCAACATGAAATGGGTGGAACAGGCCGGGCTGGTCAAGTTCGACTTTCTGGGCCTGAAGACCCTGACGGTGATCCAGAACGCGGTCGATCTGATCAACGGGCAGGGGCGGCCCCTGCATGTCGCAGCCGACGGGCGCCAGCTTTACCAGCCTGCGCCGGGGACCGAGAACCAGATCAACCTGATCCCGCTGGATGACAAGGCCAGCTATGATCTGTTCGCCAGCGCCCGCACGGTCGCGGTGTTCCAGGTGGAAAGCTCGGGCATGATGGACGCGCTGCGCCGCATGAAGCCCACCTGCATCGAGGACATCGTGGCCCTCGTGGCCCTCTATCGTCCCGGCCCGATGGAGAACATCCCGACCTATTGCGAGGTCAAGAACGGGCAGCGCGAACTGGAATCGATCCATCCCAGCATCGACCATATCCTGGCCGAGACGCAGGGCATCATCGTCTATCAGGAACAGGTGATGCAGATCGCGCAGGTCATGGCGGGCTACTCGCTCGGCGGCGCGGACCTTCTGCGCCGCGCGATGGGCAAGAAGATCGCCGCCGAGATGGCCAAGGAACGGCCCAAATTCGTCAAGGGCGCGATCGCCAACGGCGTGCCGGAAAAGAAGGCCGGCGAGGTCTTCGACCTGCTGGAGAAGTTCGCCAATTACGGCTTCAACAAATCCCACGCGGCGGCCTATGCGGTGGTCAGCTACCAGACCGCCTGGCTCAAGGCCAACCACCCGGTCGAGTTCATGGCCGCGGTGATGAACTGCGATATCCACCTGACGGACAAGCTGGCGGTCTACAAGCGCGAATGCGACCGCATGGGGATCGAGATCGTGCCGCCCTGCGTCAATCGCTCGGCGCCCACCTTCACGGTGGGGCAGGGGCGCATCCACTACGCGCTCGGCGCGCTCAAAGGGGTCGGGATCGAGGCGATGCGGCTGGTCCACGACGCGCGCGGCGACCGGCCGTTCAAGGACATCCACGACTTCGCCCGCCGCGTGGACATGAAGCGGGTGGGCAAGCGCCCGCTGGAAATGCTGGCCCGCGCGGGCGCCTTCGACGCGCTGGACGAGAACCGCGCGCGTGTGATGAAGTCGCTTGACGCGCTGGTCGCCTGGTCTGCGGCAGTGCAGGAACAGGCGGCCTCCAGCCAGACCTCGCTTTTCGGCGCGGGCGAGGATCTGCCGCCGCCCCGCGCCCCGCTGGCGCAGGTCTGGCTGCCGACCGAGAAACTGGGCGAGGAACACAAGGCCATCGGCTTCTACCTCTCGGGCCATCCGCTGGACGATTACCAGACCGCGCTGAAACGCAAGAAGGTGCAGACCCTCGCCGAAATCTCGCGCGAGGCCGAGACGGGGCCGATGGTCGCCTTCATCGCGGGCACGGTGGCGGCGCGGATGGAACGCAAATCGGCCAAGGGCACCGCCTATGCCTTCGTCAGCCTGTCCGACCCGACGGGGCTCTACGAGGTGACGTGCTTTTCGGACCTGCTGTCTGCCGCGCGCGACAAGCTCGAGCCGGGGCAGAACGTCGTCCTGCAGGTCAAGGTCGAGCCTTCTGGCGATCAGGTGAAGATGCTGGCCAATTCGGTCAGCCTGCTCGAGGATTTCGTCGCCGATGCGGGGGCGGGCTGCCTCGCGCTGGAAATCCAGGGCGCCGACACGATCCCCCGCCTGGCCGAGGTCCTGCACCGCGTCACGACCGAGATCACCGCCCCCTCGCGCGCCCGCGGCCCGATCCGCCTGCGCCTGCGCCACGAGGACGAAATCATCGAGATCGAGGTCGCCAACGACGCCCCGCTGACAACTCCGGCCCGCCAGGCTCTGCGCGCGGTACCCGGCGTGCTCGACGTCATCGAAGAATAGCGGCCAGCACTTCTTCTTCACTCAAATATCCTCGGGGGGTCCGGGGGGCGAAGCGCCCCCGGCGTGCCCGCCATCCCCACTGGCCAGATGTTCCCGCTTCGTGCTAGGAATTCAAAAAAGGGGGCAGCATGAAGGTCTTGGGCATTGATCCCGGTTTGCGGAACATGGGCTGGGGCGTGATCGAGGTCGATGGCCCGCGCATCCGCCATGTCGCCAATGGCACGATCCATTCCGACGGCGCGCAGGATCTGGGCGCGCGGCTCTCGGTGCTGTTTCGGGGTCTTTGCACGGTGATTGCGGCCCATCAACCCGACGAGGCGGCGGTAGAGCAGACCTTCGTAAACAAGGATGCGACCGGCACGCTGAAACTGGGTCAGGCGCGCGGCAT
Organism: Paracoccus sp. NSM; assembly: GCF_052379855.1. NCBI lineage: Bacteria > Pseudomonadati > Pseudomonadota > Alphaproteobacteria > Rhodobacterales > Paracoccaceae > Paracoccus > Paracoccus sp. NSM. The sequence continues at coordinate 62,738 of NZ_JBQTCG010000010.1, read as the reverse complement.
CGCGCTGCTGGCCCCGGCCGAAGCCGGGATCGCGGTCGGCGAATACGCCCCGAACGCGGTCAAGAAGACCGTGGTCGGCGTGGGCCACGCGGGCAAGGAACAGGTGCAGCATATGGTGCGCGTGCAATTGCCCGGCGTCCGTTTCGAAAGCCCTGACGCGGCGGATGCACTGGCCATCGCCATCTGCCACGCGCGCCATCTTCAGGGGCGCAGCCTGCGCGTGATCGCCGCCGGAAAGGGCGCGGCATGATCGGGCGGATCGCGGGGATCATCCTTCACCGGGCGCGCGATCATGTGCTGATCGACGTGCGGGGCGTGGGTTATATCGTTCATGTCAGCGAAAGGACGGCGGCGATGCTGCCTCCGGTCGGGCAGGGGGCAGCGCTTTATACCGAACTGGTCGTGCGCGAGGATCTGCTGCAACTCTTCGGCTTTCCGACGATGCTGGAAAAGGAATGGCACCGGCTTCTGACCTCGGTTCAGGGGGTGGGCGCCAAGGTGTCGCTGGCGATCCTCGGCACGCTTGGACCCGAGGGGCTTGGGCGCGCGATCGCATTGGGGGACTGGGCGTCGGTCCGCAAGGCGAACGGGGTCGGGCCGAAGCTCGCGCAGCGGATCGTGCTGGAGCTGAAGGACAAGGCGCCCTCGGTCATGGCCCTGGGCGGCGCGCTGACCGTCGATGCGGGGGACGTTGCCGCGGGCGGTGGCGCGGAGGCGTCGGGCATCGAGCCCGACGCCTCCGCCGCCGCGGCGCCGGGCGCCACGGCGCCCCCCCCGCCAGCCGCCGTGCGAAAGGCGGGCGGGTCTGCGGCCTCAAATTCCGGTCAGGCCATGGCGGACGCGTTGTCGGCGCTGGCCAATCTGGGCTATGGTCCGTCCGAGGCGGCGGCGGCTGTGGCCGAGGCTCAGGCGGGGGAACCGGGCGCCTCGACCCCCGTTCTGATCCGGGCGGCGCTGCGTCTTCTGGCGCCGAAGGATTAGCGGAGGCTGGTTGATGGAAGCGAATATCAAGGTCTTCATGCTGATGGCCGCGCTGACGGCGCTGGTCATGGTTCTGGGCTGGATGCTGGGCGGCGGCGGTGGCGCGGTTCTGGCGCTGCTGATCGCGGGGGGCATGAACTTCTTCGCCTATTGGAACAGCGACAAGATGGTCCTGCGCCAGCAGGGCGCGGTCGAGCTGTCGCCCAACCAAGGGGCCGAGCTTTACGCCATGACCGCCGATCTGGCCCGCCGCGCCGATATGCCGATGCCCAAGCTCTACCTGCTGCCGACCGAACAACCCAACGCCTTTGCCACCGGCCGCAACCCCGAGAATGCCGCAGTCGCGGTGACGCAAGGCCTCTTGCGCGCGCTGAACCGGGACGAGATCGCGGGCGTGATCGCGCATGAACTGGCCCATATCAAGCACCGCGACACGCTGACCATGACCATCACCGCCACGATGGCGGGGGCGATTGCCATGATGGGCAACATGATGCTGTTCATGGGCGGCCGCGATGGGCGCGGGGGCGGGATCGGCGCGATCCTGGCCATGATCCTTGCCCCCCTCGCCGCCGCCATGGTGCAGATGGCGATCTCGCGCGCCCGCGAATACGAGGCGGACGCGACCGGCGCGGCGATCTGCGGGCAGCCGCGTGCGCTGGCCTCGGCGCTGCAGCGGATCAGCGCGGCCGCGGGCCGCAGCGTGAATCTGCCCGCCGAAAAGAACCCCGCCGCCGCGGCTATGTTCATCATAAACCCGCTGCACGCGCTGCGGGCCGACCGGCTGTTCGCCACCCACCCCCCGACCGAGGAACGCATCGCCCGCCTCATGGCGCTGGAGGGGCGCGCCGCGCCCGTGCGTCCGACCGCCGCCAGCCGCATTCCGCGTGCGGGCCGCAACGACCCCTGGTCGCGCGGATGAGCCAACCCGACCCCGTCCTGCGCGCCGACCGGATGGAGGGCGATGCCGAGGATCGCGCCCTGCGGCCTCAGGGCCTGTCGGAATTCGTCGGTCAGGCCGAGGCGCGGGCGAACCTGAAGGTCTTCATCGAAAGCGCCAGGATGCGCGGCAAGGCGATGGACCACACGCTGTTCTACGGCCCGCCGGGTCTGGGCAAGACCACGCTGGCGCAGATCATGGCGCGCGAGCTGGGCGTGAACTTCCGCATGACCTCGGGGCCGGTCATCGCGCGGGCGGGGGATCTGGCCGCGATCCTGACCAATCTGGAAGCCCGCGACGTGCTGTTCATCGACGAGATCCACCGTATGAACCCCGCCGTCGAAGAGGTGCTCTACCCCGCGATGGAGGATTTCGAGCTGGATCTGGTTATCGGCGAGGGGCCTGCCGCCCGCACCGTCCGGATCGAGCTGCAACCCTTCACGCTGGTCGGGGCGACGACCCGGCTTGGCTTGCTGACGACCCCTTTGCGCGACCGCTTCGGCATTCCGACGCGCCTGCAGTTCTACGAGATACCGGAGCTTGACCTGATCGTGCAGCGCGGCGCGCGTCTGATGGGGATCAGCGCCGATCCCGAAGGCACGCTGGAAATCGCCCGCCGCGCCCGTGGCACGCCGCGCATTGCCGGGCGGCTTCTGCGACGGGTGGTCGATTTCGCGCTGGTCGAAGGCAATGGCCGCCTGACGCGCGAGATCGCCGATCTGGCGCTGACGCGGCTGGGGGTGGACGATCTGGGCCTCGACGGGGCGGACCGGCGCTATCTGACGCTGATGGCGCAGCATTACGGCGGCGGGCCGGTCGGCGTCGAGACGCTGGCCGCCGCCCTGTCGGAAAGCCGCGACGCCATCGAGGAGGTGATCGAGCCCTATCTGCTGCAGCAGGGCCTGATCGCGCGCACTCCGCGCGGGCGCCAGCTTGCGCCGCGCGCATGGCGCCATCTGGGGATCGACGCGCCCCGGACCCCGGCGCAGACCGACCTGTTCGAGGGCGAGGGCTGAACGCAATCTCTAAAAGTTTAGGGATTCAGCCCTGCGCATAGGCGACAAATCGGTCTAACGAAATTCGTTAATTGCGCGTAGGGCTGTTGGCCCATAGATAGAAAATATGAACGATTCGTCTCACTTCTCATTGGAATCGATGCTCTGCTTCGATGTCTATGCCGCCAATCTGGCTTTTGGCCGGCTTTACAAGCCGATGCTGGACGAATTGGGCGTGACCTATCCTCAGTTCCTGGTGCTGACGTCGCTGTGGCAGGAGGACGGGCAGAGCGTGGGGATCATCAGCGCGGGGCTGGGGCTGGACAGCAGCACCCTGACGCCGCTGCTCAAGCGGCTGGAACAGGCCGGGCTGGTGGATCGCAAGCGCGACACCGATGACGAACGCCGCGTCCGCGTCAGCCTGACCGATGCCGGGCGGGCGCTGCAGAAGCCCGCGCGCGGCGTGCTGAAACGTATCAGCGAGTCGCACGGGCTGAGCTTGGCCGAGGTCGAAAGCCTGCAATCGCTTTTGTGGCGCCTGCGCCGCGCGCTGGCCTCTGCGGCAGGCTGAACCCTTGCGTATTCCCTTGCGGCGTTGCATGGGACGGGCATGAAGCCCACCGACCAGATCCCCGATATGCAGGCCCTGCGGGCCGAGATCGACGCACTGGACCGCGATCTGGTGCGCCTGCTGGCGCGCCGCCGCGACCTGATCGACCGTGCGGCCCAGCTCAAGGCGGTGAATGGCTGGCCCGCCCGCATCGAGGCCCGCGTCGAAGAGGTTGTCGCCAATGCCCGCAGCCATGCGACGGCAGCGGGGCTGGACGCCGACCTGATCGAGACGATCTGGCGCCAGCTGATCGAGGCCGCCATCGCCCAGGAAGAACGCCAGCTTGAACGCAAGGAGCAGCCATGACCGCAGCGATCATCGACGGAAAGGCCTTTGCGGCCGGATTGCGTGACCGGATCGCCGCCGAGGTGGCGGCTCTGGCCGGTCGCGGCATCAAGCCGGGCCTTGCGGTCGTGCTGGTGGGCGAGGATCCGGCCAGCCAGGTTTATGTGCGGTCCAAGGGGCGCATGACGGTCGAGGTCGGCATGGCCTCGTTCGAACACCGCCTGCCCGACACCACGCCCGAGGCCGAGCTGCTGGCGCTGATCGCGCGGCTGAACGCCGATCCGGCGGTGAACGGCATTCTCGTGCAACTGCCCCTGCCGCGCCACATGGACGAGGCGGCGGTGATCAACGCGATCTCGCCCGAAAAGGACGTGGACGGGTTCCACATCCTGAATGTCGGGCGTCTGGCGACGGGTCAAAAGGCGATGGTGCCCTGCACGCCGCTTGGCTGCCTGATGCTGCTGCGTGACCGGCTGGGCGATCTGGCCGGCAAGCGCGCGGTGGTGATCGGGCGCAGCAACATCGTCGGCAAGCCGATGGCGCAGCTTTTGCTGCGTGACAGTGCGACGGTCACAGTCGCGCATTCGCGCACCGCCGACCTGCCCGCGCTGTGCCGCGAGGCCGATATTCTGGTCGCCGCCGTCGGCCGCGCCGAATTCGTCAGGGGCGACTGGATCAAGCCCGGCGCGACGGTCATCGATGTCGGCATCAACAGGACCGAGGCCGGGCTGGTCGGCGATGTCGATTTCGCCAGCGCCCTGCCGGTGGCGGGGGCGATCACGCCGGTTCCCGGCGGGGTGGGGCCGATGACCATCGCCTGCCTGCTGGCCAATACCCTGACCGCAACGGCCCGCGCGAACGGCCTGCCGGACCCCGAGGGGCTGACCCCCTGAGCCCGCCCCACGGCGCGCATGAAAAAGCCCCGGTCCTGCCGGGGCTTTGTCGTTCCTGAAGATCGGCTCAGGCCGGGGCGGGGTCGCCGCCCTGAGCGGGCTTGCCCGCCTTGGGGATCGCGGTGACCGAGGGGATGACGCTGCCCGGCCCGCTGTCATCGCCACCATCCAGAGGCTCGCCGCGAAGGATCTTGCCGATCTCCTCGCCGGTCAAAGTCTCGTATTCCAGAAGGCCCTTGGCCAGACGCTCGAATTCTGCCTCTTTCTCGATCAGGATGCGACGGGCTTCCTGATAGCCTTCTTCGATCAGCTCGCGGACTTCTTGTTCGATCAGCTCCTTGGTCGCGGCCGAGACCGAGAAACCGCCGGTGCTGCCGTTATAGCCCTCATGCGCCTCGGCGTAGTCCACCGCGCCGACCTTGTCGGACATGCCCCACCGCATCACCATCGCACGGGCCAGCGCGCTGGCCTGCTGGATGTCGCCGGCAGGGCCGTTCGACACGCCCTCTTCGCCGTATTTGATGATCTCGGCGGCCTTGCCGGCCATGGTCATGGTGATCTTCTGCTTAGCCTCGTCCTTGTGGAAGTTCAGCCGGTCCATCTCGGGCAGGCTGACGACCATGCCAAGCGCGCCGCCCCGTGGAATGATCGTCGCCTTGTAGACCGGGTCGCATTTGGGCAGCGACAGGCCGACGACGGCGTGACCGGCCTCGTGATAGGCGGTCTTTTCCTTCTGCTCGGGCGTCAGGACCATGCTGCGGCGCTCGACGCCCAGCATGACCTTGTCCTTGGCATTCTCGAAATCTTCCATGCTGACGAAGCGGCGGCCAATGCGGGCGGCCATCAGCGCGGCCTCGTTCACCAGGTTCATCAGGTCGGCGCCCGAGAAGCCCGGCGTGCCGCGCGCGATGATCCGCAGATCCACGTCGGGGCCGACCGGCACCTTGCGGGCATGGACCGACAGGATGCGCTCGCGGCCCTTGATGTCGGGGTTCGGCACATAGATCTGGCGGTCGAAGCGGCCCGGACGCAGCAGCGCGGGGTCCAGCACGTCCTTGCGGTTGGTCGCGGCGACGATGATGATGCCCTCATTCGCCTCGAAACCATCCATCTCGACCAGAAGCTGGTTCAGCGTCTGCTCGCGTTCGTCATTGCCGCCACCGATGCCCACGCCGCGGGCGCGGCCCACCGCGTCGATCTCGTCGATGAACAGGATGCAGGGGGCGGATTTCTTGGCCTGCTCGAACATGTCGCGCACGCGGGATGCGCCGACACCCACGAACATCTCGACAAAGTCCGAGCCCGAGATGGTGAAGAACGGCACGCCCGCCTCGCCCGCGATGGCGCGCGCCAGCAGCGTCTTGCCGGTGCCGGGAGGGCCGACCAGCAGCGCGCCTTTCGGGATCTTGCCGCCCAGACGGCTGAATTTCTGCGGATTGCGCAGGAATTCGACGATTTCTTCAAGCTCTTCCTTGGCCTCGTCGATGCCCGCCACGTCATCGAAGGTCACGCGGCCCGATTTCTCGGTCAAGAGCTTGGCGCGCGACTTGCCAAAGCCCATCGCGCCGCCCCGCCCGCCGCCCTGCATCCGGTTCATGAAGAAGATCCAGACGCCGATCAGCAGGATGAAGGGCAGCCAGACGCCCAGCATCGACATGAAGCCCGAGCTTTGCTGACGCACCACGCGCACATCGACGCCGCGATTGACCAGGTTTCCGGCCAGTTCCTCGCCCAGGGGGCGGATGGTCGCGTATTGCTGGCCGTCCGCGCCCGTGATCGCGACGTTCTCGCCGTCGATGACCACTGCACTGACCTGATCGTTCTGCACCCTCTGCATGAATTCCGAATAGCTGATCTGCCGGCTGTTGGCGGTGCCGGCCCCGTCGCTGAACATGTTGAACAGCGCCAGGATCATCAGAAACAGAACCACCCAAAAGGCGAAGTTGCGTGCGTTGCCCAAAGTCGGTCCTCCGGCGGGGAAAGCGGTTGTCCTGAAAATAGGGATTATCGGCAAAGGTTCAATGTGCCTTCACCAGGCTGCGGAAATCTGCCGCGCCACGAAGGGGGGTGACGCGCCACGGACCCTGCCGCAGCAGGGCGGCGGCGACCAGCGTTTCGCCCTGCCAGATGGCGGGGCTGGCGGCGGCCTCGTCGCGGGACAGGCCCGCATCGCGCCAAGCGAGGCGGGTCAGATGCGCCGTGCCAAGGGCCGCGACATGCTGGCCCGGCGCCAGCCCCTCGACCAGCCAGCGCCGGTCCCAGGCACCGGTGACGACCGGCACGGCGCGCCCGGCCGCCGCTGCCTCGCGCGTCAGGCGCAGATCGGCACCCGAGGGCGCGATCATCGTGCCGTCCAGCGTGACCCGCGCCCCCGCCTCGATCGAGCGCAGCGCGTGCAGCAGCGTGGCGCGACGCGGCGGGTAATCGGCACCGGTGATCCAGCGGCACGAGGCGACCAGCAGGCGGCGCCGGATCTCGGGCGGGGCCTCGTTGAAGGCGCCGCGCGGCAGGATCAGGCGCCCCTGTTCGATCTGCGCCTCCCGCGCCACAAGGGCCGCGAAATCGCACAGCGCGTCGCGCGCCTCGGCGATATGGCGGGCGGCCAGGGCCAGCGGGGCAGGGTCGAGACCAAGCGTGGCCATCGCGCGGCGGACGCGGACGCGTTCGAAATCGGTGTTCTCATTGCTGGGATCGTCGATCCACGAGACGCCGCGCGCCTTGAGCCAGTCGCGCAGTTCCTGCCGGTGCGTGCCGAGGGCCGGGCGCAGCCAGCGCATCCCGAAGGCGTCACGCCATTCGGCCATGCCCGCCAGCCCGTCGATCCCGGCGCTGCGGACCAGCCGCATCAGCAGCGTCTCGGCCATGTCGTCGGCGGTATGGCCAAGCGCCACGGCGGGCAGGTCGTTGCGCTGCGCCCAGCCCGCCAGCAGCCGCAGCCGTGCGTCGCGGGCCTGCGCCATCAGGTTGCCGCTGCGGGTCTCGCGCTGCCAGCGCAGGGTGACGTGGCTCAGGCCAAGGGCGCGGGCGGCGCGACCGACCTCGGCGGCCTCGAGGTCGCTGCCGGGGCGCAGGTCGTGATCCACGGTGGCGACCATGATGCGGCGTCCGCGCGCCCATTCTGCGGCCACCTGCATCAGCGCGACCGAATCGCCGCCGCCCGACACGGCCAGCCCAAGCGCGGGCAGATCGCCCGCCAGACGGTCCAGTGCCGCCATGATCCGCGTGGCCGGGTCGCTGCCCGAGGCGATCACCCCCGGCCCCTAGTCGTGTTCGGCCAGATCGGCCAGCGCCTCGGGATCGAGCGCGGGGTCCAGCAGCGGGTCCAAGGCGCCCAGATCGGCGCTGCCGCAGCCCAGCCGGACCAGACCGGCCTCGGCCTCTTGCGCGGGGGCGCTGCCGGGGAAACGCGCCGGGATCTCGGCCAGATAGAGACAGGCGGCGGTGGTGTCGCCCTGACCCTCGATCACGCGGGCGATGCCCAGCAGGCTTTCACCCGCCCGGCGGCTGTCGGGATCGGCGGCGAAGCCTTCAAGCCACGCGGTCGCGGCCGCGCGCGGATCGCCGCCGCGTTCCAGCGCCACCCCGCGCAGGAACAGTGCCTCGGCGGTCAGGGGGCCTCCGGCATGGGCCTCGGCCACCTGCGCGAAGAGGCGTGCGGCCTCCAGCGTGTTGCCCGCGTCAAGCGCGGTGCGGGCGCGGTCGAAATCGGCCTGTTCGGCGGCGGTCGCCGCGCCTGCGGTGCTGTCATCCATGCTGGGCGCAGGGGCCGAGGGCGCCAGTTCCGGCGCCAGCCCGCCCACGCCCGAAGGCACCGTCAGCGCGCTGAGATCGCAGGTCTCGTCCATCTCGCAGAGGCGGAATTCCAGATCGGCCAGCCGACGTTCATTGTCGGTCGCCACGCGGTTGATGCGGTTCTGAAGGCGTTCGGCCTGATCGGTCAGGCGCATCAGCTGCGCCTCCATCGCGTTCATGCGGTCGATCGCGGTCTCGCCGCCCGCCGCCTGAAAGCCCTCGGCCCCGGATGCGACCAGTTCGGCGCGCAGCCGCTGAAGATTGGCGCGCAACTCGGCAAGGCTTGCCCGCATCTCGTGCAGGGACGCATCGCGGCTGGGCGTTTCGGCAGGCGATGCGGGCGCTTCGGCCTGCTGTGCCAGCGCGGGGCTGGCCAGCGCCAGAAACAGGGCGACCGGCCAGACGCGCATCACAGACCCGCCCCGCCATCGCTGACCACCGTCACGGCGCGGCGGTTGCGGGCATAGCAGCTTTCGTCGGAACAGATCTCGGCCGGGCGCTCCTTGCCGAAGGACAGGGTGCGGATGCGCCCCGGTGCGACGCCCTGCGCCACCAGATATTCCTGCACCGCGCTGGCACGCCGGGCGCCAAGCGCAAGGTTGTATTCGCGCGTGCCGGTTTCCTCGGCATGGCCCTGGACGATGGCGGTGAAATTGCCGTTCCGGTTCAGCCAGTCAGCCTGGCGGGACAGGATCGCGCGGGCCTCGGGCGTCAGTGCGGTCTGTTCGGCCGGAAACAGGACCGTGTCGCCGACCTGCGCGCGGAAGAACTGCGCGCTGCCCTCGACCCCGATCACGCCGCCCGGCAGGTTGCCCTGAAAGACCGCGCCCGCCCCGGTCTGGGCATAGGGGTCGATCACCGGCGGCGCAGGCGGCGCAGGCTGCGCACAGGCGGCCAGCGCCAGAAGACAGGCGATCAGGGCAGGCTTGGTCGCGGCGTGGGTCATCTTATCCCTCATGGCAGCAGCGGTCCCCAGGACGGGTCCGAGGCGGCAAAATCCAGTTGAAGCGGTCGCATGTTTCGCCCGGTGATGTCCACAGAATGCAGCCGCGGCTCGCCGGTTCCGCCCGGAGTGACGCGCGTGAACATCACCACCCGCCCATTCGGCGCCCAGGTCGGCCCTTCGTCCAGGAAGGATTCGGTCAGCATCTTCTCGCCCGACCCGTCGGTCCGCATCACGCCGATATGGAACCGGTCGCCGATCCGCTTGGTGAAGGCGATCATGTCGCCGCGCGGCGACCAGACCGGCGTGCCGTAGCGGCCGTCGCCAAAGCTGATCCGCTGCGGTTCGGCGCCATCGAGGCCCATGATGTAAAGCTGCGGCGTCCCCGAACGGTCGCTTTCAAAGACGATGCGGCTGCCATCCGGGCTGAAGCTGGGCGAGGTCTCGATCGAGGGCGCGTTGGTCAAAGGCCGCTGCCCGCCCGTCGCCACATCCATCAGCCAGATGTCGGAATTGCCGCCCTGTTCGCGCGAATAGGCGATGCGGCGGCCATCCGGGCTGAAGGCCGGGGCAAAGGCCATCGCGCCCGCGTCCTGCGTCAGAGGGCGCGAGGTCACGCTGGCCACATCCAGCAGGCGGATCTGCGGAAAGCCGCTGTCATAGCTGGTGAACAGGATCTGCCGCCCGTCGGGCGAGAATTTCGGCGCCAGCACCAGCGAGGCGCTGTCGGTCATCCAGCGGATGTTCGCACCGTCGTAATCCATCACCCCGATGCGCTTGATCCGGGCATTCTTTGGGCCAGTCTCCTGCACGAAGGCCACGCGGCTGTCGAAATAGGGCCGCTCGCCGGTCAGGCGCGCATAGATCTGGTCCGCGATCTTGTGCGCGGCGCGGCGCCAATCGGCGGCGCGGGCGTCGAACTGCATCCCGTCGCCCTGCGGCTGACCCGAGAACACGTCGAACAGCCGGAATCGCACGCTGATATCCTCACCCACCCGCGTCACCTCGGCGGAGACGAGGGCCTGAGCGTTCACCGCGCGCCATTCCTCGTAGCTGACCGGGTCGGCAAAGCTGGCGGGGCTGGCGGTATGGGCCTCGGCGGGGATCTCGCGGAAAAGCCCGGTGCCGGTCAGGTTGTCGGCCACGACCTGACGCACCCGCGCGGCCAGTTCGGCATCGCCGTGAAAGGCGGGAATGGCGATGGACATGGGCTCGATCACGCCATCGGTGATCTCGATCCGCAAGGGCGCGCCCTGGGCCATCGCCGGCAGGGCGGGTGCGCCGATGGCCAGGATCGCCGCAAGGGCAGGGGCAAGGGTCAGCTTGTGGAACATGGCGTCCTCATTACCGTGATCAGGCGGCAGGCCGGGCCCGTCGCCAGGGGTCGTCAGAATTCAACGCCGCCGGGGCGAAAGCTTACCTCGACATCGCGCCAGCGGCCGTATTTCGCTGCGGGGAGGGCATAGCCCGCTTGCCCGCACATCAGGATCGCGCGCCGCGCCACGTCAAAGGCCTGCTGCGCGGCATTGGACGAGCCGCCGCGGAAATCCGCGATCCGCATGCTGCCCTGTTCGGGCACCCCGTCCGGCCCAAGCGAGAAGGCGACCGTCACGCTGGTCTGCGCGGCTTCGACCGACAGCGCGCCGACATTCCAGCAACGCTCGATCGCCATGCGCAGGCCCTCGCGTTCGGCCAGCGACAGGGGCGCGCCGACGGGCAGGCCGCCCAGTGCTGCGTCGTCCTGCGGGTCGGGCAGGGGCGTGGCGCTGATCCCCGAAGGCGCGAATTGCATCACGTCGGGCGCGGGCGCCTCGCCGCCATCGCCCGACAGCGCGCCCGCAAGGGCCGCAGCCAGCGGGTCCAGCCCGGCCGAGGCCCCGTCGCCGCCCTCGATCCGCTGGCGATCCCCGCCAAAGGCATCCCCGGTCGAGGCCGTGTCGGTCCCTGCGGCGCCGGCGTCGTTCTGCTGGGCCTCTCGCAGCGCATCTTCCAGCGCGCGGCGATCGGCCGCCTCACGCTCGGCGGCCAGCCGCTCTGCCTCGGCGGCTTCGGCGCGGCGGCGTTCTTCGGCCTCGCGCTCAGCAGCCTCGCGGCGCTCTGCCTCGGCGGCCTCGGCGCGGCGTCGTTCTTCGGCCTGCCGCTCCGCAGCTTCGCGGCGCTCTGCTTCGGCGGCTTCGGCTCGGCGTCGTTCTTCGGCCTCGCGCTCAGCGGCCTCGCGGCGTTCTGCCTCGGCGGCTTCGGCTCGGCGTCGTTCTTCGGCATCGCGCTCAGCAGCTTCGCGGCGCTCTGCTTCGGCGGCCTCGGCACGGCGGCGTTCTTCGGCCTGCCGCTCTGCGGCTTCGCGGCGCTCTGCCTCGGCGGCTTCGGCACGGCGGCGTTCTTCGGCCTGCCGCTCTGCTTCGGCTCGCGCAAGGGCCTCGGCCTCGGCGCGGGCGGCTTCGGCTGCGGCCTGTCGCGCGGCTTCCTCGGCGGCTTCGGCGGCCCGGCTTTCGGCGACGCGGCGGTTGAAGGCCTCGATCAGGTCGTCGGGGCGCAGCTGCGGACGGGGAGACGCGGCCAGCGCCAGCGCCGAACGCGGCGGGGCGGGCGCATCGAGGGCAGGCGCGGTGCTTGGCAGGGGCGCGGTCTCGGCTGCGGGCGGCACGGCCGGGCTTTCGACGGGCGCCTGGGATTGCGCGGCGGGGGGCTGGGCCAGATCGCTGGCCACGGCGACCGGATCGCGCGCGGCGAAATCGCTCAGATCGGGGGCGGGCTCGGCGCTGTCGGGCGGTGCCAGCTCGGCCACGTCCTGCGCCTCGGGCGCGGTCGAGCCTGCAGGCGCCTCGGCTCCCTCGTCGCCCGAAGGCGTGGGCAGGCTGGCCACCGCCGTCGCATCCGGCGCGACCGGCCCCGCCCCACGGGACGCTGCGGCCAGCGCCTCGAACTCGGCGCCGCTGATGGTCGAGACCTGCGTGCTGCGCATCGGCGGCATGGTCTGCGGCCGGAACAACGCACCGCCCAGCACCGCCCAGAGGATCAGCGAACCATGCGCCACCCCCGAGACCCACCGACCGATGCGTTCTTCCCGTTCGCTCATCGCCTAGCCATCCATCCGCGGGCCACCGGTCTCGGTGACCAGCACGATATCGGTGATCCCCGCCGAATTCAGCGCGCCCATGATCTGAACCACGCGGGCATAGGGGATCGCCCCGTCGGCGCGCAGAAAGACGCGGCCCGATTGCCGTTCGGCCAGGATCGCGCGCAGCCGCGCCACGACCTCGGTATCCGCGACGGGCAGGTCCATGACCAGAACCTGACCATCTGCCGGGACCGAGATGACCAGCGGCTCTTCCTGTTCGGTCGGCACGGCATTGGCGGCGGTCTGGGGCAGGTTCAGCGGCACACCCGCCGTCAGCAGCGGGGCCGCGACCATGAAGATGATCAGCAGTACCAGCATGACGTCCACGAAGGGCGTCACGTTGATCTCGGACATGGGCGCGTTGCGCCGCCGTCCGCGCCCCTTGCGGGCTTCGCGCTTGACGACCGAGGCGCTCATGCGGCGGGCTCTTCGATCTGGCGCGACAGCAGGCTGGCGAATTCGTCGGCGAAATTCTCCCAGCTGCCGGTGATGCGGTCGGCGTCGCCCGACAGCTTGTTGTAGAAGATCACCGCCGGAATGGCCGCGACAAGGCCGAGCGCGGTCGCCAGCAGCGCCTCGGCGATACCGGGGGCCACGACGGCAAGGCTGGTATCCTGGCTCAGTGCGATGCCTTCAAAGGCGGACTTGATCCCCCAGACCGTCCCGAAGAGCCCGATAAAGGGCGAGGTCGAGCCGACAGTCGCCAGGAACGAAAGGCCCTTGAACAGGCGGGCTTCCTCGCGCTGGATGGCGATGTTCATGGCGCGGTCGATGCGCGGCAGAGAGCCGGGGATCAACTCGCCGCTGTCGCGCTGGCTGCGGTTCCATTCGGTCATCCCGGCGGCAAAGATGCGCTCGGGCGCGGTGCGCGGGCGGTCCCCGATGCGGTCGAACAGGTCGTCCAGCGGCTCGCCCGACCAGAAGGCGCGGTCAAAGGCCGCCGCATCGCGCCGCGCGCGCGCAAAGACCAGGTATTTCTGGACGATGATCGCCCAGGCCCAGAATGAGGCCACAAGCAGCATGATCATCACGACCTGCACCGTCAGCGAGGACTGCAGGAACAGCCCAACGGCCGAAAAGTCGATGGCCTCGGCGGCCTGAATGGTTTCCATCTTCACTGCCTCGTCGTCATGGACCTGCGGCGGGCTCTGCCGGGTCGGGCGCCTTTTACCCTGTATCTGCCACGGGTTTCATCCCCCGCGGCAACACAAAGGCGTCACTTCCTCCGGTTCCGGACAGGCTGTGCCGCAATCGCCTCATAGGCAAGGGGCTGGGAACGCGCCAGCCTGTCCGCTGCGGCGCTCAGGGCGCCAGAAGCCGGCGCAACCTGTCGGGCAGGCGGACGGGCCGGCCCGAAGCGTCCAGACAGACGATGGTGACGCTTGCCCGGAACAGCGCCGCGCCGTCGCGCAGAACCTCCTGCGTCAGGATCAGGCGGGCGGGCCGCATCTCGGCCAGCGCGGTAGTGACGTCCAGCATGTCCTCGAAACGGGCGGGGGCCAGATAATCGGCCTCGACCCGGCGGACGGCGAAGACGAGGCCCTGATCCTCCTTCAGCGCGCGCTGGTCCAGACCCAGATCGCGCAGCCAGTCCGACCGGCCGCGTTCGATGAACTTCAGGTAATTGGCGTAATAGACGATACCGGCCAGGTCGGTATCCTCGTAGTAGACGCGCAGCCGGATGCGGTGGCTCATGACCGGGCGGCCGCCATCCGGGCCGCCAGCCGCAGCGCATGGCTCGGATCGCGGCTGGCCACCGGCAGGACCGGATCATAGGCCGCCCGGATCAGCGCCGCCATAGAGGCCGAAGGCCGCACGTCGCGCGCGAAATTCAGGGCAGACCGCATCATCACCGCCTCGGCAAGCTGGGCCGGATGGGCCTCGGCCAAAGCGCCGGACATGCGCAGAAATCCCAGACAGGCCCGGATGCCGCCATCGGCATCGAAGCGGAAGATGCGGTACTGATCCGCGCCCTCCCCGCCCGAGGCCGCCGCCAGCCGCGCAGGCAACCCCGCCTGTCCGGTCAGGGCGTCCAGATCCGGCACGTCCTCCAGTTCCGCCCAGTCGCGCAGGAAGAACAGCATCAGATTGGCCCCCATCTCGGGGTCCGTTTCTGCCAGCGGATGCCCGGCATGGGCAAAGCCTGCCCTTATCGCGCCACGAAAGATGTCCAGGCTCTCATCGGCCAGACCGAAGATGACCGGCGCCACGGGCCGTCCCCACCGCGCGCAGAAGAACCGCCCGTCCGTGCCGGTGAACAATCGCTCGATCTTGTCCGCACCCATCATCCGTTCCGCCCCGGGCCTGCTTTGCCTTGGTTTCAAATATCCCGGGGGGCCGTCCGCAGGACGGCGGGGGCAGAGCCCCCTCCGCACCCTCGGCACGGCGCATGGTCCCGGCGTCTCAGGCGACGATCGTCGCCTCGGTCGAGGCGCGCAGATCGGCCTCGGTCACGCCATCGGCCAGTTCCACGATCCGCAAACCGCCCGGCACGACGTCCAGAACGCCCAGATTGGTGATGATCCGGTCCACCACGCCCTTGCCCGTCAGGGGCAGCGTGCAGGCCCGCAGAACCTTCGATTCGCCCGCCTTGTTCGTGTGGTCCATCACCACGATCACCCGGCCCACGCCCGCGACCAGGTCCATCGCGCCGCCCATGCCCTTGACCAGCTTGCCCGGGATCATCCAGTTCGCCAGATCGCCCGCCTCGGACACCTCCATCGCGCCCAGGATCGCCGCCGCGATCTTGCCGCCCCGGATCATCCCGAAGCTCGTCGCGCTGTCGAAATAGGACGTCCGCGACAGCTCCGTGATCGTCTGCTTGCCCGCATTGATCAGGTCGGGATCCTCCTCGCCCTCGAACGGGAAGGGGCCCATGCCCAGCATGCCGTTCTCGGATTGCAGCGTGATGTCCTTGTCGCCCACGTAATTGGCCACCAGCGTCGGGATGCCGATGCCGAGGTTCACATACATCCCGTCTTCCAGTTCAAGCGCCGCGCGCGCGGCCATCTGGTTGCGGTCCCAGCCCATGATCAGGCCTCCTCACGCTTGCGGGTGGTGCGCTGCTCGATGCGCTTCTCGTGGCTGCCCTGGATGATGCGGTGGACATAGATGCCGGGCAGGTGGATCAGGTCGGGGTCCAGGCTGCCGCGCGGGACGATCTCCTCGACCTCGGCCACGCAGACGCGCCCGCACATCGCCGCCGGAGGGTTGAAGTTGCGCGCCGTCTTGCGGAACACCAGATTGCCCGTGTCGTCGGCCTTCCAGGCCTTGACGATCGAGAGGTCCGCCACGATCCCGCGTTCGAGGATGTAATCCTGGCCGTCGAAGGTCTTGACCTCCTTGCCCTCGGCGATGACGGTGCCGACGCCGGTCTTGGTGTAGAAGCCCGGAATGCCCGCGCCGCCCGCGCGCATCCGCTCGGCCAGGGTGCCTTGCGGGTTGAATTCCAGCTCAAGCTCGCCCGACAGGTATTGCCGCATGAATTCGGCATTCTCGCCGACATAGGAACTGATCATCTTGCGGATCTGGCGCGTGTCCAGAAGCTTGCCCAGACCGAACCCATCCACGCCGCAATTGTTGCTGGCGATCGTCAGGTCCTTCACGCCCGAGCGCACCAGTGCGTCGATCAGCAATTCCGGAATGCCGCAGAGCCCGAACCCCCCCGCCGCGATGAACATCCCGTCATGCAGCAGTCCGTCAAGCGCCGCATCCGCAGTGGCATAAACCTTCTTCATCGGCCTCCCCCAGTCTGTGTTTCTGCACCTGCACACTAGGCGAGGCGCACACGCTGTCAATCGGCGCGGGCGATGTTACCGCCCGCAGCGCTCAATCGACGTCCTTCGAGGGCTTGGAACTGGCGGTTTTCGCCTTGGTCGCCGCCTTGGTCGCCGCCTTGGTCGTCGTGCCTTTCGCCTTGGCCTTGGTGGTGGCCTTCGGCTTGGCGGTTTTCGCGGCGGCAGGCTTGCGCGTCGATTTGGCGGGCGATTTCCCCGCCTTTGCCGCGATCAGTTCCAAGGCCTGTTCAAGAGTAAGATCCTCGGGCGTGGTGTCACGGGGCAGGGTGGCGTTGACCTTGGCCCATTTGACATAGGGGCCATATCGCCCGTTCATCACCTGGATCGGGCCGCCATCGGGATGATCGCCAAGTTCACGCAAAGGCGCGGCAGCGGCCGCGCGTCCGCGCGTCTGCTTGGCCGCCAAAACCTCGACCGCGCGGTTCATGCCGATGGTGAAGACCTCGTCCACATCCGCGATATTGGCGTATTTCGTGCCGTGCTTCACATAGGGACCGAACCGTCCGATTCCGGCCTCGATCAGCACGCCGTCCTCGGGATGCGGGCCGACCGGGCGCGGCAACGACAACAGCTGGACCGCGCGTTCCAGATCCAGCGTCGCCGCGTCCCACCCTTTCGGGATCGAGGCGCGGGGCGGCTTGGGGTTTTCGTCTGTCGCCTCGCCGCGCTGGACATAGGGGCCGAAGCGCCCGGTCTTGAGGCTGATCGGATCGCCCTGATCCTCGCCCAGAACGCGGTCGCCGACCGGGGCCTCGCCATCCGGCGCCGAAAGCGGGCGGGTATAGCGGCATTCGGGGTAATTCGTGCAGCCGATGAAGGCCCCGCCCGACCGCGCGGTCTTGAGGTTCAGGCGCCCCGCGCCGCAGAGTGGACAGGCACGCGGATCGCCGCCATCGGCCCGCGGCGGATAGAGATGCGGGGCCAGCGCATCGTCGATCGCATCGAGAACCTCGGTGATGCGAAGCTCGGACGTGCCTTCCAGCGCTTTCGAAAAATCCTTCCAGAAGCGTCCGAGCACGTCGCGCCACACCCGCTCGCCGGCGCTGATCTCGTCCAGTTCGTTTTCCAGATCGGCGGTGAAATCGTAGCTGACATAGCGCGGGAAATATTTCAGCAGGAAGATCGTGACCAGCCGACCCTTGTCCTCGGGGATCAGGCGGTTCTTGTCCTTGCGAACATAGTCGCGGTCCTGGATCGTCGTCACGATGCTGGCATAGGTCGAGGGGCGCCCGATGCCCAGTTCCTCCATCCGCTTGACCAGCGTGGCCTCGGTATAGCGGGGGGGCGGCTGGGTGAAGTGCTGGCGCGAGGCGACGGCGGCGCGATCGTCGGTCAGAAAGCCGGGCGCGGCTTTCTGGCCTGCGGGGGCGGTCAGAGGGTCGCCGCCCTTCTCGCGTGCCTTGGCCAGTTCCCCGGAGAAGGCGGCGGCGACGAGGCGCGCGGCCTCACCTTCGGTGATGGCGGGCAGGCGGGCGCTGTCCTCGCCCTCGTCATCGTCGCGGCCCTGGTCGTAAACGCGCAGGAAGCCGTCGAACAGCATGACCTGTCCCGTCGCGCGCAGGCCGACCTGATTGTCGGGGCTGGCGATCTCGACGGTCGTGCGCTCCATCCGCGCGGCTTCCATCTGGCTGGCGATGGTGCGCTTCCAGATCAGGTCATAGAGGTTGCGCTGGTCATCCGCGCTGACCTTCAGCCGGTCGGGCGACATCATCATGTTGGTCGGTCGGATGCATTCATGCGCCTCTTGCGCGTTCTTGGCCTTGTTCTTGTACATCCGCGGGGATTTCGGCAGGTAATTCTCGCCGAATTTCGCCTTGATCGCGTCGCGCGCCGACATCACGGCCTCGGGTGCCATGTCGATGCCGTCGGTCCGCATGTAAGTGATCAGCCCGGCCTCGTAGAGCCGCTGCGCCGCCGACATGCAGGCCTTGGCGCCCATGCCCAGCTTGCGGCTGGCCTCCTGCTGGAGGGTCGAGGTCATGAAGGGCGGCCAGGGGTTGCGGCTGGCGGGCTTGGCCGCGACGCTCGCGACCTTGAGGTCGCGGCTGGCCACCGCGCTCAGCGCCATCGCGGCCTGATCCTGATCGGCCAGATCGAAACGGTCCAGCTTGCGTCCCGCCAGCGAGACCAGCGTGGCGTCGTATTCCTCGCCGCCCGGTGTCGCCAGGCGGGCATGGACGGACCAGTATTCGCGGGCCTTGAAGGCCTCGATCTCCATTTCGCGGTCGACGATCAGGCGCAGGCAGACCGATTGCACCCGGCCTGCCGATTTGGCGCCCGGCAGCTTGCGCCACAGCACCGGCGAGAGGTTGAAGCCCACCAGATAATCCAGCGCCCGGCGGGCCAGATAGGCATCGACCAGCGGCTGGTCGATCTGGCGCGGTCGGGCCATCGCCTCGGTTACGGCGGTCTTGGTGATCGCGTTGAAGGTCACGCGGTTGACCTGCGCCCCCTTTTTCAGCGCGGGCTCCAGTGCGGCCAGCAGGTGCCAGCTGATCGCCTCGCCCTCGCGGTCGGGGTCGGTGGCCAGGATCAGGGACTGATCGTCCTTGAGCGCGTCCTTGATCGCCTTGAGGTGCTTCCTGCTGTCTGCAGCCACCTCCCATTTCATGTCGAAATCCTGTTCGGGATCGACGCTGCCATCCTTGGGCGGCAGGTCGCGGACATGCCCGAAACTGGCCAGAACACGGTAATCCCCGCCCAGATATTTCTCGATCGTTTTGGCCTTGGCCGGAGATTCGACGACGACGACGGGCATGGATTCCTCGGGCAACTGCGATGGGGCGGCAACATGGGTGCGGGGCGCGGTGCTGTCAACGGCCCTTGGTCGCCCGCCCCTCGCCCATCAGCACAGAGCGATCCGCCCGCCCGGCACCCGTGTCACGCGTCCTTCCAGTTCCAGCGCCACGATCGCGGCATTGGCGACCGCCACCGGAATGCCCAGATCGCGGATCAGGTCGTTCTCGTCCGTGGGCGAGGGCGACAGCCGCGCAAGGATGCGCCCCTCAAGCTGCACGGGGCCGCCACGGTCGCGCGTCGAGGGGGCGGCGACCGGGCCGCCTGTCCCCTGCAGCCGTCGCGTGACCGGCGCCGCGACCACGGGCGGCAGTAAGGGTTGCGCGCCCTCGTCGGCCTGCGCGGCCTGAGCCAGAGCCTCGGCCACATCGGCCGCGCCGCGCACCAGAAGCGCGCCGTCACGGATCAGGGCGTTGCAGCCGGCTGCGCGGGCATCCATCGGGTGGCCCGGCACCGCCATCACCTCGCGCCCCTGATCCAGCGCGTTCTTCGCGGTGATCAACGTGCCCGAGCGATGCGCGGCCTCGATCACCACGACCGCGCGCGACAGCCCCGAGACGATGCGGTTGCGGGTCGGGAAATGACGCGCGGCGGGTTCGGTTCCGGGGGGCTGTTCCGAGATCAGCGCGCCCTTTTCAGCGATCTGCGCGGCCAGAACGGCATTCTCGGCCGGGTAGATGACATCGACGCCGCCCGCCATCACCGCGATGGTTCCGGTCGGCAGGGCGGCGTTGTGGGCAGCCGTGTCGATCCCGCGCGCCAGCCCCGCAGCGACGACCAGCCCCTGTTCGCCAAGCCCCGCCGCCATTCCCCGCGCCATCCGCAGCCCCAAGGACGAGGCGTTGCGCGCCCCGATCACCGCCACGACATCGCGCGCCAGCCATGTGGGATCGCCACGCAGCCACAGGACCGGCGGCGCCCCCTCGATCTGGCGCAGGGCGGGCGGATAATGGGGCGAATCGCAGCGGATCAGCCGCGCCCCCGCGCGGCGACCGGCCGACAGCTCGGCGGCGGCGACGCCTTCGGGGCAGGTGCTGTAATCGTCGATGCCGGCGGCGGCGGCGATCTCGGGCAGGGCGCGCAAGGCCTCGGACGCGCTGCCATGTTCGGCGATCAGCCGATGAAACGTCGCAGGCCCCACCCTGCGCGAGCGGATGAGCCGCAAGACCGACAGATCGTCATCCCGCATGATCGCAGGGTTTTGGGGGATTGCGTGCAATGCGGACCCGTTCATGAAGCTGCCTCCGACTCATCCGGGCTCACTTCTAGCGCGGATGTCGTTAACAACCGGTTACCGGGTCTGCATTCTTCAGGCGGCCGAGCCGCCCACCGTCAGCCCGCCGATCAGCAGCGTCGGCTGGCCCACGCCCACCGGCACCCATTGCCCCTGCTTGCCGCAATTGCCGATGCCCGGGTCCAGCGCCATGTCGTTGCCGATAGCGCGCACCTGTTGCAGCGCGGTCGCCCCATCCCCGATCAGGGTCGCGCCGCGCACCGGATCGCCCACCACGCCGTTTTTCACCCGATAGGCCTCGGTGCAGGAAAAGACGAACTTGCCGTTGGTGATGTCCACCTGACCGCCGCCGAAGCCCACCGCATAGATGCCGTCCTTCAGGTCGGCCAGGATCGCGGCGGGGTCGGCATCTCCGCCCGGCATGTAGGTGTTGGTCATGCGCGGCATGGGCACATGGGCAAAGCTTTCGCGGCGCCCGTTGCCGGTCGGTTCCACGCCCATCAGCCGGGCATTCTGGCGGTCCTGCATGTAGCCCACGAGAATGCCGT
Organism: Paracoccus sp. NSM; assembly: GCF_052379855.1. Lineage (NCBI taxonomy): Bacteria > Pseudomonadati > Pseudomonadota > Alphaproteobacteria > Rhodobacterales > Paracoccaceae > Paracoccus > Paracoccus sp. NSM. The sequence continues at coordinate 41,806 of NZ_JBQTCG010000010.1, read as the reverse complement.
CCTCGATCAGCACGTTGCGGGCGGGGGGCGTGCCCTCGTCATCGATGTTGATGCTGCCGCGCCGGTCGGGGATCGTGCCGTCATCGACGACGGTCACGCCCGGCGCCGCGACGCGCTGGCCCAGAAGGCCCGCGAAGGCGCTGGCCTTCTTGCGGTTGAAATCACCCTCGAGTCCGTGGCCCACGGCCTCGTGCAGCAGGATGCCCGGCCAGCCCGGCCCCAGAACCACATCCATCACCCCCGCCGGCGCCGCAACCGAGCGCAGGTTGACCAGCGCGATCCGCAGCGCCTCGTCCACCTGGGCGCGCCAATGGGCGGGCTGCATCAGCCCCGTCAGCGAGACGCGCCCGCCGCCGCCCGCGCTGCCGGATTCGCGGCGGTCGTTGTTCTCGACGATGACTGCGACATTCAGTCGCGTCATCGGGCGGATGTCGCGCACAAGGCCACCCTCGGGGCGCAGGATCACGACCTCTTGCAGGGCGCTGGCAATGCTGGCCGTGACCTGCACGACGCGGGGATCGAGGCTGCGGGCATAGTCGTCGATCTCGCGCAGAAGGGCGATGCGCGTGGCGATGCTGATGCCCTCGGCCGGGTCGATCGCGGGATAGAGCGCGACGGGACGCATCGGCGCGGGATCGGCCAGAGTGCCGCCACCCGCGCCCACCGCCAGGCGCGCGGTTTGCGCGGCGCGGCGCAGCGAAGCCTCGGAGATGTCGGTGGAATGGGCGTATCCGGTGACCTCGCCGCTGACGGCGCGCAGGCCGAAGCCCTGGCCGGCCATCGCACTGGAATGGCGCAGCCTCCCATCGTCGAAGGTCAGTGCCTCGCTGTGGCTGCGTTCCAGGAACAATTCGCCATCCTCGGCGCCGGCCACGGCGTCGCGCAGGATCGACAGCGCGCGGTCGCGGTCAAGCAGTTCGGCAAAGGGGTCGAAGGTCGCGTCTGTCATCTGGCCTCCTTGCCGGGTCATGGTGCGCGGCAGCGCGTCGCGTTCCAAAATCGCCGGTTTTCTGTATGTATCACTTGCCCGAGAGGGCGAGATATGGTCATAGAACGGCCACTGTGAAAGGAAAAGGGGCAGCCTTGCGGCCGCCCCTGCGGCTGTTCAGGCCGGGCCAATGCAACGGGATGGAACGATGGCAAGAGCGATGATTCGCGGGGCAGTCGCGGCAGCTACGGGGTTCGCGACTGCGGGCATGCTGACCGGCACTGCGCTGGCGCAGGACGTGTTGGGCGAGCTGCCCTCGATCGGCAAGCCGGTGGCGCGCGGAACCGGGTTCCACCCGGCCGCGACCGAACTGGCACGGGACCAGCAGTGGCTGGACCATTTCGTGCTGTACATCATTGCGGCCATCACGGTCTTTGTCTGCGTGCTGCTGCTGATCGTGATCTTCCGCTTCAATTCGCGCGCGAACCCGGTTCCGGCGAAATTCACCCACAACACGCCGCTGGAAATCGCATGGACGCTGGTTCCGGTGCTGATCCTCGTGGCGATCGGTGCCTTCTCGCTGCCGATCCTGTTCCGCAGCCAGGAAATGCCGGAAAATCCGGATGTCGTGGTCAAGATCACCGGCCACCAGTGGTACTGGTCCTATGAATATCCCGACAATGGCATCGCCTTCGATTCGCTGATGCTGGCCGAGGATGAGCTGGCCGATTACGGCTACTCCGCCGACGAATACCTGCTGGCCACCGACACCGCGATGGTCGTTCCGGTCGGTCAGAACGTGCTGGTCCAGATCACCGCCAGCGACGTGATCCATTCCTGGACCATCCCGGCCTTTGCCGTGAAGCAGGACGCCGTTCCGGGCCGCATCGGTCAGGCCTGGTTCAATGTCGAGCAGGAAGGCGTCTATTTCGGCCAGTGCAGCGAACTTTGCGGCATCAGCCACGCCTACATGCCCATCGTCGTGAAGGCGGTCAGCCCCGAGGTCTATGCCGCGTGGGTCGCCGATCAGGGCGGCACGCTTGGCGACGAGGCCGCGCAGACCGCCGCCCTTGATGCCGCAGCCGAGATCACGCTGGCCCGCGCCGAGTGATCTTGCGACCCAGGTCGGGGCTGACGGCCCCGGCCAAGGAAGGATGATGAACGCGCGATGACCGATATCAACGCCTGCCAGACCGCCCCCGAGGCCGAGTTCAACGACTATGTCGCGCTGCTGAAGCCGCGGGTGATGTCTCTTGTGGTGTTCACGGCCTTCGTGGGCCTGTGGATCGCGCCGGTTGACGTGCATCCGTTCCTGGCCTTCTGCGCGGTGCTGTTCATCGCGCTTGGTGGCGGGGCATCGGGCGCGCTGAACATGTGGTATGACAGCGACATCGACGCGGTCATGCGCCGCACGCAGTCGCGCCCCATCCCCGCCGGTCGTATCCAGCGCGGCGAGGCGCTGGCGGTCGGGCTGGCCCTCTCGGGCATCTCGGTCATGATGCTGGGGCTGGTGGCGAATTGGTTCGCCGCCCTGTTCCTTGCCTTCACGATCTTCTTCTATGCCGTCGTGTATACGGTCTGGCTGAAACGCTGGACGCCGCAGAACATCGTCATCGGCGGCGCGGCGGGGGCCTTCCCTCCGATGATCGGCTGGGCCTGCGCGACGGGCGGCATCTCGATCGAATCGCTGCTGATGTTCGCGCTGATCTTCTTCTGGACGCCGCCGCATTTCTGGGCGCTCGCGCTGTTCATGCGCGACGATTACAAGGATGCCGGCGTGCCGATGCTGACGGTCACGCATGGCCGCGAAGTGACGCGCCGCCACATCTTTGCCTATACGCTGGTTCTGGCGCCCTTCTCGCTTTGGCTGGGCTTCACCTCGGTCGGCGGTCCGCTTTATCTGGCGGTGGCGGTGGTGCTGAACGCGGCCTTCATCCGGGGGGGCTGGCAGATCCTGCGACGCAGCGAGGATGCGGCGCGTGGCGACGATTTCGCCACGGAAAAGCGCGTGTTCAAGTTGTCGCTGACCTATCTCTTTCTTCATTTCCTGGCGCTGCTGGGGCAGAACTGGCTGGGGGCGTGGTGATGCAACTCAAGGCTGAACATGAACTGCATGGCCGCCGCCGGTCGCGCAATGTCGGGCTGGGCTTCGTGTTGATCGGCTTCGTCGCGCTGGTCTTTGCGCTGACCGTGGTCAAGGTCCAGCAAGGCAACATGATGGAAGCCTTCGATCACCAGCCGCGCGTCAGCCTGCTGCCCGCAGAGGAACCCGCCGAACCCGCATCGAACCCGTCACAGGAGGCCGCCGAATGATGAAACGCATGAGCCCCGAGGGCCGCACCGCGACCAAGCTGGTCGGCGTGGTCATCACCATGGGCGCGCTGTCATGGGCCGCGGTTCCGTTCTACGACTGGTTCTGCCGCGTCACCGGCTTTGGCGGCACCACGCAGGTCTCGGCCGCGGCGCCCGATCTGGTGCTTGAGGATGTCGTCCGCGTCCGCTTCGACGCCAATACCGACCCGAATCTGCCCTGGACCTTCCGTCCGATGCAGAACCGCATGGATGTCCGCATCGGCGAGAACGGGCTGGCCTTCTACGAGGCGATCAACAATTCCGACGTGCCGATCACCGGCACCGCCAGCTACAACGTCGCCCCCGAGATCTCGGGCTTCTACTTCAGCAAGGTCGAGTGCTTCTGCTTCACCGAACAGACCCTGCAACCGGGCGAGCGGATCGAGATGCCGGTCAGCTTCTTCGTCGACCCCGAGATCGTGAAGGACCGCGACGCCAGCTGGGTGCGCGACATCACGCTGTCCTATACTTTCCACCGGACCGAGCCCCGGCGCGCCGCGCTTGACACGGACACGGCCGAGACCATCAACTGAGAAAAGACTTCGAGGGAGCCGACGGGGATCCGCCATGGCGCATGCAAAGAACCACGACTACCATATTCTTCCGGCCTCGATCTGGCCGTTCCTTGCGGCGGTGGCGGTCTTCGTCATGCTGTTCGGCGCCGTCGCCTGGATGACGGGCGAGGTGACGCTGCTCGGCGCGCCGATCACCGGCCCCTGGATGTTCCTGATCGGTCTGGTCGCCACGACCTATGTCAGCTTCGCCTGGTGGGCCGACGTCATCCGCGAGGGCGAGGCCGGCGACCACACCCCCGTCGTGCGCCTGGGCCTGCAATACGGCTTTATCCTGTTCGTGATCTCCGAGGCGATGCTGTTCGTCTCGCTGTTCTGGAACTTCATCAAGAACGCCATGTATCCGATGGGCCCCGAAAGCCCGCTGCGCGACGGCGTCTGGCCGCCCGAAGGCATCGTGACCTTCGACCCCTGGCACCTGCCCTTCATCAACACGCTGGTCCTGCTGCTGTCGGGCGTCGCCGTGACCTGGGCGCACCACGCCTGGGCGCATGAGGGCGACCGCAAGGTGGCGATCAACGGTCTGGCCATCGCGGTGGCCCTGGGCGTGATCTTCACCGGCCTGCAGGCTTACGAATACAGCCACGCCGCTTTCGGCCTGGCCGACACTTCCTATGCCGCCGCCTTCTACATCGCGACCGGCTTCCACGGCCTGCACGTCATCATCGGCACGATCTTCCTGGCCGTCTGCCTGTGGCGCTTCATGAAGGGCCAGATGACCCAGCACCAGCATATCGGCTTCGAGGCCGCCGCCTGGTACTGGCACTTCGTTGACGTGATCTGGCTGGTCCTGTTCGCCGTGATCTACGTCTGGGGCAGCTGATCCCCGCCACCAGCGAAAACAGGCGCGCGGGGATCAGGCCCCGCGCGTTTTTCGTTGTCCATGATCGGAAACGCCATGCGCCGCTATCTCTTTCCTCTTGTCGTCGGCATTGTCGGCTGCGCCATCCTGATCCAGCTGGGTCTGTGGCAGCTTGAGCGCCGCGACTGGAAAGAGGGGCTGCTGGCCGAGATCGTCGAGGGGATCAACGCGCCCCCCGTGCCCCTGCCGGACCAGATCGACCCTTCGATGAAATACCTGCCCGTCACGGTCAGCGGCACCACCACCGGGGCCGAGATCGACGTGCTGTCCCATACCCGCGACCAAGGCGCGGGTTATCAGGTCGTCTCGCGCTTCATCACCGATGACGGGCGCGCGATCCTTGTGGACAGGGGCTTCGTGCCGCAGCAGATGCGCCGGGTGGAACGCCCGCCGGTCCGGTTGCAGATCACCGGCAACCTGCACTGGCCGCAGGATGCCAGTTCCTCGACCCCCGCGCCGAACCTGGACGAGAACATCTGGTTCGCCCGCGATGTCGAGCACATGGCCGAGGTCTTGGACACGCTTCCGGTGCTGGTCGTGGCCAGCTTCGTGCAGGGCGACAATCAGGGCGCCCGCCCGATCCCGGTCGCGGTCGAGGGGATTCCGAACAACCATCTGTCCTATGCGATGCAGTGGTTCCTGATCGCTGTGACATGGGCGGTGATGACACTGGCGCTGATCTGGCGTATCAGGCAGCGCAAATACTGAAGGACGAATGATGCGTTACGTCTCGACCCGCGGGCAGGCCCCGGTTCTGAACTTCGAAGAGGCCATGCTGTCGGGGCTGGCGCGCGACGGCGGCCTCTACCTGCCCGAGACCATCCCCACGCTGGAGGGGATCGAGGCGCTGGACGGCCTGTCCTACGAAGAGGTCGCCTTTCGCGTGATCCGTCCCTTCACCGGCGACAGCTTCACCGATGAGGAATTGCGCGGCGCCATTGACCGGGCCTATGCGCGCATCAGCCACGCCGCACGCGCGCCGCTGGTGCAGCTGGCGCCCGGACATCACCTGCTGGAGCTGTTCCACGGTCCCACGCTGGCCTTCAAGGATTTCGCGATGCAGCTGATCGCGCAACTGTTCCAGATCGCGCTGACGCGGTCGGGGCAGCGCATCACCATCGTCGGCGCGACCTCGGGCGATACCGGCAGCGCCGCGATCGAGGCGTTCCGCGGCATCGACAACGTGGACGTGTTCATCATGTATCCGCATGGCCGCGTGTCCGAGGTGCAGCGCCGTCAAATGACGACGCCGGCCGCCGAGAACGTGCATGCGCTGGCCGTCACTGGGCATTTCGACGATTGCCAGGCGCGTCTGAAGGACCTGTTCAACGACCACGATTTCCGTGACGGCGTCGGGCTGGCCGGGGTGAACAGCATCAACTGGGCGCGCGTCGTGGCGCAGATCGTCTATTACTTCACCGCCTGCGCGTCCCTGGGGATGCGGCAGACGGATTTCTGCGTCCCGACCGGCAATTTCGGCGACATCTTCGCCGGTTCCATCGCGCGCCGCATGGGCCTGCCGGTGCGCCGTCTGATCGTGGCGACGAACCAGAACGACATCCTGCACCGCGCGCTGACCACCGGCGAATACCGGGTGGGCGAGGTCGCGCCCTCGATCAGCCCCTCGATGGACATTCAGGTCAGCTCGAACTTCGAACGTGCGCTGTATCTGGCCTATGGTCAGGACGCGGGCGCGATCCGGCAATTGATGGTCGAGCTGAAGGCCGGTGGTTTCTCGATCAGCCTGGGCGCGCTGGAAACGCTGCGCGAGGAATTCCGCTCGGGCCGCGTCTCCGAGGAAGAGACGCTGGCGACGATCACCCGCGCCCTGAGCACGACGGGCGAGGTGCTTTGCCCGCACAGCGCCATCGGCGTGGCCGTGGCCGAGCGTCACCTTGAGCCGGGCGTCCCGATGGTCACGCTGGCCACCGCGCATCCCGCCAAGTTCCCCGACGCGGTCGAGCGCGCGACCGGCCAGCGGCCCGTCCTGCCGCCGCATATGGCGAGCCTGTTCGATTTGCCCGAACGCGTGACGCGGGTTGAAAACGATGTCGAGGCGCTTAAGTCACTGATCCTCGAACGGAGAACTCAGTGAACGAACCCATCATCACGACCCTGCCCAACGGGCTGCGGGTGGCGACTCGCGCCATGCCGGGGCTGCACTCTGCCGCACTTGGCGTCTGGGTGAATGCGGGCGGGCGCAACGAACGCGCCGAACAGAACGGCATCGCGCACTTTCTGGAACACATGGCCTTCAAGGGCACGACGCGCCGCAGCGCCCTGCAGATCGCCGAGGCGATCGAGGATGTGGGCGGCTACATCAACGCCTATACCTCGCGCGACGCGACCGCCTATTACGTCCGCGTGCTCGAGGATGACGTCGATCTTGCCTTTGACGTGATCAGCGACATCGTGCTGAACCCGGTCTTCGACGCCCGCGAGATCGAGGTCGAGCGCGGCGTGATCCTGCAGGAAATCGGGCAGTCGCTGGACACGCCCGACGACATCATCTTTGACTGGCTGCAAGAGGCCGCCTATCCCGACCAGCCGATGGGCCGCACGATCCTTGGCCCCGCCGAATGCGTCAGCCGCTTCGGCCGCGCCGATCTGGCGAGTTTTGTCGCCGAGAATTACGGCCCCGGCCAGATGGTCGTCTCGGCGGCGGGCGCTGTCTCGCATGACCGCATCGTGGCCTTGGCCGAGGCTGCCTTTGGCCATCTGAAGCCCGTGGCCCAGGCCCCGCGCGAGGCCGCCCGCTGGCAGGGCCGCGAGACGCGCCATGTCAAGCCGCTGGAACAGGCCCATTTCGCGCTGGCCTTCGAGGGGCCGGGCTATCTGGCGCCGGATTTCTATGCCGCGCAGATCTTCTCGTCGGCGCTTGGCGGGGGGATGTCCTCGCGGCTGTTCCAGAAGATCCGCGAGGAACGCGGCCTGTGCTACACGATCTTCGCGCAGTCGGGCTTTCACGACGACACCGGCATGCTGACGATCTATGCCGGGACCGGGGCCGAGGATCTGGCCGATCTGGCGAACCTGACCATCGACGAGATCAAGCGCGCCGCCGAGGACATGACCGAGGCCGAACTGGCCCGCGCCCGCGCCCAGCTGCGTGCCAGCCTGCTGATGGGTCTGGAAAGCCCCTCGGCCCAGGCGGAACGCATGGCGCGCACGCTGGCCATCTGGGGCCGGGTGCCCGATGCGTCCGAGGTGGCCGAGCGCATCGCCAGCGTGACGCTGGCCGATATCCGCGACCACGCGGTCGCGCTGATCGGCTCGGCGCGGCCTGCTCTGGCGCTTTACGGCCCGGTCGAGGGCGCGCCGACCCGCGAGGATCTGCTGCGAAGGCTTGCTGCATGATGCTGCTCAGGCGCCGTCCGGTCCGGCTGGATGCCGAGCGGATCGTGCTGCGCCTGCCCTCGCATTCCGATTTCAACGCCTGGACCGCGCTGCGTGACGAAAGCCGCGACTTCCTGACCCCGTGGGAACCCGTCTGGTCGCGCGACCACCTCTCCCGCAAAAGCTTCACCAACCGCGTCCATTGGGCCGCGCGTGCGGCTCATGCCGGGACGGGCTTTCCCTTCTTCATCACGCGCCGTTCAGACGGGGCGCTGCTGGGGGCCGTGACGCTGGACAATATCCGGCGTGGCCCTGCGCAATCGGCGACCGTCGGCTACTGGATCGGCCAGCCCCATGCGCGTCAGGGCTACATGCGCGAGGCTTTGGGTGTGCTGGTCCATTACGCCTTTACCACGTTGGATCTCAGCCGGATCGAGGCTGCCTGCCTGCCCGAGAACGCCGCCTCGCGCGGGGTGCTCGAGAAATCGGGCTTCAAGTATGAGGGCGTCGCGCAAAGCTATCTGCAGATCGACGGGCGCTGGCGCAACCATGTGCTCTACGCCAATCTGCGCAGCGACCGAAGGGGGCGCACCGATGTCCGCTGAGCTGAACCCCGCTGACGAACGACTGGCCGCGCACCTGCCCGCAGGGGTGCTGCGCGAGCCGTCCCCCGCCTATACCGAGGAGCCGCGCGGCCGTTTTCACGGACAGGCGGGGCTGGTCGCCGCCCCCCGTGATGCCGAAGAATGCGCAGCCATCATCCGCGCCTGCGCGGCGGCCCGCGTGCCGGTCGTGCCGCGCGGCGGCGGCACCGGGCTTGTGGGCGGCCAGATCATGCCCGACGGCCCCGCGCCGCTGATCCTGTCGCTGGAACGCATGGCCGCCATCCGCGCGACCTATCCCGACGAGGGCGTGATGATCGCGGAATCGGGCGTGACCCTGCAGGCTGCGCGGGACGCGGCGGCGGCGGCGGGTCGGCAATTCCCGCTGTCGCTGGCCTCGCAGGGCAGCGCCCGGATCGGCGGTGTGCTGTCCACCAATGCGGGCGGCGTGAATGTACTGCGCTACGGCAATGCCCGTGCGCTGTGTCTTGGGGTCGAGGCTGTGCTGCCCTCGGGCCAGATCATGCGCGACCTCAAGCGGCTGCGAAAGGACAATACCGGATACGACCTGCGCGATCTGCTGATCGGCGCCGAAGGCACGCTTGGGATCATCACCGCCGCCGCGCTGGTCCTGGCCCCGGTCCCGGCCGAGACGGGCGTGGCGCTGATGGTCGTGGACAGCCCCGAGGCCGCGCTGCGGCTTCTGGCGTTGGCGCAGGCCCGCATGGCGGGCGGGGTGACCGCGTTCGAGCTGATCGCGGGGCAGGGGCTGCATTTCCTGGCCGAGGCCTTCCCGCAGATGCGCCAGCCCTTCGCGCCCATCCCGGAATGGATGGCCCTGATCGAGGTCGGCCTGCCCGCTGGCCTGTCCTCGGCCCGCGCGCTGGAAGGGCTGTTCGAGGCCGGTTCCGCCGCCGGTCTGGTCCATGACGGCACCATCGCGCAGTCGGGCCAGCAGGCCGCCGACCTCTGGGCGCTGCGCGAACATATCCCGCTGGCCAACCGCCATGTCGGCGCGATTGCCAGCCATGACATCAGCCTGCCTTTGTCCGAAATTGCGGCTTTCGTGCGCGACGCAGGCGCCATGATCGCGGCCGAGGGTGACATGCGCGTCAACTGCTTCGGCCATCTGGGAGACGGCAACCTGCATTACAACCTGTTCCCCGCGCCGGGCCGCAGACGCGAGGAATACGACGACCAGCGCCGCGCCCTGTCGCGCCGCATCCATCAGATGGTGGTGGAACGCGGCGGCTCGTTCTCGGCGGAACACGGGGTCGGGCGGCTCAAGGCGGCGGAACTGGCCGAATGGGGCGACCCCGCCCGTCTGGCCGCGATGCGCGCCATCAAGCAGGCGCTGGACCCGGCAGGCATCATGAACCCCGGCGCCGTTCTGATCTAGGCGCCTTCGAACGCACAGAGCGCATGGACGGGCATTCCCAGCCCCTCAAGCACCTTGCGGCCGCCCAGATCCGGCAGGTCGATGACGAAGGCGCAGCCGATCACCTCGGCCCCGAGCCGCTGGCACAGCGTGATCCCCGCCGCCGCCGTGCCGCCGGTGGCCAGCAGGTCATCGACGATCAGCACCCGTTCGCCCGCGCGCAGGGCGTCATCGTGGATCTCCATGATCGCTTCGCCATATTCCAGCTGATAGGCCTCGCTGATGACGGTGCCGGGCAGCTTGCCCTTCTTGCGGATCGGCACGAACCCGACCGAAAGCTGATGCGCCACCGCGCCGCCAAGGATGAAGCCACGCGCCTCGAGGCCGACGACCTTATCGATGCGCTGCCCGGCATAGGCGTGCAGCAACTGGTCCACAGCCATGCGGAACCCGCGCGCATCCGAGAACAGCGTGGTCACATCGCGGAAAATTATTCCCTCATGCGGGAAATCATGAATGCTGCGGATGTAATCCTTGACCTCGCGGCTCATGCGGGGCGGTCCATCTCGAAGATGTCGGTGACGGCGGTGTAATCCTTGTAGCCCAAACGCGCCAGCCAGCCGCCCGCAGGGCGCGGATCGAAGCGGCCATCGACCACGCAATCGTCGCGCAGGTGAACGCCCGTGACGACACCGAAGACGGCAAAATTCTGCTCGCCCGCCAGCGGCACGATCTGCGTCAGGCGGCATTCCAGCGCGGCCACGGCCTGCGCCACGCGCGGGCAGTCGATCGTCTGGCAGGGGATGCTTTCCACGCCCGCCACCTCGAATTCGTTCACGCCCGCTGGCAGGGGGGCCGAACTGGCATTCATCGCCGCCTCGGTGTCGCGGCTGGCGATGTTCACGCAGAAGACGCCGCTTTCGATGATCTGGGCGACGCTGTCCTTGGCGCCCGGCCGGTCGGGCTTGGCTCCGGTCGAGGCGAACATCACCTGCGGCGGCACATAGGCGACCGCGTTGAAGAAGGAATAGGGCGCCAGATTGTCGCCCAGCTTGCCCCGGGTCGAGATCCAGCCGATCGGCCGGGGCGCCACGATGGCGTTGAAGGGGTTGTGGGGCAGGCCGTGTCCGGCTTCGGGTCTATAGAACATGGGCGGCCTCCTGTCGCGTTCGGTCGCCAACCTGCCACCGCTTTTCCCGCTGTGCAATGTTCCGCCTGCTGTCCAGCCGTGATAAGGGGCCACCCCGAATGCAGGAGGCGCGGCGATGTATCAGATCTGCCCCGAGACAAGTGCCGACGCGCCCGAGGTCGAGGCGCTCTACGATCTGTGCTTCGCCCCGGGCCGTACGGCGCTGTCCTCCTATCGGCTGCGCGATGGCGTGCCGCCCGTGGCCGATCTCTGCCTGCTGCTGCGCCAATCCGACGTGCTGATGGCGGCGATCCGGCACTGGCCGGTCCGGGTCGCCGATAAACCGGTTCTGCTTCTGGGCCCCATCGCGGTCCACCCGACCGCGCAGGGCGAGGGGCTGGGCGGCCTTCTGATGCGCGACAGCCTGTCACGGGCCCGCGATCTCGGCTGGAGCCGCGTCCTGCTGGTGGGCGATGCGCCCTATTACAGCCGCTTCGGTTTCTCGCGCCTCGACGGGGTCGAGATGCCCCCGCCCACGAACCCGGACCGCGTCCTGGGGCTGGAACTTCAGCCCGGCGCATGGGTTGATGTCACCGGAGAGGTCATGCGCGACCTCTCGGCCCAACCCCGCCCCTGAATCCGACATCCCCCGCCGATGAGCGACCGCCCGCCCCAGATCACGCCCCAGATCCTGCCGCCGATCACCGATCCGTCGATTCATGCCCAGATCGCGCGGCTGGCGCAAAGCCGCCAGCAGGCGGGCGGGCCACTGATCCGGCTCATCTCGCGCATCGGGCAGGGGGCCGAGAACGCCGCGACGCGCCTGCCGCCCGGCCTGTCGCGCAGGCTTGAGGCCGCGACCGAACAGGCGCTGACCCGCGCCTTCCGCGCCGCAAGGGCCAGCCGCACGACCCTGCGCGCCCGCAGCGACCGCTTCAACCGCATCGGCGCGACCCTGATCGGTGGCGCGGCGGGCGCGGCAGGCATCACCGGCGCGCTTCTGGAACTGCCGGTCACGGTGACGCTGCTGATGCGCGCGATCCTCGACATCGCGGACGAACACGGCCTCGACCCCGAGGATGAGGATCTGCGCCGAGAGGCCTTGCGCATCCTCGCCGCCCGCCCGCCGTCGCGCGACCCCACGCGCACGCCGCTCTCGGGCCTCGCCATCCCGCTGGCAGGCCAATCCAGCCAGGCCCTGATTGCCGCCGCTGCCCCGCGCCTCGCCACGATGCTCGGCCAGAAACTCGCCCTGCAATCGGCCCCGGTCATCGGCGCCCTGGCGGGCGCCACGATCAACCACGCCTTCCTCGGCTATTATCAGAACCTCGCCCGCGTGCATTTCGGCCTGCTGCGCCTTTCGCGGGAAACCGGCCTCCCGCCCGAGGCGCTGGACGAAGCCTTCCTCGCGGCGCATCGCGCCTGATCTTTGCCTTGGTCCAAATATCCCGGGGGTCCGGGGGCTGGCCCCCGGCGCTTGCGGGACGCGCCTAATCCTCGGCCTCGGCCGCGCTCAGCGCCAGCGCGCTGACAGGCGCCTCCAGATCGGCGGTGCTCAGCCCGGCGGCAGGCCGTGCCAGACGCGCCTTCGTCACCCAGAACAGCCGCTCCTGCGCGCGGGTGATCGCGACATAGGTCAGCCGCTTCCACAAGGGCACCCCGGCCTCGTTCCGGTTCGACCATGCGGCGGCGGCGATGTCGGGGGCAAAGACCTGCACCTGCGGCCATTGGCTGCCCTGCGCCTTGTGGATGGTGACGGCGGCGCCGTGCAGAAAGGCCGCCCCCATCCGCGCCGCATAGGGAATAAAGGGCTCTTCGGCATCCGGCATCTCGATCTTCACGATCGAGGCCGCCGACAGGCGCGGATCCTCGGCCCCGATAACGTGCAGCCGCGAAAAGCCGGGCTTGCGGCCGGGGCCCAGATAGACGACCTGAGCGCCCTTGATCAGCCCCCGCGCCTCCAGATCGATGCGCTTCTTGCGGTGCTTCAGCGGCAGTTCCAGCCCGTCGCAGATCAGAGGCTCGCCCGGCAGCAGCGCATCGCCCGGTGCGCCATAGGCGCTGCGGAAGGCGTGGATCAGCCGGATGCGCGTCGCGTTGCGCCAGACAAGGACCGGACTGCGCGCCATCAGATCGCTTTCGACCCGCTCGGCCCAGACCACCCGGTCATCGCGCCGCGCCGCGTCCCGCACCATGCTTTCAAAGGCGTCAAAGCCCAGCCGTTCATCGGCCAAAGCATGGGCCAGATCCAGGATCGGGTTGTCGTCGGATTGGCGGTGGATGCGGTTCAGGTAAAGCCGCTGCTGGGGCGCCAGCCGGTCAAAGACCATCTCGCCCGATTGCCCGACCGGAGCCAGCTGGGCGGGGTCGCCGAACAGGACCAGCACGGGAAAGATCTCGCGCAGATCCTCGAACTGGCGTTCGTCCAGCATCGAGGCCTCGTCGATCAGCCCGACATCCAGCCCCTCTTCGCGGCGCTTCCAGCCGCGGATGAAATCCGAGCCGCGCAGACCCGCCGCCGCAAGCGCCCCGGGGATCGAGCCGTGCTGGTCGTAGAACGCGCGGATGCGGTCCAGGGCGGCATCGTCCAGCCCCTCGATCTGTGGCTTGACGCCGGATTCCGTCAGCCAATCGGCGATCTTCTCGTATTCCGGGTCATAGACGGGGGTGTAAAGAATGCGGTGGATCGTCGTCGCCGGAACGCCGCGCATTCGCAGGACGAAAGCCGCCTTGTTCGTCGGCGCCAGGATCGCCACGCTGCGGCGGTCCTTGCGGCGGCGGCCCTCCCAGTCGGGGCTGATCAGATCGACCCCGGCCTCCAGCAAGGCCTTGGTCAGCTGCGACAGAAGCAGCGTCTTGCCGGACCCGGCCTTGCCGATCACCGCCATGACGCGGCCCTTGCCCTCGGTCGCGGGGTGGACCTCTTCGGCGGCGATGTCGATGCCCGCCGCGCCGAACGTCTCGGCCAGCATGTCCCAGGCTTCGGCCTGATCGGGCGACAGGGTCGGGGCGGGCGCGGTCTGTGTCATGGCGACAGCCTTATCCGGGCGGGACGGAAAAGCGAAGGGCCTGCGCCGCGGATGGGGCCGAAACGCAAGACGCCGCCCCGAGGGGCGGCGCCGCGAAAGCCGTGAGGCGTCGGATCAGAAGCCGAGGCCCGCGTATTTCGACTTGAACTTGGACACGCGGCCACCGGTATCCATCAGGCGCGACGAGCCGCCGGTCCAGGCCGGGTGCGAGGTCGGGTCGATGTCCAGCGACATCGTCTCGCCTTCCTTGCCCCAGGTCGAACGGGTCTGATAGACCGTGCCGTCCGTCATCTTGACTTCGATCATGTGGTAATCGGGGTGAATGTCTTTTTTCATCGGATGACCTCGATTCAGGCTTTGTCGCCGGACAGCGGACGGTAATTGGTCTTTTCGGCGATACGGGCCGATTTGCCGCGACGGTCGCGCAGGTAATACAGCTTGGCGCGACGCACCTTGCCGCGACGCACGACCTCGATCGAATCGATGTTCGTCGAATAGAGCGGGAACACACGTTCCACGCCTTCGCCGAAGCTGATCTTGCGAACCGTGAAGCTGGCACCGATGCCGCTGCCGCCCTTGCGCGAGATGCAGACGCCTTCGTAGTTCTGCACGCGGGTCCGGGTGCCCTCGGTCACCTTGTAGCCGACGCGGATGGTGTCGCCGGCCTTGAAGTCGGGGATGGTCTTGCCGAGCGCAGCGATCTGCTCGGCTTCGAGTTGTGCGATCAGGTTCATCGCCTGGGTTCCTCTTGATGCTCGCGGTGATCCCGCGATTGGTCTGATGCGCCCGAGAGCTGTCGGTCCTTTGCCGGGTCCATACCGTCCTGGTATGCCCGCCACAGATCGGGGCGGCGTTCCTTGGTCAGCCTTTCGGCCTCACTTGCCCGCCATGCAGCGATGGCCGCGTGGTTTCCCGACAGCAGAACCGGCGGGATTTCGCGGCCTTCCCATTGGGCGGGCTTCGTGAACTGGGGGGCTTCCAGAAGGCCCCTGTTGCCGATGGAAAAGGACTCCTCGGCCAGCGAATCCTGATTCCCCAGCACGCGCGGTATAAGGCGGACCGTCGCGTCGATCAAGACCTGAGCCGCGATCTCGCCGCCGGTCAGGACATAATCGCCGATGCTGATTTCCTCGATGTCGTGGGCGTCCAGAACGCGCTGGTCGATCCCCTCGAACCGGCCGCAGATCAGCGTGACGCCCGGACCCTGCGCCAGGGCCCGCGCGCGGGCCTGCGTCAGCGGCTTGCCGCGCGGCGACATGTAGATCACCGGCAGGCCCGGACCGGCCTCGTGCAGGGCGGCGTCCAGCACGTCGGGGCGGATCACCATGCCCGCGCCGCCGCCGGCGGGCGTGTCATCGACATTGCGGTGCCGCCCGATGCCGTGTTCGCGCAGGGGGATGGTCTCAAGGTTCCACAGGCCCTGTGCCAGCGCCTTGCCGGTCAGCGACAGGCCCAGGATGCCGGGAAAAGCCTCGGGAAACAGGGTGATGATGCGCGCGGTCCAGGCGCCCAGAACCTGCGGCTCGGCCATCAATTCGCGCGGGCGCAGGCTGGGGCGGATCGACAGGCGGCCATGGGATTTCGGCGTCTCGGTCATTCCGGGCCGTCATCGTCCGAGGCGCCGGGCGGGTCGGCCACGATCCGGCCCGCCGTCAGATCGACCGTCGGCACGATGGCGCGGGTGAAGGGCAGCAGCAGCACCTGCGCGCCGCCCACGATTTCCAGGATGTCGCCTGCGCCGTGGTCATAGATCGCGCGGACGCGGCCCAGAGGCACCCCGCCGGTATCCACGACCTGAAGCCCGATCAGGTCGGCATGGTAGAATTCGTCATCGGGCAGCGAGGGCAGGGCCGCGCGCGGCGCCCAGAGGGTCGTGCCCTTCAGCGCCTCGGCGTCTTCGCGGGTCGCCACGCCGGAAATCCGCGCGCCCAGACCGCCGGTCACGGGGCGGGTCAGGGTCACGGTGAAGCTGCGGGCGCCATTCTCGGTCGTCAGCGCGCCGTAAGAGGCGATGTCCGAAGGCTCGGCGCAGAAGCTTTTCAGGCGCACCTCGCCATGGACCCCGAAGGCCCCGGCGATCGCGCCGACGCAGATCTTGTCGCTCATGGCAGGGCGGTTTCCGTTTCGGGCGTAAAAGACGGCCCGGCGCGGGGCCGGGCCGTCAGGGGATCATTCGGCGGTCGCCGCGGCGGCTTTCTTGGCGCGCTCTTCGGCGCGGGCCTTGGCTTTCTTGCCGGGCTCGGCCTTTTTCAGGTTCTTGCGCTCGGTCTTTTCGGTGACGCCGGCGGCTTCCAGGAAGCGGGCCACGCGGTCGGTCGGCTGCGCGCCCTGGCCCAGCCAGTGCTTCACGCGCTCGACATCCATCTTGACGCGGTCTTCGCTGTCTTTCGCCAGCAGCGGGTTGTAGGTGCCCAGCTTCTCGATAAAGCGGCCGTCACGCGGCATCCGCGAATCCGAGGCGACGATCGCGTAATGGGGACGTTTCTTGCTGCCACCACGGGCAAGGCGGATCTTCATGGCCATCGGTATTCTCCTTTGAATGGCGGTCGGGCGGATGCCCTCAGGACTGGTATTGTTCGTGGTGCCGGATCACTTCGGCGATCACGAAGTTCAGGAATTTGCGCGCGAATTCCGGGTCTAGATCGGCCTCGCGCGCGAGGCGTTCCAGCCGCTCGATCTGGGCGGCTTCGCGGGCCGGATCGGACGGAGGAAGGTCGTGTTCGGCCTTGAGGCGGCCGACGGATTGGGTGTGCTTGAACCGCTCGGCCAGGGTATAGACGAGGATCGCGTCCAGCCGGTCGATGCTGGCGCGATGGTCCTTGAGCAGGGCGGCGGCGCGGGTGGCTGTGTCCGTCACGCGAGGTCTCCAAGCCGTTCATTTCGTTCAATTCCCGTAAGCACAACCTGTGCACCGGTTGTGCACAGCCCGTGCACCGGGCGGCATGCGGAAATCGGGGTCATGGGCGTCACTTCTTGCCGAACAATCCGCCGAGGCCGCCGGGCAGACCGGCCTTGCCCAACTGCCCGCCAAGCCCCTTGGGATCGGCCAGCATCTTCTGGGCCTCGGCCATCTTGGCGGGGTCGAGGTTGTCCATGTCGGGCAGCCCGCCGCCCTTGCCGGTCATCGCGCGCATGGCCTGCTTCATCAGCCCGCCTTTGCCCATCTTGCCCAGCTTCTTCATCGTGTCGGCCATCTGCTTCTGCATCTTGAGAAGCTTGTTCAGGTCGGCCACGTCCAGACCCGCCCCCGCCGCGATCCGCTTCTTGCGGCTGGCCTGAAGCATGTCGGGATTGGCGCGTTCCTTCTTGGTCATCGAATTGATCAGCGCGATCTGGCGGCGGATGACGCTGTCGTCATAGCCTGCGGCCTCGGCCTGCTTGGCCATCTTGGCCATGCCGGGCATCATCCCCATGACCGAGGACATGCCGCCCATCTTCTGCATCTGCTCGAGCTGGCCGCGCAGGTCGTTCATGTTGAACAGACCCTTCTGGAAGCGCTTCATCATGCGCTCGGCCTGTTCGACCTCCAGCACCTGCTGGGCCTTTTCGACCAGGGCCACGATGTCGCCCATGCCGAGGATGCGGCCCGCGACGCGGCTGGCATCGAAGGTCTCCAGCGCGTCCATCTTTTCGCCCAGACCCACGAAGCGGATCGGTTTGCCGGTGATGGCGCGCATCGACAAAGCCGCACCGCCGCGCCCGTCACCGTCCATCCGGGTCAGGACCACGCCCGAAATGCCGACCTTGCCGTCGAATTCGGTGGCGACGTTCACGGCGTCCTGACCGGTCAGGCCGTCCACGACCAAGAGCGTCTCGCGCGGCTGGGCGATGTCGCGGACCTGCTGGACCTCGGCCATCAGAGCCTGGTCGATATGCAGGCGCCCGGCAGTGTCCAGAAGCACGACGTCATAGCCGCCAAGCCCGGCCTGCGTCTTGGCGCGCTGCGCGATCTGCGGCGCGGTCTGGCCCGGCACGATGGGCAGCGTATCGACGCCGATCTGCTGGCCCAGGATCGCAAGCTGTTCCATCGCCGCCGGACGGTTCGTGTCCAGCGAGGCCATCAGGATGCGCTTCTTCTCGCGGTCCTTCAGGCGCAGGGCCAGTTTCGCGGTGGTGGTGGTCTTGCCCGAGCCTTGCAGGCCGACCATCAGGATGGTCGCGGGCGGGTTGTCGATGCGCAGCGCCTCGGGGGCGTCGTCGCCCTGCAAGACCTTGATCAGTTCGTCATGGACGATCTTGACGACCTGCTGGCCGGGGGTGATCGACTTGGTGACCGAGGCGCCCGTCGCCTTGGCGGTCACGGCCTTGACGAAGCTGCGGGCGACCGGCAGCGAGACATCGGCCTCGAGCAGGGCGACGCGGACCTCGCGCATGGCGGCGGTGACGTCATCCTCGGACAGGGCGCCCTGTTTGGTCAGCCGGTCGAAGACGCCGCCAAGACGGTCGGATAGGGTCTCGAACATGGCCGGGCCTCCTTCGGTCCAAAACGATATTGCCCCCGTGGGCGCAACGCGCTGACGGGGGGCGATCCCCGCCTTGTGCGGGGACCGGAAGGGCAGTCCTTCCGGGAATCCGGGATCACTTACGAAAAAACCCGGCCCGAGTCAACGCGGGGGGCGTCGATCCGGGCCGGGCGGGTTTCGTGAGAGGGGACGCGATCAGGCGGCGATCTTTTCCAGCGCCTCGGCGGCGCGGGCCATGCCGGCATCGCGGTCGATGGCAAGGCCGTCAGCGGGAACGAAGGTCACGTCGGTGATCCCCAGGAAACCCAGCATGTGGCGCAGATAGCCCGAGGCGTGGTCATAGTCCGAGCCGAGCGGCGTGCCGGCGGCGGTATAGGCGACAAAGGCGCGCTTGCCGGTCAGCAGGCCCTCGGGACCTTCGGCGGTGTAGCGGAAGCTGACGCCTGCGCGGGCGATCTGGTCCAGCCAGTTCTTCAGCTGCGCGGGCAGCGAGAAGTTATAGACCGGCAGGCCGATCACCAGCGTGTCTGCGGCCTGGACCTGCGCCAGAAGCGCGTCCGAGGTGGCGACCATCGCCTGTTGTTCGGGGGTCGGGTTCTCGGTGCCGACGCGGACGGCCTGGAACCATGCCGTGTCGATGGCCGGCACGCCCTCGTTCAGGTCGCGATAGGTCACCGTCGCATCGGGATTGGCCGATTTCAGCCGCGCGACGATGTCGGCGGTCAGCTGGCGCGAGACCGAGGCGTCGCCGGTGATCGCGCTGTCGAGATGAAGGATATGCATGATGGGCCTCGTCACTTTGATGTCAGATGCTGCGTTGCGGCAAATATGGGGCTATGAACCAGCGAACAAAAGTTGGATTATCGCGCAGATCATGTGCAGGAGCGCACAGACATGCGGATCGAGACATGGGATGATATCCGGGTGGCTATGGCCGTCGCGCGGACGGGCACGGTCAGCGGTGCCGCGGCCGAACTGGGCGTGCATCATGCGACCGTGATCCGGCGCATCGACATGCTGGAAACGGCGCTGAAGGCGCGGCTGTTCCAGCGCCATTCGCGCGGCTACACGCTGACCGAGGCCGGGCGCGTCATGCTGGCCGCCGCCGTGGCCGCCGATGAGCGCTTTTCGCAGATGGCGGCGCAGATCGCAGGATCGGTCCAGCGGATCGAGGGCGATCTGCTGATCACCTCGCTGCCCGAGCTGGCCGGGCGGATCATGCCGCGCCTGACCGATCTGATGCGCGCCCATCCCGATCTGCGGATCAGCTATGTCACCGATGTGCGCCTGTTCCGGCTGGATGTCGGCGAGGCGCATGTGGCGATCCGCGCGGGCGCCAGCCCGACCGAGCCCGATTACATCGCACGCCCGCTGGGTCAGGTGCAGCATGTCCTCTACGGCAGCCCCGATTACGTTGCCCGCCACGGCTCGGGCGAGGATCCGCGCGCGCATCGCTATGCGCTGCCGGGCCCCGAAGGGGCGGGCGCGCCCTTCATGCGCTGGCTGTCACCCCGGATCGGCCCCGAGAACATCGCGCTGACCAGCAATGACAGCTCTGCCCGCGAGGCGGTGATCCGCGCGGGGCTGGCCATCGGCGCGGTGGCGCTTGGTCAGGAACAGGGTCTGGTCCCGGTGATGAGCCATCCGGAATGGGTGTCCGACCTGTGGCTTGTCACGCATGTCGATCTGCACCGCACGCCCAAGGTGCAGGCCGCGCTGGCCGCCTTGCGCGGGGCCTTCGACTGACGCCTGCGGCTTTCGGGTCGCATGACCCGCGCCGGATGCGCCAAGCGGCTTTTCATCACCTCACGCGGTCGTTAGGGTCCGCCGGAACGAGGGGACAAGAGGCGGCCTGTGGCGCATATCATCGTTGTCGGCAACGAAAAGGGGGGCTCGGGCAAGTCCACGACCTCGATGCATGTGGCGACGGCGCTGGCCCGCATGGGCTATCGGGTGGGCGCGCTGGATCTGGATGTGCGCCAGCGCAGCTTCGCCCGCTATCTGGAGAACCGCGCCGCCTTTGCCGCGCGCGAGGGGCTGAGCCTGCCGACCCCGGTCATCGGCCAGATCGGGGGCGGGCCGGACCCGCTGACCCCGGCGCTGGACGCGCTGGAGAAGGAATGCGACTTCATCCTGCTGGATTGCCCCGGCTCGCATACCAAGCTCAGTCAGATGGCGCATACGCTGGCCGACACGCTGCTGACGCCGCTGAACGACAGCTTCATCGATTTCGACCTGCTGGCCCGCATGTCCCCCGAAGGCGAGATCCTGGGGCCGTCGATCTATTCCGAGATGGTCTGGAATGCGCGGCAATTGCGCGGGCAGGCGGGGGCGCGGCCTATCGACTGGCTGGTGCTGCGCAACCGGCTGGGCACGCAGCAGATGAACAACAAGCGCCGCGTCGGCGGCGCCTTGGCGCAACTGTCGCGGCGGATCGGATTCCGCGTCGCACCCGGCTTTTCCGAGCGCGTGATCTTTCGCGAATTGTTCCCGCGCGGGCTGACGCTGCTGGACCTGAAGGATATCGGCATCGAGAGCATGAGCATGTCGCATGTCGCCGCAAGGCAGGAACTGCGCGATCTGATCAACGAGCTGCGCCTGCCCGACGTGACCGTCAGCTTCTGACGCCGCCTGCATGACAGGGTCGGAACGGAAAACGGCCCCGTGCCCAAGGGCGCGGGGCCGTCCTGTGATCGCCTGCGGGCTTCGCGCCCTTGCAGGATCGTCAGATCAGAGCGGGGTCGCGGTGGTGACGACGCCGCCGGCTTTGCGGGCCATGCCTTCCTGACGGCAGATCGAGATGGCTTCCTCGCGGGTCATGCCGTCGGGGAAGCTGATGGGTTCGTCCCACATCACGATATGCGGCAGGTAGAACTGGCATTCGACCGGGCCTTTATCGGAATCCACCGTGACGGGGGGACGCTCGAACTGGGTGGGCGAGCAGGCGCCGAGCAGAAGGCTCAGGCCGAGAACGGGTGCAAACTTGAACATCATAACCTTGGTCCATGTGAGGGCGATCAGGAACGTCGTGGCCGATTCCGGCATCCCGCGAGCGAGGTCACGAAAAGGCCATCGGCGGCAAGCCTAGCCAGACTTGCCGCCGATGTCGAGAAGTGACTGAATTGTCACAACTTATGCGGTAGCCCGCTGCCCATCATGCCAGCATCGCGACCGGGTTCTCGAGGTGTTTCACAATCGCATCAAGCAATTGTGCGCCAAGCGCGCCGTCGATCACGCGATGATCCACCGACAGCGTCATCGACATGACGTTGCGGATGACGACCTGGCCATTCTCGACCACGGGGGTCTGGATGCCCGCGCCGACCGCCAGGATCGCGCCATGAGGCGGGTTGATGACGGCGTCGAAATTCTCGATCCCGAACATGCCCAGATTGCTGATCGCGAAGCTGCCGCCCTGATATTCATGGGGGGCAAGCTTCTTCGACTTGGCGCGCTGGGCCAGATCCTTCATCTCGGCCGACAGCGCCGAGAGGGATTTCGATTCCGCATCCTTGAGGACCGGCGTGAACAGCCCGCCCTCGATCGCGACGGCGACCGCCACATCCGAGGGCTTCAGCTTGAGGATGCGGTCGCCCGCCCAGACGGCATTCGCGTCGGGCACCTCTTGCAGGGCCAGCGCGCAGGCCTTGATGATGAAGTCGTTGACCGACAGCTTGACGCCGCGGGCTTCGAGCTTCTTGTTCAGCGTGCCGCGGAACTCCATCAGCTCGTCCAGCTTGGCAGACCGGCGCAGGTAGAAATGCGGGATGGTCTGCTTGGCCTCGCCCAGACGGGCGGCGATGGTGCGGCGCATCCCGTCCAGAGCGACCTCGGTCGTCTCGCGGTCGGCATACATCTTGAGGACCGCATCGGCCGAGGGGGCCTTGGGCGCCTGCGCGGCAGGGGCGGGAGCCGCCTGGGCGGCGGCGGGGGCCGCAGCGGGGGCAGGGGCGGCGCCGGGCTTGGCGTCCTCGACATCGGCCTTGACGATCCGGCCGCGCGGGCCGGAGCCCTTGATCTGCGACAGATCGAGGCCCTTGTCGGCGGCGATCCGGCGGGCGAGCGGCGAGGCGAAGACGCGCCCGCCCTGATCGGCCTTGCCCTTGTCACCACCGGCAACCGGCGCGCCGATCGGGCCGCCATAGCCCTTTTCAGCAGGGGCGGGTTCGGCATTGGCGGCAGGTGCCGGGGTTGCAGAGGCTTCGGCCTTGGGCGCCTTGATGTCGCCCGCGTTCTCGCCATCTTCCAGCAGGACGGCGATGGGGGTGTTGACCTTCACCCCCGCGCTGCCCTCGGCGATCAGGATCTTGCCGATCCGGCCTTCGTCCACGGCCTCGAATTCCATCGTGGCCTTGTCGGTCTCGATCTCGGCGATGATGTCGCCGGATTTCACCTCGTCGCCTTCCTTGACCAGCCATTTGGCCAGGGTGCCCTCCTCCATCGTGGGGGACAGCGCGGGCATCAGGATTTCCGTGGGCATCGCGTGGCTCCCTTAGCGGTAGGTGACTTTTTTCACCGCCTCGACCACTTCGGCCGGGGTGATGAGGGCGTGCTTTTCCAGATTGGCCGCATAGGGCATCGGCACGTCCTTGCCGGTGCAGTTGATGACGGGCGCATCCAGATAATCGAAGGCGTTTTCCATCACATAGGCCGAGATGTGGTTCCCGATCGAGGCGACGGGGAAACCCTCTTCCACGGTCACGAGACGGTTGGTCTTTTTCACCGAGGCGATGATCGAGCCGTAATCCAGCGGGCGCAGGGTGCGCAGGTCGATCACCTCGGCCTCGATCCCCTCGGCGGCCAGCTTGTCGGCGGCTTCCAGCGCGTGGGCCATGCCGATGCCGAAGCTGACAATGGTCACGTCGCTGCCAGCGCGCGCGATGCGCGCCTTGCCGAAGGGGATGGTGAAGTCGGGCAGGTCCGGCACCTCGAACGAGCGGCCATAGAGGATCTCGTTCTCAAGGAAGACGACCGGGTTCGGGTCGCGGATCGCCTGTTTCATCAGGCCCTTGGCGTCGGCGGCGCTGTAGGGCATCACGACCTTGAGGCCGGGGATCTGCGAATACCAGGCGGCATAATCCTGGCTGTGCTGGGCGCCCACGCGGGCGGCGGCGCCGTTCGGGCCGCGGAACACGATGGGGCAGCCCATCTGACCGCCGGACATGTACAGCGTCTTGGCGGCCGAGTTGATGATGTGGTCGATGGCCTGCATCGCGAAGTTGAAGGTCATGAATTCGACGATGGGGCGCAGGCCGGCCAGCGCGGCGCCGGTGCCGATGCCGGCAAAGCCGATTTCGCTGATCGGCGTGTCCACGACGCGGCGGGGGCCGAACTTGTCAAGAAGGCCCTGGCTGATCTTGTAGGCGCCCTGATATTCGCCGACTTCCTCGCCCATCAGGAACACGGTCTCGTCGCGCTCCATTTCCTCGGCCATGGCCTCGCGCAGGGCTTCCCGCACGGTCATGGTCTTCATCTTGGTGCCCTCGGGGTAATCGGGGCTGTGATCGGGTTCGGGCGTCTTGACCGCTTCGACGGCCGAGGCGCCGGGCTGGTCGTCGGCCTTGGCCTCGTCATCGCTGGATTTCGCCTGAGCGGGGGCGGAAGCGGGGGCCTTGATGTCGTCGGCGCTTTCGCCTTCCTCGACCAGGACCGCGATGGGGGTGTTCACCGCCACGCCCTGCGTGCCTTCGGCGATCAGGATCTTGCCCAGGATGCCCTCATCCACGGCCTCGAACTCCATCGTGGCCTTGTCGGTCTCGATCTCGGCGATGATGTCGCCGGATTTCACCGCGTCGCCTTCCTTTTTCAGCCATTTCGCCAGAGTCCCTTCCTCCATGGTCGGGGACAGGGCGGGCATCAGAATTTCGGTTGCCATGTTACGTCACCCCCTCAGGCGTTCTCTTCGGCGCTGCCCTGCGGCAGGTCGTCGGCGTAAATGTCGGTCCACAGCTCGTCCAGCGACGGTTCCGGGCTTTCCTTGGCGAATTCGGCGGAATCGTTGACGATGTCCTTGATGTCCTTGTCGATCGCCTTCAGCTCGTCCTCGGTCGCGTGACCGCCGGTCAGCAGCAGGTCGCGCACGTTCTCGATCGCGTCGCGTTCGTCGCGCATCTTCTGCACTTCCTCGCGCGAGCGGTACTTGGCGGGGTCCGACATGGAATGCCCGCGATAGCGGTAGGTCATCACCTCGAGGATGTACGGCCCCTTGCCCGCGCGGCAGTGGGCCACGGCCTTTTCGCCCGCAGCCTTGACCGCCAGGACGTCCATGCCGTCCACCTGTTCGCCGGGGATGCCGAAGGCCTCGCCCCGACCGAAGAGCGTCGTCGATTTCGTCGAGCGCTTGACCGAGGTACCCATCGCATATTGGTTGTTCTCGATCACGAAAACGACCGGCAGGTCCCAAAGCTCGGCCATGTTGTAGGTCTCGTAGACCTGGCCCTGGTTCGCGGCGCCGTCACCGAAATAGGTGAAGGTGACGTTGTCATTGCCCAGATACTTGTCGGCAAAGGCGAGACCCGCGCCAAGCGGCACTTGCGCCGCCACGATGCCGTGGCCGCCATAGAAGTGCTTTTCGCGGCTGAACATGTGCATGCTGCCGCCCTTGCCCTTGGAATAGCCGCCCTCGCGGCCGGTCAGTTCGGCCATCACGCCGCGGGCGGACATGCCGCAGGCCAGCATGTGGCCGTGGTCGCGGTAGCTGGTGATGCGCTTGTCGCCTTCCTTGGCGCAGGCCTCCAGCCCGACCACGACGGCCTCTTGCCCGATATAGAGGTGGCAGAAGCCGCCGATCAGGCCCATGCCGTAAAGCTGGCCGGCCTTTTCCTCGAATCGCCGGATCAGCAGCATGTCGCGATAATATTTGAGCAGCTCGTCCTTCGATATGTTCGAAGGCGCCTCCTTGGCGGGGCTGGGTTTCCTGGCCATGCGGCACATCCTCCTGAGGCTGTGGTCGGAATAGTTCAGCGTTAAACTATCCGTAGCGCATCCCTTTGAACCGCGCAATGCCAGAGGCCGAACCGCAGCGGGCGCTGGTCAGCGCAGGATCACCTCGTCGGCGCGCATCACGCCCAGCACGTCGCGGGCGCGTTCGTCCAGAAGGTCCAGATCCAGGAATTCGTCCGACAGGCGGCGCGTCAGGTTCTGCATCTCGGACACTTCGGCGCGCAGCGCGTCGCGCTGTGCCTCAAGCTCGGCCATCTCGGATTCGATCTGGATGCGGCGCAACAGGCCCGACGGGCCCTGCACGGCGGCAAAGGCGAAATAGAGGCCAAGCGCGGCGGTCAGTACGATGAAAACGGTGGTGCCGATCGAAAGGCGTTGGGTCATGGGCGTCGTCCTGATGGGGCCGGGCGACTATGCCACAGCGCAACCGGGCGGGGAATCCCCGGTCAGAGCCGCGCGGCGAAAATCGCGGAAAGGCGCGCGGCCTCGTCGGCAAGGCCATAGGGCGGGTTCAGGATGAACATCCCCGATCCGATCATGCCGTGGCCGGGTCGCAGCGCCGGAAAGCCCAGTTCCGAGACCAGCGCGCCGGGATGGTCGGCGGTCAGCGCCTGGATCATCGGGCGGTGGCGGTCGTCGGCCAGGATCGGATACCAGAGCGCGATGACGCCGACATTCCACTTGCGCGCAATCTGGGCGACGTGGCGGGGAATCGCTGCATAGTCGGCCTTGACCTCGTAGCTGGGGTCGATCAGCAGCAGCCCGCGCCGGGGCGTGGGCGGGCAGACGGCCTGCGCCATCGCAAAGCCGTCCTGCCGGTAAAGGTTGGCAAAGCCCGCGACCTGCCGCAGGGCATCGTGTTCGGCGGGGTGCAGTTCGGCCAGATGGGCGCGGTCCTCGGGGCGCAGGAAATGCGCGGCGATCAGCGGCGATCCGGGATAGGCGCGCGGTCCCCGGCTGGCGCGGATCGCGGTCAGCGCGGTCATCAGCGGGTGATCGTCGGGCAGCCAGTGCTCCGTCAGGGCGCGGTCGATCCCGGCCTCGGCCTCGCCTGTGCGCTGCGCCTCGGGGCTGTCCAGCCGGTAGAGGCCGCGCCCGGCATGGGTTTCCAGATAGCTGAGCGGCTTGTCCTTGCGCGTCAGGTAATCCAGCGCGGTGGCCAGCAGCGCGTGCTTGTGCAGGTCGGCCAGGTTTCCGGCGTGATAGGCGTGTTGATAACTGAGCATGGCCCGATCTAGCGCGTCGCCGCGCGGCCGGAAAGACTAATCGGCGCGGCTGAGTTCGGAGCGCGATTTCAGCACCTCGGCCCCGTCATCCTGTTCGATCAGATAGGCCGGGTCCTCTGCGCTGGCCTTGCGGGTCACGCTGCTGCCCTTGATTTTGCGGGTCACGTCCTCGCGGAAGATGCGCGTGATGCGTCCTCGCCCCGTGCCGTTGCCCCAGCTCCATTCGACGGTTGTTCCCACGCGCAGCATGATGCCTCCGGTCCATGTCGGGGACAATGCGCGGAGGGGGATGCGGGTTTCAGACATGAAAAAGCGGCGGCACCCAGGGAGGAGGAGGGGGTGCCGCCGCTGAACGCCGGCCCAGGGAGGAGGGAGGGGCCGCGTTTGGGGGTGCGGTCAGGCCAGGGAGGAGGAGGGGCCAGGACCGCGCGCGCAAGGGGTTCGGAGGAGGGAGGAGAGAACCCCCGCGCATCGGTTTGCCGCAGATGGGGCGGCTATGAGGGGGCGGCGACCCAGGGAGGAGGAGGGGTCGCCGCCGAACGCAGGCCCAGGGAGGAGGGAGGGCCGCGCAGAGGTGCGGTTCCGGCCAGGGAGGAGGAGGGGCCAAAACCGCGCGCCGACAATCAGGGAGGAGGAGAGACCTCGGCGCATCCGGATGCCGCAGTTGGGGCGGCTATGTTCTTTTGCGGCGACCCCATGGGGAGGAGGTCAGGGGCCGCCGCCTGACGCCAGAACCCGAGGGAGGAGGTTTAGGTTCCGGCGCTGTCTAGGGGCGGCATCCCGGGGAGGAGGAGAGGGATGCCGCCAGTCCGCCCAGGGAGGAGGAGGGCGGGATGGGAATTCTTACTTCGCGTCGCCCCAGGCCGCCTCTTGGGCCAGACGGGTGATCATCGAGCGGCTGATGCCCAGATCGTCGAGATCACGGGTCGTCAGCGCGTTGAGTTCGCGGACCGTCTGCCGGTAAACGGCGCGGCGGGCGCGGGTTTCCTGCATGCGCTGGATCGCGGTCAGCAGGCGGCCACGCAGGCCGGTGACGGCGGCGGTTTGTTGAGCCTGAGCGATAACAGCCATCTTCGTTTCCTTTCGCATCGTCTGCGCCGTTCCCGGATTGGCCCGGCGCCTTCGTTGATCCCAAGATGCCCATTGTGCTGCGTCTGCACAATGCACGGTTTGCGAATGCTGCCATGCGGCAAATGCATGACTAAGGCTGACCTAACGGGGCGCTTTGCCATGAAAGAATGACAGAAAATTGAAGCGATACATTCGTTAACGGTAACGCTGCGGGTGCGAAAATCCAAGGATTGAAGGCGCTTGGGGTCAGAGTGGACAGCTTGACGCAGGGGGCATTGAGGCTGGCGCGGGCTTGGGCCATGCTGTGGGCTGCCGCAATCACGGAACCGTCACATGTCGATCACGCGCGAAACTGTCCTAGGGGAAATCGCAGATATCGCTCTGCCGCAGGGTGGGGTGCTTGGCCAGGCCGACATTCTGCGCGCCCTGACCGTCGAGGACGGGCTGATCCGATTCGTCCTGGAGGTCGCGGATGCCGATGCCGCGCGCGCCATGGCAGGTGTCGAGGCCGAGGCCCGCGCGCGGCTGTCGCGCCTGCCGGGCATCCGTCAGGTGCAGGTCGTGATGACGGCGCCTGCCGCGCCCGCGCCCTCGTTGAAGGTGGGCGGCCATCCGCGACCGCAGGCGGGGCCGCAGGCGATTCCCGGCGTGCGGCACATCCTGGCCATCGGGTCGGGCAAGGGCGGGGTGGGCAAGTCCACGGTCTCGTCGAACCTTGCGGTGGCGCTGGCCAGGCAGGGGCGCAAGGTCGGGCTGCTGGACGCGGATATCTACGGCCCCTCGCAGCCGCGCATGATGGGCGTGACGGGGCGACCGGCCAGCCCGGACGGGCAGCGGATCGAGCCTCTGCACGCGCATGGCGTGACGCTGATGTCCATCGGCCTGATGCTGAAAGAGGGCGAGGCCGTCGTCTGGCGCGGCCCGATGCTGATGGGCGCCATGCAGCAGATGCTGCAACAGGTGAACTGGGGCGAGCTTGACGTGCTGCTGATCGACCTGCCGCCGGGCACGGGTGATGTTCAGCTGTCGCTGTGCCAGAAGGCGCCGGTGACGGGCGCGATCATCGTCTCGACCCCGCAGGACGTGGCGCTTCTGGATGCGCGGCGCGCCATCGACATGTTCGGCAAGCTCAAGACGCCGGTTCTGGGACTGGTCGAGAACATGTCCAGCTATGTCTGCCCGAAATGCGGCCACGAGGCGCATCTGTTCGGCCATGGCGGCGTCGCCGCCGAGGCGGATGCCTTGGGCCTGCCCTTTCTGGGTGCGCTGCCGCTGGAACTGGAGGTGCGGCTGGCGGGCGATAACGGCACGCCCATCGCTTTGGGCGAAGGCACGGCTGCGGCGGCCTTCGCGCAGCTGGCCGACAGGCTGGTCGCGGGCGGGATGGCCTGATCCCGGTCCTCGGACGGGAATATCCGGGAATGACGGGAAAGCGTGGGAAGGCGCGGGCGTGCCGCTCTCGGCTGCGTGATTCGTTGTTATCTGCGGCGTGAGCGACGCGGCCTCACTTGGGCGGAAAGCCGCGCAATCTTCTTGACCTTGGCCGAATCGTGGCCCGGCTGCACCAGTAGGGCCGGGCGGCTCTGTTCGGCGGGTCTGTCCATATCTGGTGGTCAGGCCCGACCCTGCCCATAGCCGTTGATCCGAGCCCCTATCTGCGCTGACGAAAGTCAGCCTGCTGACGAACGGATGCAGCCGTTTGCACTCATCCTGAGGGCGAAGAAACCCATTGCTTCCCATGAAATCCCATGTCACAACGAGATCACGAAAACGGGCAGTGACCAACGGGGCGCAAGACCTCGAAAAGGCGAAGCAGGCTTCATACAGGCATCCGTTTTCCAACATAGATCCGCCCGCGCGTGCGAGCAGCACCTCCCCCAGGGTGGCGCGCGACAGGGTGGACGACCAACCCCGCAAAGGGGCCCGGTAACGGGAACGAGGGCGGCGGATCGGGCAGTGGCAGCGGCCCGATCCGCCCTTTCTCTTTCGGGGGTGCGAAAGAGCGGACAGTGAGGGGCGGCCAAGGTGGCGCGGAAGTTCAGGGGCACCGAACAGGTTAAGGTCGATGGCAAGGGTCGCATGTCGATTCCGGCCCGCCTGCGCCGCGTGTTCGATGCGGGCGATCCGGGCTTTGCGGCCTCGGCCACCGGGCGTACCCAGCTTGTCGCCGTGCATGGCCCCGACTGGTGGAACTGGATCGAGCTGTATTCCATCGAGGCGATCGAGGCGATCGACGAGCAGATCGACCGCCTGCCGCGCGGCAGCCAGGAACGCCGCTGGCTGGAGCTGCTGATGAACGGCCAGTCCACCGATCTGGAGATCGACCGCGAGGGGCGTCTGGTCCTGCCGCTGAAACTGCGCGAAAAGCTGGGTTTCACCGAAGGAACCGAGACCGTGTTCGAATCGCGCGGCGACTATGTGCAGGTCTATCACCCCGACGAGCGGCCCAAGGACGTGCAGGCGCTGGAAGCCTTTGCCGAAAGCCATGGCCCCGAATTCGACCCGCGCGCCTTCCTGCAACAAGCCGACAAGGGGTAAGCCCGTGGCCGATCCTCATATCCCCGTCCTGCTGAAGCCGCTTCTCAGGGCGGTTGCGCCCGTATCGGGCGTCTGGGCCGACGGCACCTTCGGCGCGGGCGGCTATGCGCGCGGCCTGCTGGAGGCGGGCGCGGCGCGCGTCATCGGGATCGACCGCGACCCGTCGGTCTTTGCGATGGCGGCGGACTGGGCCGCGCCGCTCGGCGACAGGCTGCGGCTGGTCGAGGGGACGTTTTCCGATCTGGACAGTCTTGCGGGCGAGCCGCTGGACGGCGTTGTTCTGGATCTGGGCGTCAGCTCGATGCAGCTGGATCAGGCCGAACGCGGTTTCTCGTTCCTGCGCGACGGGCCCTTGGACATGCGGATGGGGGGCGATGTCCCCTCGGCGGCGGATCTGCTGAACAGCGCCGAGGAATCGGTGATCGCGGATGTGCTCTATCATTACGGCGAGGAACGCGCCGCGCGGCGCATCGCGCGCGCCATCGTCGCCGCCCGGCCCCTGAGCCGCACCGCCGAACTGACCGAGATCGTGGCGGGCTGCCTGCCGCGCCCCAAGCCCGGCCAGAGCCATCCCGCCACCCGCAGCTTTCAGGCCATCCGCATCTGGGTGAATGACGAATTCGGCCAGCTGGTCGCGGGCCTGTCGGCGGCCGAACGTGCGCTGCGCCCGGGCGGGAAGCTGGCCGTGGTCAGCTTTCATTCGCTGGAGGACCGGATCGTCAAGCGCTTCATGCAGGCGCGCGCCGATACCGGCGGCGGCGGCAACCGCTATGCGCCCGTCCAGGCCGCGCAAGAGGCCGCCTTTACGCTGCCCTTCCGCCGCGCCGTGGGCCCGGACGAGGATGAACTGGCCCTGAACCCCCGCGCGCGTTCGGCCCTGTTGCGGGTGGGGGTGCGGACCGATGCGCCTGCGGGCAGCGTCGATGCCCGCGCGCTGGCCATGCCCAGCCTGCCGGGGAGGCGCTGATGCGGTCCCTGACCTATCTGGCCTGCGTGCTGGTGGTGATGGGCCTGGCCTTCTGGGCCTACCGCGAGAATTACTCGACCCAGGCCTCGATGGCCGAGATGCTGCAGGTCCGGCGCGAGATCGCGCAACTGCGCGACGAATTGGGCATTCTGCGCGCGGAATGGGCCTGGCTGAACCGGCCCGAGCGCCTGCGCGAACTGGTCGATCTGAATTTCGAGCGGCTGCCGTTGCTGCCGGTCGAATCGGGGCAGATGCTGGATCTGGGTCACATCGACTATCCCAAGCCCCCGCCCCCGCCCGAAGTCGAAGATCCCGCCACGGAGGTTCAGCCATGATCCGCACGCCCCTGCGCCCTCTGGCCCGCATTCTTCGCGCCCGCGAACGCGGCGAGAACCCCGATGACATCGAGGCCGAGAACCGCCGCCGCCGCCACGAGGAGATCGAGGCCCGCGCCCATCGCCGCGCCGAGGGGCGGCTGGTGCTGATGGCGGGCCTGTTCGCGATGGCCTTCGCCACGGTCGGCGTGCGGATGGGCGCCCTGGCCTCCAGCGAGCCGGCCGAGCCGGGCGCGCAGGTCCTGTCGGCGCAGATCATGTCGCAGCGCGCCGACATCACCGACCGGCGGGGCCGGGTTCTGGCCACGAACCTGCTGACGCATTCGGTCTATGCCCATCCGCATCAGATGGTCGATCCGGTCGGCGCGGCGCGCGGTCTCAAGCGGATCTTTCCCGATCTGGACGAGGATCGGCTGATCCGCGACTTCACCGGCGAACGGCGTTTTCTGTGGATCAAGCGCAAGATCAGCCCCGAACAGATGCAGGCCGTCCACGATCTGGGCGAGCCGGGCCTGCTGTTCGGCCCGCGCGAGATGCGCGTCTATCCCAATGGCGACGTGGCCGCGCATATCCTGGGCGGGTCGGGTTTCGGCAATGAGGGCGTCAGCAGCGCCGAGGTGATCGGCATCGCGGGCGTGGAAAAGGCCTTTGACGCCTGGCTGCGCGACCCCGCGAACGAGGGCGCGCCCCTGGCGCTGTCCATCGACCTGACCGTGCAGCAGGCGATGGAGGACGTGTTGGCGACCGGGATGCGGGTGATGAACGCCGCCGGCGCCACGGGCATCCTGATGGAGGTCAAGACCGGCGAGATCGTCGCCATGGCCAGCCTGCCCGATTTCGACCCCAATGACCGCCCGCGCCCGCTGCTGACCGGAGAGCCTTCGGACAGCCCGCTTTTCAACCGCGCGGTGCAGGGACAATACGAGCTTGGCTCGACCTTCAAGATCTTTCCGGTCGCGCAGGCGCTGGATCTGGGCCTTGTGAACCCCTCGACCGGGATCAACGCCGCCGCGCCGATGCGGATCGGGCGCTTCCTGATCAACGATTTCCACAATTACGGCCGCGAGCTCAGCGTGACGGATGTAATCGTGAAGTCGTCGAACGTGGCGACGGTGCGGATCGCGCAGCTGATCGGCGTCGAACGTCAGCGCGATTTCCTGCGCAAGCTGGGCCTGTTCGAGCCGACGACGGTCGAGATGGTCGAGGCGCCGACCGGCCAGCCTCTGGTCCCGCAACGCTGGCCCGCCGTGACGGCGGCAACGGTCAGCTTCGGCCACGGCCTTGCGGCCAGCCCGCTGCATCTGGCCGCCGCCTATGGCACGATTGCCAATGGCGGACAGCGCGTCACGCCGACCCTGATCCATGGCCGCCAGCGCCCCGAGGGAGAACAGGTGATTTCCGCGCGTTCGGCCGCGATGTCGGTGGACATGCTGCGCCAGGTCGTGACGCGCGGCACCGCGCGCGGCGCCGAGGTTGAGGGTTACGAGGTCGCGGGCAAGACGGGCACCGCCGACAAGCCCCGCGCGGCGGGCGGCTATTACAAGAACAAGGTCATCGCGACCTTTGCGGCGGTCTTTCCGGCCTCGGACCCGAAATATGTGCTGATCGTGGCGCTGGACGAGCCCTCGACCCGCAATGCCAACGGCGTCGAGACGCGCACGGCGGGCACCACCGCCGTTCCGGTCGCCGCCGAGGTGATCCGCCGCATCGGCCCCCTGCTGGGGCTTGAGCCGAAAACCGACGAAAACCTGCCGACGATCGCGCCCCGCTTCCAGCCGCGTGTTGAACCCGGCGAAGAGGCTGGGGTAAGGCTCGTCGCAAATCAATGACGGGTGGTTCGGTGACTGAAGGCAAGGTGACGCTGTCGCAGCTGGGGCTGCGGTCGAGGGATGGGCAGGACCCGGTGATCACCGGCCTGTCGCTGGACAGCCGCGCGGTCCGTCCGGGCCATCTGTTCGCGGCCCTGCCCGGATCGGCCATGCACGGGGCGGAATTCATCCAATACGCGATCCGCCAGCAGGCCGCCGCCGTCCTGACCGACCGCGCGGGCGCCGAGATCGCCCGCGACGTGCTTGAGGGCTGGACCGGCGCGCTGGTCCTGGCCGAGGATTCGCGCGCGGCTCTGGCCGGGGCGGCCTCGCTGTGGTTCCGTGACCAGCCTGCGCATGTCGTGGCCGTGACCGGCACCAGCGGCAAGACCAGCGTGGCCAGCTTCACCCGCCAGATCTGGCAGCTTCTGGGCCTGAGGGCGATCAGCCTTGGCACGATGGGGGTCGAGGGCGATTTCCACGCCAAGCTCGCCCATACCACGCCCGATCCCCTGACGCTGCATCAGGTTCTGGCCGATGCGACCCGCGCGGGCATCACCCATGCCGCGATGGAGGCATCCAGCCACGGGCTGGATCAGCGCCGCCTTGACGGGGTGCGGGTGCAGGCGGCGGCCTTTACCAATCTCAGCCAGGATCATCTGGATTACCACGCGGGCTTTGACGAATATTTCGCGGCCAAGGCGCTGCTGTTCAACCACATCCTGGACGAGGGCGCCTCGGCCGTCATCAACATCGACAGCCCGCGCGGGCGGCAGATGGCCGACATCGCCACCGACCGGGGCCTTGCCCTGACCAGCGTGGGCCGGGGCGAGGGTGCGATGTTGCGCATTCTCGACCAGCGTTTCGACGCGACGGGGCAGGATCTGCGATTCTCGATCATGGGCCAGCCGCAGCTTGTGCGCCTGCCGTTGATCGGCGGCTTTCAGGCGGAAAACGTGCTGGCGGCGGTCGGGCTGTGCCTTGCCTCGGGCTGTTCGGCCGAGGACATCATCCGCGTCCTGCCGCAGCTGACCACGGTGCGCGGGCGGATGCAGCTTGTCGCGCAGCGCGCGAATGGTGCGGCGGTCTTCGTCGATTACGCCCACAAGCCCGGCGCGGTGGTGGCGGCGCTGCAATCCCTGCGCCCGCATGTGATGGGCCGCATCATCTGCGTGATCGGCGCGGGCGGCGACCGCGACCGGGGCAAGCGCCCGCTGATGGGCGAGGCCGCGCGGCTGCACGCCGACAAGGTGATCGTCACCGACGACAATCCCCGCCACGAGGACCCCGCCGCGATCCGCGCCGCCGTCCTTGAGGGCGCAGGCTCCGAGGCCAGCGAAGTCGCCGACCGCGCCGAGGCGATCCTGCGCGGCGTCGATGCGCTTCTGCCGGGCGACGCGCTGCTGATCGCGGGCAAGGGCCACGAGACCGGCCAGATCATCGGCAGCGACGTCTATCCCTTTGATGACGCAGAACAAGCCTCGGTCGCGGTCGCGGCACTGGACGGCACGATATGAGCGCGCTCTGGACCGCAACGGATGCCGCCGCCGCCACGGGCGGGCGCGCGCAGGGCGACTGGACCGCCTCGGGCGTTTCCATCGACACGCGCAGCATCGCGCCGGGCGATTTGTTCGTCGCCTTGCAGGCGGCGCGCGACGGGCATGATTTCGTGGCGCAGGCGCTGGAAAAGGGCGCCGCCGCCGCTTTGGTCAGCCGCATCCCCGAGGGCGTGGCGCCCGATGCGCCGCTGCTGATCGTGGATGACGTGCTCAAGGGGCTCGAGGCCCTGGGCCGGGCGGGCCGGGCCCGCATGAGGGGCCGCGTGATCGCGATCACCGGCTCGGTCGGCAAGACCTCGACCAAAGAGATGGCGCGCGTGGCTCTGGCGGGGCAGGGCGTGATCCACGCCGCCGAGGCCAGCTACAACAACCATTGGGGCGTGCCGCTGACGCTGGCGCGGATGCCCGCCGACACCGATTTCGCCATCATCGAGATCGGCATGAACCATCCCGGCGAGATCGCGCCCCTGTCGCGCATGGCCCGCCCGCATGTCGCGCTGATCACCACGGTCGGCGCCGCCCATCTGGAGGCCTTCGGCGCGATCGAGGGCATCGCGCGCGAAAAGGGCGCCATCTACGAGGGGCTGGAACCCGTCGGCACCGCCATCCTGCCCGAGGATCTGCCGGTGACGCAGATCCTGCGCGATTGCGCCGATGCGGCGGGCGCGGTGGTGGTGGGCTTCGGCCGCGACGGCATGGCCCGCCCGCTGAAGGTCGAACCGTCCGAAACCGGCCTGACCTGCCATGCCCGCATTCTGGGCGAGACGGCGATCTTCGGTCTGCGCACCACCGGGCGCCATTTCGCGATGAACGCGGTCGGCGTTCTGGCCGCCCTGTCGGCGGCGGGTGCCGATCTGGCCCGTGCCGCCCGCGCGATGGGCGAATGGCAACCCCCGAAAGGCCGCGGCGCGGTCGAGGATCTGGGCGCGATCCGCCTGATCGACGACGCGTTCAACGCCAACCCGGCCTCGATGGCGGCGGGTCTTGCGATGCTGGCGGGCCTGCCCGCCCCGCGCCGCGTGGCTATATTGGGCGACATGCTGGAACTGGGCGAGGCCGAGGCCGCGATGCACGCGGCGCTGGCCGATGACCCGTCCATGGCCCAAATCGCGCTGGTCCATTGCGCCGGTCCCCGGATGCGCCACCTGCACGAGGCACTGCCCGCCGCGCAGCGCGGCCGTTGGGCCGAGACCGCCGCCGAACTGGCGGCCGATGCCGCGGCGCTGGTCGCGCCGGGCGATCTGGTGCTGGTCAAGGGCTCGAAATCCTCGCGCATCTCGACCGTGGTCGAGGCCCTGCGCGCCCAAGCCGCCCCTGCATAAGGACGAACGGATGCTTTACTGGCTCAGCAGCTTTTCCGAGGGCGGGGACATCTTCAACCTGTTCCGCTACATCACCTTCCGCGCGGGCGGGGCCTTCTTCACCGCGCTGTTTTTCGGCTTCATCTGCGGCGGGCCGCTGATCAACTACCTGCGCCGCGTGCAGAAAAAGGGCCAGCCGATCCGCGATGACGGCCCCGAGGGCCACCTGGCCAAGGCCGGCACCCCGACGATGGGCGGCATCCTGATCCTGTCGGCGCTGCTGTTCTCGACGCTGCTCTGGGCGCGGCTGGACAACGGCTATGTCTGGATCGTGCTTCTCGTCACGGCGGGCTTCGCGGGGATCGGCTTCGCCGACGATTACGCCAAGGTCACCAAACAGAACACCAAGGGCGTCAGCTCGCGCATCCGCATGGCGATCGGGCTGGTGATCGCGGCGCTGGCGGCGATCGCGGCCTCGGCGCTGCACCCGCAGGCGCTGACCAACCAGCTGGCACTGCCGGTCTTCAAGGACGTTCTGATCAACATGGGCTGGTTCTTCGTGCCCTTCTCGATGATCGTGATCGTGGGCGCGGCCAATGCGGTGAACCTGACCGACGGGCTGGACGGGCTGGCGATCATGCCGGTGATGATCGCGGCCGGCACGCTTGGCGTCATCGCCTATACGGTGGGCCGGGTCGATTTCACCGAGTATCTGGGCGTCCACCACGTCCCCGGCACGGGTGAGATCCTGATCTTCGTCTCGGCCCTGATCGGCGGGGGCCTGGGCTTCCTGTGGTACAACGCCCCGCCTGCCGCCGTCTTCATGGGCGATACCGGGTCGCTGGCCCTGGGCGGCGCGCTCGGCGCCATCGCGGTCGTCACCAAGCACGAGATCGTGCTGGCCATCGTCGGCGGCCTCTTCGTGGTCGAGGCGCTCAGCGTGATCATCCAGGTCCTCTACTTCAAGCGCACGGGCAAGCGGGTCTTCCTGATGGCCCCGATCCACCACCATTTCGAGAAGAAGGGCTGGGGCGAGGCGCAGATCGTGATCCGCTTCTGGATCATCGCGCTGATTCTCGCGCTGATCGGCCTTGCGACACTGAAACTGCGCTAGTCTTTGCCTTGGTCCAAATATCCCGCGGGGGTCCGGGGGCGCGAAGCCCCCGGCCCTGTCCTCCAGGAGCCATCCCATGATCCCTGTCCAGGGCGTTGAACACCAGACCATCGCGGTTCTCGGCCTCGGCCGGTCGGGCCGGGCCACGGCGGCGGCGCTAGCGGCGGGCGGCGCGCGGGTCATCGCATGGGATGACGGGCAGGACACGCGCGAGGCCGCGCTGGCCGAGGGGATCGAGATCGTCGATCTGACCCGCGATGCCGGCTGGCAGGGGGTCGCGGCGCTGATCGTCAGCCCGGGCATCCCGCATCTCTATCCGCGGCCCCATCCGGTGATCGCCGAGGCCTATGCCCGCGGCGTGCCGGTGGACAATGATATCGGCCTGTTCTTCCGCAGCTATGCCAGCGCCGAATGGGAAGGTTTCGAACGCGCTCCCCGCGTCGTGGCCGTCACCGGCTCGAACGGCAAATCCACCACCACGGCCCTCATCCACCACATCCTGTCCGAGGCCGGGCGCCCGGTCCAGATGGGCGGCAATATCGGCACGGGCGTGCTGTCGCTGGAGCCCGCCATCGACGGCGAGGTCGTGGTGCTGGAATTGTCCAGCTATCAGACCGATCTGGCCCGCGCCTTGACGCCGGATGTGGCGGTCTTCACCAATCTCTCGCCCGATCATCTGGACCGGCATGGCGGCTATGGCGGCTATTTCGCAGCCAAGCGCCGGCTTTTCGCCGAGGGCGGGCCGGACCGCGCGGTGATCGGCGTGGACGAGGCCGAGGGCCGCTATATCGCCAACCAGCTGGCCATGGGACCGGGCGATGACCGGGTGATCCGCATTTCGTCGGGGCAGAAGCTCGACCAGTTCGGCTGGTCGGTCTTTGCGCGCAAGGGCTTTCTGGCCGAGTGGCGCAAGGGGCGGCAGGCGGCCTCGATCGACCTCAGGGCGATTTCGGGCCTGCCCGGCGCGCATAACCATCAGAATGCCTGTGCGGCCTACGCCGCCTGCCGCGCGCTTGGCCTGTCGCCGCGCGAGATCGAGGCGGCCTTTCACAGCTTTGCCGGTCTGCCTCATCGCAGCCAGCTTGTCGCCGAGATCGGCGGGGTGCGCTATGTCAATGACAGCAAGGCCACCAATGTCGATGCCGCCGCCAAGGCGCTGGAGGCCTTCGATCGCATCCGCTGGATCGCCGGGGGCCTGGGCAAGGAGGGCGGGATCGCCGCGCTGGTCCCGCATCTGGGACGCGTGAGCAAGGCCTATCTGTTCGGCCATTCGGCGCGCGATTTCGCGCTGGAACTGGGCGGGCTGCCGCATGAGGTCTTTGGCACGCTGGCCGAGGCTCTGGCCCGCGCCCATGCCGAGGCCGAGCCGGGCGAGACCGTCCTGCTGGCGCCCGCTGCCGCGAGTTTCGATCAATATCCGAACTTCGAGAAGCGCGGCGAGGACTTCGTCCATTTGGTCGGGGACCTGTCCGGCGCGTCCTGACGGGCAGGGGGCTTCTAGCCCCCGTCGCCTGACGGCGACTCCCCCGGGGATATTTGAGTGAAGAAGAAGTCAGGGCCAGTGCGGAATCAGGACCAGTGGGGCGCGCGCTTTTCGAGGAAGGCGGCGATTCCTTCGGCCGTGTCGTCCAGCATCATGTTTTCGCACATTGCCGCCGAGGCGG
The DNA here is from genome assembly GCF_052379855.1 of Paracoccus sp. NSM. Lineage (NCBI taxonomy): Bacteria > Pseudomonadati > Pseudomonadota > Alphaproteobacteria > Rhodobacterales > Paracoccaceae > Paracoccus > Paracoccus sp. NSM. The sequence goes on along the minus strand of NZ_JBQTCG010000010.1, from coordinate 2,630 downwards.
TGCGGTAGGCCTCGGCCAGGGACTCGGCGCGCTGGCGGTGGAAGGTGGCCTTGCCCAGCCGCATCGCGGAGGGGGGCTTGGCGGCGATGTTCTGGGCAAGGGCCAGGGTTTCGGCCTCGAGGCGGTCCTCGGGGGTGGCGCGGTTGATCAGGCCCAGTTCGGCGGCGCGCGCGGCGGGAATGAAGTCGCCGGTGGCGAGCATCTCGAATGTGGCCTTGGGCGGGATGGCGCGCGCAAGCGCCACCGCGGGGGTCGAGCAGAAGAGCCCGATCGAGATGCCGTTCACGCCGAATCGCGCCCGCTCTGACGCGACGGCCAGATCGCATGAGGCGACGAGTTGGCAGCCCGCCGCCGTCGCCACGCCCTGCACCTGGGCGATGACCGGCTGGGGCATCGCGGGCAGCCGTTGCATCAGCGCCGCGCAGCGTTCGAAGAGGTTGGCCAGATCACCCTCTGGGTCGGGGCCGTCGCGCATGGCCTGCATCTGCCGCAGATCATGGCCCGCGCAGAAGGCGCGCCCGGTGGCCGAGAGGATCACCACGCGGGCCTCGGATGCCGCGATCAGGTCGAGGGCGTGGTCCAGCGCCTCGATCATCTCGAGCGACAGGGCGTTGTGATTGTCGGGGCTGTTCAAAATCAGCCGTGCGACCGGGCCTTCGTCATGGTGCAGTAGTGGTGCCATCTTGATCTCTCCCTGCTTTGTCGAAAGCCTATGCGCCAGAAGGGCAGGGGGGAAGCATGACCATCATCATGGATGCCGAGGCGCTGAACGAGTTTCTGTCGCGGGACTTTCCGCAGGTCGCGAGCAGCTATCGCGTCGAGGCGGTCGAGCCTGACCGACTGGTCGCGCGGCTGGTCGTGTCGGACGCGCATCTGCGGCCCGGCGGCACCATTAGCGGGCCGTCGATCTTTGCGCTGGCGGATCTGGCGATCTATTGCGCGATCCTGTCGCGGATCGGCCCGGTCGCGCTGGCGGTGACCACCAGCGCGAATGTGGACTTCATGCGCAAGCCCGCTGCGGGCTGCGATCTTCTGGCGGAATGTCGGGTGTTGAAGCTGGGGCGGGTGCTGGCCGTGGCCGATGCGTTGATCTTTTCCGAAGGGCTGGCCGAGCCCGTCGCCCGCTGCGCGATGACCTATTCGATTCCGCCGAAATGACCCGGTTTCGGGGGGTTGTGATGCGGTATTCTGATACCTAATTTGTAGAGCTTTGAAATGAAACTGTTATTTTGCGCCTCTGGCGCTTGACCTGTTGCCTGGCTTGCAAGATACACGCTCATCTCGAATGCACACGACCCTGAAGGGACGCAAGATGAAAACCTATACCGCGAAACCGGCGGAGATCGAGAAGAAGTGGATCCTGATCGACGCCGAGGGCGTCGTTCTGGGCCGCCTCGCCACGATCGTCGCCAACCGCCTGCGCGGCAAGCACAAGCCGACGTTCACGCCGCACATGGACATGGGCGACAATGTCATCATCATCAACGCCGACAAGGTGCAGATGACCGGCAACAAGCGTGACGACAAGAAATACTACTGGCACACGGGCCATCCCGGCGGCATCAAGCACCGGACCGCGCGTCAGATCCTTGAAGGCGCGCACCCCGAGCGCGTGGTCATCAAGGCCGTCGAGCGCATGATCAGCCGCAACAAGCTGGGCAAGCAGCAGATGACCCATCTGCGCGTCTATACCGGCGCCGAGCACCCGCACGAAGCGCAGCAGCCCGAGGTTCTGGACGTCAAGGTCCTGAACAAGAAAAACACCCGGAGCGCATGATCATGGCCGAAGACATCAAAACCCTCGACGATCTGAAATCGGTCGTGTCGGGCACCCCGGCCGCAGCTGAGCCCGCCATCCGCCGCGAACCGCAGCGCGACGAGCAGGGCCGTTCCTACGCCACCGGCAAGCGCAAGGACGCGGTTGCTCGCGTCTGGGTCAAGCCGGGTTCGGGCAAGGTCGTCGTCAACGGCAAGGACATCGCGCAGTATTTCGCGCGTCCCGTGCTGCAGATGATCCTGAAGCAGCCTTTCGAGGTTGCGGGCGTCGTCGGCCAGTATGACGTGCACGCGACCGTCAAGGGCGGTGGCCTCTCGGGCCAGGCCGGCGCGGTGAAGCACGGTATCAGCCAGGCGCTGCAACTGCACGAGCCGAGCCTGCGCGCCGCGCTCAAGGCTGCCGGCTTCCTGACCCGCGACAGCCGCGTCGTCGAGCGGAAGAAATACGGCAAGGCGAAAGCCCGCCGCAGCTTCCAGTTCTCCAAGCGCTGATCCGGTTCTTATCCGGGATACAGAAAGGGGCGTGGCGAAAGCCGCGCCCCTTTTCCTTTTGCGCGCTGCTGCATTCAGGGCGCGCTGCCTGTTCTTGCAGCAGAATGTCCGGTCCGAGTCGCTGTCGCCGCTCTGATCGGGCCCGTTTGTCACCCGGATGACGTGATTCCGTGCTAATGAAGGGGCGGCACCCTGCGACACGCCTAAACGGTGCCGTGGCGCGGCATAATTTTATATTTGCTGTCAGTGTGTTGCATCTTTCTGCCCTGAGGCGCGATTTTTTCGCTTGCGCAGTCTGTGCCGCGGACGTAAACACCGCTTCACCGAAGGCGGGAACGCAGTCGGGGCCGGGGACGGCGCTG
>NZ_JBQTCG010000009.1:0-118687 GCF_052379855.1 Paracoccus sp. NSM | reverse complement strand
TGCCGACATCTCGGTCCGGTGAAACGTCCCGCACGGGGGGCCGCGTCTTCACGACGGCGCGCGACCCGACTATGACAGAGGCACGGGCGAACGGGACAGGGGACATCCGTTGACCACCATTCCCGATCACGGGACAGGGGCCGCGCAGGGGCCTGCAAAGGGGCCGCGCCGATGCCGATGAACGTCGCAGGGCTGCGCCTGCTGGTGCCGGGCGTCACGCTGGCGGTCGTTGTCGCGATGGCCGCGCAGTTCCTGTCGGCGCATTACGGCGCGCCGGTCATGCTGATGGCGATTCTGCTGGGCATGCCGCTGCATTTCATGGCCGAGGATGCCCGCGCCGCGCCCGGCATCGACTTTGCCGCGCGGGGCCTGTTGCGGCTGGGGGTGGCGCTGCTGGGGCTGCGCGTCTCGGTCGAGATGGTCGCGCTGATCGGCTGGCCCTTCGTCGCGCTGATCGCGGCCTCGATCGCGGCGCTGATCCTGGGGTCGGTGCCGCTGATGCGGCGGCTGGGGCAGGACCGAGCCTTCGGCCTGCTGACGGGGGGATCGGTCGCGATCTGCGGCGCCTCGGCGGCAATGGCCATCGCCTCGGTCCTGCCGCCGCGCCCGACGACGGAACGCGACCTGTCATTTGTCGTCATCACCGTCACGGCGCTATCGACGCTGGCGATGATCCTCTATCCGGCTCTGGCCACGCTGCTGGGGCTGGACATGCACCAGGCGGGGCTGTTCCTCGGCGGCACGATCCACGACGTGGCCCAGGTGGTGGGCGCGGGCTATTCGCTGTCGGACGAGGCGGGCGACACGGCGACGGTCGTCAAGCTGATCCGCGTGACCCTGCTTGCGCCGGTGGTGCTGATCGCGGCGCTGATCCTGCGGCAGACGGGGCAGGGCCGGGCCGGAACGCCGATCCTGCCGGGCTTCGTACTGGCCTTCCTGGTTCTGGCGGGGCTGAACTCGGCGCATCTGGTGCCCGAGCTGGTGGCCGACGCGGCCTCGGTCGCGTCGCGCGCGATCCTCGTCGCGGCGGTGGCGGCGGTGGGGATGAAGACGTCGCTGGCGCGGCTGGCCGAGGTGGGGCCGGGCGCCATCGCCCTGCTGATCGGGCAGAGCGTCGTTCTGGCGGGGCTGATTTTGGTCCCGGTCCTGCTGGGCTGGGTCTGAGCGCCGCGTCGGGGCTGTTGCGCCCCTCGGGGACGGGGCGACACCCTGCGGTGCCGCCCCGTCCGGGTCAGGCGATGGGGAAGGCGCGCGCCATGATCGGCGCATAGATGCGCGCCAGCCGGGCGACGGCCTCTTCGGGGGTCATCTCGGTGCTTTCGCCGCTGCGACGGTCGGTCAGTTCGACCTTGTTCGCGGCCAGCCCGCGCGGGCCGACCGTGATCCGCCAAGGCAGGCCGATCAGGTCCATCGTGGCGAATTTCGCCCCCGCCCGTTCGTCACGATCGTCGTAAAGCGGGTCCAGACCCTCGGCGCGCAGCGCCGCATAGAGCGCCTCGCAGGCGCTGTCGGTCGAGGCGTCGCCCTGTTTCAGGTTGACGATCCCGGCATGGAAGGGTGTCACGCCCTCGGGCCAGATGATGCCCTTGTCGTCGTGATTGGCCTCGATGATGGCGCCCAGCAGGCGCGAGACGCCGATGCCGTGGCTGCCCATGTGGACCGGCACGCGCGCGCCGTCGGGGCCCACGACCGTGGCGCCCATCGGCTCGGAATACTTGGTGCCGAAATAGAAGATCTGGCCGACCTCGATCCCGCGGGCCTTGCGGCGGCGTTCCTCGGGGACCTGGGCATAGACCGCCTCGTCATGGGTCTCGTCGGTGCGGGCATAGCGGCTGGTGAATTCCTCCAGCACGGATTGGCATTCCTCGACGCTGTCATAGTCGATCTGGCGGTCGCCAAAGGTCAGGTCGGTGATCTGGCTGTCATAGAAGACCTCGGATTCACCCGTCTCGGCCAGGACCAGGAATTCATGCGTGTAGTCGCCCCCGATCGGGCCGCCATCGGCGCGCATCGGGATCGCCTGCAGGCCCATGCGTTCGTAGGTGCGCAGATAGCTGACCAGATGGCGGTTATAGGCGTGCAGCGCGTCTTCCTTGGTCAGGTCGAAATTGTAGCCGTCCTTCATCAGGAATTCGCGGCCCCGCATCACGCCGAAACGGGGGCGGATCTCGTCGCGGAACTTCCACTGGATGTGATACAGCGTCAGCGGCAGGTCCTTGTAGCTGTTCACATGGCTGCGGAAGATGTCGGTGATCATCTCCTCGTTCGTGGGACCGTAGAGCAGGTCGCGCTTGTGGCGGTCCTTGAGGCGCAGCATCTCTTCGCCGTAATCGTCGTAACGCCCGCTTTCGCGCCACAGATCGGCCGGCTGCAGCGTCGGCATCAGCATCGGGATATGGCCCGCGCGGGCCTGTTCCTCATGCACGATGGTCTCGATCCGGCGCAGGATCTTGTGGCCAAGCGGCAGCCAGGAATAGATCCCCGCTGTCTGCTGCTTGATCATCCCCGCGCGCAGCATCAGGCGGTGGCTGACGATCTGCGCCTCCTTGGGGTCTTCCTTCAGGACGGGCAGGAAATAACGCGACAGACGCATGGGCGATCTCGTATCTGGCAGGGTTTGCAGGGCTGTCTTGAGGCAAAGGCGGCGCTGATGCAAGGCCCGGCCTTGCCTTGGCGTCGGGGCAAGGGCAGATAGATCGCGTAGGGTACAGGAGTTTGTGGGATGCGCATTCCGGTTCGATTCCAACTGATCTGGTGGGGGCTGGCGGCGCTGGTCTTGCTGGTTTCGCTGTGGTTGCTGGGGCAGGCGGTGCTGCCCTTCATCCTGGGCGCGGGCATCGCCTATCTTCTGGATCCGCTGGCCGACAGGCTGGAGCGGGCGGGCCTGTCGCGCACCATGGCCGTGGTCGTGATCACGCTGGCGGCGGTGCTGGCCTTCGTCACCGTCGTCCTGCTGATCGTGCCGCTGGCGCTGCGTCAGGCGGGCGCGCTGATCGAGACCGCCCCCCAGATGTTCGAGCAGGCGCGCCTGTTCGTCGAGACACGCTTTCCCGCGCTGATCCCCGATGCGGGGCAATTGGGCCAGACGCTGAACGATGTCACGACGGCCCTGCGCGAGCAGGCGGGCGCGCTGGCGGGGCGGGTGCTGGGCTCGGTCCGGGGCTTCGTCGGCACGGTCGCGCTGCTGGTCATCGTGCCGGTCGTGGCCTTCTACCTGCTGCTCGACTGGGATCACCTGGTCGCCCGCGTCGATGCGCTGCTGCCGCGCGAACACGCCCCCGTCATCCGCCAGCTGGCGACCGAGATCGACGCCGCCCTTGCCGGGTTCCTGCGCGGGCAGGCGCTGGTCATCCTGATCCTGGGGACGTGGTATTCGATCATGCTGATGCTGGTCGGGCTGCCCTTTGGCTTCTTCATCGGGATCATGGCGGCGGTTCTGTCCTTCATCCCCTATGTCGGCGTGCTGATCGGCGGGGCCACCGCGATCGGGGTGGCGCTGTTCAGCTTCTGGGGCGATCCGGTCTGGATCGGCGCCGTCATCGCCATCTTCGCCATCGGCCAGATCGTCGAGGGCAATTACCTGCAACCCAAGATCGTCGGCCACCATGTCGGCCTGCACCCGGTCTGGCTGCTGCTGGCGCTGTCGGTCTTTGGATCGCTGTTCGGATTTGTGGGGCTGGTTCTGGCCGTGCCGATGGCGGCGGCGCTTGGTGTTCTGGCGCGTTTCCTGATCGGGCGCTATCTGGCCAGCGGCCTCTATACCGGCGAAAGCGCGGTGCCCGAACCCGCCGCCCCACTGCGGGTCGAGCTGGTCCCCCTGACCCCCGAGACGCCCCCGGGCGGGCAGGGCCCGGCGGCATGACGCTTTTCTCGACCTCGCGCCAACTGACGCTGGACCTGACCACGCCCCCCGCCCATGCGCGCGCCGATTTCCTGGCCGCGCCCGCGAACGAGGCTGCGCTTCGCGTGCTGGACCAGCCCCTGTCATGGCCTCAGGGGCGGATGCTGCTGATCGGTCCCGAAGGCGCGGGCAAGACCCATATGGCGGCCTTCTGGGCGGCCGAGAACGGCGCGCGCCGCATCAGCGCCGCCGCCCTGCGTCCCGATGCGGCCGACCTTCTGGCGGCCGAGGGCGGGGCGGTCGTGGTCGAGGATGCCGATCATGCCGGTTTCGCGGCGGGGGCAGAACAGGCGCTGTTCCATTTGTGGAACCTCTGCGGGCCGCGCGATTGCCTGCTGCTGCTGACGGCGCGCCGGGCGCCGCGTGACTGGGGGCTGGTCCTGCCCGACCTGCGGTCGCGCATGGATGCGATGCCGCAGGTCCATCTGGGCCCGCCGGACGAGACGCTTCTGGCCGCCGTGCTGGTCAAGCTGTTCGCGGACCGGCAGCTTTCGGTCTCGGCCGGGCTGATCGACTGGCTGGTCCTGCACATGGACCGCGACCTCGGTCTGGCGCGGCGGCTGGTCGCCGCGATGGACCGCGCCGCGATGGCCGAAAAAGGCCCCGTCACCCGTCGGATCGCCGCCGACCTGCTGGACAATCTCTCGAACGAGCGGGCATGATCGCGCCATTCTGGCAATGTGATGACCATGACGCTCGCCGATTTCCTCAGAACGCCCTTTCCCGAAGCCCAGCCCCTTGAGGGCGGCCCCCCTGATGGTCCGTCGCGGTTCTTCAACCGCGAACTCAGCTGGCTGTCCTTCAACTGGCGCGTGCTGGACGAGGCCCGCAACCCCCGCGTGCCGCTGCTGGAGCGGTTGCGCTTTGTCTCGATCAGCGCGACGAACCTGGACGAATTCTACACCGTCCGCGTGGCGGGCCTGCGCGAATTGATGCGCGAGGGCAATTCCAGCCTGTCCGATGACGGGCTGACCCCGGCTGAACAGCTTTCGCTGATCAACGCCGATGCAAGGCGCCTGATGGGCGCGCAGCAAAGCGTCTGGAACCGCCTGCGCCATGATCTGGAACGCGAGGGGATCGTGATCCTGTCGCGCCAGCGCCTGACGCGGGCCGAGGAGACCTGGCTGCGCGACTACTTCGAGACCCGCGTCTTTCCGGTCCTGTCGCCTCTGGCGATCGACCCCGCCCATCCTTTCCCCTTCATCCCGAATACCGGCTTTTCGCTGGCCCTCGAACTCGCGCGCGAGACGGATGGCCGCCAGATGCAGGCGCTGCTGCCGATCCCCGCGCAATTGCCGCGCTTTGTCGCCCTGCCGGGGGGCGAGCGGTTCCTGAAGCTGGAAGACCTGCTGCTGATGCACCTGTCCAGCCTGTTTCCGGGCTACCGCGATGCGGGCCATTGCAGCTTCCGCGTCCTGCGCGACAGCGATCTGGAAGTCGAGGACGAGGCCGAGGATCTGGTCCGCGAATTCGAGACCGCGCTGAAGCGCCGCCGCCGGGGCAGCGTCATCCGGCTGAAGATCACCACCGGCGCCCCCGACCGCCTGCGCCGCCTGATCATGGACGAGCTTGAGGTCGGCCCCGACGAGGTGGTCGAGGTCGAGGGCCTGCTGGGCGTGGCCGATCTGCGCGAACTGGTGTTGGACAACCGCCGCGAATTGATGTGGCCGTCCTTCACGCCGCGCGTGCCGGAACGGGTGCAGGACCATGACGGCGACATGTTCGCCGCGATCCGCCACAAGGACATGCTGCTGCACCACCCCTATGAGACCTTCGACATGGTGGTCCGTTTCCTTGCGCAGGCGGCGCGCGATCCGGATGTGCTGGCGATCAAGCAGACGCTCTACCGCACCAGCCGCGACAGCCCCATCGTGGACGCGCTCTGCGAGGCGGCCGAGGCCGGCAAGTCCGTCACCGCGCTGGTCGAGCTGAAGGCCCGCTTTGACGAGGCCGCCAACATCCGCCAGTCGCGCCGACTGGAACGGGCGGGCGCGCATGTCGTCTATGGGTTCGTGAACTACAAGACCCATGCCAAGATCAGCACCGTCGTGCGGCGCGAGGGCGACGCGCTGGTCACATACACCCATTACGGCACGGGCAATTACCACCCGATCACCGCGCGGATCTATACCGACCTGTCGCTGTTCACCTGCGATCCCGCGCTTGGCCGCGACGCGACCAAGGTCTTCAACTACCTGTCGGGCTATGTGCAGCCCGCCGGGCTGGAAAACCTCGCCATCGCGCCCATCGACCTGAAATCGCGCCTGCTGGACCTGATCGCGCGCGAGGCCGAATATGCAAGGCAGGGCCGCCCCGCCGAGATCTGGGCCAAGATGAACGCGCTGATCGAAAAGGACGTGATCGACGCGCTTTACGCGGCCAGTCAGGCAGGCGTACGGATCAGCCTGATCGTGCGCGGCATCTGTGGCTTGCGCCCCGGCATCAAGGGCCTGTCGGACAATATCCGCGTCAAATCCATCGTCGGGCGCTATCTGGAACATTCGCGCATCGTCTGCTTCGGCTCGGGGCATGGCTTGCCCTCGGCCAAGGCGCGGGTCTTCTTCAGTTCGGCCGACTGGATGGACCGCAACCTCAATCGCCGGGTCGAGACGCTGCTGGAATGCCACAATGAGACCGTGAAGGCCCAGATCGTCAGTCAGGTCATGGCCGCCAACATGGCGGACGAGGCGCAGAGCTGGCTTTTGCAACCCGATGGGCGGTATGTGCGATATCTTCCTGAAGGGCGTGACGACCTGTTCAACTGTCACCGCTTCTTCATGGAAAACCCGTCTCTTTCCGGGCGGGGAACGGCAGGCGCGCGGGATGTCCCGGCGCTGACCCATTCGGCGGAATAAGGCGCTGCGGCGCAAGGACGGACAGGCATGAACGGCGTCAGAACCACATCGGGCCGCAAGGTCGATCCTTTCGGACCCAAGTTCCGCAAGCTGCCCAAGCGCGCGCTGCGCCGGGTGGGCGTGGTCGATGTGGGCTCGAACTCGATCCGGCTGGTGGTGTTCGACGGGGCCGCGCGCTCGCCCGCCTATTTCTACAACGAAAAGATCATGGCGGGGCTGGGTCAGGACATGGCCCGGACCGGCCGCCTGAACCCCGAGGGGATCAAGCGCGGCCTGTCGGCGCTGCGCCGTTTCGCCGCCCTCGCGCGCAGCATGGATATCGAACCGCTCACCTGCGTGGCCACCGCCGCTGTCCGCGAGGCCGAGGACGGCCCGGCCTTTCAGGCGCAGGTCGAACGCGAGACGGGGCTGAAGCTGCATGTGATCGACGGCGCCGAAGAGGCGCGGCTGTCGGCGCAGGGCGTGCTGCTGGGCTGGCCCGAGGCGCATGGACTGGTCTGCGACATCGGCGGCAACTCGATGGAGCTTGCGGAACTGGGCGGAGGCAAGGTGGGGCTGCGCGCGACCTCGCCACTGGGGCCGTTCCGGCTGCAGCAGGTGTCCGAGGACGCGCTGAAGGGCCATATCGACGCGATCCTGTCGGACCTGCTGGCCGAGATGGGCGGCGACCACAAACGGCTCTATCTGGTCGGCGGCTCCTGGCGCGCCATCGCGCGTCTGGACATGGAGCGGCGCAATTACCCGATGACGGTCCTGCACGAATACCGCATGACCCCCGACGACGTGGCCGAGACCGTGCGCTGGATCGCGCGGCACGACCTGTCGGCGCTGCGTGCGCGGACGGGCATCTCGTCCTCGCGGATGGAGCTGGTGCCTTTGGCTTCGCAGGTCCTGTCGCGGCTGGTGCAGGTCTTCGCCCCTGAAGAGCTGAACGTCTCGAGCTACGGCATCCGCGAGGGGCTGCTTTACGAACACATGTCGCGCGACCTGCGCCGCCGCGATCCGCTGCTGGAGGCCGCGCGCTTCACCGAAAAGCAGATGGCGCGGCTGCCGGGCTTCGGCAAGAAGCTCTATCACTTCCTGCTGCCGCTGTTTCCGGACATGCCGCCCGAACGCGACCGGCTGATGCGCGCGGCCTGCCTGCTGCACGACACCGCATGGCGCGCCCATCCCGATTACCGCGCCGAAGCCTGTTTCGACAATGTCACCCGCGCCAACATGGCCGCCCTCAGCCACCCCGAGCGGGTCTTTCTGGGCGTCGCGCTGCTGCACCGCTACAAGAACAGCCGCGCGAAATCGCCCATGGCGCCGCTGTTCGATCTGCTGGACAAGAACCACCTGCGCGAGGCCGAAATCCTGGGCAAGGCCATGCGCTTTGGCGCGATGTTCGCCATCGACGACCCCTCGGATGCGGGCAAGCTGGTCCATGTGCCGGGCAAGCGGATCGAACTGAAGCTGACCGCGACGGGCCGCGACCTGATGGGCGAGGTCGCGCGCAGCCGCTTCCGGTCGCTTGGCGAAGCGATGGGCGCCGAGGCGGTGATCTCGTGACGCGCGCGCCCGCGCAAAACACATTCAGTTCTTGATATAGATCAAGGAGGCACGCGCCGTTCGGCTGGTATACATTCCGATCAAGGAATGTCTGACGCGCGAAATTCGGACCCCGAGCAGGGTCCGCAAGCTGGTCCTGATCGGTCCGATCCCTGTGATCGGGCGTGAAGGGGCAGGCATTTCCCTGAAAAATCAATCCTGCCCGCCATGCGGGCGCGGTCCTTGGGGGGAATCCTGACGTGAAGAAAACCAATCCATTCTTGTCAAGCCGTCGCGGCTTTTTCGGGCTTGCCGCTGCGGGGCTTGCTGCTGCCGCGACTGCGCAGGCCGCGCGACCGGCGCGCGCGTCGGTGGCGACCAATGCACGGATCGTGATCATCGGGGCGGGCGCGGCGGGGACGGCGCTGGCCAACCGGCTGGTGCAGCGCCTTGACGGTGCGCAGATCACCATCATCGACGGGCGTGCGGAACATCATTACCAGCCCGGCCTGTCGCTGGTCGCGGCGGGGCTGAAGCCCGCCTCATATACCGTCTCGCGCACGACCGACTGGCTGCCGCGCGGCGTGACGCTGCTGGCGGAACGTGCCGCCCTGATCGACCCCGAGGCGCGCCGCGTCGAGACCGAGGGCGGCACGCGGCTGGATTACGATTTCTTGATCGTGGCTCCGGGACTGGTGCTGGATCATGACGCGATCCCCGGCTTCTCGCTGGACATGGTGGGTCAGAACGGCATCGGCGCGCTTTATGCCGGGCCGGAATACGCCGCCCGCACCTGGCAGGCCGCCAGCCATTTCATCGACAATGGCGGCGTCGGCGTCTTCACCCGCCCCGCGACCGAGATGAAATGCGCGGGGGCGCCCCTGAAGCATACCTTCCTGCTTGAGGACATCGCCAGCCGCGGCCCCGCCGCCGGGCGCCATTCGTTCCAGTATACCGCCCCGCAGGCCGCGCTGTTCTCGGTGCCGATCGTGGCGGAAAAGGTGCGGATGCTTTACGGCGAGCGCGGCATCGACACGCATCTGCGCCACAAGCTGATCTCGATCGAGCCGGGGCAAAAGCGCGCCCGATTCGAGGCGACCAGCATCGACCCCGTGACCCGCGCCGAAAGCGTGTCGCAGGTGGATATGGATTACGATTACCTGCATGTCATCCCGCCGATGCGGGCGCCGCAGGTGATCCGGGACTCGGGCCTGTCCTGGGCCGATAAATGGACCGATCAGGGTTGGGTCGAATGCGACCAGCAGACGCTGCGTCATCTGCGCTATCCCGAGGTCTTTGCCCTTGGCGATGTCGCCGGCGTGCCAAAGGGCAAGACCGCCGCATCGGTCAAGTGGCAGGTCCCCGTGGTCGAGGATCACCTTGTCGCCGCCATCGAGGGCCATGAGGGAACCGAGACTTTCAACGGCTACACCTCTTGCCCGCTGATCACGCGGGTCGGTCGCGCGATGCTGGTCGAGTTCGACTACAAGGACAATCTGGTCCCGTCCTTCCCCGGCCTCATCGCGCCCCTGGAAGAATTGTGGATCAGCTGGCTGATGAAGGAGGTGGCGCTGAAGGCCACCTATAACGCGATGCTGCGCGGCAAGGCCTGAGGAGGGCGCCATGAAGGAACTGACATTCGAAACCCTGCTGGCCGTCTTTCAGGAGATGTTCGGCGCAACCCTGTTCTGGGTGATGCTGGCCGCCGCCGTGGTGGTCACGCTGGCTTATCTTTTCGTGCTGGTCCGCGACCGTTCGCTGTCGGTGCGCAAGTTTCTCTGGGCGCAGCTTTCCATGCCCCTTGGTGCTGTGGCGGCAGTCCTGTTTACGCAGGGCGTCACCAATTCCCATTTCCGCGACATTGGCGGGCCGGTCGATGTGATCGTTCTGCTAGGCGTGGCGGCGGTGGGCGCTGTGGGCATGGCGATCCTGGTCTACACGGTCCAGTCGCTGCTGCGCCGCCCCGGTGGGGCGCAGTCGAGATAAGCGCAGGACGACACCACTAGTGGCGGGGCCACGCGGCCCGGCCTCTTGGCTGTCGGGTCTGATCCCGGATGCAAAAAGGGCGCCCGAGGGGGCGCCCTTTCCGTCTGCCAAAGGGGCAGGGGGGTATGATTACATCATGCCGCCCATGCCGCCCATGTCGGGCATCCCGCCGCCAGCCGCGGCCTTGGGCTCGGGCTTTTCGGCGATCATGGCTTCGGTCGTGATCAGCAGACCGGCCACCGAAGCGGCGTCTTCCAGCGCGGTGCGGACGACCTTTGCCGGGTCGATGACGCCGAACTTGAACATGTCGCCATATTCTTCGGTCTGGGCGTTGAAGCCAAAGGCCTTGTCGGTCGATTCACGGACCTTGCCGGCCACGACGGCGCCATCGACGCCAGCGTTTTCAGCGATCTGGCGCATCGGAGCTTCCAGCGCGCGGCGGATGATGGCGATGCCCGCATCCTGATCGCTGTTCGCGCCGGTGACGCCGTCCAGAGCCTTGCCGCCCTGAACCAGAGCCACGCCGCCGCCGACGACCACACCCTCTTGCACGGCCGCGCGGGTCGCGTTCAGGGCATCGTCAACGCGGTCCTTGCGCTCTTTCACTTCGATTTCCGACATGCCGCCGACGCGGATCACGGCAACACCGCCAGCCAGCTTGGCCACGCGCTCTTGCAGTTTTTCCTTGTCGTAGTCCGAGGTGGTTTCCTCGATCTGCTGACGGATCTGCGACACGCGGGCTTCGATCTCGGCCTTCTCACCGGCGCCATCGACGATGGTGGTGTTGTCCTTGTTGATCGAAACCTTCTTGGCGCGGCCCAGCATGTCGATGCCGACATTTTCCAGCTTCATGCCCAGGTCTTCGCTGATGACCTGACCGCCGGTCAGGATGGCGATGTCCTGCAGCATGGCCTTGCGGCGATCGCCGAAGCCCGGAGCCTTGACGGCAGCAATCTTCAGACCGCCGCGCAGCTTGTTGACGACCAGCGTGGCCAGAGCCTCGCCTTCGACGTCCTCGGCCACGATGACCAGCGGCTTGCCCGACTGGATGACGGCTTCCAGCAGCGGAACCATCGGCTGCAGCGACGACAGTTTCTTCTCGTGCAGCAGGATGTAGGCGTCTTCCAGATCCGCGACCATCTTGTCGGGGTTGGTGACGAAGTAGGGCGACAGGTAGCCGCGGTCGAACTGCATGCCTTCGACGACTTCGACCTCGGTCTCCATCCCCTTGTTCTCTTCGACGGTGATGACACCCTCGTTGCCGACCTTCTGCATCGCGTCAGCGATGAAGCGGCCGATCTGGGCTTCGCCATTGGCCGAGATGGTGCCGACCTGGGCGACTTCGTCGCTGTCGTTCACCGGGCGGGCGGCGGCCTTGATGGCCTCGACGACCTTCGAGGTGGCCAGGTCGATGCCGCGCTTCAGATCCATCGGGTTCATGCCGGCGGCGACCGCCTTCATGCCCTCTTTCACGATGGCCTGGGCCAGAACGGTGGCGGTGGTGGTGCCGTCGCCGGCCTCATCGTTGGTGCGCGAAGCGACTTCGCGGACCATCTGGGCGCCCATGTTCTCGAACTTGTCGGACAGTTCGATTTCCTTGGCGACCGAGACGCCGTCCTTGGTGATGCGCGGGGCGCCGAAGGACTTGTCGATCACGACGTTGCGGCCTTTCGGGCCAAGCGTCACCTTCACGGCGTCGGCAAGGATGTTCACGCCTTTCAGCATCCGGTCGCGGGCGTCGGTGCTGAACTTGACTTCTTTCGCAGCCATTTGAATCTCCTGAATTTATCGTTGAAGGAAGGGTCGGACGATCAGGCGATGATGCCCAGGATGTCGCTTTCCTTCATGATCAGCAGCTCTTCGCCATCGACCGTGACTTCGGTGCCGGACCATTTGCCGAACAGCACGCGGTCGCCAGCCTTGACGGCGGGGGCGATCAGTTCGCCCGAATCCTTGCGCGCGCCTTCGCCGACGGCGATCACTTCGCCCTCGGCCGGTTTTTCCTTGGCGCTGTCGGGGATGATCAGACCGCCCTTGGTCTTTTCTTCCGACTGGACGCGGCGGACGAGCACGCGGTCATGCAGCGGTTTGAATGCCATTGTTGAACACTCCGATGTTTCAGGTTGCAGTGTTTCGCTGTTGGCACTCACCGAATGCGAGTGCCAATGACGGTGATCTAGGCAAGTCTCGCGCTTCTGTCAACGGGCAGCCCGCGCGCTGAACTGGCATCCGGGCGGCGGTCATGTCAGGGTTGCGGCGCAAACGGATCGAGGGGGGGGCGCCATGGCGGGCAGGATCACATGGGCACTGGCATTCCTGGCCGGGATGGGCCTGTCGGCGCAGGCCGCCACCGTCTGCGAAGGGCGGAACCTCTTCGAGACGATGCCCGCCGATCATGCCGCCGCCATCGAGGCCGCGACCGCTGGCGTTCCCTTCCGGCGGGGTCTGGTCTTTGACGCCACGCGCGACGATCTGCGGATCGTGCTGGTCGGGACCTATCACTTCGAGGACCCGCGCCACGCCGCCACGCTGGATCTGGTGCGCCCCGAGTTTCAGGGCGCGACCACGCTACTGGTCGAATCGGGCCCCGAGGAACAGGCCCGTCTGGCCGAGGCGCTGGCCACGGACCCCGCGTTGACGGTCGATGCCACCGGCCCGACCCTGCCCGAGCGGCTGTCGCCCGAGGAATGGGCCGCGCTGTCAGCCGCCCTGTCGGATCGCGGAATCCCGGCGATCATGGCGTCGCGGATGCGGCCCTGGTATCTGTCGATGATGCTGGGCCTGTCACCCTGCATGCTGCGTCAGGTAGCGGAATCGGGCGGGGTGGTGCGGGGGCTCGACCACATGATGATGGACGAGGCCCAGGCCCGTGGCCTGCCGGTCCTGTCGCTTGAGCCGTGGGATACGATCTTCACGCTTTTCGAGAACCTCACCCCCGAGCAGGAGCTGGACATGATCCGCGCCAACCTGCCCGCCGCAGCCTTGGCCGATGATTACGCCGTCACCCTGACGGATAGCTATTTCGAGGGCGATGTCTGGAAGATCTGGGAACTGGCCCGGCACGACGCCTATGCCCATTCGGGGATGGACGCCGCCGTGATCGACGCGCAGATCGCGCTGATGCAGGACCGCCTGATGGACCGCCGCAACCGCGCCTGGATCGCGCCGCTGCTTGAGGCCGCGACCGAAGCCGCAGGTCAAGGCAGCCATGTCGTCGCGGCCTTCGGCGCGCTGCACCTGCCGGGCGAGGCGGGTGTGCTGAACCTGCTGGCCGCCGAAGGGTTCGCGATCACGCGCCTTGACGACTGACCGGGCTATTGCCCGTTCAGCACGCCAAGCGCCTGGATCTGGCCATTGCGGTTATACAGGATGCGGCTGTCGCGGATCTCGGTGATGGTGCCGCCATTCACGCGGTCTCCGATCCGCAGCGTCAGGATGCGCCCGTTCGACAGGCGCACCAGCGCGCGGCTGGCCTGACCCGCGCCGATCGTGCCGATGATCTGGGTGCTGTTCAGCCGGATGCCGTCCTTCACCGTGGCTGTCGCGGCGGCATTGCCGATGGCGCCTTGCGGGATCGAGGCGACGACATCGGGTTCGTTGTCGATCTCTTGCGGCTTGTATTGCTGGTTGCGGGCGGCGGCCTGGCGGGCCTCGGCCTCGGCCTGCGCGCGGGCGCGGGCTTCGGCCTGGGCGCGGGCCTCGGCCTCGGCGCGGGCATCGGCGGCGGCCTGCGCGCGGGCACGGGCCTCGGCCTGGGCCTGCAATTCGTCGTCAAGGCGGCGCTGTTCGGCCATCGCCGCGTCGGCTGCCTGCGCCTCGGCTGCGGCGCGCAATTCGGCCGCCGAGGGCACCGTGGCCGCGCTGGCCGCCGCAACGGGCGCGGCCAGCGCCGCGGTCGAGGCCGCCATGGCGTTGCTGGTCACGGTCGAGGCGATGGCGCCGGGCCGCGCGGCCCCGCTGCGGCGCGGCGGCAGCGGGGACGATGTCAGCCCGGTCAGCGCAACCGCCCCCGGCGAGACGGGAGACGAGGCCACGGCAGCGGCAATCGCCTGTTCCACCGCGGCGGGGCTGAGCGAGGCGCCGCCATTCCGGGGCTTGGCGGGCGGACGGGTCGAGCGCGCCAGCACGCTCGACGCCGCGCTGTTGGTCGTGGGGGCGGGCGTCTCGGCGGTGCTGCGGGTCTGGGGACGGTCGCTGCTGACGGCCTCGGACAGGGCCGAGCGGACGGCATCCTGGCTGGGGCCGCGCACCGAAACGGGTCTGCGTGCGGGCCGCGCATCCGCGATCTGAAAGACCAGGTCGCGCTCCTCCTGTGAAAAGCCCGCGCCCCCGGCCTGGGCGGTCCGCAGGTCACGCAGCTGGCGGCGCAGGTCCTCGATCTCGGCCTCGGTCAGGCGGCGAGGGGCCTCTTCGACGGCACTGCCTTCGTCCATCATCGACAGATTGGCAGGCCGGGCGGGCGGGCGCGCCGAGGCAGGCGCGCTTTGCGTCGTCGGCGCGGCGGTCGTTGGCGCGGCGGCGGGGCGCGGTTCGGGCGTGGCGGCGGCGGGTGCCGGGCTGGCGGAAGCGGTCGGGCGCGGGGTGGCTGCGGGGCGCGCGGGCGGGCGCACACTGGCGGCAGGGCGCGCGGGCGCGGCGATCGCGGCGGGCGGTTGGGTCGAAACCGCCGGGCTGGGATCGGGGCTGGACGGCGGCGCCGCACGAGCCGGCGCGGCACGCGGCGGGCGCTGCGAGCTGTTCAGCGGGGACGGCGCGGCGCTGACACGCGGGACGGCGGGCGCGGTTTGGGGCCGGTCGGTCGCTGCTGCGACGCTGTCCGTTTCGGGCGTGGGGCGAGGCGCTGCCGGCGGGGGAGCCGCCGTCACGGTCGGGCTTTCCGGCGCGGTGGGCTCGGCAGCCGTCGTCGAGGCGGGCGCTGCGGATGCCGGGGCCTGTGGCGCAGTGGCCGCAGGCGCGGCGGCCTGACCGGTGGTTTCGCGCGCGGAGGCATTGGCAATCGCATCCACCGCCGCCAGAGCGGCCTCGGAGGGACCGGGCTGCGCAGGCGCGGGCGCCTCGGCGGAAGCGAGGGCTTCGTTCAGCGCGCGGCTCAGCGCGTCTGCTTCGGGCGCTTCCGGCGCGGCCGACGCAGTGGCCTCGGCAGGCGCTTCGGTTTCGGGCAGTGCCGGGGCCGGTTCGGGCAGGGTTTCGACTGCGACTGTCTCGGGCAGGGGCGCGGCTGGTGCGGGTTCGGGTGCCGGCTGCGGCGCGGGCTGCGCCTCGGCGATCTGGCGTGGATCGTTCGCCCCGGTGTCGCGGCCCAGAACCCACAGACCCAGCAGGATCGCCACCAGAAGCAGCCCCACCATCACCGGCAGGCGCGTCATGTCCAGACGCCCAAGGTCAAGCCGGGGCAGAGCCGCCATCCAGGTCCGGGCCGCTTCTGCCGGTTGCGCCGCGGTATCCGCGCGCAATGTGCGCGCGCGTGCGGCGCGTTCATGCACGGCCTGCGCGCGGGGCGACAGGGCGGCATCCTTCTGGCCGTGACGGATGACCGGCGGGGTGCGGACCGCAGGGCGTGCATCGGGAATCTCGGCAACCTTTTGCACGGTAGGTGCCGGGACAGGGGCAGGAGACAGAGCGGGCAGGACGACATGCGGCGTCACGCGCGAAATCGTCACCGCAACCGGTGCGGGCTCGTCGGTCAGTTCGATCACCGGGGCGGTGATGCGGGCCTGCGTCAGGTCGGGCGCGCTGAAGGGGCGGCGGTCGAACTGTTCCTCGGCCAGCCGCGAGGGGCCGAAATCGGGATTGCCGTCGAAACGGTCATCGCCCGGACGTGCCTGAAAGCCCGAGGGGCGGAACCCCTGAGCGCGGGCGAAATCCTCGGCCTCGTCCAGGGTGCGGCGCGTCACGGCGGCCACCCGCAGCGTCTCGATGTCGCCATTGGCGGCGGGGCACCAGTCAAAGGCCAGGTCCTCGGCGGGGTAGGGGGTCATCCCCTCCAGCGCGCGGGCGATCGTGGCTTGCGTGTCCGATCCGAAGGGAACCGTCAGCGTGGTATAGAGGATCTGGTCGTCGGGAATGACCAGCACGGTGTCCAGCTCGCCCGCCTGCCCGCCCGCCTGATCGCGCAGCGCGTTCAGGACAAAGGCCAGATCGCCCCCGGTGAAGCGCGCCTGCCCGAGGGGCCGCCAGTCACGCCCCTCGCGCTTTTCCAGCGTCACGGCCTCTTCCGTGAAGCTCATGGCGAATTCCGGTGCGGCGGCGTGCTGGTTCATCGTCTGTTTCGCTGCTCATCTGCGGGGCGCCTCGATGGACGCACCCGTCGTTTCTGTCTTTCATGAGTAGCCGAATTCCACCTTTGGGGAAAGCGGAACTGCCGTATCCGTGATGGCATTTCCCGGTTCCGTGATTGGCCTGCCCCGAGGCAATGCGCCAGAGTGTCGCCATTCTTGCCTGTGACCAGAAAGGGAATAATCCATGTCGCAGTTCTTCCGGTCTCTGCCCCTGTCCGTCGCGGCGCTTGCGCTTTCGCTGGCCGCCCCGGCACTGGCCCAGTCGCCCGCCCAAGTCTGCGGTGCCGATCACGGACCGTCCCGGCTTGTCGTATCGGGCGAGGGGCAGGCCCGCATCGCGCCCGATCTGGCGACGATCCAGCTGGGCGTGACGACGCAGGCCGACAGCGCCGCCGATGCAATGCGCCAGAACGCAACCCGGCAGAGCGCGGTGATCGAGGCCCTGCGCGGCGCGGGGCTGGCGGACGCCGACATCCAGACCTCGGGGCTGAACCTCAGCCCGCTGATGGATTACAGCGATGGTCAGGCCCCGCGCGTGACGGGCTATCAGGCCAGCAACATGGTGGCGATCCGCGTGACCGACATGGCGGGTCTGGGCGGCGCCTTGGACGCCATCGTCGAGGCGGGCGCGAACGAGATCCGGGGCATCGATTTCACCCGCGAGAATGGCCTTGACGCCGTGGATCAGGCGCGCCGCGACGCAGTCGCCGATGCCCGCCGCAAGGCCGAGGTCCTGGCCGAGGCCGCAGGCCTGACCCTCGGGCCGGTCCTGTCGCTGCGCGACCAGCCGCGTGGCAATGAGGGCCCCCGCCCGATGATGCGGATGGAGGCCGCGATGGCAGATGCATCAACCCCCGTCCAGCCGGGCGAACTGACCATGCAGGCCGCGGTCGAGATCGAGTACGCGCTGATTGGCGACGGCGCCTGCACGCCGCAAAACTGACCTGCCGCACCCGAGGGGCGCGCGGATTACCCCGCGCGCCCCGCCGGTTCACGCAGTCGCGGCGGCCAGCGCCTGATCCAGATCCGCGATCAGATCCGCGACATCCTCGATGCCGACCGACAGGCGCAGGATCTCGGGCGCGGCCCCTGCGGCGCGCTGCTGCGCCTCGGTCAGCTGGCGGTGCGTGGTCGAGGCCGAATGGATCACCAGCGACCGCGCATCGCCCAGATTGGCGACATGGCTGAAAAGCTTCAGCGCGCCCACGACCTTGACCGCGGCGTCATAGCCACCCTTCACGGCAAAGGTGAACAGCGCCCCCGCCCCGCGCGGATAGAGCCGCTTCGCCGTCGCATTCCAGGGCGAGCTTTCCAGCCCGGCATAGGTCACATGCTCGACCCTCGGGTCCTTTTCCAGCCATTCGGCCACGGCGCGGGCATTGGCGACGTGCCGCTCCATCCGAAGGCCAAGCGTCTCGATCCCCATCAGCGTGTAATGCGCGCCCTGCGGGTTCATCGTCATGCCCAGATCGCGCAGGCCGACGGCGATGCTGTGGAAGGTGAAGGCCAGCGCGCCGAAGGTCTGGTGAAAGACCAGCCCGTGATAGGCGGGTTCCGGCGCGGACAGGCTGGGAAACTTGTCGCTGGCCGACCAGTCGAACTTGCCGCTGTCCACGACGACCCCGCCGGTGACGGTGCCGTTGCCGGTCATGTATTTGGTCAGGCTGTGGACGACCAGCGTCGCGCCCATCTCGATCGGGCGGCAGAGCCAGGGCGTGGCCAGCGTGTTATCCACGATCAGCGGAATCCCCGCCGCGTCGGCGATCGCCGCCACGGCCGGAATATCGGTGACATAGCCGCCCGGATTGCTGATCGATTCGCAGAAGATCGCGCGCGTATCCTCGTCGATGGCGGCGCGCAGCGCGTCCGGGTCGTCGAAATCGACGAAGGTCGCCGACCAGCCGAAGCGCCGGATCGTCTGGCTGAACTGCGTGACCGTGCCACCGTAAAGCCGGGTCGAGGCGACGATGTTGCGCCCCGGCGCCATCAGCGGGAACAGCGCCATGATCTGCGCCGCATGGCCCGAGGAACAGCAGACCGCACCCGCGCCCCCCTCCAGCGCCGCGATCCGCGCCTGCAGGGCGGAAACCGTGGGATTGGTCAGCCGCGAATAAATATAGCCCACTTCCTGAAGGTTGAAGAGCCGCGCGGCGTGATCGGCATCGCGGAACGCATAGGCGGTGGTCTGGTAGATCGGCACCTGCCGGGCACCGGTGGCGGGATCGGCCGCAGCCCCCGCATGGATCGCCAAAGTGTCGAAACCCTGTCTGTCGCTCATCTCGTTCTCCTCCCGAAAACTGCCCGACCCTAGTCCGCACTCCGCCGGACGGGCAACCGGCAAAGCCCCTTCTTCTTCACGAAAATATCCCGGGGGGAGTCCGCAAGGACGGGGGGCAGCGCCCCCCTCAGCGACCTTGCCGTCGTGCCATGAAGGCCAGCTTCTCGAACAATCCTACATCCTGTTCGTTCTTCAGCAGCGCTCCATACAGGCGCGGCAGCATCGTGGCCGGATCGCGGGCCAGATCCTCGGGCGCCAGATCCTCGGCCAGGATCAGCTTCAGCCAGTCCAGGAATTCGCTGGTCGAGGGCTTCTTCTTCAGCCCCGGCACTTCTCGCAACTCGACGAACTGCCGCAATGCCTCGTCCAGCAGACGCGGCTTCACGCCGGGATGATGCACCTCGACGATGGCGCGCAGGGTCTCGGCATCGGGAAAGCGGATGAAGTGGAAGAAGCAGCGCCGCAGGAACGCATCGGGCAACTCCTTCTCATTGTTCGAGGTGATGATGACCACGGGCCGGTGGCGCGCCCGCACGGTCTGGCCGGTCTCGTAGACATGGAACTCCATCCGGTCCAGTTCCTGAAGCAGGTCGTTGGGAAACTCGATATCGGCCTTGTCCACCTCGTCGATCAGCAGGACGACCTTGCTTTCGGCCTCGAAGGCCTGCCACAGCTTGCCCTTGCGGATGTAGTTCGCGACGTCATGAACCCGCGCATCCCCCAGCTGGCTGTCGCGCAACCGGCTGACGGCGTCATATTCGTAAAGCCCCTGCTGTGCGCGCGTCGTCGATTTCACGTGCCATTCGATCAGCGGCAGGCCCAGACCCTCGGCGACCTGGCGGGCAAGCTCGGTCTTGCCGGTGCCCGGCTCGCCCTTGACCAGCAGCGGGCGTTCCAGCGTGACGGCGGCATTCACGGCCATGGCCAGTTCCGGCGGGGCGACATAGCGGGCGGTGCCTGCAAACTGCATCCAATCTCTCCTCTGCGGACCGGGTTCTGCCTGGGGCGCGTGCGCGACCGAAACAGGTTTGCACAATACGCATCATCGCGACCCCCAGCCTAGTGACAAGCAGCACGTCATACTTTATGGGGGCGCGCAAGGTGCCGGAATTTCTGATCCGCCCGGCGCCGCCGGAGGACGTATGAAAGCCCAGACCTTCCTTCCCCAGGACTATCGTCCCGCCGAGGACGAGCCCTTCATGAACGAGCGTCATCTCGAATATTTCCGGCGCAAGCTGGAAGCCTGGAAACAGGAATTGCTGGACCTCTCGGCCGAGACCCTGGAAGGCCTTCAAGACAGCGCCCGCGCCGTGCCGGACCTGGCGGATCGCGCCAGCGAGGAAACCGACCGTGCCATCGAATTGCGCACCCGCGACCGCCAGCGCAAGCTGGTCTCCAAGATCGACGCGGCGCTGCGCCGGATCGAGACCGGCGAATACGGCTATTGCGAGATGACCGGAGAGCCGATCAGCCTGCGCCGTCTCGACGCCCGGCCCATCGCCACCATGACGCTCGAGGCGCAAGAGCGTCACGAACGCAAGGAACGCGTCCACCGCGACGATTGACCGAAAGCCGCCCCTTGGCGGCCGCTGCGACGGAGGGCGGAGCATGGGCCATCTGGCGGGGCAACGGATCACCGTGATCGGGGCGGGCATCGGCGGCCTCACCGCCGCCATCGCCCTTGCCCGACGCGGCGCCGAGGTAACGATCCTCGAACGCGCCCCGGAACTGACCGAGATCGGCGCCGGCATCCAGCTTTCCCCGAACGGCATGCGCGTCATCGACGCGCTCGGCCTCGGCCAGGCGGTCCGCGCCGCCTCGCTGCCAAGCCTTGGCGTCGAACTGAACGACCAATGGGCCCGCCCGGTCATCCGCCTGAATTTCCGGGCCCGCAGGCCGGACGCGGATTTCCGCGTCATCCACCGCGCCCGGCTGATCGAATGCCTCGCCAGCGCCGCAGGGCAGGCGGGCATCACCCTGAAACTCGGCCAACCCACCAGCGCGCCCCCGGCCGAAGGGCTCGTGATCGGCGCCGATGGACTGCACAGTCCGACCCGTCAGGCCCTGAACGGCCGCGAGGTCCCCTTCTTCACCGGTCACACGGCCTGGCGCGCGGTCATCCCCGACGACGGCACCGGCCCGACGACGGCGCGGCTTTACATGGCGCCGGGACGGCATCTCGTCAGCTACCGGCTGGCCCATGGGCTCAGAAACATCGTCGCAGTCCTCGAATGCCGCGACTGGCAGGATGAGGGCTGGTCCCAGCCCGGCAACCCGCAGGCCATGCGCAGCGCCTTCGCCGCCCTGAAAGGCCCGGTCCCCGACTGGCTCGCACGCGTCGAAACCGCGCATCTCTGGGGCCTCTTCCGCCACGATGTCGCGCGGATCTGGCAGGATGGCCGTGTCGCGCTTGTCGGAGACGCCGCCCACCCCACGCTGCCCTTCCTCGCCCAGGGCGGCGTGATGGCGATCGAGGATGCCTGGACCATCGCCGCCTGCCTCGATGCCGACCCCGACCCCGCCACGGCCTTGGCCCGCTATCAGGCGCTGCGCGACCCGCGCTGCCGTCGCATCGTCGAAGCCGCCAATGCGAATGCCGCGAACTATCACCTCTCGGGCGCGCGCCGCCTCATCGGCCATAACGCCCTCAGGACGATCGGCCGCCTCGCACCGAACCTGATGCCATCGCGCTTCGACTGGCTCTACGACCACGACCCGACCGCCGAGACCCCCTGACACCTTTGCCTTGGTCCAAATATCCCGGGGGTCCGGGGGCTGGCCCCCGGCGCCCTCGGCAGGGCGATATCAGGCCACGGCCTCGACCGCCGCCACGATCCCGTCCACGACCTCGCGCAGGGTCGCCTCGTTCTCGGCCTCGGCCATGACGCGGATCAGGGGCTCGGTCCCCGATCGCCGGATCAGCACCCGCCCCGTTCCAGCCAGCCGCGCCTCGGCATCCGCGATCGCCCGGCGCACCGGAGCGGCGGCCAGCGGATCGGCCCCGGCGGCGTATCGCACGTTCTTCAGCATCTGTGGCACCGGATCGAACTGCCGCACCAGCGTCGCGGCATCCGTGCCGGTCTCGGCCATCGCGCCCAGAACCTGCATCGCGGCCATCAGCCCGTCGCCGGTCGTGGCGTGATCGGTCATTACGATGTGCCCCGATTGCTCGCCGCCCAGATTGAAGCCGCCCCGGCGCATCCGCTCGACCACGTAGCGGTCGCCGACCTTGGTGCGCTCCAGCCGCAGGCCGCGCCCGGTCAGGAACCGCTCGAGCCCCAGGTTGGACATGACGGTGGCGACCAGGGTGCTACGGGCCAGCCGCTCCTGTTCGGCCCACCGCCCGGCCAGGAGCGCCATGATCTGGTCGCCATCGGCCACCGCGCCATGCTGGTCCACGATCACCACCCGGTCGGCATCGCCATCGAGGCTGATCCCCAGATCGGCGCCATGTTCGCGCACCGCCGCGGCGCAGGCCTCGGGATGGGTGCTGCCCACGCCGTCATTGATGTTGAACCCGTCCGGCTTGACGCCCAGAGGGATCACGTCAGCGCCCAGTTCCCACAGCACTTCGGGGGCGGCGCGATAGGCGGCGCCGTTGGCGCAGTCCAGCACCACCCGCAGCCCGTCCAGCCGCAGCCCGCCGGGCAGGGTGGTCTTGGCGTATTCCATGTAGCGCCCGCGCCCGTCATCGATCCGCCGGGCGCGGCCGATATTCCCCGGCTGGGCGGGCTGGATCTCGCCTGCGACGATGGCCTCGATCTCGGCCTCGGCCTCGTCGGACAGCTTGAAGCCGTCGGGACCGAAGAACTTGATGCCGTTATCCTCGGCCGGATTGTGGCTGGCCGAGATCATGATCCCCAGATCCGCCCGCATCGAGCGCGTCAGGAACCCCACCGCAGGCGTGGGCACCGGCCCCAGCAGCAGCACGTTCATGCCCGTGCTGGTCAGCCCCGCCGTCAGCGCATTTTCCAGCATGTAGCCCGACAGGCGCGTATCCTTGCCGATCACGACCCGGTGGCGGTTGCGCCCGTCGCGGCGGAAATAGCGCCCGGCGGCGGCACCAAGGCGCAAGGCCATCTCGGCGGTCATCGGATGGCTGTTCGCCCGCCCGCGCACCCCGTCGGTGCCAAAGAGTTTCCGGCTCATGCGCCCGCTCCTTCTTCGTCGTTGATCGCGGCCCAAAGCCGCAGCGCCTGCACGTGATCGGCCACGTCATGCACCCGGTGCAGCTGGACGCCCTGTTCCAGCGCCATCATCGTCAGGGCCAGCGTGCCCGGCCCGCGATCCTCGGCCCGCGCGGCGCCGCCGATTCTGCCGATGAAGCGTTTGCGCGACACGCCCAGAAGGATCGGGCATCCCAGACCATGATACAGCGAAATCCGCCGCAGGATCGCAAGATTATGCGCCTCGGTCTTGCCGAAGCCGATGCCGGGATCGACCACGATCCGGGCGCGCGGAATGCCCGCCGCCTCGGCCCGCGCGATCCGCGCGGCCAACGTATCATAGACGTCCAGCAGCACGTCGCCATAGCGCGGATCGTCCTGCATCGTCTCGGGTAGGCCCTGCGCGTGCATCAGGCAGAGCGCCGCGCCCCGATCCGCAACCAGAGGCGCGAGGGCCGCATCGAAATCCAGCCCTGAGACGTCATTGACCATCCCCGCGCCCGCCCCAAGCGCGGGTCCGGCGACGGCGGCCTTGCGCGTATCGACCGAGACTGGGGCCAGCGCCGATGCGGCCTCGATGGCGGGCAGGATGCGGGCGACCTCGTCCGGGGCGGGAACTTCGAGGGCGCCGGGGCGGGTCGATTCGCCGCCGATATCCAGGATGTCGGCGCCTGCGCGGGCCAGCGCAAGCGCATGACTGACTGCATCATAGCGCCCGCCATCGGAAAAGCTGTCGGGCGTGGCGTTCACGATGCCCATGATCCGGGGCTGGTCCATCGCCAGCGCCATGACAGGCGGGCGGGGGGCGGTCAGGGTGGCGATCACCTCGGGCGGGGCCTCGTCCACGATCTGCGGCGCCGCGCCACGGCGCAGGCGCTCGAACCGGTCAAAGAAGCTCCAGCCCCCCGCAAGGCGCCAGCGCCCCGTCCGGGGTTGCGGGATCGGGCGGTAATATTCCTGATGCATCAAGGGACGCGCTCAGACCGTGATCCGACCCACGGGCGCCTCGACGCCGTCGGGCAGGGCGGGCAGGCATGTCTCGGGCGGCAGGGCAAAGTCGATCCGCAGCGCCTCGAGCCGACGCGCCAGCCAAAAGCCCAGCTGCGCGGGCGTCAGCCCGGCCTCGGGGGCGTCGGCCGCCAGCCGGGCGGGCGCCCAGACCACGGGCCGCCCGGCATGGATCGCCGCGTCCAGTTCGGTCCGCGTCGCAGCGACCTCAAGCCCCATGCGCCCGGCCAGCGCCCAGGCCGCCTGATCCAGCGCCAGAAGCGCAATCCGGCGCGGACAGCCGCCCTGCGGCAGCGGAAGGCCCGGCGCGTCGGGCACGATCATCGCCGCGTCGCCCTGACGCGGGATCGCCTGAGATCCGGCCTCGGGGGCGGGGGCCAGCCAGACCAGGACGCGCGCGGCCATCGGCGTGCCCGTGGCCCCGACCCGCGCCGCATCGCGCGTGATCGACACACCGAGCGCGCCCGGTCCGCGATCCAGTTTCTCGACCGTCACCTCGATCCGCGCGGCGCGGGGATGGGCCAGGACCTCGGCGGCGATGCGCTCGGCCAGCGTCTCGACGAGATTGTAGCGCTGATCGGCCAGAGCCGTTGCGACCGCCTGGGTCAGCACGTCATAGGACAGGACGGCGTCAACATGGTCGTCTGCCCCGCTGACCGAATGGCGCAGATCGACGATGACGTTGAAGCGCAGCCGCTGCTGGCAGCCGCGCTCGGACTGAAAGGCGCCGATCTCGGCCGAAACCACGTGATCGCGCAGAAAGATGCGGTCGGGATGTTCCATATCCGCCATTCACAGCAAATCCGGCGCAACGGCAAGCCCCGTCGCGCCGAAGCCTCAATTCGAGGCCAGGCGCGTGTTGTCGCGGTAGAAGATGTGACGGCCGATCTGGGTGGTCCGCTCGAACCGGCGCGACCAGGCGGGGCGCACGGCGGGGGTGTGGAAATAGGTCGCGCCGCCGGTCAGGGTGCGGGGCTGGCCGGTCAGGGCGGCCTCGGCGATGGCGCGGGCGCGCTGATAGGCGCTGCGGTTGTTCATCGCGGGAACGCCGCGATTGCGATAGCTGAACTGGCTGGGCTGGCGCACTACGCCGCAGACCGACGAGGGGAAGGCGCGGCTGTCCACGCGGTTCAGGATCACCTCGGCCACGGCCTGCTGGCCGCGCGCACCTTCGCCGCGCGCCTCGTGGTAAAGCGCCTCGGCCATGCAATCCAGATCGTCCTGCGAGACCGTCCTGACGGTGGTCCCGGCGCTGGCCAGAGAAAGTGTCTCGGGATTGGCGGGCGGCGTGGTTTCCACCTTCACAGCATCGCTGCTGGCGTATAGGAGCGGAGAATGGGCCGAGGCCTCGAGTCGGATCGCGGCCATCGTGGCCGACCCGGAAGACCCAAAGAGCGCGGCATCGGATGTGAAGAGCGAGCCGCTTCCCCCTGCGGCGGCGTTTCCGGTCGTAAGTGGCGAGGCGGCAGCGGCACATAAAAGCGCGGAAGCCAGCCGGTGAAGCAGCTTTGGCATGGTCAGTCCTGTATAGTGTCAACCTGTTGACAGGGCGTGAACACGTCCCCGGAACGAGCAGAGCCCCGGCACCGTATCGACAGACTGACTAGTTTCTTTGCCGAGGCATGGGCTATCCCACATTGGCTTGAGCCCGTCCAAAGCGGGCATTTCCCCGGAAACCGGCGGGAATCCGCCAAGCATTTTAAGTGAAAAGGGCGGGATTCGGCCTGTCGGCCCTCTCGAACGGCCCGTTTCGGACCTATTTTCAGCGCCTTGCAGCGAGAATCAGTCGAAATCGCCCGTCAACCGGCCCCTGATGGCGGATTGCGCAGCCGCCAGTCGGGCGATCGGCACGCGGAAGGGCGAGCAGGACACATAATCGAAGCCCGCGTCATGGCAAAAGGCGATGGATTCGGGGTTGCCGCCATGCTCGCCGCAGACCGAGATGGTGATGTGCGGCGATTGCCGGCGGGCGCGCTGCGCGCCGGTCAGCAGCAATTCCCCGACCCCGTCCTGATCCAGAACGTGGAACGGATCCTCGGAATAGACGCCCTGACTGACATAGGTTCCCATGAAGCGCCCGGCATCGTCGCGCGACAGGCCATAGGTCATCTGCGTCAGGTCGTTCGTGCCGAAGGACAGAAACGCCGAATGGGCAGCGATGTCGCCCGCGCGCAGCGCCGCGCGCGGTGTCTCGACCATCACGCCCAGCTTGTAGGTGAATTCGGTGCGGCGTTCGTTTCGCACCGCCGAGGCCACCGCGTCGATCCGGGTCTTGACCAGTTCCACCTCGCGCATGGCGCTCACCAGCGGGATCATGATCTCGGGGACGACCGGATCGCCCTTGCGGCTGGCATCGACCGTGGCCTCGAAAATGGCGCGGGCCTGCATGTCGTAGATCTCGGGCATGGTGATACCCAGACGGACGCCGCGCATCCCCAGCATCGGGTTGAATTCCGACAGGGCATCGACCCGGCGGGTGACGTCCGACAGCGGCATGTCCATCGATTCGGCCAGCTCGCGCAGCCCCTCGCGGTCATGGGGCAGGAACTCGTGCAGGGGCGGGTCGAACAGGCGGATCGTGACCGGCAGCCCGGCCATGATCTCGAAGAGGCGCGTGAAATCCTCGCGCTGCATGGGCAGGATGCGCGCCAGCGCCAGCCGCCGGTCGTCGGGGCTGTCGGCAAAGATCATCTCGCGCATGGCGGGCAGGCGTTCGCCGTCAAAGAACATGTGTTCGGTCCGGCAGAGGCCGATGCCCTGCGCCTCGAACCGGCGGGCGACCAGCGCATCCTCGGGGGTGTCGGCATTGGCGCGCACGCCGATCCCGCCCGCCTCGTCGGCCCAGGCCAGAAGCTGGGTGAAATTGTCGTCCAGAGCGGGGGGTAGCAGGGCGGCCGCGCCGGCCAGAACCTCGCCCGAGCTGCCGTCGATGGTGATCTCGTCGCCCTCGCGCAGTTCGCGGCCTCCTGCGATCAGGGTCCGGTTGCGCAGATCGATGCGGATGCCGTTCGCGCCCACGATGCAGGGCAGACCAAGGCCGCGCGCGATCACGGCGGCGTGGCTGGTCGTGCCGCCGCGTTCGGTCAGGACCGCGACCGAGGCATGCATGCCGCGGATATCCTCGGGGACGGTCTCGCGGCGCACCAAGATGCAGGGCTCGCCGCGCGCATTGGCGGCCTGCGCGGCGGCAGCGGTCAGCACGATCCGGCCGGTCGCGGCGCCGGGGCTGGCATTGATGCCGCGCGTGATCAGGTCGCGGGGCGCGCGTGGATCGACCTGATGGTGCAGCAGATCGGCCAGCGCGCGGGGTTCGACCCGCATCAGCGCCTCTTCGGGCGGGATCACGCCGTCGCGGGCCAGGCTGACCGCGATCCGCACGCCCGCGCGAGAGGTGCGCGCCAGCCGCGTCGCGTCGATGACCGAAACCTGGCCATCCGTCACGACGAATTCGATCAGCATCTCCTCGCGCAGCCTTTCGCGGGCAGCGATGCCGAAGCGGATCAGGTCGGCAAAGGTCTCGGGCGAGACATCCTCGAGCGAAGGGCCGCGTTCGTCGCGCGTCAGATACAGCGTCTCGGCCCCGGCGCCGACCGCCGTTCCATGACTTTGCCCCCGGAAGCGGCCCGTGACGCGGGGCGTGCCGGTCACCGGATCGGCGAACTGGATCGTGCCCGAACCGCAGAGACCCGGCCCGAGGCCCAGGGCCATCTCCTGGATCACCAACCCGAGGGGGGCATCCGCGGGGGCACCCTTGGCCTGACGCAGAAGCCGCGCGGTCGGCCCGTCCCAGGCCCGCGCCATCGAGCGCAGGACCTCGGCCAGTTGCCGGGCGGGGTCCTGGGGGAAGGGCTCGTCCATCTCGGCCTCAAAGGCGGCAAGGGCGCGGCTCAGCGCGCCGTCGCCCTCGTGATGGAACATGTCGGGGTCAAGCCGCGCGATGTTGATCGCGTAGGACTGGACGAAGGCCAGATAGATCGCATCGGCATTGGCCGCACCCATCCGTGCCGACAACTCGGCGTGCAGCGCGTCGTTGATGCCCACGTTCAGCACCGTCCCCGGCCCGCCCCATTCCGGCATGACCGCCGAGGGGCGCACGCTGACCAGACCGCTGCCGCCGTCAAAGACCTTGCGCAGATCCTCGACCGGCAAGGGGCGGCCCGCGGCGATGGCGCTGACCGTCTCGCAGGGCAGGGCGAAGCTGCGCGGGACCGGCAGATCCATGCGGATCAGGCGTTGCAGGCATTTCGCCCGCCATCCGTGGCGCGCGCGCAGGATCCCCGCAGAGGGGGTGATAAGGGCGGTCTCGGATGTGATGCGCGTGTCCATGGCCCGGCAGTCTAGCGAAGGGGCCGGTCATGCTGCAACTGCGAAATAAGGGGGCCGCAGCCCCCTCATCCCTGTCTTTTCAGCAGCCTGCCTTACTCGGCGCTTTCCGCGACCGTCACGCTGGCCATGTAGTCGGGCGAATCGACCCGGCCATTGCCCGCGCGGGACGGATCGCCCAGACGGATCTGGTCCAGCACGTCCCAGCCTTCGACCAGCTGGCCGACGACGGTGTATTCCCCGTCAAGGAACGGCGTGCGGTCGAAGTTGATGAAGAACTGGCTGTTCGCGCTGTTGGGGTCCATCGAACGCGCCATGCCCACCGTGCCGCGCTGGAAGGGGCGGTCGCTGAACTCTGCCGGAAGGTCCGGCAGGTCCGAGCCGCCGGTACCCGCCATCGCGATGTCACCATCCTGACGGCCATTCTCGACATCGCCGGTCTGGGCCATGAAGCCCTCGATCACGCGGTGGAACACGACGCCGTCATATGCGCCCGAACGGGCCAGTTCGACCAGACGTTCGGTATGGGCGGGGGCCACGTCCTCGAAGAGGTCCAGCACCATCGTGCCCTTAGCATTGCCCTCGGCATCGGCCAGCTCGATCACGAGGTTCGGGCCGGGGCCGTCCTCGACCTCGGGGCTCGTCTGGGCCAGCGCCATTCCGGCGGACAGGGCCAGCGCGGCGGGGATCAGGGCGATCTTACGCATCGGCGGCCACCTTGACGCTGATCATGCGGTCAGGGTTCGCGGGCGGCTCGCCGCGGGCGATCTTGTCCACATGCTCCATCCCCTCGATCACGCGGCCATAGACGGTGTATTGGCCGTTGAGGAAATGGTTGTCCTTGAAGTTGATGAAGAATTGGCTGTTCGCGCTGTTGGGGTTCTGCGAGCGCGCGGCGCCGAGCGTGCCGCGATCATGCGGCAGCTTCGAGAACTCTGCCGGCAGGTCCGGCAGGTCCGACCCGCCGGTGCCGGCGCGGCGGATGTCGAAGTTCTTTTCCATGTTGGCATGGGCCACGTCGCCGGTCTGGGCCATGAAACCCTCGATCACGCGGTGGAAGGCCACGTTGTCATAGGCGCCGGCGCGGGCCAGTTCCTTCATCCGCTCGGCATGTTTGGGCGCCACATCGGCCAGCAGCTCGATGACGACGGGGCCGTCCTTGAGCGTGATGATGATGGTGTTTTCCGGGTCCTTGATCTCGGCCATGCGGCCCTCCTTTGCCTGGTTCGCCCCATGATCTAGGCGCTGGCGCGCCCAAGGGCAACGCGCGAAACCGTGACGCGCGTCCTGTTCGGGCCGTCCGGCAGGCTTTCGCCGCTGTTGACGCGCCGCCCGCCATGCGGGACAAGCCATCCGACAACGCCCCCCATTGCCCGGAAGGATGCGACATGGCCAAGTTCAACACCATCGACGACATGGAACTTCACGGTAAGGTCGTGCTGACCCGCGTGGACGTGAACGTCCCGGTCGAGAACGGCCAGGTGACCGACACGACCCGGATCGACAAGATCGTCCCCACCGTCAAGGACATCCAGGCGGCAGGCGGCATTCCGGTCCTGCTGGCGCATTTCGACCGCCCCAAGGGCCAGCGCGTCGATTCGATGAGCCTGCGCCAGATCGTCCCCGCGCTGGAGGCCGCCCTGGGCCAGAGCGTGACCTTCGCCGATGATTGCATCGGCGGCACCGCAAAGCGCGCCGTGGCCGCGCTGCAACCGGGCGATGTGGCGCTGCTGGAGAACACGCGTTTCCATGCGGGCGAAGAAAAGAACGATGCGACCTTTGCGGCCTCGATGGCGGCTCTGGGCGGGGCCTATGTGAACGACGCCTTTTCGGCCGCACACCGGGCGCATGCCTCGACCGAGGCGCTGGCACGGCTTCTCCCCGCAGGCGCCGGGCGGCTGATGGAGGCCGAACTCAAGGCGCTGGACGCGGCCCTTGGCAATCCGCAGCGCCCGGTCATGGCGGTGGTCGGCGGGGCCAAGGTCTCGACCAAGCTGGACCTGCTGATGAACCTGGTGGACAAGGTCGATCATCTGGTGATCGGCGGCGGCATGGCCAACACCTTCCTGGTGGCGCAGGGCGTCGAGGTCGGCAAGTCGCTGGCCGAACGCGACATGGCCGACACGGCGCGCGCGATCCTGGACAAGGCCAAGGCGACCGGCTGCCAGATCCACCTGCCTGTCGATATCGTCGTCGCGCGCGAGTTCAAGGCGGGCGCCGAGAACCAGACCCTGCCGGTCGCGGAATGCCCCGAGGATGCGATGATCCTCGATGCCGGTCCCGCCACGGTCGAGGCGCTGCGTCAGGCCATGACCGCCTGCAAGACGCTGATCTGGAACGGCCCGCTTGGCGCGTTCGAGATCGACCCTTTCGACGCTGCCACCAATGCCGCCGCGAAATCCGCCGCCGATCTGACGATGGCCGGGGCGCTGGTCTCGGTCGCGGGGGGCGGCGATACGGTCGCGGCGCTGAACAAGGCGGGCGTGGCCGGTGACTTCACCTTCATCTCGACGGCGGGCGGTGCCTTTCTGGAGTGGATGGAGGGCAAGGTCCTGCCCGGCGTCGCCGCGCTGGAAGCCGCGCGCCGCTGAGACCGCGTGCCCGGGGGCCAATGTCAGAGGGGGCGGGCACAGACCCGCCCCCTTTGTGTTCAGAAGCGGATGATCCCGCCCAGAAGGCCGCCCTGACCCTGGGTCGATCCGCCGGTGCCGGCGCTCTGCGTGCCGCCTGGTCCGGGGGCGGCATCATCGGGCGCAGATTGGGGGGCGGCGGGTTCGGGATCGCCGGTCATGGCCAGATCCGCCCCATCATCCTGCGCGTCCGCCTGTCCGTCGGCGGGTGTCGCCGCCGTGGCGGCGTCAGCGGGCTGATGCCAATCGGCCGGTTTCCGTGCGCCGTCCTCGTAGCGTTGCAGCGATTCCATCCACTTGCGGAACTCCATCGGCGGGGTGGTCTTTTCCACGCCCGGAACGACCTCGGCCCCCGCCAGTTCGGTCATCGACCCGACCGAGGTGATCGGGCGCAGGAACAGGCTGCGCTGATCCGCGCCGATCTCGGTCTGAAGCGCCGACGACGCAGCGCCGAACAGCGGAAACTGGTAATGGGCGAGGGTGGTGGTCATGAACATGATATCTCCTTTCTCGAATATGGCCCTCCCGGCAGATATGTTAAGAAATCGCGAATTATCCTATCGTCGTTTGATTAGGACTTTAGCGATAACGCCCCGGCAGGTCCGCGCACGCCCGCAGGGCAATCACGCAACATTGGTCAATCCTCTGATTCTGTTAGCGTAACCAGCATTGCCGCAGGGGACGCGCATGCTATCCAGCCGCCATCATCAGAGGAGAGGTTTCATGCAGATGACCGACACGGTGCGCCGCATTCTGGCCAATTACGAGGGCGAGACGCCGGGCGTGAAGGCGCAGCTTGCGCGGATGCTGATGACCGGCAAGCTGGCGGGCACCGGCAAGATGATCATCCTGCCCGTCGATCAGGGCTTCGAACATGGCCCGGCGCGGTCCTTCGCCCCGAACCCGGCGGGCTACGACCCCCATTACCATTACCAACTGGCCATCGATGCGGGCCTGAACGCCTATGCCGCCCCCCTGGGCATGATCGAGGCGGGTGCCGACACCTTCGCGGGCCAGATCCCGACGATCCTCAAGGTCAACAGCGCCAACAGCCTGATGTCAGGCACGGCGGGCAAGAACCAGGCGATCACGGCCTCGGTGGATGACGCGCTGCGTCTGGGCTGCGCGGCCATCGGTTTCACGATCTATCCGGGCTCGGACATGGCGCTGGACATGTTCGAAGAGATCGTCGAGATGCGCAAGGAAGCCGCCGCCAAGGGCGTGGCGACCGTCATCTGGTCCTATCCGCGCGGCGAGGCGATCACCAAGGACGGCGAGACGGCGATCGATGTCGCCGCCTATGCCGCCCAGATCGCGGCCCTGATTGGCGCGCATATCATCAAGATCAAGCTGTCCACCGACCACCTGATGCTGCCCGAGGCCAAGAAGGTCTATGAGGACAAGGGCATCGACATCGCCACCCAGGCCGCCCGCGTGCGTCACTGCATGGAGGCCAGCTTCGGCGGCCGCCGCATCGTGGTCTTTTCGGGCGGGGCGGCCAAGGGCGCGGATGCGGTCTATGACGATGCGCGCGCGATCCGCGACGGCGGCGGCAACGGCTCGATCATCGGCCGCAACAGCTTCCAGCGCTCGCGCGAGGATGCGCTGGAGATGCTGCAGAAGCTGGTCGATATCTATAAAGGCGCCTGATCGGGGGCGCCTTCGGGCGCCATCCGGCACCGTGATGCGAACCGCCCGCCCGAAAAGGCGGGCGGTTTCGCGTTCAGGGGCCTGTCAGGACGGGCGTGCGGTCCCCGGCGGCAAAGCGGCGCAGCACGGCGGGATAGAGCCGGTGTTCCTCGACCAGCACGCGCGCGGCAAGGCTGGCCGCATCGTCACCCGGCAGGATACGAACGCGGGCCTGCCCGAGGATCGGGCCGGCATCCAGTTCGGGAATGACCTCGTGGACGCTGCATCCGGCCTCGGCATCGCCGGCGGCGATGGCGCGGGCATGGGTGTCGAGGCCCGGATATTTTGGCAGAAGTGAGGGATGGATGTTCAGCATCCGCCCCGCGAATCGCTGCACGAAGCCCGGCGTCAGGATCCGCATGAACCCTGCCAGACAGATGATGTCGGGCTCGGCCTCGAGCAGGGGGCCAAGGATCGCGCGCTCGAACCCCTCTCGGTCGCGGGGAAAGTCGCGGTGATCGACAGCGGCGGTCGGCACGCCCAGATCGCGCGCGCGGGCCAGCCCGCCCGCGTGGGGATCATTCGACAGGACAAGGACCGGGCGCGCGGGATGGGCGCCGTTCATGTCCTCGATCAGGCGCAGCATGTTCGAGCCGCCCCCCGAGATCATGATCGCGACGCGTTTCACGCAAGGCGGCCCGAATAGCGGATGCCCGCGCCCAGGGTCACATGGCCAATGCGATGCACGCTTTCGCCCGCCTCGGCCAGCACCGCGGCCAGCGCCTCGGCGCGGTCGGGGCTGACGACGAGGATCATGCCGATGCCGCTGTTGAAGGTCTTGAGCATCTCGGCCTGTTCGATTCCGCCCGCCTGCGCGAGCCAGGCAAAGACCGGTGGCAGCGACCAGGCGCCAAGGTCGATATCGGCGCCCAGATCCTTGGGCAGGACGCGGGGCAGGTTCTCGGTCAGGCCACCGCCGGTGATATGGGCCAGCGCATGCACGCCGCCCGCGCGGATCGCCGCCAGGGCGGGGCGGACGTAAAGGCGGGTCGGAACCAGCAGCGCCTCGCCCAGAGAAGTGTCGGCAAAGGGCGCCTTGTCCGCCCAGCCAAGCCCGGCATGTTCCGCAACCTTGCGGACCAGCGAATAGCCGTTCGAATGCACCCCGTCCGAGGCGAGGCCCAGCAGCACATCGCCCGCAGCCACACCCGAGGGCAGCGCCGCGCCCCGGTTCATCGCGCCGACGGCAAAGCCCGCCAGGTCGAAATCGCCGTCGTGATACATGCCGGGCATCTCGGCCGTCTCGCCGCCGATCAGCGCGCAGCCCGCCGCCTTGCAGCCGCGTGCGATGCCTTCGACGACGCGGGCGCCCTCATCGACCGACAGCTTGCCGGTGGCGAAATAGTCCAGGAAGAACAGCGGTTCGGCCCCCTGGCAGACCAGATCGTTGACGCACATGGCGACCAGATCCTGCCCCAGACCGTCCAGATGGCCGGTGTCGATGCCGATACGCAGCTTGGTGCCCACGCCGTCGGTCGCGGCGACAAGGATCGGATCGTCATAGCCCGCCGCCTTGAGGTCAAAGAGCGCCCCAAAGCCGCCAAGCGCGTCCATCACGCCGGGCCGCTGCGTCGCGGCGGCGGCGGGTTTGATCCGTTCGACCAGCGCGTTCCCCGCGTCGATATCGACGCCTGCATCGCGATAGCTGATCCCGTTCTTCGTCATGGCGGCCCCCGGCTGAGTTTCGCACGCGATAGCCCAAGCAGGGCGGCGGGGCAACGCCCGAGGTGCTTGACCCGCCTGCCTTGCGGGATTAACCCGGCATGGCTGGCGGGCCTGTAGCTCAATTGGTCAGAGCAGGGCGCTCATAACGCCTTGGTTGGGGGTTCAAGTCCCTCCGGGCCTACCATCCGCCGTCTGTTTCCGCAGGTTCTGCGCGCCCGGCATCCGGCCCTGCGGCCGCTCGCCAGCCTCTGTTCAGGTAGTCACGGTGCGCCGGGGGATGCC
This sequence comes from Paracoccus sp. NSM, assembly GCF_052379855.1. Classification (NCBI taxonomy): domain Bacteria; kingdom Pseudomonadati; phylum Pseudomonadota; class Alphaproteobacteria; order Rhodobacterales; family Paracoccaceae; genus Paracoccus; species Paracoccus sp. NSM. The sequence continues at coordinate 84,096 of NZ_JBQTCG010000009.1, read as the reverse complement.
CGCCGATTCGGAGGTCCGGACCGGCGGGGCAGGGGCTTTCGTCAGCCCTCGATCCGGGTGAAGTCGGCGATCTGGCGGCCGGCCTCGCGGATGCGCGACAGCAGGTTCAGGCGGTTGCGCCGCACGATCTGGTTGTCGGTATTCACCTGAACGGCCTCGAAGAAGGCGTCGATGGGCGCGCGCAGGGCCGCGATGGCGGTCATGGCGGCTGGGTAATCCTCGGCCTCCATCGCGGCGCGGATCGCGGGATCGGCGCGGTCGAGTGCGGCGAAAAGCGCACGTTCGGCCTCGGTTTCCGCGAATTTCGGGTCGGCGCCAAAGCTGTATTCGACGCCGTCCTTGTCCTCGGCCTGGGTCAGGATGTTGCCTGCGCGTTTCAGGCCCTGGGTCAGGTTCCGCCCGTCATCCGTCGCCAGCATGTCGTTCAGCGCCGTCGCCCGCGCCACCACGCGCACGAGGTCGTCATTGCCGTCCTGCGCCAGCACGGCGTCGATGATGTCGTGCCGGATGCCCTGGTCGCGGAGATAGACCTTGAGGCGGTCGTGGAGGAAGGAGAGGAGGTCGGCGCTACCCATGAAGGAAACTTGCGCGAGTTCTTCAAGGTTTTCCTCGGCGGCGAAACCGTCAAGGGTGGATAGCTCGAACTTGGTTAGGACATCTGCAATCTCGACATATCCCGCGCCGATGAAGGCGTCTTTTGCGTGAGCCAATGGCGCGGCGAAATCGTCAACTGCGATGCGCGAAATATGCGCTCCGATCCTAACGGGAAGAAATTTCAACAGCGGGAGCAAGGAGCCATTCTGAAGGATGAGCCTGATCACCCCCAAAGCCGCCCGCCGCAAGGCGAACGGGTCCTTCGACCCGGTGGGCTTTTCACCGATCGCCCAGAACCCCGTCAGCGTGTCGATCTTGTCGGCCAGCGCCACGGCGACCGAGACGGGCGCGGTCGGCACCGCGTCCGAGGGGCCAAGCGGCGAGTAATGGTCGCGCGCCGCGTCGGCGATGGCGGCAGGCTCGCCGGCCTCCAGCGCGTAGTAGCGGCCCATGATGCCTTGCAGTTCGGGGAACTCGCCCACCATCGCGGACCGCAGGTCCAGCTTGGCCAGACGCGCGGCGCGTTCGGCCTGGGTCGCGTCGGCGCCGACCAGCGGCGCGATCTCGCGCGCCAGCGCCGCGATGCGGGCCACGCGGTCGGCCTGCGAGCCCAGCTTGTTGTGGAATGTGACCGAGGCCAGGCCATCGGTCCAGGCGGTCATCTCCGATTCCGCCTCGCGCAGGTCGTTTTCCCAGAAGAAGGCGGCGTCCGACAGGCGGGCGGCCAGAACGCGCTGGTTGCCCGCAAGGATCGTGGCGCCGTCGTCGGGGGTCTCGATATTGGCGACGGTAACAAAACCCTCGATCCGGCCGGTGGCGGGGTTCAGGGCGGAAAAGAACTTCTGGTGTTCCTTCATCGAGGTTTGCAGAACCTCGGGGGGCAGGGACAGAAAGCGGTCCTCGATCACGCCCATCAGGGGAACGGGCCATTCGACAAGGCCCGCGACCTCGGCCAGAAGCCCGTCATCGGGGACGATCTGCCAGCCGCGCGCAAAGGCCAGGTTCTCGGCCTGTGCGCGGATCTCGCTGGCGCGTTCCTCGGCATCCAGCATCACCTTGGCGCGGCGCAGTTTCGCGGCGTAATCGTCAAAGCCCGTCACCGCAAAGGCATCCGGCGCCATGAAGCGATGCCCGCGCGTCGTGTTGCCCGAGACGATGCCGTCCACCTCCAGCGGCACGACCGAGGCGCCCGCCTCGTCGCTCAGGATGCACAGGATCGAATGAAGCGGCCGCACCCAACGCAAGGACCCCGCGCCCCAACGCATGGATTTGGGCCAGGGGAAGTTGCGGATCGTGGCATCCAGAACCTCGGCCACGATCTCGGCGGCGGGGCGGCCGGGCTTGGTGATCGTGGCGAACCAGACCTGACCCTTCTTGTCGTCGCGCGCTTCCAGCTGGTCGCGCGTCAGGCCGGTCGAGCGCAGGAAGCCTTCCAGCGCGGCCTCGGGGGCGTCGGTGCGGGGGCCCTTGCGTTCCTCGCGCGTGGTGGGGCTGGCGGCGCTCAGCCCCTCGACGGTCAGCGCAAGGCGGCGCGGCGTGCTGAAGGCGCCGGCGCTGGCATAGGTCAGACCGGCCTCGACCAGGCCGTCGGTGATCAGGCGCTTGAGGTCCTCGCGCGCGCGGGCCTGCATCCGGGCGGGGATCTCTTCCGAGAAAAGCTCGATCAGAAGGTCGGGCATCAGTCCATCACTCCGCGTTCCGGGTTCTTTTCGTTGTATTCATGCCAGCCAAAGACGCGGCCATCCGGGTAGGTCACGAGGATGCGGTCCACGTCAGGGCGCACCTCGGATTGGGCCAGCCATGCGGTGGCTGTGCCCGATTGCAGGTCCGCGCCGATCTGCGGGGCGTCATAGCAGGAAAACCAGCGCGGCCCGTTCAGGGGCAGCGAATTCGGGGCCGGGATCATGCCTTCGGGCAGCGTCTCGGCCCGCGCGCAGATGCGCCAGCGGATGGGCGAGCTGTCGGCGTTGATCCCCTCGAACGCGGTCAGGGTCAGGGGGACAGGGCCGGTCGCGGTCTCGACGCTGATCTCGGCCTCGGGCGAGGCCGGGTCGATGCGGTCGAAGAAGGCGTATTCCTGCGTGTACCAGACGCCCGCGCCCGCAGCGATGCCGCCACCCAACAGGGTGACGATCGCGATCTTGCCCCAGTTCATGCCGCCCCCGCCGCGTCGGTCGTCAGGAACAGATCGGCGCAGCCCTTGGCCAGCGCGCGGACCCGGCCGATATAGGCCTGACGCTCGGTCACGCTGATGACGCCGCGCGCATCCAGCAGGTTGAACAGATGGCTGGCCTTGATCGCCTGATCATAGGCCGGATGCGCCATCGGGATACGGCGCCCGGCGCTGTCGGTCTCGGCGGCGGACAGGATGCGGGCGCATTCGGCCTCGGCATCCTTGAAGTGCTGGAACAGCATCTCGGTATCGGCCTGATCGAAGTTCCAGCGGCTGTATTCCTGTTCGGTCTGGCGGAAGATGTCGCCATAGCTCAGCGGGATGGGCGCGTCGGGGTCGTTGAAGGGCATGTCCATCACATGCTCGACCCCCAGCACATACATCGCCAGCCGTTCCAGACCATAGGTCAGCTCGCCCGAGACGGGGCGGCAATCATGCCCGCCGACCTGCTGGAAATAGGTGAACTGGCTGACCTCCATTCCGTCGCACCAGACCTCCCAGCCCAGACCCCATGCGCCGAGGGTGGGGGATTCCCAGTCATCCTCGACGAAGCGGACGTCATGGACCATCGGGTCCAGCCCGATGGCGCGCAGGCTGCCCAGATACAGGTCCTGCAGATCGGGGGGCGAGGGTTTGATGATGACCTGATACTGGTAATAATGCTGCAACCGGTTCGGGTTCTCGCCATAGCGGCCGTCGGTCGGGCGGCGCGAGGGCTGGACGTATGCCGCGGCCCATGCCCGCTGGCCCAGGGCGCGCAAGGTGGTTGCCGGGTGGAAGGTGCCCGCGCCGACCTCCATGTCGTAGGGTTGCAGCACGGCGCAACCCTGCTGCGCCCAGTAGCCTTGCAGGCGCAGGATAATCTCCTGAAAGCTGCGGGGACGGTTGGGGCTGGTCATGGGGGCGTCCTTTTGGGTAGATCGGGCCTGCCCGCGCCTTCTAGGCGCCGGGCGGGGCAGGGTCAATAAAGGCTGGCGGGCCAACGCGCCGCAGCCGGGCAACAGATGGGGACAGCGGGCATGCGGCACTTGGGTGTGATCGTTCTGGCAGGGATGCTGCCGATGCAGGCCATGGCCGAGGGCGCGGTGATCCGGCTGGAGGCCAAGCGCAGCCAGGCCGCCGCCGCCGAAGCCGCCGCAGGCTGGGCGGAGCGCTTCGACAATGTGGTGACGCTGCCCTTGCCGGGGGGCTGGACCGGGATCGCGCTTGGGCCGCTGGACCGGGCTGAGGCCGAGGCGCTGCTGGCCGATCTGCGTGCTGCGCGCGAGGTGCCGGGCGATGCCTTCGTCAGCCAGCCGCCTGCCAGCACCGTGCTGCAACCTGTGGGCGTTGCCCCTGTCGGCGAGCCTGCGTCCGCGATTGTGTCCGAGACTGCTGTCGAGCCCGCACCCGAGGCGGTCGCAGAAGCGGAACCCATTGCTGAGCCAGAAGCCGTCGCAGAGGCAGAACCCGAACCCGAACCCGAGGCCGCGCCCGAACCGGTGCTGCCCGAGGGGCGCTTTATTCGCCTCGAAGCCTTCGAGACCGAAGCCGAGGCCCGCGAGGCGCTGGCGCGCTGGCAGGCCGAGTTCGGCGACGCCTGGCTCTGGGACTTGCCCGATGGCTGGTTCGCGCTGGCGCTTGGCCCCCTGTCGCCCGAGGTCGCCGAGGCCTGGGCGCCGGTTCTGAAAACCGCCGAGATGATCCCCTCGGACGCGGTCGTGACGGGTGCGGACAGCCTTGGCGCGCCGCTGGTCGAGGCGGGCGCCCCGGACCTGCCCGCGCCGGGCGCCCCCGAGCCTCTGCCGCCGCTTGAGGATGTGCAGCGCGCGCTGCGTTGGGCGGGCCATTACACCGGTGCCATCGACGGCAAGGACGGCCCGATGACGCAGGCCGCCATCCGCGCCGAGATCGCCACCGCCCGCCGCGCCACCGATCCCGGCACCGCCATGCGCCTTTTGACCGAGGCGCGGGCCGAATGGCGCGACCGCATGGGGCTGGCCGAATTGCGCGACGAGGCGACGGGCCTGTCCGTCACGGCGCCCCTGTCGGCGCTGGTCTTCGACCGGGCGGAACGTGCGCTGTCGATCTATGGCCCGGCTAATGATTCCGGGGCGGCGCTGATCCTCTTCAGCCAGAAGGGAGGTCAGCAGGAATTGCTGGATCTGGCCGGGCTTGTGACCGCGCTTGGCTGGGTGCCCAGCCCCGAGCGCGTGATCCGGCAGGGCCATGTCCATCTGCGCGGCGAGAACGAGGCCCATCGCGGCGAGGCCGAGGGCCGCGTCCGCGACGGCCGGGCCGAGGGCTGGGTGCTGATCTGGCCCGCATCGGACCCCGAGACGCAGACCCGGATCGCGGCGGAACTGTCCGACAGCCTTGACCGCTTTGCCCCTGCCGCGGGCGAGGATGCCCCCGCCGCGCCGGTCACGCCCTGACGCCTCAGCCGCGCCAGAAGCGCGGCATCAGCAGGACCAGGACCGAGACCAGCTCCAGCCGGCCCAGATACATGCCGATGATCATCAGGATCTTGGCCGGTTCGGGAAATTCCGCGACGGACCCGTTGCGCGTGATCTCGGGCCCCCAGACCGGGCCGATATTGGCGATCGCCGTCCAAGCGGCGGTCAGCGCGGTGCGCGGATGCAGCCCGGTGAGCGACAGGCCCACGATCAGCAGGCCGAAGGTCAGCATGAACAGCGTGAAGAAGGCCATGACCGAATTGACGACATCGCGGTCCAGCGGGCGACCCTCGTAACGCAGAGGATAGACGCGGTGCGGCGAATGCATCCGCCGAATCTGGGCGCGCACCGCCTGTAGCAGGATCAGGTAGCGGAACACCTTGACCGAACAGCCCGTCGAACCCGTGCAGCCCCCGATCAGCCCGACGATGATCAGCAGCGCCAGCGGCAGATGCCCCCAGGCCAGCACATCGGTCGAGGCATAGCCCGTCCCCGAAAAGATCGTGATCGTGTTGAAGACGGTCTCTCGCAGCACTTCCTCGACGGGGACGCCGCGATGGACGTAAAGCAGCCGATAGAGGATGATGATCACGCAGGCATAGGTGATCCAGCGCAGATAGGCGCGGATCTGGCTGTCGCGCCAGATCGGGTCAAGATCGCCGCGCATCGCCTGCACCATGCGGATGAACGGGATCGAGGCCAGGATCATGAAGACCGAGGCCGCCCATTCCGGCCCGCCCAGATAGGCCCCGAAACTGGCATCGTAATTCGAGAACCCCCCGGTCGAGGTCGTGGTCAGCGCATGGACCGCCGCGTCGAACCCGGTCATCCCAAGCGCCAGATAGGTCAGCGCGCAGGCCCCGGTCAGGGCCAGATAGACGGCGGTCATCTCTCCGGCGATGGTGCGGGCGCGGGGCAGGACCTTGCCAAGCGTGTCGAAGCCTTCGGACCGGAAGAACTGCATCCCGCCGACCCGCATGACGGGCAGAAAGACCATCGCCACCACGACGATCCCCAGACCGCCCATCCATTGCAGCAGCGCCCGCCACAGATGCGTGCCGCGCGGCAGCCCGTCCAGCGCCGGAAAGGCCGTGGTGCCGGTGGTGGTGACGCCCGACATCGCCTCGAAGAAGGCGTCGGTGAAACTCGCGCGCGGCTCGCCCAGCACGAAAGGCAGGGCGCCGAAGATCGGGATGACCAGCCACAGCCCCGAGGTCAGCAGAAAGGCCTGTTGCAGTTTCAGCGAGGTGTATTCCCCGCGCGTCGCCACCGTGATCAAAGCCCCTGCGACCATGGTAATGACCGCGCATTCCAGAAAGACCTGCCAATGCGGGTTCCCCTGCCACAGATCGACCAGCATCGGTGCCAGCATCGCCGCGCCCAGCACGACGACGATCTTTCCAATCGGGTGGGCTACGGGGCGCAGGTCGATCATGGCAGACTGCTTGCCTCTGCCGGTTGCGCGCGTCAAGCGCGGCCGAAGGGCCCACCTTGAATTCATTTTTTGGAATACGTATATGGGTGCAACAGGATGATGACCGCAGCAGGAGAGCCCCATGACCACGCCCGCCCCCCTCAAGCCGTTGCCCGCCGTCGACCTTGGTCTGCGTCCCGACGTGTCGGCCCATTTCGACCCGCAGACGAACACGATCAGCTACATCGTCAAGGACCCGGCCTCGAATGCCTGCGCCATCGTCGATTCCGTCATGGACATCGACTATGCGGCCGGGCGGATCACCTATGACCACGCCGACGCCCTGATCGCCGAGATCGAGGCCCGCGGCCTGTCGCTGGAATGGATCATCGAGACCCATGTCCATGCCGACCACCTGTCCGCCGCGCCCTATATCCAGCAGAAGCTGGGCGGCAAGATCGGGATCGGCGCGAATATCCTGATCGTGCAGGACGTTTTCGGAAAGATTTTCAACGAAGGCACCGAATTTCAGCGCGACGGCAGCCAGTTCGACCGCCTGTTCGAGGATGGTGACGAATACCAGGTCGGCCAGATGCGCTGTTTCGCCTTTCACACGCCCGGCCACACGCCTGCCTGCATGACCCATGTGATGGGCGACGCGGCCTTTGTGGGCGACACGCTGTTCATGCCGGACGGAGGCTCTGCCCGCGCCGATTTCCCCGGCGGCGATGCGGGGGTGCTGTATGACAGCATCCAACGCGTCCTGTCGCTGCCCGACGAGACGCGGCTGTTCATGTGCCACGATTACGGCCCGAACGGGCGCGACATCCAGTGGGAGACGACCGTTGCCGAGGAAAAGGCCCACAACATCCATGTCGGCGAGGGCAAGACGCGCGAGGATTTCATCGCCTTCCGCACCGAACGCGACGCGCAGCTTGACGTCCCGCGGCTGATCATCCCGTCCTTGCAGGTGAACATGCGCGCGGGCGAGATCCCCAGGGACGCCGACGGGCGCCCCATGCTGAAAGTCCCTGTGAACGGCCTCTGACGCGAAAGACCCCATCATGCGCTCATCGCTGAACCGTGCCCTGCCGATCCTCGACTGGGGACGGCGCTATGACCGTGCGGCGCTGCAAAGCGACCTGCTGGCGGCGGTGATCGTGACGATCATGCTGATCCCGCAATCGCTGGCCTATGCGATGCTGGCGGGGCTGCCGCCCGAGGCGGGGATCTATGCCTCGATCCTGCCGATCATCCTATATGCGATCTTCGGCTCTTCGCGGGCGCTGGCGGTGGGGCCGGTCGCGGTCGTCTCGCTGATGACGGCGGCGGCGGTGGGGCAGGTCGCGGCGCAGGGAACGGCGGGCTATGCGGCGGCGGCGCTGACGCTGGCAGTGCTGTCAGGGGGCATCTTGATCCTGATGGGCGTGTTCCGGCTGGGCTTTCTGGCCAATTTCCTGTCGCATCCGGTGATTGCGGGCTTCATCACGGCCTCGGGCCTGCTGATCGCGCTGAGCCAGTTCCGCCATATTCTGGGCGTGCAGGCGGGTGGCGATACGCTGCCGCAGATGCTGGCCTCGCTGGCAGGGGCGGTGGGCGGGACGAACCCGATCACGCTGGCGCTTGGGGTGACGACGACGGCGTTCCTGTTCTGGCAACGCAAGGCGCTGGCGCCCTTGCTGCGCCGTCTGGGGCTGTCGCCCAGGGCGGCGACGATGGTCGCGCGGGCCGGGCCGGTTCTGGCGGTGCTGGTGACGACGCTGCTGGTCTGGGGCCTTGGCCTTGACGAACGCGGTGTCGCCATCGTGGGTGCGGTGCCGCAGGGCCTGCCGCCGCTGACCCTGCCCGCCTTTTCCGGTGATCTGGTCAGCGCATTGCTGGTGCCGGCGCTGCTGATCTCGGTCATCGGCTTTGTCGAATCCGTCAGCGTGGGCCAGACCCTGGCCGCCAAGCGCCGCGAGCGCATCGACCCCGATCAGGAACTGATCGGCCTGGGCGCGGCCAATATCGGCGCGGGCTTCACCGGCGGGATGCCGGTCACCGGGGGCTTTGCGCGGTCGGTCGTGAATGCCGATGCGGGGGCCGAGACGCCCGCCGCGGGCGCCTTCACCGCCATCGGGCTGGCCATCGCGGCCTTTGCGCTGACGCCGCTGATCCATTACCTGCCCACCGCCACGCTGGCGGCAACGATCATCGTCGCGGTGCTGTCGCTGGTCGATCTGAAGATCCTTCGCCACGCCTGGGATTACAGCCGCGCCGATTTCGCCGCCGTCGCCGTGACCATCGCGCTGACCCTGCTGAAGGGCGTGGAAACCGGCGTCAGCGCGGGCGTGATCCTGTCGGTGCTGCTGCATCTGTGGAACACCTCGCGGCCCCATATCGCCGAGGTGGGGCTGGTTCCCGGCACCCAGCATTTCCGCAACATCCTGCGCCACGAGGTGCTGACCGATCCCTGCCTGCTGACCGTGCGGATCGACGAGAGCCTCTATTTCGCCAATGCCCGGATGCTCGAGGACCGTGTGCTGGACCGCGTCGCCGCCGAGCCGCGCATCCGCGACGTGGTGCTGATGTTCTCGGCCGTGAACAGCGTGGACCTGTCGGCGGTCGAAAGCCTGCAGGCGTTGAACCTGCGGCTGTCGGGCATGGGCGTGACGCTGCACCTCTCCGAGGTCAAGGGCCCGGTCATGGACCGCCTGCGCCGCAGCCATCTGCTGCACGAATTGTCGGGGCGGGTGTTCCTGTCGCAATGGGACGCGGTCGCCGCGCTGACACCCGCGCTTTGCGGAGAAACCGTGCCGAACGGCGCCGCGCCTCTCCTGCGCGGCGATGATGGCAGCGCCGCCACCCCTTGAACGCGACCCCCGCGCGGGTTACGTTTTCAGCAACTTGTCATCGGAGGGCGTGATCATGACGCCCAAGCGTCCTGCGGGTGCGGACGCGTTCCCGAGAAATACGGTCGAGCCGTCAGGCACCCGACACCCCGAGGATGGGGGGCTATACGCGGCCCTCGACCTTGGGACCAATTCGTGCCGGATGCTGATTGCCCGACCGTCGGGCAGTCAGTTTCAGGTCGTGGACAGCTTTTCCAAGCCTGTCCAGCTGGGGCAGGGGCTTGAAGCCTCGGGCCGGTTGTCGCGCAGTTCCATGGCGCGGACCGTGCATGCGCTGCAGGTCTGCAAGCGCAAGCTGGAACAGCACAAGGTCCGCAAGATGCGCATGGTCGCGACCGAGGCCTGCCGCCGCGCCCGCAACAGCCGCGACTTCATGCGCACCATCCGCCGCGAGACCGGCCTGCCGGTCGAGATCATCGGCGCCGAGGAAGAGGCACGGCTTGCCGTCATCTCTTGCGCGCCGCTGGTCAGCCACAAGACCGAGACACTGATGGTCGTCGATATCGGCGGCGGCTCGACCGAGCTTGTCTGGATCGACCTCGAGGATGTCGAACCCAAGGAACGGCCGCGCGCGATCATGCGCCTGTCGGACGGCTTCGGAAATCCGCAGCCCGGTGGCGCGCGGGTGGTGGACTGGATCAGCGTGCCCTTGGGCGTGGCGACGCTGCGCGACCAGTTCGCCGATGTCGAGGATGATCAGGGCCGCTTCGCGCTGATGTCGTGGTTCTTTGAAGAGGCGCTGGCCAATTTCACCCCATATGCCGATGGCTCGCCGGACGAAGGCTTCCAGATCATCGGCACCTCCGGGACGGTGACCACCGTGGCGGCCAGCTTTCTGGGCCTGCGCCGCTATGACCGGACCAAGGTGGACGGGCTCGAGATGACCAGCGAACAGATCGACCGGGTGATCCATTCGTATCTTCAGCTTGGCCCCGACGGGCGCAGGGCCGATCCGCGCATCGGGCGCGAGCGGCACGCCCTGATCATGTCGGGCGCCGCGATCCTGCAGACGCTGATGCGCGTCTGGCCCACGACACGGCTGTCGGTGGCCGACCGGGGCCTGCGCGAGGGGTTGCTTTATGCCCAGATGGTGCGCGATGGGGTGCTGAGGCCCGAAGGACTGAACGGAGTGGCATGATGACGAAGCAACCAGGCAGCCGCGCGGGCAAATCCAGCGGACGCGGCGCGCGCGATCTGAAGGTGCGGGTCAAGACCGCCAAGGGACGCAAGCTGTCCTCGAAACTGTGGCTGGAACGGCAGCTGAACGACCCCTATGTCGCCCGCGCCCGCCGCGAGGGCTATCGGGGCCGCGCCGCCTACAAGATCCTGGAACTGGACGACAAGTACCGCTTTCTGGTGCCGGGTGCGCGGGTCGTCGATCTGGGCTGCGCGCCGGGCGGCTGGTGTCAGGTGGCCGTGGCCCGCGTCAACGCCCTGGGCGAGCGCGCCGACAAGAAGCAGGGCCGCGTTCTTGGCCTCGACCTGCAAGAGGTGGACCCGATCGCCGGGGCCGAGATCCATCAGCTGGACTTCCTGTCCGACGGGGCGGATGATCAGGTCAAGGCCTGGCTGGGCGGGCCTGCGGATGTGGTGATGTCGGACATGGCCGCCGCCTCGTCCGGCCACAAGGGCACCGACCACCTGCGCATCGTGGCGCTGGTCGAGGCGGCGGCCCAACTGGCCTTTGACGTGCTGGAACCGGGCGGCACCTTTGTCGCCAAGGTGCTGGCGGGTGGCGCCGAGGCCGAGATGCAGGCCATGCTCAAGCGCAATTTCGAAAAGGTCGTGAACGTGAAGCCCCCGGCCAGCCGCAGCGACAGTTCCGAAAAGTTCGTCGTCGCCACCGGCTTTCGCGGTCGCGCGGCCGAAGGCGGCTTGCCGTCCGAGGTCTGAGCGGCTGAGTGACGAGCCTCGCATTCATGCTGAGGCGCGCATCTGCTTTGGGCGGTAGCGCACCGGTCCCGAAGGCTCGCGCTGGTTCGATGGCCGCGATCTTCGCGCGGTTCGGTCCCTTGCATCGCCGTCGCCCGGCAATGCGCCGCCCTGATCCGGACCAGATGTCATCCATCGCCGCGCCATTCGCTGCCCCGCCTGATCTGCATGCGAAAGGCGTCGGGCGGTCGCCCGGTCGCCGCGACGAAGGCGCGGGTGAAATGGGCGAGGCCGGAATAGCCCAGCATCTGCGCGATGCGATGCGCGGGCAGGTCGCTGTGGCGCAGCATCTCGGCCGCGCGGTCCAGCCGCAACCCGTTCAGCAGATCGATCGCGCGCCGCCCCCTGGCCCCGAGGCAGGCACGGTCCAGCGCGGTCAGGCTCGTCCCCATCTGCCCCGCCAGTTCCGCCAGCGTCACGGGCCGCCCCGGATCGGGCGCGACCTCGGCCAGAAATCGCTCGACCAGGGCGTGATCGGCCGACAAGGGGCCGGGCGGAGTGTCTGCCTCGGCCGGTGGGCCCAGCCTTTGCAGCCGCAGGGCCAGCAGCGACAGGTGATGACGCAGCGCCTTGCGGTGCGATGCCGGATCGCCGCCGCGCGCCTCCTCGGCCATCAGGTCGCGCAGCGCGAATGACAGCGGCTCGGCCTGATGCCCGACCGTTCCGGCCAGTGCCTGACCCGGAAGGGCAGGGTCCAGCCCGCGCACCAGTTCGGGCGGCAGCAGCAGGACATGCCCCTGCGTGTCGGCCCCCGGCAGGGCGGCAAAGGCCGTGCCCGCCGGGATGTAGCGCAGATCGCCCGCACACAATGTCGCGCGCGCGCCCGGCCAACGCAACGACAGGCCGCCCTGCGTGACCCAGATCAGCACATGTTCGGGGCGCGTCCTTGGCTGCGGCGGGCTGGCATGATTGCCCCAGAGAAACGCGCCAAGTGGCAGCAGCCGCAGGCTCGCATGACGCGGAACGAAGCGCCGCATCCCCGCGTGACGCACGGGTCCGAGCGGATCAGGCGCCAGAGCCAGCGCCTCGGGCGGGGTCTTGCCGCACGGGGGTTGCGGAGGGGCGAGGTCAGGGGGTGCGGCTGGCCGGTCGATAGGCCGCCCCTCGTCAGGGATCGCTGGCGCGGTCACCCCGGACCCTGCGCCTGCGCGTCTGGTCCGCAGAAGGCTTGCGGTGAAGGGAAAGCCCTTGCCCCAGTCGCTGCCGCCCAGAACCGCCATTTGCGCGCGTTTCCTCCTGCCTCATGCAAGGATCATCGCGCAAACCCGTTAAAACACCATGAAGGAAATGTGTGTTCTGCGAACCTCACGCAGAACGTGTGTCCTGAAACAGCGTCTCAGCCGCCCGGATCTGCCAGTCCCGCATCCGCCCCCGGAACCAGATCCGCTGCGTCTTGGCATATTGGCGGGTGGCGATCACCGCCAGTTCGATCGCCTCGGGCAGGCTGCTCTGGCCACGCAGATGCGCGACCAGTTCCGGTGCCCCGATGGCACGCGCCCATTGGCGGTCGGGATGCCATTCGGGCAGCATCGCCGCGACCTCGTCCAGCGCACCGTCGCGGATCATCGCGTGAAAGCGCGTCTGGATCCGGCGGGCCAGCCAGTCGCGGTCGGCCTCGATCAGGATGCGCTGGCACTGGTCGGGGGCGATCAGGGGCGGCGGCGTCTCGTCCTGCCACGAGGACAGGCCCCGCCCGGTGGCGCGCAGCACCTCCCATGCGCGCTGGACGCGGGCGGGGTTGCGGCGGTCGATCCGGGCGGCGGTGGGCGCGTCGAGATCCGCCAGCAGCCGCGCCAGACCGTCTGGTCCGCGCAGGATCGCGTCGGCCTCGGCCCGCAGGGCGGGGGGCGTGGCGGGGATCTGCGCCAGACCCCGCGTCAGCGCGGTCAGGTAAAGGCCCGTCCCGCCCGTCACGATCAGTCGCTGGCCGACCAGCCCCGCCAGATCGCGCAGCCAGTCGCCCACCGAATAGCTCTGGTCAGGCGTCACATGGCCATAGAGCGCATGGGGCGCGCGGGCCTCGTCGGCGGCGTCGGGGCGCGCGGTCAGGACGCGCCAGCACGACCAGACCTGCAGCGCATCCGCGTTCACGATCACGCCACCCTGCGCCTGCGCGACGGCCACCGCCAGCGCCGATTTGCCGCTGGCGGTGGGGCCCGCGATCAGCAGATGGCGCGATGGGTCGATTTCTGACAGGGTAGGCGCGGGCATGGGCGATCCGGGCAGTTGAACCTGCGCGCCTTTTGCGACATTTAGCGCCCCGATGAAAGCGACCGGCGACAGGAGCCCCAGATGACCACCGAGACACCCAAGCACTATGGCCGCGTGATGCTGAAGATCTCGGGCGAGGCGCTGATGGGCGACCAGGGCTACGGGCTGCATCCGCCCACCGTCTCGCGCATCGCCGACGAGGTCGAATCGGTCCAGAAGATGGGCGTCGAGGTCTGCATGGTCATCGGCGGCGGCAACATCTTCCGTGGCCTGCAGGGCAGCGCCCAGGGGATGGAGCGCACGACCGCCGACTACATGGGCATGTTGGCCACCGTGATGAACGCGCTTGCCATGCAGGCCGCGCTGGAGGCCAAGGGCCTGCATTGCCGCGTCATCAGCGCGATCCGCATGGACGAGGTCTGCGAGCCCTATATCCGCCGCCGCGCGATCCGCCATCTGGAAAAAAAGCGCATCGTGATCTTTGCGGCGGGCACCGGGAACCCCTATTTCACCACCGACACGGCAGCGACCCTGCGCGCGTCCGAGATGAACTGCGAAGCGATCTTCAAGGGGACCAAGGTGGATGGCGTCTATGACAAGGACCCGGTCAAGCATGCCGATGCGAAACGCTACGGCGAGGTCAGCTATGACGACGTGCTGCAACAGCATCTGGGCGTGATGGACGCCTCGGCCATCGCGCTGGCACGCGACAACCGCCTGCCGATCATCGTGTTCTCGCTGGATGCGCCCGGCGGCTTCCGCAGCATTCTTGAAGGTCGGGGGACCTACACCCGTGTCCATAACTGAGCAGGGCTCGTTTTCCCCGCGCGCGCGCATAGACGCGCTGATCCACGGGCGCGGGGCCCAGACCTTCATCACCACGGTGATCCTGTTCAATGCCATGATCCTGGGGATGGAAACATCGCCCCGGATCATGGCCTTCGCGGGGCCTCTGATCCTTTTTCTGGACCGCCTGTGCCTGACGATCTTCGTGATCGAACTGGCGCTGAAGCTCTATGCCCGCCGGCTGCGTTTCTTCCGCGACGGCTGGAACGTGTTCGATTTCGCCATCGTGGCCATCGCGCTGATGCCCGCGACGCAGGGGCTGTCGGTGCTGCGCGCGCTGCGGATCCTGCGGCTTTTGCGCATCGTCTCGGTCACGCCGCGCCTGCGCCGCGTGGTCGAGGGGTTCCTGTCGGCGCTGCCCGGCATGGCCAGCGTGTTCCTGCTGATGGGGATCATCTTCTACATCTTCGCGGTCATGGCGACCAAGCTCTTTGCGGGCAGCTTCCCCGACTGGTTCGGCGATCTGGGCAATTCGGCCTATTCGCTCTTTCAGATCATGACGCTGGAAAGCTGGTCGATGGGCATCGTGCGGCCGGTGATGGATGTCTATCCCCAGGCCTGGCTGTTTTTCGTGCCCTTCATCCTTGTCACGACCTTCGCGGTGATGAACCTTGTCGTCGGTCTGATCGTGAACTCGATGCAGGAGGCGCATGCCGAGGAATCCAACGTCGCCACCGAGGCCTATCGCGATGAGGTGCTGTCGCGCCTGAGCGCAATCGAAGAACGGCTGGCGCAGGCTGAACGGGACAAGCGCGAAGCCCCGTAAGGCGGCGCGCTGCCCATCCGGGGGGCAAAGGCTTTGCCAATCCCGGGCAATCTGGTTACAAGCGGAAAAACTTCAATTCAGAGGCGGTCCGGCATGGCTGAGGACATCGAAATCGACATCGACGATCTGGAACGGCGCATGAAAGGCGCGATGGAGGCCCTGCGCGGCGAATTCGCCAGCCTTCGCACGGGCCGGGCCTCGGCCTCGATGATCGACCCCGTGCAGGTCGAGGCCTATGGCCAGATGACCCCGATCAACCAGCTTGGCACGGTGAACGTCCCCGAGCCGCGCATGGTCACGATCAACATCTGGGACAAGGCCATGGTCGGCAAGGTCGAGAAGGCGCTGCGCGAAAGCGGGCTGGGGATCAATCCGCAGCTGAACGGCACCATCATCATGCTGCCCATCCCCGAACTGAACGAGGAACGCCGCCGTGAGCTGACCAAGGTGGCCGCGCAATATGCCGAGCACGCCCGCGTCGCGATCCGCAATGTGCGCCGCGACGGCATGGATCAGGTCAAGAAGGGCAAGGCCAATGGCATGCCCGAGGATGACCAGAAGCTCTATGAAAACGAGATCCAGTCGCTGACCGACCGCATGATCGCGTCGGTGGACGAGGCTCTGACGGCCAAGCAGGCCGAAATCATGCAGGTCTGACAAGGCGATGGCTTTTGCCTGGGGCGCAGCGACCGCGGTGACGGCAGGGGGGACGACGCGTCCCCGCCATGTCGCCATCATCATGGACGGCAATGGCCGTTGGGCGACCGAACGTGGCTGGCCGCGTCTGGTCGGGCACCGTCGCGGCGCCGAGCGCGTCAAGCAGATCGTGCGCGCCTGCCCCGATCTGGGGGTGGACTGGCTGACCGTCTACGCCTTCTCGACCGAGAACTGGAAACGCTCGACCGAGGAAGTGCTGGGCCTGATGAAGATCTTCCGCCGTTATATCGAGCGCGAGGCCGAAAGCATGTCGGCCGAGGGCGTTCGGATGCGCTTCATCGGCGGGCGCGAGCGGCTGGACCAGAAGCTGCAGGACCTCATGGCCTCGATCGAGGCGCGGACGGCGGGCAATACCCGACTGAACCTGACCGTGGCGATCAATTACGGCGGCAGGGACGAATTGCTGCGCGCCTCGCGGCGTCTGGCGGACAAGGTCGCGCGCGGCGAGGTGGACCAGCCCTGCGAGGCCGATCTGGAAGCCTGCCTCGACACGGCCGGCCAGCCCGATCCCGATCTGGTGATCCGCACCTCGGGCGAGACGCGGATCTCGAACTTCCTGCCCTGGCAGGCGGCCTATTCAGAATACGAATTCACCCCGACGCTGTGGCCCGATTTCACGCCGCAGCACCTGTCGGACATCCTTGACCGCTTCGGCCTGCGCGAGCGGCGCTTTGGCGGCGCATGAAGGCCGGGTCGCGGATAGGCAGCGCCTCCGCCTCGGCGGGCAAATGGTCTGACCTGTCGCGGCGGATCGCCTCGACGCTGGTGCTGCTGGCGATCGGTGTGCTGCTGGCCACCGCGCAAGGCGTCTGGCTGCGGCTGGGCATGGCGGTGATCTCGGCCATCACTTTCTGGGAACTGGCGGCGATGACCGGCTGGCGCAAGCCTGCCCGCCATGTCACCCGGTTCGGCCGTTCGCGCGCCGTGGCGCTTGCGGCGCTGGCGGGCGTCGCGCAGGCCGTCGCCCTGACCGAGGCGCATCCGCTGATCTGGCTGGCCCTTGCCGTGCCGCTGATCGCGGGCGTTCCGGGCGCGGCGCGGCGCGACCGGCTGACCTATGTTCTGTTCGGCGCGGCGATCCTGCTGGTCGCCTATGGCCTTGTCGGCTTCCGCGAGGCATACGGCCTGCCCTTCGTGCTGTGGCTCATGGGCATCGTGATCGTCTCGGACACGGCGGGTTACTTCTTTGGCCGGATGATCGGGGGGCCAAAATTCTGGCCCTCACTCAGCCCGAAAAAGACCTGGTCCGGGACCATCGCGGGCTGGGTCGGCGCCACGGCTCTGGGTCTGGTTCTGTGGCTGACCGATCATGGCGACGCGGCGCTGATCTGGGTGTCTCCTCTGGTTTGCTTTGCCGGGCAACTGGGCGATATCGCCGAAAGCTGGCTGAAGCGGCGGGCGGGCGTCAAGGACAGCTCGAACCTGATCCCCGGCCATGGCGGCTTCATGGATCGTTTTGACGCAGTGACGGGGGCGGTGCTGGCCACGATGCTGATCGGGCTGCTGACCAGCCTGCCGGTGGTGAACTGACGTGACGCGACGCATCTCGATCTTTGGCGCGACCGGCTCGGTCGGGATCAGCGGCGTCGATCTGATCCGCCGCGACCCGGACCGTTTTCACGTGGTGGCGCTGACGGGCGGGCGCAACATCGCGCGTCTGGCGCAGCAGGCGCGCGACCTGAGTGCCGAGATCGCCGTGACCGCCCATGACGACCTGCTGGACGACCTGCGCACCGCGCTTGAGGGCAGCGGCACCATCGCCGCCGCAGGCCGCGAGGCGCTGATCGAGGCCGCCGCGCGTCCCGCCGATTGGGTCCTGTCGGCCATCGTCGGCGCTGCGGGTCTGGCGCCGGGGCTGACGGCGCTGGCACAGGGCGGCGTTCTGGCGCTGGCCAACAAGGAATCGCTGGTCTGTGCGGGTGCGTTGCTGCGGCAGGCGGGCCGGGCGGGCGGCGCCACGATCCTGCCGGTGGACAGCGAACATTCCGCGCTGTTTCAGGCGCTTCAGGGCGAAACCCTCGACAGCGTCAAGGATGTCACCATCACCGCATCGGGCGGGGCCTTCCGCGACTGGCCGCTGGAGCGGCTGGCGGCGGCAACTGTGGCCGAGGCCTCGACCCATCCGAACTGGGCGATGGGCCAGCGCATCACCATCGACAGCGCATCCATGTTCAACAAGGCGATGGAGGTGATCGAGGCCAAGGAGTTCTTCGGCCTCGGCGCGGATCGCATCAAGGTGCTGGTCCACCCGGAATCGATCATTCACGCGATGGTCAGCCACCATGACGGCGGCAGCATCGCGCATCTGGGCGCGCCCGACATGCGCCACGCCATCGGCTATGCGCTGAACTGGCCCGACCGCAGGCCGCTGCCCGTCGCGCCCCTTGATCTGGCCGCGCTTGGCAGCCTGACCTTCCGCCAGCCCGACGAGCGCCGCTGGCCGGCCCTGCGCCTTGCGCGCGAGGTGATGGCGGCGGGGGGCGCGGCGGGGGCGGTCTTCAACGCGGCCAAGGAACAGGCGCTGGACGATTTCATCGCCGGGCGCATCCGCTTCACCGACATGGCCCCGCGCGTCGAGGCCACGCTGACTGATCTGGCCGGGCTGGGGGGCTTCGGCACCGACCCCGCCACCCTTGACGAGGTGCATCACTGGGACGCGCTGTCCCGCGAAAGGACCGCCGCATGACCGAGATCCTGACCGGCACGCTTGGCACTTTGTGGACGCTGGCGGCCTTTGTGGTCGCGCTGGCGGTGATCGTGACGGTGCATGAATACGGCCATTACATCGTGGGCCGCTGGTCCGGCATCCGCGCCGAGGTGTTCAGCGTGGGCTTCGGCCCGCGTCTGGCCGCCCGGCGCGACCGGCGCGGCACCGTCTGGCAGGTCGCAGCGATCCCGCTTGGCGGCTATGTGCGCTTCATGGGTGATGACAACATCGCAAGTGCCGGGCCGGGCCGCGCGGTCGATCCCGCGCTGCGGCGCCAGACGCTGGACGGCGCGCCGCTCTGGGCGCGCTTTGCCACGCTGCTGGCCGGGCCGGTCTTCAACTTCATCCTGTCGATCCTGATCTTCGGCGGCTTTGCGGTGGTGCAGGGCGTGGCCCAGCCCGAGGTGCGCGTGGGCACGATCTCGGCCTCGCCGCCTGCGGTGCAGAACCAGCTGCAACCGGGCGATCTGGTGCTGGCGGTGGGTGATCTGCCCGTCGAGAGCTGGGCCGATCTGGGCCGCGCCTCCGAGGCGCTGCCCCATCAGCCCGTCCAGACCTGGACCATCGAACGCGAGGGCCGCCGCCTGACCCTCCCCGGCCCCGACCCGATGCCCGCCCGCATTTCCGGCGTGGCGCCCCGCAGCGCCGCCGCCGAGGCGGGCCTGCGCGCGGGCGACGTGATCCTGGCCATCGATGGCGAGACGGTCGCGCGCTTCACCGATCTGCGCGCCGCCGTCGAGGCGGCTCAGGGCGAGCCCCTTGCCCTGCGCCTCTGGCGCCCCGGCGCGGGCGAACGCGAGGTCACGCTGCGCCCGAAACTGTCGGACCTGCCCGCAGAGGGCGGCGGCTTTGAACAGCGCTGGCTGATCGGCGTCACCGGCGGCGAGAGCTTCTTCACCCCCGCCACCCGCCGCGCCGGCCCGCTTGAGGCGCTGGCACTGGGCGCGGGGCAGACCTGGGCGATCATCGCATCCTCTGTGACCGGGCTCTGGGCGATGATCACCGGCCAGATCGGCACCTGCAATCTGGGCGGCGCGATCAGCATAGCCGAAAGCACGGGGCAGGCGGCCAGCGCGGGGGGCGGCAACTTCCTCTGGTGGATCGCGGTCCTATCGGCGGCGATCGGTTTCCTGAACCTCCTGCCGATCCCGGTTCTGGATGGCGGCCACCTGATGTTCTACAGCTACGAGGCGATCACCCGGCGCAAACCGTCCGAGCGGGTGCTGAACATGCTGACCTCAATCGGCCTGTTCGCGGTGCTGGCGCTGATGATATTCGGGCTGACGAACGATCTTTTCTGCCCCTGACGCGGCAGGGCTTTTGACAGGCCCGCCCCGTTGGCGCTAGAGAACCAGAAAAAGATCGCCGTCGCGGTCGCCGACACAAGAGGGGCAGTCATGACACGGAAACTGGGCAAGGGCGCTGTGGCGCTGATGACGGCTCTGGCAATTGCCGCACCGGCGGGCGTGGCGCCTTGGCAGGCCAGCGCGCAGACCATCTCGGCCATCCGGGTCGAAGGGAACCAGCGCGTCGAGGAAGGGACGATCCGCTCCTTCATGAACCTGCCCGCCGGGAACGCCTCGCCGGGCGAGATCAACGACGCCCTGCAACGCCTGCAGAATTCGGGCCTGTTCGAGACGGTCGAGATCGTCCAGCAGGGCGGCACGCTTGTCGTGCGGGTGCGCGAGTATCCCACGATCAGCCGGATCAACTTCGAGGGCAACCGCCGCCTCAACAACGAGCGCCTGTCCGAGATCATCCGCAGTCAGGAACGCCGCATCTACCAGCCCAGCCAGGCGATCCAGGACGCGCAGGCCATCGCCGAGGTCTATGCCGCCGAGGGCCGTCTGGCCGCCCGCGTCGATCCGCGCATCATCCGCCGCAGCGACAACCGCGTCGATCTGGTCTTCGAGGTCCGCGAAGGCAATGTCACCGAGATCGAACGCCTCAGCTTCACCGGCAACCGCGCCTTTTCCGACCGCCGCCTGCGGAACGTGCTGCAGACCAAGCAAGCCGGCCTTCTGCGGACCTTCATCCGCCGCGACGCCTTCTCGCCCGAGCGCATCCCGCTGGACGAGCAGCTTCTGACCGATTTCTACCGCTCGCGCGGCTATGCCGATTTCCGCGTGCAGGCCGTGACCCCTGAAATCGCGCGCGAACGCGACGCCTTCTTCATCACCTTCAACATCCAGGAAGGCCCGCGCTACCGCTTCGGGCGCATCGACACCGTGTCCGAGGTCCCGGGCGTCGATGCCGCGGCCTTTGCCGCGCAGAACCGCGTCCGCCGGGGCGAGGTCTACAACCCCGCCGTCATCGACAACACGATCCGCCGGATGGAAACCATCGCCATCCAGCAGGGCCTGAACTTCGTCAATATCGAGCCCCGCGTCACCCGGAACCCGGAAAACCAGACGCTGGACCTGACCTTCGCGCTGGTGCGCGGCCAGCGCGTCTTTGTCGAGCGCATCGACATCGAGGGCAATACGACCACGCTGGATGAAGTGATCCGCCGCCAGTTCTCGGCCGTCGAGGGCGACCCCTTCAACCCGCGCGAGATCCGCAATTCGGCTGAACGGATCCGCGCGCTTGGCTATTTCGCGGATGCCCAGGTCGAGACCCGGCAGGGCAGCGGCCCCGATCAGGTCATCGTCGGCGTCAACGTCGAGGAACAGCCGACCGGCTCCCTGTCCTTTGGTGCCTCTTACGGCGTCAATGCCGGGATCGGCCTGAATGCCGGTCTGAGCGAGGAGAACTTCCTCGGGCGCGGCCAGTCGGTCGGGCTGCAGATATCGACCGCCAGCGGCGACCGCACGGCATCGGTCAACTTCTCGGAACCGTTCTTCCTGGGCCGTAACCTGCGCTTCAGCATCGCGGCGAACTACAACGAGACCGAGAGCCTCAATTCCGATTACGACACCCGCACGCTTGGCCTGCGCCCTTCGATCGAATTCCCGGTCTCGCAGAATGCCCGGCTGGAACTGCGCTACCGCGCATCCAAGGATACGCTGCGCAACGTGGACGAGGACAGCTCGGTCCAGCTGCGCAACGAAGAGGGCAGCCGCGTCACCTCGGCCCTGGGCTACACCTATAACTGGGACAGCCGCCGCACGGGGCTGGACCCGCTGACCTCGTATCGCTTCAGCTTCGGTCAGGACATTTCAGGCTTCGGCGGCGATGCGAAGGCCGTGACCACGACGGTTTCGGCGGGCGTCGAAAGCAATGCCTGGCGTGAAGAGATCACGCTGCGCGCCCAGGTCGAGGCCGGCGCCATCGAGGGCTATGACGGCTACCAGCCCTGGATTCTCGACCGCTTCCGCAGTGGCAGCCGCATCCGCGGCTTCGAGCCGAACGGCCTTGGCCCGCGCGATCTGGGCGCAGGCAATCAGGACGCGCTCGGTGGCAAGTATTTCTGGGCCGCCCGCGCCGAGGCGCAGTTCCCCATCGGCCTGCCCGAGGAATACGGTATCAGCGGCGGCCTCTTTGCCGATGTCGGCTCGCTCTGGGGTCTGGACGACGTGGCGGGGACGACGGGCACGATCAACGACAGCATGCAGGTGCGGTCCTCGGTGGGCGCCTCGATCTTCTGGACGACGCCCATCGGGCCCTTGCGGTTCAATTTCTCCAAGGCGCTGAGCAAGGAAGATTTCGACCGCACGCAGAATTTCGACCTGACGATCCAGACCCAGTTCTGAGATGCGCGGCGCGGGTCTCATCGCGGCGCTGGTCGCGGCGCTGGCCCTGCCCGGCGCCGCGCTGGCGCAGGCCGAAGGTGCGCCTCCGGGCGGCGTCTCGGCCGATGCCGACCTGCCCACGCCCAGGATGCCCACCCCGGACATGCCCGCCGCGGCCGGCGATCTGCCCGCGCGGGTGATCGCCCAGCCCGACCTGTCGGGTCTTCCGGCATCGGCCATCCTGACCATCGACCAGAACCGGCTCTATACCCAATCCGCCTGGGGACGCCGCGCCCAGACCCTGCTCGAGGCCGAAGGCAGCAAGATCGTCGCCGAGAACGAGCGTCTGACCCAGCTTCTCTCCTCGGAAGAGGCCACGCTGACCGAACAGCGCGCGACCTTGCCGCCTGACGAATTCCGCAGCCTGGCCGAAGCCTTCGACCAGCGCGCCACCCGGATCCGGCGCGAACGCGCCCAGGCGGTGCAGGCGCTGAACGATTGGGCCGATGCGGATCGGGACGCCTTCGTCCGCGCGGCGCTGCCGCATATGGGTGACATGATGTCCGAACGCGGCGCGGTGGCGGTGCTGGACTATCGCACGGTCTTCGTCTCGCTGGACGCGATCGACATCACCGAGGCGCTGACCGACCGCCTCGACCGCGAGATCGGCGACGGGGCAGGGGCCGTCCCCCTGCCCGACGCTCCGCGTTAGGGCAGCGTCGCCAGCCGCTCGGTCAACAGCGCAAACATCCCGTCGCGGTCCAGATCGCGGATGAACAGCGCATTCGGGGCCCGCCCGCTGACACGCCACCAATCGGCGACCGTCATGCCGGTGGTGAACTTCCCCTCGGTCTCGACCTCGACATTGATCTCGCGGCCATGGAACAGATCGGGGCGGATCAGCCAGGCGATTGTGCAGGGGTCGTGCAGGGGCGCGCCGCTGCTGCCGTATTTTTCGCGGTCGTAACGCTCGAAGAAATCGGTCCAGCTTGCCACGGCGGGGCCGCAGCGCCCCGGCAGGGCCCGCATCCCCTCGACCCAATCGCGCGAGGTCAGCGCCTTGTGCGTCACATCCAGCGGCATCATCACGATCGGCACACCCGAGGCAAAGACCTCGGCGGCGGCCTCCGGATCGACATAGATGTTGAACTCGGCGGCCGGCGTGATGTTGCCCACCTCGAAATAGGCCCCGCCCATCAGCACGATGCGCTGCACCCGGCCGATGATGTCGGGCGCACGGCGGAACGCCTCGGCAATGTTGGTCAAAGGCCCGATGGGCACCAGCGTCACGCTGCCCGCCGCCTCCCGGCGCAACGCCTCGATGATGAACTCGACCCCGTGCTGCGCCTGCAAGGGCAGGCCGGGCGCGGGCAGGTCGATGCCGTCAAGCCCGGTCTTGCCATGCACATGCTCGGCCGTCACAAGATCCCGCGCCAGCGGCCTGTCGCAACCCGCAAAGACCGGCACATCCGTTCGACCCGCCAGTTCCACGATCTTGCGGGCATTCACCTCGGTCAGCGCCAGCGGCACGTTCCCCGCGACCGCCACGACGCCCAGAACCTCGATCTCGGGCGAGGCCAGAGCCAGCAGGATGGCCACGGCATCGTCCTGGCCCGGATCGGTATCGATGATGATCTTCTGCGCCATCTCTCACTCCAATGTCAGGCCGAAACCTGCGCCAGACATGCAAAAGGCGCAAGCCCCCGCCTGCGCCTTTGCCTTGGTTCAAATATCCCGGGGGTGTGGGGGCTGGCCCCCACTCTCCGCCCCCGGCAAGGATCAGCCGTCGAAGTTGACGCGCTCGATCAGGTCCAGCGCGCGCGGGCGCAGATCCGAGATCTCGGACAGGGCCAGATCGTCGGCCTCGAACTCGCCCCAGCTGGCGACCAGCTCGGACAGGGCCACGCCTTCCTTGACGGGGAATTCGTGGTTCGTCTCGGCATAGATGCGCTGCGCTTCGTCACCGACCAGGAATTCCACCAGCTTCAGCGCGTTGTCGCGGTTCGGCGCGGCCGAGGTCATGGCGACGCCCGAGATGTTCAGATGGGTGCCGCCATTCTCGAAGGTCGGGAATTCGATGCGCACCGACTCGGCCCAGGCCTTCTGCTCCTCATCGGCCAGCATGCCGCCCATGTAATAGGTGTTGCCGATGGCGATGTCGCATTCCCCGGCCCAGATCGCCTTGACCTGGTCGCGGTCTCCGCCTTCGGGCTTGCGGGCGAGGTTCGCCTTGATGCCTTCCAGCCAGGCGACGGTGGCCTCTTCGCCGTGATGCGCCAGATGGGCGGCGGTCAGGGCGACGTTGTAATCATGGGTAAAGACGCGGGTGCAGATGCGGCCCTGCCATTTCGGATCGGCCAGATCCTCATAGGTGGTGATTTCGCCATCCGCCACACGGTCCTTGTGGGCATAGATGATGCGGGCGCGGGTGGTCAGGGCGAACCACTGATTTTCGTCGTCGCGCAGGGTCGCGGGGATGACCGAAAGCGCCTCGGCGTCCATCGGCTGGGTGACACCGGCCTCTTCGACCTCGCCCAGACGGGCCACGTCAACGGTCAGGATCAGGTCGGCGGGCGAACGCGCGCCCTCGGCCTGCAGGCGCTCGACCATGCCCTTGTCCACAAAGGACGAATTGACCGTGATGCCGGTTTCGGCCGTGAAGGCGTCGAACAGCGGCTGGATCAGCTCGGGCTGACGGTGCGAATAGACGTTCACCTCTTCGGCGAAGGCCGGGATCGCGGTGGCGCCGAGAACGGCGACGGTGGTCAGGAGACGCATGTTGACCTCTTTTGTCAGATTTCCCGGCGCTCTTGCCATAATCCGACGAAAGCTGTCAAGAAAATCTGCGCGCTGCGACATGTCGTCCCCCGCGCGTGACGGATTGACCAGATCGGGGTCGCGCGATAGGCCCCGCGCATGGCACGCGCACCCCTTCTGCAACTGAACGAGATCTCGCTGACCTTCGGCGGCGATCCGGTATTCGACGGCCTTTCGCTGACCATCCAGCCCGGTGACCGTGTCGCGCTGGTGGGGCGTAACGGCTCGGGCAAATCAACGCTGATGAAGGTCATGGCCGGCCTTGTCGAGCCTGACCGGGGCGATGTCGTCCTCTCGGCCGGCGTCACCGTCGGCTATATGGAGCAGGACCCCGATCTGGCGGGCTTCGACACGCTTGGCGCCTTCGCCCGCGCGGGCCTGCCCGAGGACGAGGGGTATCGCGTGGACATGGCCGCCGAGGGGCTGAAGTTCGACCCCGAGCGCCCCGTCGCCACGGCCTCGGGCGGGGAACGCAGGCGCGCGGCGCTGGCGCGGCTTCTGGCGCAGGCGCCAGAGCTGATGCTGCTGGACGAGCCGACCAACCATCTGGACATCGAGGCCATCGGCTGGCTGGAGGAACACCTGTCCCAGACCCGCGCCGGGTTCGTGCTGATCAGCCACGACCGCGCCTTTCTGCGCCGCCTGACGCGCGCGACGCTGTGGGTGGACCGGGGCGAGGTGCGCCGTCAGGAAAAGGGCTTCGAGGCCTTCGAGGATTGGCGCGAGGCCGTCTGGTCCGCCGAGGATGATGCCCGCCACAAGCTGGACCGCAAGATCAAGGCCGAGGCCCGTTGGGCGGTCGAGGGGATCAGCGCCCGGCGCAAGCGCAATCAGGGCCGCCTGCGCGCGCTGGCCGCGATGCGCGCCGAACGCGGCGCCCAGATCCGCCGTCAGGGCACGGCGGCGATGGCGCTGGATTCGGGTCCGGTCTCGGGCAAGAAGGTGATCGAGGCGCAGGGCATCGCCAAGGCCTTCGGCGACCGCGTGATCCTGCGGCCCTTCGATCTGCGCGTGAACCGGGGCGACCGGATCGCCTTTGTCGGCCCGAACGGGGCGGGCAAGACGACGCTGATCAAGATGCTGACCGGCGAGATCGCGCCCGATCAGGGGCAGATCTCGCTTGGCACCAATCTGGAAATCGCTGTTTTCGATCAGGCCCGCGCGGCGCTGAACCCCGACCAGACGCTGTGGGAATCGCTGACCGGGGACCCGGACATGCGCGTCTCGGGCCGGGCCGATCAGGTCATGGTGCGCGGCCAGCCCCGACATGTTGTCGCCTATCTCAAGGATTTCCTGTTCGACGACGCGCAGGCCCGCGCGCCCGTCCGCAGCCTGTCGGGCGGCGAGAAGGCGCGTCTGCTGCTGGCGCGGCTGATGGCGCGGCCCTCGAACCTGCTGGTTCTGGACGAGCCGACCAACGATCTGGATGTCGAGACGCTGGATCTGCTGCAGGACCTGCTGGGTGAATATGACGGCACCGTGCTGCTGGTCAGCCACGACCGCGACTTCATCGACCGCGTGGCCTACACGACCATCGCGATGGAGGGCGACGGCCGCGCTACGATCTATGCAGGCGGCTACAGCGATTACCGCGCCCAACGCGCCGAGGCGCAGCCAGCCGCCGCCGCCCCGGTGCGCGAGGCCCCGAAGGACGCAGCCCCCGCGCCCGAGGCGCCGAAGCAGGCCGCCCGCCCCGGCCTCAGCTTCAGCGAGAAGCACCGGCTGGACGCGCTGCCCGCCATCATCGCCCGGCTCGAGGCCGAGATCGCCAAGCTGACCGAATTCCTGTCGGACCCGGCCCTGTTTCAGACCGCGCCCGCCAAGTTCCAGAAAGCCTCGGACGCGCTGGTCGAACGCCAGCAGGCCCTGGCCCAGGCCGAGGAGGAATGGCTGACCCTTGAGGAACGCGCCGGGGCCTGACGCGCTCAGGCGCCACGGCTGCGATGCCGCGTCAGCCAGTGATGGGCGAAACGCAGCTTGTGGCGCACGCCCGGCGTCAGCACGAAGGGATAGAGGTCGTCATTGTCCAGCGCGCGGTTGATGTCATTGACCGCAATGGCGATCTCGGTGCCGACGCTCAGCAGCAGGTCGGTATCGATTTCCTCGTAGGGGTGGAAATCCGGCTTCATGCCCGGCAGGATCAGGCCCGCGCTTGAGAAACTGTCGGTGAAATCGACCAGATGCAGCAGGTGGGCGACCGTCTCTGCCCAATCCTCGTGCGGGTGGGCGGTCGCATAGGCGGTGATGAAATCCTCGCCCGGATCGCGCGGGTCTGCGTAGTGGCGCGCCAGCGCGGCCGCGTAATCCTGACGCTCGTCGCCGAAGCACGCGCGAAAGGCGGGCAGGAAACCCGGAGCCACGGCCAGCCGGTCAAAGAGGAAATGCGCCAGTTCATGGCGGAAATGCCCCACCATGGAGCGGTATTGCTCGCCCAGATCGCGCTGGCGCTGCAGGCGGATCAGGGCGTCGGCCTCGGTGATGTTTATGGTGATCTCGCCCGCCGCATGGCCCATCGTGATCTGCTCGGTCCGGCCTTCGACATGTTCGGACAGCATCAGGAAATGCGGCCGGCGCCCCGGATCGGCCGCGGTGAACCATCCCCAGTTCGACAGATTCGCCAGAACCCACCGCTTCGCGCGCTCGGCCCGGTCGAACAGGGCCCGGTTGTCGCCGATGCCCGGATCGGGGATCACCCGCGACATGGCGCAGGACTGGCAAAGCCCCGCCGCAGAGCCCGCATCCGCCACCCAGTTGCAGCCGATCAGGTCGCGGTTCGCGCAGGCGGGGCCGTCCGCGACCATCGCGCGGGCCTCGGGGTCATAGGCCAGCCTTGTCCCGCAGAGGCAGGTCAGGTTGTGGAAATAGGCGCGGGCCCCGCATCGGGGGCAGGCAAAGCGTTGCAAAGGGTTCCCTCTCGCGTGGCAGGGGGAAAGCCGCGCCGAAGCCCTGCGGTTCCCGACGCGCAGGCGCGGGCTTGGACAAAGTTTCGGCGGGGTTTTCTTGACACGGGGCGCGCGCTCGTCCATATGCGCGTGATCCGGTCGGGCCGCAGGCTCATGGCCGGCATGTTTTATTGATGACACCCGGATGATGGGTGCGCTGTCCGAAGGCGGGGCCTTGCCCCTGAACTCTGACGGTGACGGGCGCTAGGCGCCACGGAACCGGCGGGGCCGCAGGACGCGGCAGAAAAGGGAAGTGAAGCGATGTTCGCGGTTCTGAAGACAGGCGGCAAGCAATACAAGGTGCAGGCGGGCGATGTCCTGCGTGTCGAGAAGCTGGCCGCCGCCGCTGGCGAGAAAGTCCAGTTCAACGACGTGCTGATGGTCGGTTCGACCCTTGGCGCGCCTCTGGTCGCCGGTGCCTGCGTGCAGGCCGAAGTGATCGACCAGATCAAGGCCGACAAGGTGATCACCTACGTCAAGCGCCGCCGCAAGCACAGCTCGCAGCGCACCCGCGGCCATCGCCAGCAGCTGACCCTGCTGCGCGTGACCGACGTGCTGGAAACCGGCGCCGACAAGACCGGCGTCAAGGCCGCAATCGGTGCTTCCACCAAAGCCACCGTCGAAGCGTAAGGAGACTGACCCATGGCACATAAGAAAGCAGGCGGTTCGTCCCGCAACGGTCGCGATTCGGCTGGTCGCCGTCTTGGCGTGAAACTCTATGGCGGGCAGGAAGCCATCGCCGGCAACATCATCGTGCGTCAGCGCGGTACCAAGATGTGGCCGGGCGTCAATGTCGGCATGGGCAAGGATCACACCCTGTTCGCGCTGACCGATGGCCAGGTGACCTTTCGCAAGGGCCTGAAGGGCCGCACCTTCATTTCGGTGATGCCCGCCGCCCTCGACGCTGCCGAGTAACCCGAGCGTAACAATTCGCTGCTAGAGGGGGGATCGGCGGAAGCCGGTCCCCCCGGCCATTTAAATGCTCTGTTTCATGACCGTTTCCGGAGGAGGAAACATGGTGATGTCTGCACCCTTGAGGGAGGGGACAGCTTTGGACGACCTCAACGCGCTGGCGCTTGGCGCCGCCGACCAGATCACGATCGAGACCGAGCGGCTGCTGCTGCGCCCGCTGCGCGTCTCGGATGCCGGGCTGATCGCGCATTACACCGCCGACCGCCGGGTGGCCGAAGGCACGCGCGCCATCCCCCATCCGCTGCCGCCCGGGGCGGCCGAGGGGTTCGTGGCGCGGGCCCTTGCCGCCGACCGGCGCGAGGATGTCTGGGCCATCGACGGCTCTCACAGCCAGCTGGCCGAGCTTCTGGGCGTCGTGTCGCTGACCCGGATGGAGGGCGACCAGTCCGAGCTGGGCTTCTGGGTCGGTGCGGGGTTCTGGAATACGGGCTTTGCGACCGAGGCCGTCGCGGGCCTCGTTGCGGCCAATCCGCATGGCTCGCGCACGCTGTTCGCCGAGGCGTTTCAGGACAATCCCGGCTCGGCTCGGGTGCTGACCAATTGCGGCTTCGTCTATCTGGGCGATGCCGAAAGCTGGTCGGTCGCGCGCAATGCCCGTGTGCCGACCTGGACCTATCTGCGCAAGATGGCCTGACCGGCCCGCGCGCCGAGGGAAGGGGGCGCTCGCGCCCCCTCTTGCCCGTGCCGGGCAATTCACCCCCTGAGGATATTTGCACCAAGGCAAATGCCGGTCGGGGATTGAATCCGGGCGGGGGCGGCTTAGCTTTCGGGGATGAGTGAGCACATTCCCTATTCGCTTCTGGATCTGTCGCCGGTGCCCGAGGGGCAGGATGCGCGGCAGGCGATCCTGAACAGCGTCGATCTGGCGCGCCATGCCGAGAGCTGGGGCTATCACCGCTTTTGGCTGGCGGAGCATCACAACATGCCGGGCATCGCCTCGGCCGCGACTTCGGTGCTGATCTCGCTGGTCGCGCAGGCGACCGAGCGGATGCGCGTGGGTGCGGGCGGGATCATGCTGCCCAATCACGCGCCGCTGAGCGTGGCCGAGGCTTTCGGCACCCTGGCGACCGTCTTTCCGGGGCGGATCGATCTGGGTCTGGGTCGCGCGCCGGGCGGGGACGGGGCCGTCATCCGTGCCTTGCGCCGCGATCCGTTGGCCGACAGCTTTCCGCAGGACGTGGTCGAGGTGATCTCGTATCTGGGGGACGAGCGGCCCGGCGCCGCCGTTCGTGCGCTGCCCGGAGAGGGGACGCATGTGCCGGTCTGGATCCTGGGCAGCAGCCTTTTTGGGGCGCAATTGGCTGCGCATCTGGGCCTGCCCTATGCTTTTGCCAGCCATTTCGCGCCCGACGATCTAGAGCGCGCGCTGGAGGTCTATCGCGCGCATTTCCGCCCTTCGCGCCATGCGGCGCGGCCTTGCGCGATCATGGCAATCAACGTTTTTGCCGCCGATGATCAGGCCGAGGCCGAGCGGTTGCGGACCACGATGCAGTTGGCCTTTGCCCGGCTTCGCAGCGGGCAACCGGGCAAGCTGCCCCGCCCCGTCGATGATATCGACGCGGCGATCGGCGCGGGGATGCGGCAGGCCGTGGATCGCGCCTTGCGGATCAGCGCGGTGGGGGATGAGGCTGCCGTGCGGCGCCAGCTGGCCGAACTGATTGCGCGGCACCGGCCCGACGAGGTGATCCTGACCGGGCAGATCCATGACCATGCGGCGCGGCTGCGCAGTTTCAAGATCGCGGCCCGGATCCTGTCCGAGATGCCCGCGGCGAAGGCCGCCTAGCCAGCGCAGATCTGCTGGAGCGCGATCCATTGCGGGTCGGTCAGCAGGTTGGCCGGTGCCACATCACCTTGGCGTATCGGGTCGCGCTCGATCAGGGGCAGGACCGATGCGCCGGTGGGATCGATGCTCAGGGCGTAGGGTTCGGATGGCAGGCCGCGATCCCCCACAGCCTGCAGCAGGGCTGGGCTGTCGGGCCGGGGCAGGGCCTGTGACAGGAGTGTCTCGCCATAGCCCTCCATCGCCTCGCGCGGCAATGCTCCGAGGGTCCAGAGCCGCAGCACCGCGCCGAGGCCCGCATGGCGCAGCGCGTCAAGCCGTATCTGCGTCTCGGTTTCTGCCAGCGAGGCGGCGATCAGGTGCACCGCCGGGCCTTCGGGCGCGGGCGCGGCCAGAAGCAGGTCACCCCCCAAGACATAGACCCCGCCGGGCAGCCGCCTGGCGCCGTTCAGCGGGCCGGGAATCACCTTGATGACCGCCTCGGAGCCCACGAGGCGCGGCGCCAGCCAATCCAGCACCGCCTGTCCCGAGGCGCGCGTGCAGACCGCGCCGCCGCTGCGTTCCATATCGGCCAGGACGGCCAGACCGATCTGGCGCGCCTGCGCGGGCGGCGCGATGTTGGCGGCGTGGCGGATCAGCGCGTCGGGCAGCCAGAAGACCGCGCCTGCGATCATCACCGTCGCCGCCAGCAGCGTCAGCACGCTTCGCAGGCGCCCCGGATGGGCGCGATGGGCGGCTATGGCATCCTGCACGCGTTCGATCGCGTCGATCATCAGCGGATCGTCGATTTCGACGATCTCGTCGGGCGTGTCATGGGTGGGGGTATAGATCGCGGGCGTCTGGCCGGGATTGAGCCTGGCGACGGCGGGCAGCGACCAATGCGTCAGGGGGCGGTCGGATTTCGGGTCGGAGAGCGTCAGCGTCGCCTCGCCGACTGACACGATCACCTCGCGCAGGCGCGCATCGGGCGTCTCGCGCCACGCGCCCTGGGCTTCGAGCCGTTGGAACTGTTTCAGCGCTGTCATCTGTCCCGATCTGCCCTGCCTTCGCCAGACCATAGCGCCGGGTCCGGGGGCGTCAATCGCGCCCCGGCGCCCGGATCGGTGCTGCAAGGGTCAGAGCGCGTCGGCCTCGGCGATGCGCATGCCCTTTTCGCGGGCGAGGCCGCGCATCCGGTCCTGAAGTTTCTCGAAGGCGCGAACTTCGATTTGGCGGATACGCTCGCGCGAGACGCCGTAGCGGGTGGACAGATCCTCAAGCGTCATCGGTTCGTCGCGGAGGCGGCGTTCCATCAGGATGTCGCGCTCGCGTTCGTTCAGCGCATCCATCGCCGCGATCAGCATCTGGCGGCGGGCGTCCAGTTCCTCGGATTCGGCATAGGCGCTGGCCTGGTCGGCATCCTCGTCCTCCAGCCAGTCCTGCCATTGCGCGGCCGATTCGCCGTCGCCCGAACCCACCGTCGCGTTCAACGACGCGTCGCCCCCCGACAGGCGGCGGTTCATGTCGATCACTTCCTGTTCGGTGACGTTCAGGTCATGGGCGATCTGGGCGACGTTCTCGGGGCGCAGATCGCCCTCTTCCAGCGCACCGATGCGGGATTTCGCCTTGCGCAGGTTGAAGAACAGCTTTTTCTGCGCGCTGGTCGTGCCCATCTTCACCAGCGACCAGGACCGCAGGATGTATTCCTGGATCGATGCGCGGATCCACCACATCGCATAGGTGGCCAGACGGAAGCCCTTTTCCGGGTCGAAGCGCTTGACCGCCTGCATCAGGCCGACATTCGCCTCGGAGATGACCTCGGCCTGTGGCAGGCCGTAGCCGCGATAGCCCATGGCGATCTTGGCGGCCAGCCGCAGGTGGCTGGTCACAAGCCGATGCGCGGCCTCGCTGTCCTGGTGATCGGCCCAGGCCTTGGCCAGCATGTATTCTTCCTCGGGTTGGAGGAGGGGGAACTTGCGGATCTCTTGCAGATAGCGGTTCAGCCCCTGTTCTGGGCTGGGCGCCGGAAGGTTGCTGTAACTTGCCATCATTCGGGCCTTTCAAGGATCGAAAAGAACGCCACGGATCGCGCATCGGTTCCCCGACGGCAAGGCCGTGTTCAGGATAGATTGAGCGATTTCGACAGGTTTGTAATCCCAAATCGGCTCACGTTAACGTCAAGCTTCCGACGCCCCCCTCAGCGCAGACAAAAGATCGCCCATGTCCTGCGGCAGCTTGCTGTCAAAGGCCATGTCCTGTCCCGTGACCGGGTGGGTGAAGCCCAGATGCGCCGCGTGCAGTGCCTGACGCGGAAAGGCCGAGACCGCCGCCGCCGCCGCCCCGAGGGCCTTGACCGAGGCCTTGCGCGCCCCGCCATAGACCGGATCGCCGATCAGCCCCAGCCCGGCATGGGCCATATGCACCCGGATCTGGTGCGTGCGCCCGGTTTCCAGCCGGCATTCCACCAGCATGGCCGAAGGCGGCGTGCCGAACGCCTCCAGCAGGCGCGCCCGCGTGACGGCATGGCGGCCCTTGTCGAAATGCACCGCCTGTTTCTGGCGGTCGGTCGGGTGGCGGTCCAGATGGGTGGCGATCCGCAGGACATGGCCGGGTTCGAAGCTGACGCCGCGCGTGCCGCGCAGGCGCGGATCGGCGGGGTCGATCACCCCATGCGCCAGCGCCAGATAGAGGCGACGGGCGCTGTGCGCCTCGAACTGGGCGGCAAGGCCGTGATGGGCGCGGTCGGATTTCGCCACGACCAAGAGGCCCGACGTGTCCTTGTCGATCCGGTGGACGATGCCCGGCCGTCTTTCGCCCCCGATCCCCGACAGCGATTCGCGGCAATGGGCCAGAAGCGCGTTCACCAGCGTCCCCGAGGGACTGCCCGGCGCCGGATGGACGACCATTCCGGCGGGCTTGTCGATCACGATGAGGTCATCATCCTCGTGCGCGATGGTCAGCGGGATCGCCTCGGGGCGGGTCTTGACCTCGGCGGGGGCGGTCAGGGCGATGCGGTATTCCTCGCCCCCCGTCACGCGGGCCTTCACGTCGCGGGCAAGGCCCGACGGGCCGGTGACGGCGCCCTCGATGATCAGGCGCGCAAGGCGCGAACGCGACAGGGCGGCTTCCTCTGGCACAGCCAGCGCAAGCGCCTTATCAAGCCGTTCGGGCGGGTTCTCGGGGATCGTGACGACAAGGATGGACATGGGACGGGACGATAGCGACTGGAAGGCCGAGGCGAAAGCGGTTCCGGAACTGCGCTTTCTCAAGACGCTGGTCACGGGCCTCGCGCTGGTGATGGGGATGGGGATGATCGCGGTGGTGGCGCTGCTATGGCTGCGTCTGGGTCAGCCCGTGCAGGCCGAAATGCCCGAACTGCCCGACGTCGTGCAGCTGCCCGATGGGGCAAGCCCCGCTGCCGTCACCTTTGCCCGCGATTGGCTGGTCGTGGTGACCGAAGCAGGCGAGATCCTGCTATACGACCGCGCAGGGGTGCTGCGCGGCCGGATCGAGGCCGATCAGGCGCCCTGATCGGCGCTGGCGGGCTTTTCCAGCGCGTCCAGCCGGGCCTTCAGCTCGGCATTCTCGGTGCGGGCCTTGATGGCCATTTCGCGCACGGCCTCGAATTCCTCGCGGGTGACGAAATCGCGCTCGGCCAGCCAGCGGTCGATCCAGCCCTTCATGGCGGTCTCGGCCTCGCTGCGCGCGCCCTGCGCCACGCCCATCGCGTTGGTCATCAGCTTCGAGATATCGTCGAAAAAGCGGTTCTGCGTCGTCATGGCTGGCCTCTTGTCCTGAACTTGCCCTCTATATGGTCCGGGGGCGCGCGCGGTTCAATGCGGCTTTCGGTGCCGCCTTGCGGTTGACATGGCGGGGCTGGCCGATAGCGTGCGCCCGAATTCCGAGCCCGAGGCCCCATGATCCCCTTTCCGCAGATATCCCCCGAGATCTTCACGCTGAACCTTGGCGGGCTGTCGCTGTCGCTGCGCTGGTATGCGCTGGCCTATATCGTCGGGCTGATCCTTGGGTGGCGGCTGATCGTGTCGATGATGCGCCGCCCGGCGATCTGGGGCGGCCGCGCGCCTTGCGCGCCCGAGCAGGTTGATGACCTGCTGACCTGGGTGATCCTGGGGGTCATCGTCGGCGGCAGGCTGGGCTTCGTGCTGTTCTACGATCCGGCCTATTACCTGGCCAACCCCGCGCAGATCCCGATGGTCTGGCAGGGCGGGATGAGCTTTCACGGAGGCTTTGCCGGGGTGATCGTCGCATCTTGGCTCTGGGCGCGGCGCAATGGCGTGGCGATCCTGCCCCTGGCCGATGCGATGGCGGTGGTGGCACCCATCGGCATCTTCTTTGGACGGCTGGCGAACTTCATCAATGCCGAGCTGTGGGGCCGCCCGACCGACCTGCCCTGGGGCGTGATCTTTCCCGGCCCCGCCGCGCAGGATTGCCCCGGCATCATCGGCCCCTGCGCCCGCCATCCGAGCCAGCTTTACGAGGCGGGCCTCGAAGGGCTGCTGCTGGGCCTGATCCTTCTGCTGCTGGTCCGCGCAGGCGGGCTGCGCCGTCCCGGTCTGGTCTTTGGCGTGTTCCTTGCGGGCTATGGTCTGGCGCGCATGTTCGTCGAGATCTTCCGCGTGGCCGACGCGCAGTTCATCACGCCCGACAACCCGCTTGGCCATGTGATCGGCGGGCCGGTCATCGGGCTGACGATGGGGCAGGTCCTGTCGTTGCCGATGGTCCTGATCGGGCTGGCGCTGATCTGGCAGGCACGACGCCGCGCGCCTGTGGGCGATCGCGGCGCATGACGCCTCTGGCTGGGATCATCGCGGCGCGCATCCGCGCCACGGGGCCGATCACGTTGGCCGATTACATGCAGATCTGCCTGCTGGACAGCCGCCACGGTTATTACGCGACGCGCGATCCCTTTGGCGCGGCGGGCGATTTCACCACCGCCCCCGAGATCCACCAGCTTTACGGAGAGCTTTGCGGTCTGGCTCTGGCGCAGGCCTGGATGGATCAGGGCCGCCCCGCGCCCTGCCTGCTGGCCGAACCGGGGCCGGGGCGCGGCACGCTGATGGCCGACATGCGCCGCGCGATCCGCGTGGCGCCGGGCATGACCGAGGCGGCCGAGATCGCCCTGATCGAAGCCTCGCCTCATCTGCGGCAGGTCCAGCGCGACCGTCTGGGGCCGGTCCTGCATCTTGACCGGATCGAGGATCTGCCGCCCAAGCCCTTGTTCCTGATGGCGAACGAGTTTCTTGACGCGCTGCCGATCCGGCAGTTTCAGATGACCGCGGACGGTTGGCGCGAACGCATGGTCGGGCTGGGCGGGGATGGCGCTCTGGCGATGGGGCTGGGGCCGGTGGTCGATCTGCCCCGCACGGGCCAGCCCGGCGATATCGTCGAGGATTGCCCCGCCGCCGTCGCCGCGACCGAGGCCATCGCCCGCCATATCGCGCGCCACGGGGGGGCGGCGATCCTTGTCGATTACGGCGGCTGGGACGGGCGTGGCGACACGTTCCAGGCCCTGCGCGGCCATGCGCCCGACGATCCGCTGGCCCATCCGGGCGAGGCCGATCTGACCGCCCATGTGGATTTCGCGCCTCTTGCCGCCGCCGCGATCCGGGCCGGGGCGGTCGCCTCGCGGATGGGGCGTCAGGGCGACTGGCTGCTGACGCTTGGAGCCGAGGCACGGGCGCGGCGGCTGGCGCAGGCGGGCGACGCGGGAGCGATGGTCGCGCTTCGGCGCTTGACCCACGCAG
This sequence comes from Paracoccus sp. NSM, assembly GCF_052379855.1. Classification (NCBI taxonomy): domain Bacteria; kingdom Pseudomonadati; phylum Pseudomonadota; class Alphaproteobacteria; order Rhodobacterales; family Paracoccaceae; genus Paracoccus; species Paracoccus sp. NSM. The sequence goes on along the minus strand of NZ_JBQTCG010000009.1, from coordinate 47,484 downwards.
ACGAAATGGGTCACCTGTTCAAGACCCTTGCAATCTGGCCGAAAGGGGCGCCTCCGGTCCCCGGCTTCGAGGCGCTGACACGTCATGCAGACGACGCTTGAGATCCTGACCCATCCGCTGCTGTCGCCGGTCCGGCACGGCTTTTTCACGCGCAAGGGGGGGGCCTCGTCGGGGCTGTTCTCGGGGCTGAATTGCGGGCGGCGCTCGACCGATCAGAGCGACATGGTCCAGGTCAACCGCGCCCGCGTGGCCGTGGCGATGGGGGTCCAGCCCGCCTGTCTGGCGACCGTCAAGCAGGTCCATTCCGCCGATGTGGTCACGCTTGGGTCCGGTGATGATCTGGAAAAGGTCAAGGAAATCAATGCCGACGGCATTGTTACCGCGCGGCGCGACGTGGCCATCGCGGTGCTGACCGCCGATTGTCAGCCGATCCTGCTGGCCGACCCGGCGGCGGGCGTGGTGGGCGCCTGCCATGCGGGTTGGCGCGGCGCGCTGGCCGGCGTGATCGAGGCGACGGTCGCTTCCATGCGCGATCTGGGCGCGACCGAGATCCGGGCCGTGATCGGCCCCACGATCAGCCAGCGCAATTACGAGGTGGGCGATGCCTTCATGGACGAGTTTCTGGCCGAAGACCCTGAATCGGAACGCTTCTTCAGCGGCGGCCCCAAGGGCAGCCCGCATTTCGACCTGCCGGGTTTCGGCCTGAAGCGTCTGCGCGAGGCCGGGGTCGAGGCCGAATGGTCGCGCCACTGCACCTATGCCGACCCCGACCGCTTCTTCAGCTATCGCCGCGCCACGCATGAGGGTCAGGTCGATTACGGCCGCCTGATCAGCGCCATCGCGCTCTGACGCGCAACGCCTGCGGGCGTTGCTTCGCGGCACCGCGCAACGGGCAGGGGCTGCAAGGGCGCGAAGGGCCAGCATTTGCCGGGAAAAGGGCCTCACCGGGCGTACACGGCGGATGCACCGGGTGTGCACAGGACGTACACCGCTTGCGAACGCTGTTGCGTGCGCGCGCGCCTCAGCCCGCGTCGCGGGCGCGGTCCTCGACCACCTCGAAGGGGACGGCGGGCTCGGTCTTGGCGGCGCGGATCACCAGCGAGGTCTTGACGCTGGCCACGTTCGGCGCGGCGGTCAGGGAATTGGTCAGGAAGCGCTGAAAGCTGGACAGGTCGGGCGAGATGCATTTGAGGATGAAGTCGATCTCGCCGTTCAGCATGTGGCATTCGCGGACCATCGGCCAATCCTGCACCAGCGATTCGAAGGCCGCCAGGTCGCGTTCGGATTGCGAGGCAAGGCGCACCATCGCAAAGACCTGCACCTCCAGCCCCAGTTCGCGGGCGTCGATGCGGGCGTGATAGCCGCGGATATAGCCCAGCTCCTCGAGCGTGCGGACGCGGCGCAGGCAGGGCGGGGCCGAGATGCCGACCCGTCGCGCCAGTTCCACATTGGTCATCCGGCCATCGGCCTGCAATTCGGCCAGAATCTTGCGGTCGATATCGTCGAGGCGGGCGCCAGCCATTCCGGGCTCTTTCATTCTGATTGTTCGGGCGTGGCCGGACGCTACAATGCGCACCCTCTCTGCGCAATATTCTTTCGCGCGAGGGCCATCCGTTGAAGTCCCGGCCGTAAGGGGCTACCTGATGCACAAACGGGAAACGGGGCGCAAGATGAGTGACGCTGTGCATGTCAAACTTCTGATCGTGGGGTCTGGGCCTGCGGGTTACACGGCGGCGGTCTATGCCGCACGTGCCATGCTGAACCCGATGCTGATCCAGGGGATGCAGCCCGGCGGGCAGCTGACCATCACCACCGAGGTCGAGAACTGGCCCGGCGAGACCGAGATCCAGGGCCCCGAGCTGATGGTGAAGATGGAGGCCCATGCCCGCGCGATGGGTGCCGATATCGTGACCGACATGGTGACGCGGCTGGATCTGGGCCAGCGCCCCTTTGTCGCCGAATGCGACAGCGGGCGGGTGGTCACGGCGGATGCGGTGATCCTGGCCACCGGGGCGCAGGCGCGCTGGCTGGGCCTGCCCTCCGAGGAGAAGTTCAAGGGTTTCGGCGTCAGCGCCTGCGCGACCTGCGACGGCTTCTTCTATCGCAACCGCGAGGTCGTGGTGATCGGCGGCGGCAACACCGCCGTCGAAGAGGCGCTGTTCCTGACCAAGTTCGCCAGCAAGGTGACGCTGGTGCATCGCCGTGACAGCCTGCGTGCGGAAAAGATCCTGCAGGCGCGGCTGTTCAAGAATCCCAAGGTCGATGTGATCTGGAACCACGAACTGGCCGAGGTGACGGGCGTCGATACGCCGATGGGCGTGAGCGGGGTTATCCTGCGCTCGACCGTGGATGGCAGCACGCGGGATCTGGCGGCGGACGGGGTCTTCGTAGCGATCGGCCATGCGCCGGCCAGCGAATTGGTCAAGGACCAGCTGGAGCTGCATAATGGCGGCTATGTGAAGGTCGAGCCGGGCAGCACGCGCACCTCGGTTCCGGGGGTCTTTGCGGCGGGCGATCTGACCGATCATGTCTATCGTCAGGCCGTGACCAGCGCCGGGATGGGCTGCATGGCCGCGCTGGATGCCGAGCATTATCTGGCGGGTCTGGGCGAGGTCGAGCCCGCCCCGCAGGGCGTGGTGGCGACGGTCTGAGGATCGTTCAAATACTAGGCATTCCGGGTTTGAGATTCGGGATCGGCTGCGCCTAGTCTGGGCGCATGAACGATCCTGACCTGTCATATCGCCTTGGGATCAGGGCGCCTGTCCTGATCCTGCCCGAACCGCTCGCGCCAGCGCGGGCAGGTTGTCCCGTATCCTGCCCGCGCTGCGACGATCCGGTTGCAGAATCCGGGTGGCGCGACGGCGCTGCCGCTGCGGGGATCACTGACGTGTGCGAGAGCGTTCGCGCGCGGGCAGTTCGCCCGCATGGTCCAGCGCGCCCGAGGGTGCGGTGTTGCGCGCCGTCGCATCCATCCCGGCCTTGCCGCTATCGGCATCGGGGTCGTTGGGGTGAAGGGGCGCGCCGTCGTCATCCAGATCGCTGTCGCGGCGGCCTTCATTCGCCATCGCCTGCGCTTTGCGGGTCAGCTCGGCCTGATCCTTTTGCCCATGCGCGCCTTCGGTCACGGGATCGCCATGCTCTCCGCCGCGGCGCTCGCGTTCGTCCATCGCGCGGTCCAGCGCCTCGGACAGGAAATCATGCTTGCTGATCGTGCCGTGATTGCTGCTGGCGATGGTCGCACCGGCGGGGGCCTGCTTGCCGCGCGCCTCGCGGCCCTGACGGTCGCCGATGTCGCGGGCGCGATTGCGCCGCTCGCGCAGGCGCGAGATCAGGTCGGCAAGATCGCGGTCGCTCAGCCCGGCCAGCGCGGGATTGCGCGCCATGTCGGCCAGTTCCTGTTCGTCGCGCGACAGGGCGCGCAATTCTGCAGGACTGGGGGCTTCGTGGGGTTGCGGGTCGCGGGTCATGGCGTGCCTCGTTTTTCGGTGACTTGCCCATCAACGGCCCAGACGGGGCGAAGTTCCTGCAAGGCCATGACGCTTTGCGGCCACAGGTCGCGCCGAGGCGTTTTCCCAAGGTTGAATATCGCTTTCGACCGCGCTAGAGCAGACCCGACGCGCGTGGCCCCGCCGGGGCGCGCGCAATTCCTTTATCCGTGGCAAATATCCGAGTCGAAACGATGACCAATCCGAACCACCTGCCGATCCCCGAGCTTTTCGTCTCGGCCGATGCCGCCCTCGCGCTGAAGGACGAGGCGGGCGCGATGCCCAGCTGGGACCTGACCGCGCGCCAGATCTGTGATCTGGAGCTGCTGATGAATGGGGGCTTCAACCCGCTCAAGGGCTTTCTGACCGAGGCCGATTACAACGGCGTGGTCGAGAACATGCGTCTCGAATCGGGTGCGCTGTGGCCGATGCCGATCACGCTGGATGTCAGCGAGAAATTCGCCGAGGGGCTTGAGCCGGGCACCGATATCGCGCTGCGCGATCAGGAAGGCGTCATCCTGGCGATCATGTCCGTCACCGACAAATGGGTGCCGAACAAGGCGCGCGAGGCCGAAAAGGTCTTTGGTGCGGACGATCTGGCCCATCCGGCGGTGAACTACCTGCACAATGTCGCGGGCCCGGTCTATCTGGGCGGCCCGATCAAGGGCCTGCAGGCGCCGACGCATTACGATTTCCGCGGCCGCCGCAACACGCCGAACGAATTGCGCGCGATGTTCAAGAAGCTGAACTGGCAGCGTGTCGTGGTCTTCCAGACCCGCAACCCGCTGCACCGCGCGCACCAGGAGCTGACCTTCCGTGCCGCGCGCGAGGCGCAGGCCAACCTGATGATCCACCCGGTCGTCGGCATGACCAAGCCCGGTGACGTGGACCACTTCACCCGCGTGCGCTGCTACGAGGCGGTGCTGGACAAGTATCCGGCCGCGACCACCACGCTGTCGCTGTTGAACCTGGCGATGCGCATGGCCGGCCCGCGCGAGGCGGTCTGGCACGGCCTGATCCGCAAGAACCACGGCGCCACGCATTTCATCGTCGGCCGCGACCATGCCGGCCCCGGCAAGAACAGCGCGGGCGTCGATTTCTACGGCCCCTATGACGCGCAGGACCTGTTCAAGCAGCATCAGGACGAGATCGGCGTCGAGATGGTCGATTTCAAGCATATGGTCTATGTGCAGGAAAAAGCGCAATATTATCCCGCCAACGAGGTCCCCGAGGGCTGCACCGTGCTGGATATCAGCGGCACCGAACTGCGCCGCCGCCTGCGCGAGGGGCTGGACATTCCCGAATGGTTCAGCTTCCCCGAGGTGGTGACGCAGCTGCGCCGCACCTCTCCCCCGCGCGCGAAGCAGGGCTTCACGGTGTTCTTCACCGGCCTGTCGGGGTCGGGCAAGTCCACCGTCGCCAACGCGCTGATGGTCAAGCTGATGGAGATGGGCGGGCGTCCCGTGTCGCTGCTGGATGGTGACGTGGTCCGCAAGCATCTGTCGAGCGAGCTGGGCTTCTCGAAAGAGCACCGCGACATCAACATCAAGCGGATCGGCTATGTCGCCTCCGAGATCACCAAGAATGGCGGCATCGCGATCTGTGCGCCCATCGCGCCCTATACGGCGACCCGCCGCGCGGTGCGCGAGATGGTCGAGGCCGGCGGCGCCTTTGTCGAGGTGCATGTGGCCACGCCCATCGAGGAATGCGAACGCCGTGACCGCAAGGGCCTCTACAAGCTGGCGCGTGAGGGCAAGATCAAGGAATTCACCGGCATCTCGGACCCTTACGAGGAACCGTCGAATCCCGAACTGCGCATCGACACCAGCAATATCGATGTGGACGGCGCCGCCCATCAGGTGCTGCTGAAGCTGGAAAGCATGGGGCTGATCGGTCTGGAGTGATCCGCGACCGGTTCTGAAAGACGGCCCCGCCCCGGCGGGGCCGTTCCGCATCGGGGGATTGGCATGGCGGGCTGGCGGTCATCGCTTGAGGTTTACGATCTGGCATCCGGCACCTGCCGGGTGATCCTGCGGACGCCGCGCCTGATCGAGGCGCCGAACTGGCACCCGGATGGCTGGTTCCTGGTCAATGGCGAGGGGCGGCTGTGGCGTGCGGATGCGTCAGGGCTGCGCCCGATCCCGATGGATCTGGGCGAGCGCTGCAACAACGATCACGGCTTTCTGCCCGATGGCCGGATCGTGTTCTCGGCCCATGACGGCAGCGGCGCGGGGATGCATCTGCTGGAAGATGGGCGCGCGACACCGTTGGGCCTGCCGCGCCCAAGCTGGTGGCACGGGGCGCATGGGTCGCACCTGACCTATGCCTGCGTGCGCGGCGGCGACCGGGTGGTGCGGATCGAGGTGCTGGACCTTGAGACCGGGCGCGAGAGGGTGCTGACGCCGGGCATGGCGCATCATGACGGGCCGGATTTCTCGGCCTGCGGCGGCTTCGTCTGGTTCAATTCCGACGCGACGGGCCATGCCCAGATCTGGCGGATGCGCGCCGACGGAACCGAGGCCGCGCAGGTCTTTCGCGACGACAGCGTGAACTGGTTTCCCCATCCCTCGCCCTGCGGGGGGCATGTGCTGTATCTGGCCTATCCGCCCGGCACCGAAGGCCATCCCCGCGATCTGGACGTGGCGCTGTGGCTGATGGCGCCGGACGGAGGGAACCGGCGCCGTGTCGTCAGCCTGTTCGGCGGGCAGGGCAGCATCAACGTGCCCTGCTGGGCGCCCGACGGGCGCGCCTTTGCCTTCATGCGCTATGCGCGCCCGGCCTAGTGGACGCTGACCGGCGTCAATTCGTTCTGTCGTGCCAGCATGAAGGCCAGGCTGCGCTGCTGCACAAGGGCCAGACGTTCGCCATCGGTGTCATGAACGGCATACATGGCGTCCACGCCGGGCAATTGGCTGCGAATTTCCTGCGGCAGGGTCGCGGTCGCGATCTTGCGGATATAGACGATGTTGGTCTGGTTTTCGGTGAATGCGATCTTGTCGTCCATCGTGATCCCCTTACTTGCGGCTGATCGGAATGGTCTGAACCACCTGTTCCGGTTGGGTGCGGCGAAGCTCGACATGCAGAAGGCCGTTTTCCATCGAGGCGCCCGTCACCTCGACACCCTCGGCCAGCACGAAGCTGCGCTGAAAGGCGCGGGCGGCGATGCCGCGATGCAGATAGACGCGCTTGTCGTCGGTTTCGGCGTTGCGCCCCCGGATGACCAATTGCCGGTCTTCGGTGGTGACGCTCAGCTCGGCGTCGGAAAAGCCGGCCACGGCCAGGGTGATGCGGAACCCGTCCGGGGCGATATGCTCGATGTTGTAGGGCGGGTAGCCCTCGGCGCCCTTGGCGGCGCGCTCGACCATGCGTTCAAGCTGGTCGAAGCCCAGCAGATAGGGGTGCGACCCCAGGGACATCTTGGTCATCTCAGCCCTCTCGTCAAAGCGACTGTGCATCCGTGGGCCCCGAAAAGGCGGCCCCGTATGAAAGATATGGAAATCCTGTCAGGGATTTGCAAGATGGCCGACAGGGTCGCGGGGATGTCGGTTTCCATTAACAGCGGCGCAATGTCGCGCTATAATGGGTGCCAGAGGTTCCCCCTTGCAGAGACGTTTCCGATGAACATGCAGCATTCGATGAGCCATGAGGATATCCTGCGCGCCCGTCTGGAGGCGCTGCGCTGCGAGCATCGCGACCTCGATCAGGCGATCGCGGCCTTGCAGGAGCAACAACTGACCTCGTCGCTGGCGCTGCAGCGGCTGAAAAAGCAGAAGCTGGCGCTGAAGGACCGGATCGCCCGTCTCGAGGACGAGATCACGCCCGATATCATCGCCTGATTGCGACCGGCCCGCCGTCGCGCTATGCGGGGTCGCAAGGCGGCAAAGGGGCGCGAGCATGGCGGACATCGCAGGACAGGTCGAGGTCGGAATCATCATGGGCAGCCAGTCCGACTGGCCCACCATGCGCGAGGCCGCGCAGGTGCTGGACGAGCTGGGCATCCCCTATGAGGCGCGCATCGTCAGCGCCCATCGCACGCCTGACCGGCTGTGGGATTACGGGCGCGCGGCGGCGGGTCGCGGGCTGAAGGTGATCATCGCCGGGGCAGGGGGCGCGGCCCATCTGCCGGGCATGATGGCCTCGAAGACGCGCATCCCGGTCGTGGGCGTGCCGGTCCAGACCAAGGCTTTGTCCGGGGTCGATTCGCTCTATTCCATCGTGCAGATGCCCAAGGGCTACCCGGTGGCCACGATGGCCATCGGGGCGGCGGGCGCGGCCAATGCCGGGCTGATGGCGGCGGGCATCCTGGCGCTGAACGACCCGGCACTGGCCGAGCGGCTGGACGCCTGGCGGGCGGCCCTGTCGGCCTCGATCCCCGAGGAGCCGCGCGATGAGTGAGGTCCGCACGATCGGCATTCTGGGCGGCGGCCAGCTGGGCCGGATGCTGTCGGCGGCGGCCAGCCGGCTGGGCCTGCGATGCCATATCTATGAACCGGGTGCCGCGCCCGCGGGCGATGTGGCATGGCGCGTGACCACCGCCCCCTATGAGGACGAGGCCGCGCTGCGCGCCTTCGCCGAAAGCGTGGACGTGATCACCTATGAGTTCGAGAACGTGCCGACCAGCGCGCTGGACCTGCTGGAATCGCTGCGCCCGATCCGGCCGGGCAGGCGGGCGCTTGCGGTCTCGCAGGATCGGCTGACGGAAAAGACCTTCCTCAACGAAATCGGGCTGGCCACCGCGCCCTTTGCCGATGTCCCCGATCAGGGCGCGCTTGCCGAGGCGATTGACCGGATCGGGCGTGCCTCGATCCTCAAGACGCGGCGGATGGGCTATGACGGCAAGGGGCAGGTCCGCATCGGTGACGGCCCCGCGGAATGGACCGGCGCGCCCTCGGTGCTGGAGGGCTTCGTCGATTTCTCGGCCGAAATCAGCGTGATCATCGCGCGCGGCGCCGATGGCCAGACCGCCGCCTATGATCCGGGCCTGAACGTCCATGAGGGCGGCATCCTGCGGACCACCACGGTGCCTTGCGGCCTGCCGGCGCGCCTGACGACGGATGCGGTGCTCATCGCCGCGCGCATCGCCAATGCGCTGGACTATGTGGGCGTCCTCGGGGTCGAGCTGTTCGTGACGCCGGGCGGGCTGATCGTAAACGAGATCGCGCCGCGCGTGCATAATTCCGGCCACTGGACGCAGGCGGGCTGCGCGGTCGATCAGTTCGAACAGCATATCCGCGCTGTCGCGGGCCTGCCTCTGGGCGACGGCAAGCGCCACGCCGATGTGGTGATGGAGAACCTGATCGGCGACGACATGGACCGCGTTCCGGACCTGCTGACGCAGCCCCGCACGCAGATCCACCTCTATGGCAAGGGCGAGGCGCGACCGGGCCGCAAGATGGGCCATGTGAACCGGATCACCGGATGATCCGTCTCGCGGTCCGCGCCGCGATCCTCGATGCGGGGCGGGTGCTGGTTGTGAATGCCTATCCCGGCCACGGGTCCGACCTCTGGTGCCTGCCCGGCGGCGGCGTCGATCCCCATGCCTCGCTGCCCGAGAACCTGGCCCGCGAAGTGGCCGAGGAAACCGGCCTCGCCATCGTGGTGGGGGCGCCCTTCCTGATCAACGAATTCCACGATCCCGAACGCGGCTTCCATCAGGTCGAGGTCCATTTCCGCGCCACGCTGACCGCGCCCGCCCGGCTTACGCTGGCAGATCCCGAAGGCATCGTGAACCGCGCCCGATGGGTCACGCGCAAGGAACTGGCTACGCTGCGCCACAAGCCCGACAGCCTCGCAGCAGCCATATGGTCCACCGATGCGGCAGGCTACGATGCCCTCGAACGCATCGTCCCCTAACCCTTCTTCTTCAGAAAAATATCCCCCAGGGGGTCCGGGGGACGGGACGTCCCCCGCCCTCGCGGGACGCAATCACTCGGCGGCCATCTTTCCGGCGGTTTCGGACCCGGCCTTCATGCGGAAGCCGCGCTCCAGCTGGTCGAAGGGCGCCACGGGGTAATCCCCCGAGAAGCAGGCATCGCAATATTGCGGGCATTTCGTGTTGCGGCCGCCGGCCTCGCCCACGGCGCGGTAAAGACCGTCCAGCGAGACGAAGGACAGGCTGTCCACGCCGATCCAGTCGCGCATTTCCTCGGTGGACATGTTCGCGGCCAGCAGCTTTTCGCGGTCGGGCGTGTCCACGCCGTAGAAACAGGGCCAGGCGGTCGGGGGCGAGGCGATGCGGAAATGCACCTCGGCCGCGCCCGCATCCAGGATCATGTCCTTGATCTTGCGGCTGGTGGTGCCGCGCACCACGCTGTCATCGACCAGCACGACCCGCTTTCCGGCGATCAGCGCGCGGTTCACGTTCAGCTTCAGCCGCACGCCCATGTTGCGGATCTGGTCGGTCGGCTCGATGAAGGTGCGGCCCATATACTGGTTGCGGATGATCCCCATTCCGTAGGGGATGCCCGATTCCTGAGCGTAACCGATCGCCGCGGGGGTGCCGCTGTCGGGGACGGGGCAGACCAGATCGGCCTCGACCGGGGCCTCGCGGGCCAGTTCCACGCCGATCTGGCGGCGCGTCTCATAGACTGAACGCCCGCCGATGATCGAATCGGGGCGCGAGAAATAGACATGCTCGAAGATGCAGAACCGCCCGGTGGAGGGGCCGAAGGGGCGCGAGGTCTCGATCTGGCCCTTCGAGATCACGACCATCTCGCCCGGCTCGATCTCGCGCAGGAACTCGGCGCCGATGATGTCCAGCGCGCAGGTTTCCGAGGCCAGGACATAGCCGTCCTCGCCGACCTTGCCCAGAACCAGCGGGCGCACGCCCAGGGGGTCGCGCACACCGATCAGCTTGGTGCGGGTCATGGCGATGACGCTGAAGGCGCCCTCGATCCGGCGCAGCGCGTCCTTCATCCGCTCGGGGATATTTCGTTGGATCGAGCGTGCCATCAGGTGGATGATGCATTCGCTGTCCGATGAGGACTGGAAGATCGAGCCGCGCTCGATCAGCTCGCGCCGCAGGGCGGCGGCGTTCGTGATGTTGCCGTTATGGGCGATGGCGCAGCCGCCCATGTGGAATTCGCCGAAGAAGGGCTGCACGTCGCGGATCGCGGTGTTGGCCTTGGACCCGGCGGTCGAATAGCGCACATGGCCGATGGCCAGCGATCCGGGCAGGGTCGCCATCAGCTCGGGCTTGGTGAAGTTGTCGCGCACATAGCCGAAGCGGTGGGCGCTGTTGAAGCCATGTTCGGGATCGTGGGCGACGATGCCCCCGGCCTCTTGCCCGCGATGCTGAAGCGCATGCAGGCCGAGTGCGACGAAATTCGCCGCATCCGCCACGCCGATGGCGCCGAAGATGCCGCATTCCTCGTGCAGGCGGTCCGAATCGAAGGGATGGGCCAGGAAAGGTTGCATCGGCTTGGGGCCTCGATGGCTGCTAGCTGTCGCCGGACCTTTAGTCCGATTGGCCCCATAAGTCACGCCCTCGCAAGGCTGCGAGGGCGCTTTTTCGTCACAATGCTGTCGCTTTTGCCTATGCCTCAGTTCGAGGCGGGTGCGGGCGTGGTGGTCGGCAGGGGTGCGGCGGGCGCGGTGCAGTCGCGGACCATCTGTTCGTAGCGGTTCACGATCCAGCCGGGCGCGTCCTCGGGGATGGAATCGTCCATCGACAGGCGCATCCGCTCGAACACCTGGGCCGAGCGTGATTGTTCGACCATGGCGACCTGCTGGGTCACCATCACGCGGTCATAGACGATGAAGGCGATGGCCACGAGAAGGATGCCGCGCGCCACACCGAACAGGAAGCCGATCCCCTGATCCACCCCGCCAAGCGCCGAACGCTGCACGACCGAGGAAAACAGCGGCGTGATGATCGAGAAGATCACCAGCGCCAGCGCGAAGACCACGGCGAAGGCCGCGATCGTGGCCAGTTCGCAGCTGTCCGACATGAAGCGGTCAACCACCGGCAGTTGCGCGATCATCGGGCGCACGGTGGGCGCGAAGATGAAGGCCAGCACGGCGGCCGCGATCCAGCCCAGGATCGCCAGCGATTCGCGCACGAAGCCGCGCGACCAGGCGAGGATCGCCGAAAGGATGATGACACCCGCCACCACCGCGTCAATGATCGTGAAACCGTCCATAACCTTGCCCCTGCGCCGGTTGTGCTTGCTTTTCAGGCGGTTCAGCCGGCGCCGAAGACCTCGCCCACAAATCCCGTCAGATCGGCGATGCGCCTTTGCGCCATGCCGCCCTGGCCCTCGACCTTCTGGGCCTCGGGCAAAATCGCTTGTGTGAAACCAAGTTTCTGCGCCTCTTTCAACCGGTTTTCCGCCTGACCCACGGGGCGCAGCGCCCCTGACAGGCTGATTTCACCGAAAAGCACGGCCTCGGGGGGCAGGGCGCTGTCCTCGCGCGCGGACAGCAGCGCGCCCGCGATGGCCAGATCGGCGGCGGGTTCGACGACCTTCATGCCGCCCGCGACGTTCAGGAACACGTCGAGCCCGGCGAAGGGGATGCCGCAGCGGGCTTCCAGCACGGCGAGGATGGTGGACACGCGACCCGAATCAAGCCCCACCACCGTGCGGCGCGGGCTGGCCAGCGTCGAGGGTGCGACAAGGGCCTGCACCTCGGTCAGGACGGGGCGGGTGCCTTCGATGCCCGCAAAGACCGCGCTGCCCGCGATGGGCTGGCCGCGTTCCGACAGGAACAGGGCCGAGGGGTTCGTGACCTCGGAGAGGCCGCTGCCGGTCATCTCGAACACGCCGATCTCGCCCGAGGGGCCGAAGCGGTTCTTGACCGAGCGCAGGATGCGGAACTGGTGGCCGCGCTCGCCCTCGAAATAGAGGACGCAATCGACCATGTGTTCGACCACGCGGGGGCCTGCGATCTGGCCCTCTTTGGTGACATGGCCGACAAGGATCACGGCGACGCCGTGGCGCTTGGCAAAGGTCACAAGCTCGTGCGCGCTGGCGCGGACCTGCGCCACGCTGCCGGGCGCGGCCTCGATCGTGTCGGACCAGAGGGTCTGGATCGAATCGATCACGGCCAGGTCGGGGCGTTCGGCCTCGAGCGTGGTGAGGATGTCGCGCAGGTTGGTCTCCGCACCCAGCCGCATCGGCGCATCCGCCAGGCCCAGCCGCATGGCGCGCATGCGGACCTGTGCGCTGGCCTCTTCGCCCGAGAAATAGATCGCCTGCCGGCCCGTCCGCGACAGGGCGGCGGCGTGCTGAAGCAGCAGCGTCGATTTGCCGATCCCCGGATCGCCGCCCACCAGCAGCGCCGAGCCGGGAACGAGGCCGCCGCCCAGAACGCGGTCGAATTCCTCCATCCCCGAGCGGCTGCGGGGCGGGGGCGGTTCCGAGGTCGAGAGGTTCGACAAGGGCACGACGCGGCCCTTGTGCGCGCCGAGGCCGCGGCCCGGACCCTGCGACAGGGGGGCCTCTTCGATGATGCTGTTCCATTCCCCGCAGGCATCGCAGCGCCCGGCCCATTTCTTGTGGGCCGCGCCGCAGGCGGTGCAGGTGAAGGCCGATGAGGATTTCGCCATGAGGGCTATGTCGCACCCGGCGGCAGGTGTCGCAAGGTGGATATTTGAGTGAAGAAGAAGCCCTCACGCGGTTGTCGGCTTGATCTTCGACGCGGGCGGGGTCAGGGTCCGCGCGAATTATCAGAGGCTTGAGCCCATGGCCGCGACCAGACCATTCTCGCGTTTCGAATTCATGATCGCCTGGCGCTATCTGCGCGCGCGCCGCGCCGAGGGCGGGGTCAGCGTGATGACCTGGATCAGCCTGATCGGGATTGCTCTGGGCGTCATGGCGCTGATCGCGACCCTGGCCGTGCGGGCCGGGTTCCGGGCCGAATTCGTGGACACGATCCTGGGCGCGAATGCCCATACGACCGTTTATATGGCGCCGCAGCGTGTGACGAACGCCTTTACCGACGATGTCTATATCGTGCCGGGCCGGATCGCCGATTACGAGGAGATGGCCGCCCGTCTGGCCGCCGTGCCCGGCGTCACGCGCACCGCCGCCGTCATCAAGGGGCAGGTCATGGCCAGCGCCAATGACGCGTCCAACGTGGCCGAGGTCTTCGGCATCAGCCGCGCCGATCTGGAGGCGATGGAGCGGATCGTGGACCCGGCGACCTCGTCGGGTGATCTGGCGCGGTTCGAGGAGGGGATCGCCATCGGGTCGGGCATCGCGCGCGAGCTGGGGCTGGGCGTGGGCGACCGGGTGCGGCTGATCGCGCCCGAGGGGGCGCGCACGGCCTTTGGCACGACGCCGCGGGTGAATGCCTATGAGGTCGTCTTTGTCTTTTCCGCCGGGCGCTACGATATCGACCGGACGCGGATCTACATGCCGCTGGCCGAGGCGCAGAGCTATTTCAACCGCGAGGGGGTGGCCGACGAGATCGAGATTTTCGTCAGCGATCCCGAGCGGGTAGATGACTGGACATGGCCGCTGCTGGAGGCCGCCGGAGAGGGCGCGCAGGTCTGGAACTGGCGCAATGCCTCGGGGTCGTTTCTGGCCGCGCTGGACATGGAGGATGACGTGATGTTCGTGATCCTGTCGGTTCTGGTGCTGATCGCGTCGATGAACATCACCAGCGGGCTTATCATGCTGGTCAAGAACAAGGGCCGCGATATCGGCATCCTGCGGACGATGGGCCTGACCGAGGGGTCGGTGCTGCGGGTGTTCTTCCTGTGCGGCGCCTTTACCGGCGTGATCGGCACGGCGGCGGGCGTGGTTCTGGGCGTCCTGCTGGCGCTGAACGTCGAGAACATCATGGCGGCGCTGAACGCGCTGACCGGGGGCGGGGCCTGGCAGCCCGAGGTGCGCGGCATCTACCGGCTGCCCGCCGAATTGCGGCTGTGGGATGTCGGGCGGGCGGTCGGCCTGTCGCTGGCCCTGTCCTTCATCGTCACGATCTTTCCCGCGCGCCGTGCCGCGCGGATGAACCCGGTGGAGGCGCTGCGCTATGAGTGAGGTTCTGGCGCTTGAGGGGGTCGGCAAGACATATGGGCTTGGCGGCCCGGCCCCGGTCGAGGTGCTGCGCGGCCTGAGCCTGAGCGTGGCGCGGGGCGAGGTCGTGGCGCTGGTTGCGCCTTCTGGGGCGGGGAAATCCACGCTGCTGCATATCGCGGGCCTGCTGGACACGCCCGATTCCGGGCGCATCCTGCTGAACGGGCGCGACATGACCGGGCTGCCCGACCGCGAGCGCACCCTGGCGCGGCGGCGGGATCTGGGTTTTGTCTATCAGTTCCACCATCTGCTGCCCGAGTTCAGCGCCGCCGAGAACATCGTCCTGCCGCAACTGGCCGAGGGCGTGGCCGCGCGCGAGGCGCGGGCGCGGGCGGATGACCTGCTGGCGCGGGTCGGTCTGAGCCACCGCGCCGACCATCGCCCCGCGCAATTGTCGGGCGGCGAGCAGCAGCGCGTGGCCTTTTGCCGGGCGCTTGCCAACCAGCCCTCTCTGCTGCTGGCGGACGAGCCGACGGGCAACCTGGATCCCGAGACATCGGACCGGGTCTTTGACATGCTGATGGGGCTGGTCCGCGATACGGGCCTCTCGGCGCTGATTGCCACGCATAACCACGCGCTGGCCGCGCGGATGGACCGGGTGATCGGGCTGGGCGTGCCGGGCTGAGGGCGGCTTGCGGGCTTGCCGCAGGGTGGGCTTGCGGGCATCCTGCGGCGGGCAGAAGAACAGGAACGGGGGATAGGATGCGGGCATTCTTTGTGGCTTTGGGAACGGGTCTGGGGCTTGCGGGCCTGATCACCGCCTGCGCGCCCGAGGTCGGGGCCGGCGGGGCGCGGGCCGATTTCGCGGCCTATTGCGCGGCCTGCCACGGCAATGACGGGCGCGGCGACGGACCTCTGGCCGAGGGGATGGAGCCTGCGCCCGCCGATGTCACGCGGGTCATGCGCCGCAATGGCGGCGTGTTCCCCAAGACGCAGGTGATGGGCCATATCGCGGGCTACACGATGGGCCGCAGCGAAAGCCCGATGCCGCAATTCTCGGAATTGCTGGAAGGGCCGCAGGTCATGTTCGACGACGGCTCGGGCCAGACCGTGCCCACGCCCGCGCGGCTGGTCGCGCTGGCCGATTACGTCCAGAGCCTGCAGCGCTGAGCCGATGCGCCGCCTGGCCTTGATGATCGCGCTGGCCCTGCCGGGGGCGGGGTGGGCGGACCCCGTCCATGTCGCGGGCGGGCCGGTCGTGCCGCTGGCGCTGGCGCCTGCCGACGCCCCTGTGACCGCGCCTGCAAGCGGGGCCGAGCGGTTCGGCACGGTGATGAAATACGCTTTGCCCGCTGCCGCCGCGCTTTGCGCGCATCGCGACGACCGGCTGGAGGATTTCGCCTTGCGCGGCATCCTGCAGGCCGGGCTGGTTCTTGGGCTGAAATCGCTGACGGACGGGCAGGCGATCGGGCGGCGGCCGAATGGCGGCGGGCGGGGCTTTCCCTCGGGTCACGCTGCGGCGGCGGGGTTCGGCGCGGCGGATCTGGCGGGCAAGTGCTGGCCCGACGATCCGGCGGCGGGGGCGGCGGTCTATGGCGCGGCGGCGGCCACGGCGGCAAGCCGGATCGGCGCGGGCCAGCATGATGGCCGTCAGGTCGCCGCCGGGGCGCTGATCGGGATCGGCTTCGGGGCGGCCTCGTTCGGGATCGGCGGGCAGGGCGTCGATTTCAGCCTGGGGATGCGGTTCTAGCCGCTGCGGGGCCTCCGGCCTCTATCTGCTTGCAGCACCGGCCTTGCACGACTAGAACGGCGCAAATTTCCGGGCCGCCTCTGCCGGTGGCCCTTTCAGACATGAGGACGATGATGCAGGTCAAGGAAACCCGGAACGAAGGTCTCAAGCGCGGCTACCAGTTCACGCTGCCCGCCGCCGATCTGGCCGCGACGGTCGATGCCAAGCTGAAAGAGGCGCAGCCCGAGGTCGAGATGAAGGGCTTCCGCAAGGGCAAGGTCCCGATGGCCATGCTGAAGAAGCAGTTCGGCCCCCGCGTTCTGGGCGATGCGATGCAGGAAGCCATCGACGGCGCGCTGCGCAACCATCTGGAAACCTCGGGCGACCGTCCCGCGACCCAGCCCAAGGTCGAGATGGAAGGCGGCGAGACCTGGAAGGAAGGCGATGACGTCGTCGTCAACGTCACCTACGAGGCGCTGCCCGCCATCCCCGAGGTCGATCTGACCGCGCTGAGCCTGGAGAAACTGAAGGTCGAGGCCGAGGAGACCGCCGTGACCGAGGCGCTGGAAAACCTGGCGAAATCGGCCCAGAGCTTCGAGGACCGTCGCAAGGGTTCGAAATCCAAGGATGGCGATCAGGTCGTGATCGACTTCAAGGGCTTCGTCGATGGCGAGGCTTTCGAGGGCGGCGAGGCCGAGGATTACCCGCTGGTCCTGGGCTCGAACAGCTTCATCCCCGGTTTCGAGGCGCAGCTGGTCGGCGCCAAGGCCGATGACGAGGTCAAGGTCGAGGTCAAGTTCCCCGAGGAATACGGCGCCGCCCATCTGGCCGGCAAGGACGCGATCTTCGAATGCAAGATCAAGGCCGTGAAGGCCCCCAAGGCCGCCGAGATCGACGACGAACTGGCCAAGAAATTCGGCGCCGAGGATCTCGACGGCCTGAAGAAGCAGATCTCTGACCGTCTGGAGGCCGAATATGCCGGCGCCGCGCGTCAGGTGATGAAGCGCGCCCTGCTGGACCAGCTGGACGCGACCGTCAGCTTCGATCTGCCCGAATCGCTGGTCGAGGCCGAGGCCGAGCAGATCGCCCATCAGCTGTGGCACGAGGAGAACCCCGAGGTTCACGACCACAACCACGGCGCCATCGAGCCCACCGACGAGCACAAGAAACTGGCCGAGCGCCGCGTGCGTCTGGGCCTGCTGCTGGCCGAGATCGGCCAGAAGGCCGAAGTGACCGTCACCGACCAGGAGATGACCCAGGCCGTTCTGCGCGCCGCCCGTCAATATCCGGGTCAGGAGCGCGCCTTCTTCGAGTTCATCCAGCAGAATCAGGGCGCCCAGCAGCAGCTGCGCGCGCCGATCTTCGAGGACAAGGTGATCGACCACATCGCGGCTCAGGCCAAGGTCGAGGAAAAGACCGTGACCAAGGAAGAGCTGGAAAAGGCCGTCGAGAAACTGGACGAGCTTTGATCCTCTGCCGCCTGCGCGGCTGAATGGCGGACGGGGCTGCATCACGCGATGCGGCCCCGTTTTGCGTTCCTGCGGCAGCACGGCGCGGGCTTGGCGCTTGAGTGTCGCAGGCCGGGGCATTACCTGTCGGGCATGAGCGCGAAACTGCATCTGATGAAGCTGTGTGTCGGGGCCGAGGGCCCCGGCGATCTGGCCGCCTGGCAGGCCAGCCATTTCGGCCGCGCGCCCGCGCTGCACGTCACCCGGATGTGGCCCAAGCGCGATGCCGAATTGCTGGCGGGCGGCTCGATCTACTGGGTGTTCAAGGGCGTGATCCTGGCCCGTCAGCGCATCCTGACGCTTGAGCCGGTCGATGGCGGGGACGGAGTGCGGCGCTGCGGGCTGGTTCTGGACCGCGCGCTGGTGCCCGTGGCCGCCGTGCCGCGCAGGCCCTTTCAGGGCTGGCGCTATCTCGAGGCCAAGGACGCCCCGCCCGACCTGCCCGCCTCGCGCGAGGCCGAGGCGCCGCTGCCGCCCGCCGTGGCCGCGGCCCTGGCCGAGATGGGGCTGCGCTGAGGCTTGACGCTGCGCGGGCCTTGGGTTACGCGGATCATGGTCGCGGGTGTAGCTCAATGGTAGAGCAGAAGCTTCCCAAGCTTACGACGAGGGTTCGATTCCCTTCACCCGCTCCAATCCCCCCATTCCTTCGCGCGCCGGGCCTGATGTGAGCGCCTGTCCCGATCTGTGGCTGATGCGTCATGGCGAGACCCGCTGGAACGCCGAGGGCCGTCTGCAAGGCGCGCATGATTCGCCGCTGACCGCGCGCGGGCTGAGGCAGGCCGCGTGGCAGGCGGCGCTGGTCGCGGATCTGCCGGGCCTGCGGCTGGCCAGCCCGCAGGGGCGGGCCGTGGCGACGGCGCGGATCGTCTTTCCGGGCGGCTTCACCCGCGATCCGGCCCTGCGCGAGATCGGTCTGGGCGATGCGGCGGGGCGGCTTATGGCCGATCTGGCGCGCGAAAGACCGGCCCTGTTTCGGGCGGGCGATCTGGGCTGGTATGACGCGCTGCCCGGCGGCGAGGGGCTGGCCGCGCTCGAGGCGCGGATGGCCGCGTTCATGGCACGCCTGACGGGGCCTGCGCTGATCGTCAGCCACGGGATCACGCTGCGGATGATCTGGGCGCTGGTCACGGGGGCAGGGCGGGGGCGCCTGCACGACGCGCCGCTGGACCAGGGCCGGGTTCTGGCGCTGCGGGGCGGCGTGGCGCAGGTGATGCGCCATCCCGAGGATCGCGGTTGATCACGGGCTTGCCATTCCCCGCGCTTTGGGGTTCGATGCGCGCGTCGGCGGATGGCCCGTTAGCTCAGTGGTAGAGCGTCCCGTTTACACCGGGCCGGTCGGGAGTTCGAATCTCTCACGGGCCACCATTTCCGGCAGTTCGGACCCGCACAAGCAAACGTGATGCACGATCCGCAGGTGGGGCCGCGTTTCTGGTTCCGGCGGTTGACCTTGCCCCTGCGGCTGTCCATCTGTTTCATGCCACCTCCGGCATGAAGTCACGGGGCGGTTGCGCCTGTCCAATGGCCCTTGAGCCTCGAGCCTGAGTAATTCGCAGATGTCACGTTTGAAATCCTCGTCCACGCTGGTGTTTCTGGCGATCCTTGCGCTGCTGGTCGTCTGGATCGGCGGCGGCATGCTGAACCGCACGCCGCCAGAACAGCCCGCCCGGGTCGAGCCGCCGCTGCCCAACGTGGCCGCCCATCTCAGCACCGCCGAGCGCATTCAGCCGCGTGTGGTTCTCTATGGCGATATCGTGCCGAACCAGACCTCGATCCTGCGGGCGCGGACGGCGGGCATCGTCGAAGAGGTCGTGCGTCAGGGCGATGCGGTCGAGCAGGGCGCCCAGATCGCGCGGCTGTCGGCCGATGACCGGCAGGCGGGCGTGGCGCGGGCCGAGGCGGAACTGCGCTCGGCCGAGCGCGATTACGAGGCCGCGCGGCAATTGCGCGAGCGCGGCGTGACATCCGAGGCCGAACTGCAATCGCGCTTTGCCGCGCTTGAGGCGGCGCGTGCGGGGCTGCGTGCGGCTGAACTGGAACTGGACAATACGCGGCTTCGCGCGCCGATCACCGGCACGGTCAGCAATGTCATCGCGGAACTGGGCAGCTTTGTGCAATCGGGCGGCGAGGTGCTTGAGATCGTGAACAACGACCCGCTGATCGCCCGGATCGAGGTGCGCCAGAACGAGATCACATCGGTCTCGCTTGGCCAGCGGGCCGAGGTCGCCTTTCAGGGCGGGCACGAGACCGAGGGGCGCATCAGCTTCATCTCGCCCGTGGCCACGCCCGAAACCCGCACCTTCCGCGTCGAGATCGAGATCCCGAACCCCGACAGCGCCATCCCGGCGGGTCTTTCCGCCGAAATCGCGCTGGCCCTGTCCGAGCAGGTCGCGCATCGCATCTCGCCCGCGCTTGTGCGGCTGGACGATGCCGGGCGGATCGGCGTGATGATCGTCGAGCCCGATGGCGAGACGCTGCGTTTCGCGCCCATCGACATCGTGCAGGCCCGCGCCGAGGCGATCTGGGCCACCGGCCTGCCCGAGAGCGTGCAGATCGTGACGATCTCGCAGGGGGCGCTGAATGACGGCCAGCGGGCGCTTGTGTCCGAAACGCCCGAAGAGTTCCGCAACGTGCTGGGCGGCGGCGCCGATGCGTCGGGGCCCGGACAGGCGAACGCCGATCCGGATACGGCCGAGGCGGATGCGGCGGCGGCGCTGATCGGCGCGGTGGACCCCGAGGCGCCCGCGCCCTCGGCCAATAATTGAGGGGGCGGCGATGAACGGGATGATCGCGGCGGCCTTCTCGCGTTCTCGGACCATCGTGCTGGTGATGGTCGCGCTGCTTCTGTCGGGCTTTTACGCCTATGTGACGATCCCCAAGGAATCGATGCCCGAGGTCGATATCCCGATCTTCATCGTGAACGTCACCTATAGCGGCGTCAGCGCCGAGGACGCCGCCAAGCTCTTGGCCGAGCCGATCGAACGGCAGGTCAACGCGCTGGAAGGGCTGCGCCGCATGACGACCAAGGCCAGCGAGGGCTTCGCTTCGGTCCAGCTGGAATTCCGTCCGGGTTTCGATCAGGACACGGCGCTGCAATCGGTCAAGGATGCGGTGGACGATGCCAGCCCGGACATTCCGCCGGGTGCCGACGGCCCCTTCGTGCGCGAGATCGACATGGCGATGTTCCCGATCCTGACAGTCGCGCTGTCGGGGCAGGTGCCCGAACGGGAACTGATCCGTCTGGGACGCCAGCTTGCCGACCGGATCGAGACGGTCAGCGGCGTCTTGCAGGCCGACCTGACCGGCGACCGCGAGGATCAGCTTGAGGTTCTGATCGACCCTCTGGCGATGGAGACCTACGGCATCTCGCCCGGGCAGCTGTCGCAGGCGGTGCAGGCCAACAACCAGCTGATCGCGGTGGGCAGCTTCGATACCGGCGCGGGGCGTCTGGGCGTGTCGATCCCCGGCACGGTCGTGCGGCTGGACGAAATCATGTCGATCCCGGTTCTGGTCAACGGCCCGACCGTCCTGCGCGTGCAGGACGTGGCCGAGGTGCGCCAGACCTTCAAGGACCCGATCAGCTATGCCCGCATCGACGGCCAGCCCGCCCTGGCCATCGACGTTCGCAAATCCGCGGGCGCCAACGTGATCGACACGGTCGAGGCCGTCCGCGCCGAGGTGGACCGCACCATCGGCGGCTGGCCCGGTCAGGTGCAGGTCGATTTCATGAACGACCAGTCGGTCGAGATGCGCGACCTGCTGTCAGACCTTCAGAACAACGTCATCGCCGCGGTGGTGCTGGTGATGCTGGTGACGGTGCTGTTTCTGGGCACGCGCGCATCGCTGCTGGTGGCGGTGGCGATCCCTGGCTCGTTCCTGGGCGGGATCCTGATCATCTGGACGCTCGGCTTCACGCTGAACGTGATCGTGCTGTTCGCGCTGATCCTTGTCGTGGGGATGCTGGTCGATGGCGCCATCGTGGTGGTGGAACTGGGCGAGCGCCTGATCGCCAAGGGCCACAACAAGTTCGACGCCTTCCGCATGGCCGCGCAGCGCATGGCCTGGCCCATCACGGCCTCGACCGCGACCACGCTGGCGGTGTTCTTTCCGCTGCTGTTCTGGCCGGGGCTGGCGGGGCAGTTCATGTTCTATCTGCCCGCCACGATGATCGCCACGCTGCTGATGTCGCTGGCCATGGCGCTGATCTTCGTGCCGGTCGCGGGGACGGTTCTGGGCGGGGGCGGTGACGGCAACCTGTCCCCCGATCAGGCCGAGGTGCCTTCGGTGATGAACCGCTTTTCCGGCTGGACCATCGCGCGGCCGGGTGCCTCGCTCGGGCTGGCGATCCTGGGGTTGCTGGCGGTGTTCTACGCCTATTCGATGCTGGGCCGGGGGGTGGATTTCTTCCCCGCGACCGATGCCGAACGCGCGCAGGTGCAGATCACCGCGAACGGCAACCTGTCGGTACAGGAGTCCGACCAGCTTGTGCAACTGGTCGAGCACCGTCTGATCGGGCTGGAGGGGATCGACAGCGTCTATTCCCGCACCATCGGTTCGGTCGAGGAACGGGTGCGTGGCAACATGTCCTCGGACGTGATCGGCCAGATCCAGGTCGAGTTCACCGATTGGCAGACCCGCCGCCGCTCAGGCGAGATCATCGACGAGATGCGCGCCCTGACCGCCAGCCTGCCCGGTCTGGGCATCCAGGTCGAGGCCGCCTCGGCCGGGCCGGGTGCCTCGCGCCCGGTGCAGATCGAGGTTTCGGCCCGCGACCGCGCGACCTTGCAGGCAGCCGCCGAAGCGATCGAGCAGCTGATGATCGAGGCGGGCACCTTCGTCGATATCGCCAATGACACGCCGCGCCCCAATCCCGAGATCCGGCTGGTCGTGGACCGCGAGGAATCGGCGCGCTACGGCGTGGACATGGACACGATCGGCACCGCCGTGCGGCTGCTGACCAATGGCGTGAGCCTTGGCACCTATCTGCCCGACTTCGCCGATGACGAGGTGGACATCACCCTGCGCTACCCGCCCGAACAGCGCAATTTCGAGAACCTCGCCAATCTGCGGGTGAACGTCGCCTCGGGGCAGGTGCCGATCTCGAACGTGGTGCAGATCATCCCCGCCCCCGCGCCCGCCGCGATCACCCGCGTCGCCGCGCGAGAGACCCAGACGCTCAGCGCGGATCTGGCGCCGGGCAGCACCCTGAACGTCGAACTGGAACGCATCGGCGCGGCCATTGCGGACCTTGGTCTGCCCGACAGCGTCCAGATCACCTTCGGTGGCGAGATCGAGGACCAGCAGGAGGCGATGACCTTCCTTGTCGGCGCCTTCCTCGTGGCGCTGTTCCTGATGTTCACGATCCTGCTGATCCAGATGAACAGCTTCTATCAGGCCTTCCTGATCCTGACCGCGATCATCTTCTCGATCGCGGGGGTGTTCCTGGGCCTGATGATCCGGCAGGAGCCTTTCTCGATCGTGATGAGCGGCATCGGCATCATGGCCTTGGCCGGGGTGGTGGTGAACAACAACATCGTCCTGATCGACGCCTATAACGAGCATCGCGGCAACGGGCTGGACCCCGACCGCGCCGCCCGCCGCGCCGCGGCCGAGCGTTTCCGCCCGGTGATCCTGACCGCGACGACGACGGTGATCGGGCTGATGCCGATGGTGCTGGGCATGACGATCGACTTTGCGGGGCGCGATCTCTATTTCGGGGCGCCTTCGGGGCAGTTCTGGATCCAGCTTTCGACCGGCATCGCGGGCGGTCTGGTCGTGGCGACGGCGGTGACGCTTCTGCTGACTCCGACGCTGCTGGCCTGGGACGGGCGGCGGCGCCTGCGCCGCGCCGCGCGGGCCGATGCGCGGCGTCAGCGCCGGGGCGGTGCGATGCAGCCCGCCGAATAGGGCCGCAACGAAAAGGGCCGCCCCTAGGGCGGCCCTGTCCGTTTCCGGGTGAGTGCCTTACTGGAAGGCGCGGTCCGTGACGGCGGTGGTGAAGGCGCCTTCGGGCGCGGCCGAGATGACCGGGTCCGAGCCGCCCGACAGCAGCGTATCGACCGTGCGCTGGTAATCGGCCTGATCCAGCGTGCCGTTCGAGCCTTCCAGCAGTTTGGCGATCTCGCCCATCATGCGGGTCTGATGCTCAAGCGTCTGGGCGCCGGTTTCGTCGTTTTCAATCACGATCTCGGCGGCCTGTTCGGGATTGGCGGCGGCGAATTCCCAGCCCTTCATGCTGGCCCGGACAAAGCGCGCCAGCTTGTCCACCATTTCTTCATCGGACAGCGCGGGTTCCAGAACGTAAAGCCCGTCCTCCAGCGTGGCGACGCCCTGATCCTCGTATTTGAAGGTCACAAGATCCTCGGGCGCGATGCCTGCGTCGATCACCTGCCAATATTCGTTATAGGTCATCGTGCTGATGCAGGCGGCCTGCTTTTGCAGCAGCGGATCGACGTTGAAGCCCTGTTTCAGCACCGTCACGCCATCGGCCCCGCCCTCGGTCGAGAGACCAAGCGTGTTCATCCAGGACAGGAACGGATATTCGTTCCCCGAGAACCAGACGCCAAGCGTCTTGCCCGCGAAATCGGTCTGGGGGTTCTCGATCCCGCTTTCCTTGAGGCAGGTCAGCATCATCCCCGAGGATTTGAACGGCTGCGCTATGTTCACCAGCGGCAGGCCGCGTTCGCGCGCGGCCAGGGCTGCGGGCATCCATTCGACGATGACATCGGCCCCGCCACCGGCCAGAACCTGCGTCGGCGCGATGTCCGGGCCGCCGGGCAGGATGGTGACGTTCAGGCCCTCTTCGTCGTAGAAGCCCTGATCCAGCGCGACGTAATAGCCCGCGAACTGGGCCTGCGTCACCCATTTCAGTTGCAGCGTCAGATCGTCGGCCTTGGCCGCCCCCGCCATCAGCGCCAGCCCTGCGGCCGAAATCATCAGTCGTTTCATCTGCGTCCTCTCCTGTTGGTGGGCTTGCGCCCGATCAGCCGCGCTGCGACGGGTGCCAGAAGGTCACCTTCTTTTCGATCAGCGCGACAATTCCGTAGAACAACGTCCCGGCAAGGGCCGCCACGACAATCTCGGCCCAGACCAGCGGCAGGTCCAGCCGCCCGACCGCGGTCGAGATGCGAAAGCCCATGCCGCGCGTGGGGCTGCCGAAAAACTCGGCAACGATGGCGCCGATCAGGGCCAGCGTGGTGGTGATCTTCAAGCCGTTGAACAGAAAGGGCATCGCGGCGGGCAGGCGCAGTTTCCACAAGGCGGGCCAATAGGGCGCGGCCCAGCTTGCCATCAGGTCGCGCTGCATCGGCTCGGTCGCCTTGAGGCCCGCGACCATGTTCACGAGGATCGGGAAGAACACCATCACCACCACGACGGCGGCCTTGGATTGCCAGTCGAAGCCGAACCACATGACAAGGATCGGCGCGATTCCCACAATGGGCAGGGCCGAGACGAAATTGCCGATGGGCAGCAGGCCGCGTTGCAGGAACGGGCTGCGGTCGATGGCGATTGCGGTCGCCACGGCGGCGGCGGCGCCGATCACCCAGCCCGACAGCGCGCCCTTCAGGATCGTCTGCACGAAGTCGGTCCAGAGGATCGAGCGGTTGGCCACGAAGCTGTCCGCGATCAGGCTGGGCGCGGGCAGGATGACGGTCGGCACCTGATAGATGCGGACGGTCATTTCCCACAGCAGGATGATCGTCGCCCCGAAGATCACCGCGACGGCGGTGCGGGTCGCGCGCGTGCCAAAGCGCGCCAGCCACAGGTTCAGCGCCAGCCCCGCGATCCAGACGCCAAAGATCGGAAGCGCGCTCATCGGGCCAGCCCCATGCGTTTGAGGATCGCCCGTTCCAGCAGGCCGACGATGGCGACCAGCGTGGCGGCCAGGATCGCGGCTGCGAACAGCGCCGACCAGATCTGCACCGTCTGCCCGTAATAGCTGCCCGAAAGCAGCCGCGCGCCCAGGCCCGCCGTGGCCCCTGCGGGCAATTCGCCGACGATGGTGCCGACAAGGGCTGCGGCGATGGCCACCTTGAGGCTGGCGAACAGATAGGGCAGCGACGAGGGCAGGCGCAGGTGCCAGAAGGTGCGGCCTTGGCCCGCGCTCCAGCTGCGCATCTGGTCAAGCTGCATCCCGTCGGGCGTGCGCAGGCCCTTGACCATGCCGACGAGCACCGGAAAGAACGACAGCCAGGCCGCGATGATCGCCTTGGGCAAAAGCCCCGTGACCCCGACCGAGGCCAGAACCACGATCACCATCGGCGCAATGGCCAGGATCGGCACCGTCTGGCTGGCCACGGCCCAGGGCATCACCGACTGGTCCATCGCGCGGCTATGCACGATGCCGATGGCCAGCACGATCCCCGCAACGGTGCCGATGGCAAAGCCCGCCAGCGTGGCCGACAGCGTGACCCAGCCATGCCAGACCAGCGACCGGCGCGAGGTGATGGCCTGCCCGGCCACCCCCTGCCACAGCCCCTCGGCCACCTGATGGGGCGCGGGCAGGACGGGCCGGTCCTGAGACAATGTGCGCGACACAAGGTCGGGCAGGCTCAGTTCGATGCCCGCGCGGGCGGCCTGATCGCGTTCCCATTGCGCGTTCATGCGGATCGCGCCCAGATACCAGATGCCGATGATGATCAGCAGCACGGTCAGGATCGGCACCAGATTGCCGCGCCCGGCGCGGCGCCACGCCTCAATCATGGGCATGACCCTCGCGCAGGCCCTCGCGGACCTCATGGGCCAGCGCGATGAATTCAGGTGTGTCGCGGATGTCCAGCGGACGCTCGGCGGGCAGGGTGCTTTCGATCACCCGCGTGATCCGGCCCGGACGGGGCGACATGACCACGATGCGCGTGGACAGATAGACCGCCTCGGGGATCGAGTGCGTGACGAAGCCGATCGTCTTGCCCGTCTTGCGCCACAATTCCAGAAGCGCCTCGTTCAGGCGGTCGCGCACGATCTCGTCCAGCGCGCCGAAGGGCTCGTCCATCAGCAGGATGTCGGCGTCGAAGGCCAGCGCGCGCGCGATGCTGGCCCGCTGCTGCATGCCCCCCGAAAGCTGCCAGGGGAACTTGCCCCCGAAACCCGACAGTTCGACCAGATCCAGCACGCGGGCGATCCGCTCGGCCCGTTCGGCGCGCGAAAAACCCATGATCTCCAGCGGCAGCGAGATGTTGCCCGCAATCGTCCGCCAGGGATAAAGCCCCGGTGCCTGAAAGACATAGCCATAGGCCCGCGCGCGCCGCGCGGCGTCCGGCTCCATCCCGTTCACGCTGAGACTGCCGCCCGTCGGCGTCTCAAGCGCGGCGATGCTGCGCAGGAACGTCGTCTTGCCGCAGCCCGAAGGCCCGATGAAGCTGACGAATTCGCCGCGCCCGATGGACAGGTCCACATCCTTGAGGGCATGGACCGGACCATCCGCGGTCTGGAAGGTCAGGCTGACGCCGCGCGCCTCGATGACCGGGGCGGCAGAGGTGGCGGCGGCGTTCCGGGGCAGGGGGCTGGCGTCCAACTCAGACCCCCGTCGCCGGAATGCCGGTCCGCTCGACCGGGCGGGGCGCGGTCAGTTCCTTCCAGGCCGACAGCGCCCGGTTCACCGCCGGACGCGGCGCGCGGCCCACGAACTCGCCATGCCCCTCGCGGCTTTCGACCTTGCCCTCGGTCACGGCGACGACGCCCCGCGTCAGAGTGAACCGCGGCAGGCCCTTGACGCGCTGGCCCTCAAAGACGTTGTAATCAATGGCCGATTGCTGCGCGCCGGCGGTGATGACCTTCTCGGCCTCGGGGTCCCAGACGACCAGATCGGCATCCGCGCCGACCAGAACGGCGCCCTTCTTCGGATACATGTTCAGGATCTTGGCGATATTGGTCGAGGTCACGGCCACGAATTCGTTGGGCGTCAGCCGCCCCGTCCCGACCCCATGCGTCCAGAGCATCGGCATCCGGTCCTCAAGCCCGCCGGTGCCGTTCGGGATCTTGGTGAAATCGCCGATGCCGAACCGCTTCTGCTCGCTGGTAAAGGCGCAGTGATCGGTCGCCACGACCGACAGGCTGCCCGATTGCAGCCCCGCCCACAGACTGTCCTGATGCGCCTTGTTGCGGAAGGGCGGAGACATGACGCGGCGGGCGGCGTGATCCCAGTCGGGGTGGAAATACTCGCTCTCGTCCAGGGTCAGGTGCTGGATCAGCGGCTCGCCCCAGACGCGCTTGCCTTGCGCCCGCGCCCGGCGGATCGCCTCATGCGCCTCCTCGCAGCTGACATGCACGATGTAAAGCGGCACACCCGCCATGTCGGCCACCATGATGGCGCGGTTCGCGGCCTCGCCCTCGACCTGCGGCGGGCGCGAATAGGCATGGGCCTCGGGGCCGCAATTCCCCTCGGCCAGCAGCCGCGCCGACAGCTCGGCCACGACATCGCCGTTCTCGGCATGGACCATCGCCAACCCGCCCAGATCGCCCACACGGCGGAAGCTGGCGAACAATTCGTCATCATTCACCATCAGGGCACCCTTGTAGGCCATGAAGTGCTTGAAGCTGGTGATGCCCCGATCCACGACGGCCTGCATCTCGTCAAAGACCTGCTCGCCCCACCAGGTGACGGCCATGTGATAGCTGTAATCGCAATGCGCGCGGCTGACCTTGTTGTCCCACATATGCAACGCGTCCAGCAGACCCTGACCGGGCGAGGGCAACGCAAAGTCCACCACCATCGTGGTCCCGCCCGCCAGCGCCGCCCGCGTGCCGCTTTCGAAATCATCGGCCGAATAGGTGCCCATGAAGGGCATCTCCAGATGCGTGTGGGGATCGATCCCGCCGGGCATCACATAGCAACCCGAGGCATCCAGCACCCGGTCGCCCACCAACGCCTGACCGATGGCCGCGATCCGGCCCGCCTCGATCAGCACATCCGCTTCATATGTCAGATCCGCCGTGACGATGGTGCCGCCCCTGATGACCGTGCTCATGGCTTCCCTCTTCTTCTTCATCCAAATATCCCGGGGGTCCGGGGGCTGGCCCCCGGCGACTGCGTCTCAGCGAATGATCTCGGCCGTGTCCAGCACGGCATGAAGCAGCACGTCACAGCCCGCCTTTGCCCATTCCGGCGTGATCGCCTCGGCCTCGTTATGGCTCAGCCCGTCCTCGCACGGACACATGATCATGACCGTCGGCGCCACGCGATTGATCCAGCAGGCGTCGTGACCGGCGCCCGAGACGATATCCATATGGCTCAGCCCCAGCCCCTCGGCGGCGCGGCGAACGCTGGCCACAAGGCTGGGATCGAAGGTCACGGGATCGAAATGTCCAACTGGCTCGATCTCGATGCCCAGACCCAGTTCCGAGGCGATAGCAGCAGCTTCCCCCTCAAGCCGCGATCGCATCGAGGTCAGCTTGCCCAGATCGGGCGACCGGAAATCGATGGTGAAGACCGCCTTGCCGGGGATCACGTTGCGGCTGTTTGGCCAGACATTCGCCTGACCCACCGCGCCCACGGCATCGGGCTGGTGGTCCATGGCGATCCGGTGCACGGCCTCGATGATCCGCGCCATGCCAAGCCCCGCATTGACCCGCATCCCCATCGGCGTCGAGCCGGTATGCGCGTCCTTGCCCGTCAGCGTGACCTCAAGCCACCACAGGCCCTGGCCATGCGTCACGACGCCGATCTGCTTGCCCTCGGCCTCCAGGATCGGGCCCTGTTCGATATGGTATTCGAACATGGCGTGGATGCGGCGATCTCCCGGCGCCTCGTCGCCGCGCCAGCCGATCCGGTCCAGTTCATCCCCGAAGCGCTTGCCCTCGGCGTCGGTGCGGCTGTTGGCGTAATCCTCGTCATGCACGCCCGCAAAGACGCCCGAGGCCAGCATGGCCGGCGCGAAACGGGTGCCTTCCTCGTTGGTCCAGTTCACCACCACGATGGGCCGTCGGGTGCGGATGCCCAGATCGCGGATCGTGCGGATCACTTCCAGCCCCGCCAGCACCCCCAGCACACCGTCATATCTGCCGCCGGTGGGCTGCGTGTCCAGATGGCTGCCGATGTAGACCGGGTCCAGATCGGGATCGGTCCCCTCGTGGCGCATGAACATGTTGCCCATCCGGTCCAGGCCCATGCTCATCCCCGCATCCTCGCACCAGCGGCGGAAGAGGGCGCGCCCCTCGGCATCGGCATCGGTCAGGGTCTGGCGGTTGCAGCCTCCGGCGATGCCCGGTCCCACCTGCGCCATCTGCTCAAGGCTGTCCCACAGCCTTGAACCATCCACCGTCAGATTGGCAGCCGCCATCACGGCGCTCTCGTCGCTCATGTCCTTGTCCTTCCTGTCGGGCCGCCCCGTTCTGCCGCGGGGTCGGCTTGATGGGTTCAGCGCCTTACGCGGCGGCTTTCAGCACATCGCCAAGCGTGCCGATCAGATGGTCGATCTGCGCCTCGCTGATGATGAGGGGCGGCGACATGGCGATGATATCGCCGGTCACGCGGATCAGGATTCCGGCCTCGAAGGCCTTGATGAAGACATCAAAGGCGCGCTTGCCCGGCTGGCCCTCGATCGGGGCCAGCTCCACCGCGCCGATCAGGCCCATGTTTCGGATGTCGATGACATGCGGATGATCGGCCAGACTGTGGATCGCCTCTTGCCAATAGGTCTCGAGGCTGGCGGCGCGGGTCAGCAGCCCTTCCTCGGCATAGGTGTCCAGCGTGGCGATGGCGGCCGCGCAGCTGATCGGGTTGCCGGAATAGGTGTAGCCGTGGAACAGCTCGATGATGTGCTCGGGGCCCTGCATGAAGGCGTCGTGGATCTGGGCCGTGGCCAGGACCGCGCCCATCGGGATGACGCCGTTTGTCAGGCCCTTGGCGCAGGTGATCATGTCGGGGACAACGCCGAAGTGCTGCGCGGCAAAGGGGCTGCCAAGGCGGCCGAAACCGGTGATGACCTCGTCGAAGATCAACAGGATGCCGTGTTTCTTCGTGATCGCGCGCAGCTTTTCCAGATAGCCCTTGGGCGGCATCAGCACGCCGGTCGATCCCGCCATCGGCTCGACGATGACGGCGGCGATGGTCTCGGCGCCGTGCAGCGCCACGATGCGTTCGAGATCGTCGGCCAGGTTCGCCCCATGTTCGGGCTGGCCCTTGGTCATGCGGTTCTCGGGCAGATGCGTGTGGGGCAGGTGATCGACGCCCGCCAGCAGCGTGCCGAAATGGCGGCGGTTGTTCACGATCCCGCCGACCGAGATGCCGCCGAAGCCCACGCCGTGATAGCCGCGCTCGCGCCCGATCAGGCGCGTCCGGGCCGCGTCGCCCCGCGCGCGGTGATAGGCCAGCGCGATCTTCAGCGCGGTATCCACCGCCTCGCTGCCCGAGTTGCAGTAAAAGACGTGATCCATCCCCTCGGGGGCGATGTCCACTAGCCGGTTGGCCAGTTCAAAGGCCAGCGGGTGGCCCATCTGGAAGGCGGGGGCATAGTCCAACTCGCCGATCTGGGCCTGGACGGCCTCGGTGATGCGGGGGCGGCAATGGCCCGCGTTGCAGCACCACAGGCCC
Organism: Paracoccus sp. NSM; assembly: GCF_052379855.1. Classification (NCBI taxonomy): domain Bacteria; kingdom Pseudomonadati; phylum Pseudomonadota; class Alphaproteobacteria; order Rhodobacterales; family Paracoccaceae; genus Paracoccus; species Paracoccus sp. NSM. The sequence continues at coordinate 16,273 of NZ_JBQTCG010000009.1, read as the reverse complement.
GCCGTCCCGTCCAGGATCTGGCGGCCATCGGCGGCGGTGTAGTGCATGTCCTTCGACGCGACCAGCATCCGCGGCGCCGACTTGAACTGGCGGTTCGCGGTGAAGGGCATCCAGAAGGCGCGCAGGTCATTCGGGGCGGGCTTGCGGTCGAGCGGCATGGGTGACGTCCTCACGGAATATTGACCAAACGGTCAGGATCAGGCTAGCACGGGTCCAGTGCCAGTCAAGCGCCGTGATGGGGCGCAGGGCCGATACAGGGACGCTGCCGGTTTTCCGAGCATGCCAGAAGGATCGAGGCGATGACAGAGGCTGCACCGGCCACAATGACGCGAATCCAGCAGAAGAATCGCGATCTGATCCTCGAGGGGGCCCTTACGGCCTTTTCGGCCAATGGCTTTCGCGGGGCGACGATCGACCAGATCGCCAAGGCGGCGGGGCTGTCCAAGCCGAACGTGCTGTATTACTTCGCCTCGAAGGACGAGATCCACAAGACGCTGCTGACCACGCTGCTTGAGATGTGGCTGGACCCGTTGCGGCGGCTGGACCCCGAGGGCGACCCCTTGGCCGAAGTGCTGGCCTATATCCGTGCCAAGCTGATGATGTCTCGGGATTTTCCGCGCGAAAGCCGACTTTTCGCCTACGAGATCCTGCAAGGCGCCCCCCACCTGACCGAGGTTCTGGGCGCTGGACTGCGCCAGATCGTCGATGACAGCGCGGCGATTCTGGCACGCTGGATGGATCAGGGACGGCTGCGCCGCGTCGATCCGCATCACCTGATCTTCTCGATCTGGGCGCTGACGCAGCATTACGCGGATTTCGACGCGCAGGTCCGGGCGGTTCTGGGCGCCTCGCGCGACCCCATCGCCGAGGCCGAGGGCTTTGCCGAAGACCTCTATCGCCGGTTGCTTGCGCCCTGATCAGGCGGGCTGGTTCTTGCCCAGCAATTCGGCAGCGGCCATGATCATGGTCAGGTTCTCATGCGCCGAGGCGATGAAATCGGGTCGTTCCCCCGAGGCCCAGTCCTTGGTTGCGGCATTGGTCGCGGCGACGATGGCGGCGGCCAGAATCTCGATCAGGCGCGGGTCCGAGCCGGGCAGGCGGCGATGCAGCAGGTTGCGCATCTGCGCGCGCCGGGCCAGCATCGCGCTGTTGCGCAGGGCCTCCAGCTTGGCATCGGTCTCGCTGAGGCGCAGCAGGTGGCCGATCATCTCGCGCTCGTCCAGGTAGCGGGACAGATGCGCCTCGATCAGGCGGGCCAGATCGTCGATCAGCCGCCCGCGGCCCGCGACGAAAGCCTCTCCGGCCTCGGCGGGATAATCGGGCGGCGGGCCCATCAGGGCCGCTTCCTTGTAGGGGTAGTAATTGAAGAAGGTGCGCGTGCTGATCCCCGCCTCGCGGGCAATCGCCTCGGTCGTGACATTGGCAAGGCCGTCGCGCACCGCCAGCGAAACGGCGGCAAACTGGATCTTCTTGGCCGTCTTGAGGCGTCGGGCTTCCTGGGGGCTCATGCCGTTCCGTTCGATCTGTCGATGTCGCCCTAGGTTGCGGTGTAGCGCCGGGCGCCGCAAGAGCGAAATGTGAATATGATCAACGAAGCCGCCCGCCGCTGGCGGGGGCTTCCTGGCATGGAAGGGGGACTGGCCGGGATCAGCTGCCCCAGGTGCGGACCGGGCCGCAATCCATGTGCACGAAGTTCGAGCGCGTGTAGCGACCCACCCCACCTGCGCGGCAGGCCACGGCGGCCTGATACATCTGCGCGACCGAACGCGACTTCAGGCGCAGGTCGGCGGCCTTGCCCGTCGTGTGCAGCGAGTTCTGCGCCACGCCGCTCGATTGACGGCGCAGCATCGCATTCGTGCGCGGCGAGCGGTAGCCCGACAGCATCATGTAGGGTTCGTTGGTCTGCATCAGCCTGGCCGAAGCCGCCGCCACGTCGATGGTGCGCGGGTCCACACCGATCACTTCACCGGTGCGCCAGTCGCGCATGAAGATGTTGATCTCGTTCAGGGCCTCGCGGACATACTTGCCGTCGATCCAGTAGACGGTGTCGATGCTTTCGCCGGTCCGGCCGTTATACATCCGCACCCGGCGCATGTCGCCCGCATTGCCGCGCAGAAAACCGAAGGCGTTGGCCATGACCGGAGCGGCCACAACGCTGGTCGCCGCAAAGACACCAAGAATGCCGCGACGAGAGATAAGGTCCATAGTCATGTCAGATCGCCTGTCCTGCATCGTTCTTTGGTTCCCACGCATGGCGCGGCACGTCCGGGTTGTACCCCCGCTGTGCTAACAATATGTCAAATTCCGGTGTGGAGCGAAACGGATTCTGGCCTGCGAACGTTGCATCGTGCAAATTGGGCGGGTTCTTGCCGATCTTCGACACCTGTTACCGAACCGCATCTGTCTGTGGCCGGTCCGCCACAAGACCCGGTTTCGCCAGACCGGTCAACCGCTTGGCGGTGACATCGGGTTGCGTCGGAGGGTAACGTCCATACATGGTCTGAGGGTCCGCGATGGTGGTGCGTCTGTTTCTGAAATCCGTGCCGTTGCTGGTCGCGGCAATGCTGGCCGGGCCTGCATCGGCGCAGATCGGTCACGGCAGCGCGACCTCGGTCAGTGTGGCGAACGCGCCGCGCCTGCACTTCACCCCTGACGAGATGGCCTTGGCCAACGCGGTCGCGGGCGATCCTGATCTGGCGGCCTTTTACGGGCGTCACGGATTGCGGCCGGTCTTTCTGGGCGAATCGGGGGCGCCCCGGCGCGAGGCCCTGCGTCAGGCGATCGCCGAGGCGCCGCGCCATGCCATTCCCTCGGCCCGCTATGCCCCCCATCTTCTGGGCGCGTCCGAGGGGATCGAGGCGGAACTGGCCCATGCCCGCACCCTGTCGCGCCTTCTGTCGGACCTGTCGGGCGGCGTGCTGCGCCCCTCGCGCGTCGATGACGAGATCAAGCGCGAGGGAGGCGGCCGCGATGTGCCGGGCCTGATGGCGCGCTTCGTGGGCTCGTCCGACCCTGCGCGTGTGATCGCCTCGGCGGCGCCCGATCACCCGGCCTATCGCGCCCTGCAGCAAGCGCTGGCGGGCGGGGCGGACCTGGACATCCCCCATCACCTGCCGCGCGTGCCCGAAGGCCTGTGGAGGATCGGCGCGCGCGGGGCCGACCTGCCCCTGATGCGCGCCCGGCTTGAGGCGATGGGCCTTGCCACGCCGGGTGCCGAGCCCATGCTTTACGACGCCGAACTGGCCCTGTCCGTCCAGCGCTTTCAAGAGGCTGCGGGCCTGCCCGCAGACGGCATTGCAGGGCAGCAGACGATCCGTGCGCTGAATGGCGAGGCGCCCTCGGGTCAGGACGGACGCCAACGCGCCATCGCCGTCGCGCTGGAGCGGCTGCGCTGGATGGGTGGCCATGACCTGAACCAGCGCCATGTCTGGGTGAACATCCCCGAATACAGCACCACCATCGTCGAGAACGGCGCCGAGGTCTTTCGCACCCGCAGCGTCGTGGGCAAACATGCCGACCAGATGCGGACGCCCGAGTTTTCCGACATGCTGTCCCATGTCGTCGTGAACCCGACCTGGACGGTCCCGCCGGGCATGTTGCAGCGCATCTACCTGCCCGAACTGCGCGCGAACCGGTACGCCTTTCCGCATCTGGACGTGATCGACCGCCGCGGCAATGTCGTTCCGCGCGAGGCGCTGGACCTGTCGGGCGGCTTTCCCTATCGCCTGCGCCAGAAGCCAAGCGACGACAATGCGCTTGGCATCGTCAAGTTCATCTTCCCCAACCCCTGGAACATCTATCTGCACGACACCCCGAACAAGAGCTTGTTCGGCAACCGGATGCGTGCGGCCTCGAACGGGTGCATCCGGATCGGGGACCCGGTCGATCTGGCCCATCAGCTGCTGTCGCGCCAGACCGACGACCCGGCCGCGATGTTCCGCCGCGCGCGCGACGGCGGGCGCGAGCAATGGCTGACCATGCGGCCTGCGATCCCGGTGCATCTGGTCTATTTCACCGCCTGGCCCGACGATCAGGGGCGGGTGCGCCTGTTCGACGACGTCTATGGCCGCGATGCCCGCATCTGGAACGCGCTGCAGGACGCCACGCAGGGCTGACGCTGCCGCATGCCAGCAGACTGGCGCGACGCGGCCAAACAGGCTAAGCCGCGTCCGGAAAGGGGGCGACATGCCGATCACCATCCGCGACCTGGCCCAGTCCCTCGGCGCCCGCGCCTGGGGCGAGCTTGACCTGAACGTCACCGGCGCCGCCGAACCCGCCGCCGCAGGCGCCGCCTCGGGCGGGATCATCGCGCTGGCCATGGCGCCGCGCTATGCCGAGGCGCTGGCCCCCGGCGCCATGGCGATCCTGGCCGAGGGGATGGAGCCTGAACCGCTTGGCCTGCGCGCCGCGATCTTCGCGCCCCGGCCCCGGCTGGTCATGGCCGGGCTGACGCAGGCCTTCGACCCCGGCCCCGACATCGCGCCCGGCATCCATGCCAGCGCGGTCATCGACCCTTCGGCGCAGATCGGCGAGGGCGCGTCCATCGGACCCTTCGTCGTGATCGGGGCAGGCGTGGTCATCGGCGCAGGCGCCCGGATCGGCGCCCATGCCAGCATCGCGCGGGGCAGCCGCATCGGAGACGACGCGCTCATCCACGCGGGCGTGCGCATCGCCCATGGCGTCACGGCAGGCGACCGGCTGATCGTGCAACCCGGCGCAGTGATCGGCGGCGACGGCTTTTCGTTCGTCACCCCTGAGGAATCCGGCATCGAGGAAATCCGCCGCAGCCTTGGCCAGCGCGACGCGATCAAGGCGCAGCACTGGACGCGCATCCATTCGCTTGGCGGGGTCGAGATCGGTGACGATGTCGAGATCGGTGCCAATGCCACGATCGACCGGGGCACGATCCGCGCCACGCAGGTCGGATCGGGCACCAAGATCGACAATCTGGCGCATCTTGGCCACAACGTGGTTGTGGGCCGCGACTGCCTGATCTGCGGACAGGTGGGCATTGCGGGCTCGTCGCGGATCGGCGACCGGGTGGTGCTGGCCGGACAGGTCGGCGTCAGTGACAATATCGAAATCGGCGACGACGTGATTGCCGGGGGCGCGACCAAGATCTTCACCCGCGTGCCCTCTGGCCGGGTGATCCTGGGCAATCCCGCCGTGAAGATGGAAACGCAGATGGAGATCCAGAAGGCCATGCGCCGTCTGCCGCGTTTCGCAGAACAGCTTTCAAAACTTCAGCAATCCGTTACACGACTGTTGGAAAAGGGCTGATCAGGAGGCCATATGACCGACGACATCAAGAACCGCATCCGTGCCATCATCGCCGAACAGGCCATGCTTGACCCCGACCAGGTGACAGACGAGGCGACGCCTCAGGATCTGGGCATCGACAGCCTGGGCCTGGTCGAATCGATCTTCGCCATCGAGGAGGAGTTCGACATCTCGATCCCCTTCAACGCCAACGAACCCGAGAAATCGGATTTCGACATCTCGTCCATGGGCACGATCATCGCGGCGGTCGAACGGCTGGTGGCGGAAAAGGGCTGATGGCGGGCAAGGACAAGACCCCGCCCGCCGATATCGAGGCGCTGGCCGATGCGGGCCTTGCGGCGCCTGCGGTGCAGGGGACGGGCGGGCTGACCGCGCGGTCGGGTCTGCGGCGTGTGGTCATCACCGGGGCCGGCACGATCAACGCCCTTGGCGCCGACGTGGCCTCGACGCTGGAGGCGTTCCGCGAGGGACGTTCGGGCATCACCCAGCTGCAGTTCCGCGATGTCGAGCGGCTGTCGATCCAGATCGGCGCGCAGGTCCATGACTGGCAGCCCGAGCAATATTTCAACCGCCAGCAGATCCTGCTTTACGACAAGTTCACCCAATTCACCCTGTTGGCCGCCAAGCAGGCGGTCGAGCAATCGGGCCTGCATTTCGAGGGCGCGCTCGGCTTCCGGTCCGGTGTAGTGCTGGGCACGGCGGGGGGCGGGCTGAACACCTGGGACGAAAACTACCGCGCCGTCTATGAGGAAGGGAAGAACCGCGTTCACCCCTTCGTCGTCCCCAAGCTGATGAACAATGCCGCCGCCAGCCATGTCAGCATGGAGTTCGGCCTGCGCGGCCCGTCCTTCACCGTCGCCACCGCCTGCGCCAGCAGCAATCACGCGATGGGGCTGGCCTTCCAGATGGTGCGCTCGGGTGCGGCCGAGGTGATGCTGGCGGGCGGCTCCGAGGCGATGCTGTGCTTCGGCGGCGTCAAGGCCTGGGAGGGGCTTCGCGTCATGTCCAAGGATGCCTGCCGCCCCTTCAGCGCCAACCGCAACGGCATGGTCCAGGGCGAGGGTGCGGGCGTCTTCGTCTTCGAGGAATACGACCATGCCCGCGCGCGAGGCGCCGACATCCTGGCCGAGGTGGTGGGCTTTGCCATGTCCTCGGACGCGCAGGACATCGTCATGCCCTCGGCCCAGGGGGCGGAACGCGCGATCACCGGCGCGATGCAGGATGCCGGGCTGAACCGCGACGAGATCGGCTATATCAACGCGCATGGCACCGGCACGGCCGCCAATGACAAGACCGAATGCGCCGCCGTCGCCCATGCTTTCGGCCATCACGCCGACCGCCTGATGATCAGCTCGACCAAGTCGATGCACGGCCATCTGATCGGCGGGACCGGTGCGGTCGAGCTTCTGGCCTGCATCATGGCGCTGCGCGAGGGCGTGATCGCGCCGACCATCGGCTATGAAGAGCCCGATCCCGAATGCGCGCTGGACGTCGTGCCGAACGTCGCGCGCGAGGCGCGGGTCAACGCGGTCCTTTCGAACGCCTTCGCCTTTGGCGGGCTGAACGCGGTGATCGCGCTGCGCCGCGTCTGACGCGTCCGGCATGGAAAAGCCCCCCGCATCGGGCGATGCGGGGGGCTTTTTTCGTCTGGCGGTGCCTTGTTACTCGGCGGGCGCTTCTTCGGGCGCGTCGGCCGGTTCCTCGGCTTCTGTCCCCGCATCCTCGGCGGCGGGGGCTTCCGGCTCGGCCTCGACATAGGCGGACAGTGCGTCGAAGGCGGCGGTGAAGCCCGAAAGCGAGGCCGCCAGGCTCACCGGCTGCGCCGGATCGCCACCAAACGGCAGAAGCTGTATCGTGGCGCGGGTGCCGCGCTTCATTGCGGCGACCTCTTCGGCGGTGAAGCCCATCTGCGACACGCAGCCGACCTGGGTGCAGACGCCGAACGGATAGCCGCGCGCCTCGCCATTGTCGATCTGAAGGCCCAGACCGTTCAGCAGGTCGGTCTCGAGCGGGGCGATCAGGCGCGCACCGGCCGCCAACTCGCCGTTCAGCAGCGGAAAGACCGACAGTTCGGCGACGGCGTTATCCTCGCCATCGACCAGCAGCTTGTACATCTCGCAGGGGTCTTTGGGCTGTTCGGTGCGGATGCAGCGGATCACCCAATCCTGATGTTCGGACAGCGCGTAATAGGTGCCAGGGCGGGGCGCGCCATCCGCCTCGGCCGCCTGTTCCGAGGCGGTGGCCTCGGCGGTCGTTTCCGCAGGGGTCTCTGTCGTGGTCTCGGTCGCGGTTTCGGCAGCGGTTTCGGCAGGCGTGTCGGTCGCGGGCGCATCCTGCGCGAAGGCGGGCATGGCGGCCAGCGCCAGAGCGGCAAGCAGCGCCGTCGTCGTTTTCTGCATGATCTTTCTTCCTCTGATCAAAGCCTTGAGCATGGCCTATCACGCCGCAAGCCCGATGTCAGGCAGCACGTCATGCCATCGGCATCACCTTGCCTTGAAAGCCTGCTCAGGCGGGCAGGCCGGCATCCGTGAAGATCAGGCCACGCTGGCGCAGGGTCACGGCAAGCTGTTCGGCGGTAAAGACGCCGTTCAGCGTCAGCACGACACGGCCATCGACCGCCACGCTGGTGATCCTGGTCTCGTCATCGGCGCTGATGGTGACCGCGGGTGGGCTGGTCTCATCGAATTCGGCATAGAGTGTCAGGCTGTCCTCGGCCGGGTCGAAATCGGTGAGCTGTGCCGCCTCGCCGCGCACGTCATAAACCATCCGGAACGAATCGGCCCCGCTGCCGCCCGACACGATGTCGTCGGGCGAGAACAGCAACTGGTCGTCGCCCGCATCGCCGAACAGCTGCTCGGCCCCACCGCGCGCCCAGTTCACCTCGGCATCCAGTCGGTCCGAGCCGATGACGTCATTGCCCGGCCCGCCATAGATCACGTCAGTGCCGCCGCCGCCTGCCAGACTGTCATCGCCGGTGCCGCCAAAGATCGTGTCGTTGCCGGTATTGCCCTCCAGCCGGTCATCGCCCGCAAAGCCGCTGATCACGTCGGCGCCGCCGAGACCCAGCAGGATGTCGTCGCCGTCCGTGCCGTCCATCCGGTCATCGTCGTTGGTGCCGGTCAGGTTCAGGCCCGGCGTCGTGTTGTCGGTGTCATCGTCGCTGCTGAACGGATCCGTGGCCAGGAAGACCGTAAGGCCCCCGAAAATCAAAGCATTGGCGATGAACGCCCACTCATAGACCATGATGCGACACCCTTTTACGCGCAGAGCTTGCTGCTGCTGTCGTTCAATTGAGCAAATATGCGCGATCCGTCAAATGATTCCGGCGCCCCACGGCAAAGGTTGTTTGCAAAGGAAAATGGCGGCCCGGTATGGCCGCCATTCGTCACATCGATGAAGCGAAAGCTCAGTTCGCCGGGGCCGGGGCCGGGGCCGTCTCGCCGGGCATCGGCTGCATGGCCGGGTCGCCCGCCGGATCATTGGCCGGGACCATGGCCGGATCGGAGCCCGTTGGGGCCATGTCGCCCGAAGGTGCAGTCTCGCGGTCACGGAACACATATTCCGGGGCGGCGTCAGCCTCTTCGCGGGTCAGGCTGGCGGTGATCTCGCGGGCGTCGTAGTTGATGGTCATCTCTTCCCAGGGCAGGGCGATGTCCTTCTGGCCGATCCCGAGGAAGCCGCCCACGCCGATGATCGCCGCCTTCAGTTCGCCCGTCTCGCCGTCGAGGATCAGGTCCTTGATCGAGCCGATATCCGTCCCGTCCGGGGCTTGGACATTGGTGCCGGTGATCCAGTCAAGGCGCAGTTCGTTCGGGTCCTGCTGCTGAACGACCTTTTCGCTGGCGGCCGCTGCGGCCATGTCAGCCTCGACATCGCTTTCCATCGCCGCGTCGTCGGTCATGGGATCGGCCATGGGATCGGCGCCGGACGCGGCCATCGGGTCAGCTGCCGGATCGGCCGTCATGGTCGCATCACCGGCGGGCTGCATGGCCGGATCGTCGGCGGGGACGGTGGTGTCCTGCGCGAAGGCCGCAACCGAGAAGGGCAGGGCCAGAACGGTGGTCAGCATGAGCTTGCGCATGGTGTATCCTCCTGAAAACAAAAGCGCCCGTCGGGCTGCTATTGTGGATACAATTCCATGGCCGGGCTGCTGGTTCCCGGCCCATGACGCGCGATGTGCGATCGGCGGAAGCCTGCCGCCGACCGCGAGGGCCTCAGTCCTCGCCGCGGAAGGGCTGGACGTATTGCAGAGCCATGTCCCAGGGGAAGAAGATCCAGGTGTCCTGGCTGACCTCGGTCACGTAGCTGGCGACCATCGGCTTGCCCTTGGGCTTGGCATAGACGGTGGCCAGGTGCGCCTTGGGATACATCTGGCGGATCAGTTCCAGCGTGCGGCCGCTATCGACCAGATCATCGACGACCAGAATCCCCTCGCCATCGCCCATCAGGTCGGCATCGGGGCTTTTCAGCACCTCGAGCTGGCCTTGACCGGCCGCCGCGCCCACGCCCTTGTAGGACCGGATCGAGATCGTGTCGATCGTGCGGATGTCCAGTTCGCGCGCGACGATCATCGCGGGGACAAGGCCGCCGCGCGTCACGGCGACGACGGCCCGCCATTCGGTTCCGTCCAGGCGCCAGGCCAGGGCGCGGGCATCGCGGTGCAGCTGGTCCCAGCTGACATGAAAGCCTTTCTCGTGGGGCAGGCGGTCGTTCACAATCTTCTCTCCTTCAGAGGCGCAGGATCAGCGAGAGGCCAAGCGCCAGAATGGCCAGACCCGCCGCCCGGTCGATCCAGAATTTCGATGCAAGATAGCGCCGCCGCAGCAGGGGCAGGGCCATCAGGCTGGCCAATGCGGTATAGAAGAACAATTCGACCGACAAGGCCACCACATAGATGGCCCCCTTGTCGGCAAGGTTCAGCACCGCCGGAAAGATCGACAAGAGCACCGCCGAATAGAACAGCGCGGGCTTGGGATTGGCGAGGTTCAGCATCACGCCCGCGGCAAAGCCCATCCCGCCACCGGCGGGATCGGGCAGCGGGTCAGCCGCATGGCGCCACATCTGCGCCCCGATCCAGACCAGATAGGCGCCCCCCGCCATCGTCATGGCCGTCAGCGTCCAGGGCGCGACCCGGAACAGGGCCGTCAGCCCCAGCAGCGCGAAAAGGCACCAGATCGAGGCGCCGAGCGCCAGCCCCCAGCCATAGGCCAGCGCATGGCGGCGGCCCAGGGCAAAGGCGCCCTGGCTGACGGCGATCACGCCGGGGCCGGGCGACAGGATCGCCACCGACAGGGTCGCCACGAAAACGGCCATTTCGGCAGTGGTGATCTGAAGCATCGCGCGGCTCCGGTTGGCCCCTTGGGGGCTAGTCCTTCTTGACCACGGCGGCGATGTCGGGCGCGTCCACGGCCTTCATGCCGACGACGTGATAGCCCGCATCGACGTGATGCACCTCGCCGGTGACGCCGCTGCCCAGATCCGACAGCAGGTAGAGGGCCGACTTGCCCACATCCTCGGTCGTGACGTTGCGGCGCAGCGGCGAGTTCAGCTCGTTCCACTTCATGATGTAGCGGAAATCGCCGATGCCGCTGGCGGCCAGCGTCTTGATCGGGCCTGCGCTGATCGCGTTCACGCGGATGCCGTCCTTGCCGAAATCCTCGGCCAGATAGCGCACGCTGGCTTCCAGTGCGGCCTTGGCGACGCCCATGACGTTGTAATGGGGCATCACGCGTTCTGCGCCGTAATAGGTCAGCGTCAGCATGGACCCGCCCGCCGACATCATCGCGGCGGCGCGGCGCGCAACGGCGGTGAAGGAATAGACCGAGATGTCCATCGTCATCATGAAATTGTCGCGCGTCGTTTCGGCATAGCGGCCGCGAAGCTGCTCCTTGTCGGAAAAGCCGATGGCGTGGACGATGAAGTCGATGCTGTCCCACTTTTCGGCAAGGCCAGCGAAAAGCGCGTCGATCGTGGCCTCGTCCGAGACATCGCAAGGCAGGACGATGTCCGAACCCAGCTGCGCCGCCAGCGGCTCGACCCGCTTTTTCAGCGCCTCGCCCTGATAGCTGAAGGCCAGTTCGGCGCCCTGATCGGCCAGCGCCTTGGCGATGCCCCAGGCGATCGACTTGTCATTCGCCAGCCCCATGATAAGGCCGCGCTTGCCTGACATCAGGCCGCACCCCTGCTCGCTTGACATTGCCTGTCCCTCGCGGTTTCAACACTTTACGACGTTGTGATTAGGCCAATCATGGCATGGCTTCAAGCGCGCAGGATGCAACCCATGGATGATCGGACCGGAATATTCGCAGGCGATGACCCCTTTGCCATCGCACGCGCCTGGCTGGCCGAGGCCGAAGCGACTGAGCCGAACGACCCCAATGCCATCGCGCTGGCCAGCGTCGATCCCGAGGGTATGCCCGATGTGCGCATGGTTCTCTTGAAGGATATCGACGGGGCGGGGCTGGACGGGTCCTTTGTCTTTTACACCAATTACGAAAGCGCCAAGGGTCGCCAGATCGAGGCCAGCGGCAAGGCAGCCTTCGTGCTGCACTGGAAATCCCTGCGCCGCCAGATCCGCGTGCGCGGCACCGTCACCCGCGAGGACGGTCCCCAGGCCGACGCCTATTACGCCAGCCGCGCCCTGCAGAGCCGGATCGGGGCCTGGGCCTCGCGCCAGTCGCAGCCTCTGGCCAGCCGGGGCGCCCTGATGGCCGAGGCGGCAAAAATGGGTCTGCGGCTTGGAACAAATCCCCCTCGTCCTGCGTTCTGGGGCGGTTACAGGATAAAGCCGGAGCGCATCGAGTTCTGGGCCGATGGCGCTTTCAGGCTGCATGACCGATTTGTCTGGGAGCGTGGTGGCGACACGGGTTGGCGGGTTCAGCGCCTCTCACCATAAGTTGACCCGGTTGCTGCCCCGAGGTTACGCTGAGATTCCATACGGAGGGAGTCAGTTGCCTCATTCGGCTGTTGCGGAATGGAGCGAGGGCCTCTAACTTTGCGTGGAATGCAATCCGGGCAGGAATATGGGAACAGCATGCCAGACGACGTGTCCTTGAAGCGTGTGACCGGTTTGGTCAAGTGGTTCGACCCCACCAAGGGGTATGGCTTCATCCTGGATCAGGATGGCGGGCCCGACATCCTGCTGCATGCGAATGTCCTGCGGAATTTCGGTCGTGGCTCGGTCGCGGACCAGTCGCGCATCGTCGTGATGGTGCAGGAAACCCAGAGAGGCCTTCAGGCGGCCGAGATCGTGCTGATCGAGCCGCCGGCGACCGATGGCACGCCGCCGATCGCCGATCTGGACATCGCCGTCATCGAACACCTTGACACTCTGCCCCTGCGACCCGCCCGGGTGAAGTGGTTCGACAAAGCCAAGGGCTTCGGTTTTGCGAATATCTACGGTCATCCCGACGACGTTTTCGTCCATATCGAAGTCGTGCGCCATTCCGGTTTTGCCGACCTTGTCATAGGCGAGGCGGTCTGTCTGCGCGTGATCGAGGGCCCGCGAGGGCTGATGGCCGCGCAGGTCGCGTCTTGGGACGCCGCGGTCAGCGCGCCCGACAAGGGCGTGCCCATCGAACGGGGCGAGGATCGCGGCGATTATCTTGCACATGTGGCCGAATAGGGCGGGTCTTTTCGCCGCTTTTCTGGTCCTCGTCGCGGCAGCCGGGGCAGGGGCTCAGGATGCCCCCCGCGTTGAATGCCGCGATGATATGGCGGTCTTCGCCACGGGCGCCGATGCGCCGCTGGTCTTCGAGGTCGAGATTGCCGACACGCCCGAGACACGCGCTCGTGGTCTGATGTTCCGGACCGAGCTGCCCGAGCAGGGCGGCATGATGTTCATCTACGAACGCCCCCAGCCTGTCAGCTTCTGGATGCGGAACACGCTGATCCCGCTGGACCTCATCTTCATCGACGAGAGCGGCACCGTCCGCCATATCCATCCGCAAGCCCGCCCCCTGGACGAGACGCCCATTCCGGGCGCCGCCGCGGGCGATCCCCGCCCGGAACGCCTGATGGTCCTCGAGATCGCTGGTGGCGAATCCGCGCGCCTCGGCCTTGGCCGCAATGCTGTTCTGGCGCATCCCCGACTGGATCAGGACAAGGCCGCCTGGCCCTGCCGCTAGGGTCATTGCCGCCGGGGAGCGGGCGGCGCGAAAAAAATCACCGCGACGCGTTTTTTCCGCTTGCAGCCCCCGCCGGCTTTGCCTAATTACCGCCTCACGCAGACGGCAAGCGCCGGAAGCGAAACAGAAAGTGGCCCGTTCGTCTATCGGTTAGGACGCCAGGTTTTCAACCTGGAAAGAGGGGTTCGATTCCCCTACGGGCTGCCATTTTCCCGAAATACCTATGTTTTTCAGCCGGTTCCGGGGCAAGACTGTCCCACCGCCCGGACGGGTCGCAAAAGGTGGGACACTTTTCGCCGTCTCGCGCGGCTGAGTTAGCCTTGCGAGCGCACTGGCGGCACGCAGTTTCTGGGACGCCCCCTTCGTGTAGCGCGTGACCTCCTTCGAGGTCTGATGACCCGTGATCGCCATGATTTCGAATTCGCTGCAGCCGAGCTCGGCCAGTCGGGCGGCCGCCGCCTTTCGCAACCCGTGGACCGAGCAATGACCGAGGCCTGCCGCATCGCACCACTTGCGGAACCGGTTGCCGAATCCGGCTGCCGTGAAGGGTTTGCCGTATTCGCTCATCAGGAATGTTGTGTCGCCCACCCGGTCATCCGCGAGGTAGCGCTGCAATTCGGGGATGATCGGGATTTCCAGCGTGATCGGATGGCGATTGCGACCCTTGTGCTGGGTGAAGCCGATCCAAAGGACACCCTCCTCATCCTCGCGGACGTCCTTCCATCCGAACCGCACTAGGTCGGACCGGCGCTGGCCGGTGTAGAGCGCGAGCGCCAGCGCAAGGCGCGCCATGCTCCCTAAAGGGTGGGCCTTCTCGTAGGCCTCGATCTCGTCGAGGGACCAGGAGTGGTAGCCCTCGGCATTGGTGGTCAGGTACTCGACCTGGGCCGCCGGGTTGGTGTCATGCAGATCGTAGCGTACCGCGAAGCGGAACAGCTGCCGCATGGTCTTGATCATGGTGTTCGCCGCCGCCGGCGTCTTCATCATCTCGTCGCGACGTATTCGCAGATGGCGCGGCAGGAGCTTGGCGTAGGGCTTCTCGCCGTCACCATGGTTCTGGCAGAACCGCTCGAGGATCGACCGACGCGTCCGACGGGTAGATGCGTCGAGTTGCCGGTACATGGGTGACTTGAAATACTGGACACACAGCCAGCCCAGCGTTCCGGGCCGCCCGATCTGGCTCTTCTCCTTGGCCTTCTTCTTCTGCTTGTAGGCCTCGCCCGACTCCGCACGCTGGTAGTCGATCAGGAACTCACGCGAGCCGACGGGACCACCCAACCGGATCTTGGGATGCCCAGCGCGGCGATAGTAGATGCGGACATTGCCATGGCGGTCGGTGTCCTCGACCACGTATTTCAACCGCATCATTTTCATCAGGGCATAGCCTTCACAAATCCCAGGGGTTGTCCTCCACAGCGCCGCCGCCTTCCAGAAGATCGAAGGCGCGATCCACCTGACGGCGATCCCAGACACGGCGCCCGTCGATGCGCTTGGGGGCTGGCATGCGCCCGTCTGCCACCATCGCGTCGAACTTCGAGACGCCTACACCAATGTACTCCGCCGCCTCCCCTCTGCAAAGGCCGCGCCGCTCCGGTGGTTGGCAGTACCGGCTATCTGCCGATTTTTGTTCCATGATTCAGCATCCGGCCTGCAGTCACTTGTCCGTCCAGCCTGCGCACATGAGGTCGCCCCGTCTAGGCCTTCCAGCCCGGCGTAGTACGAAGACCGGCCCCGTCGCGCTAAGAGCGAGAGGTCCCGTCAGGTCCCGTGACGGGTTTGGAGGCGAGGGAGAGGCCCTGCGTCGCCCGTCTCGGGAGATGACCGATGGATGTGCAGGTTCTGGATGGCGGCCGCGACGTGACCGGCGGCTACAAGGTGGATGTGTCGCGAGGCGAGCGCGTGGGGCGGGTGTCGTCGGAATGGTTCAACCGGCCCGATGACGAGCGCTTCCTGTCGCTCGACGACCTCTTTGCCTCGGTCAAGGGCCGGGCCGAGCGCAGCCGCACCCGCACCGTGGAGAGCGCCGCGATCCGGGTGGAGGCAAGCCGCGACAACCCCGAGCGGCTGGGCCTCGTCCTGCCTGGCACGGATGCGCCCGTCGCGCCGACGCATTGGTCGTTTGGCCAGCTATCGAGCCTCGTCGGCGCGCCCGCGGCCTATTTGCGTCAGCTGCCCGCGCCGCTCGCGGGGATCAACCTGCAGTACGGGCTGACCAACCATCGGGCCGAGCAGATCAAGACGCTCGAGACCGAGGACGGCCGCACGGAACTGCGCGCCGTGACCGGACCCGATTACGGCCGCATCTACGACCACGAACTGGTCTCGGCCGTCGGCCGCATCGCCGGGAACGGCACCGGCGATACCCGCTGGAAGGTGCCGGGCGTGCTGGACTGGTCGACCGGCATCTACAACCCGCAGGTCGACATCACGCGCGACACGACGACCCTTTATGCGTCCGACCGCGACGTGTTCCTGTTCCTCGTCGACGACCTCAACCCCATCGAGGCCGGGCGCCTGCCCGACGGCGCGCCCGACCTCTACTTCCGCGGCTTCTACGCCTGGAACTCCGAGGTCGGGGCCAAGACGCTCGGCATCGCCAGCTTCTACCTGCGGGCGGTCTGCCAGAACCGCAACCTGTGGGGCGTCGAGGACTTCCAGGAGATCACCATCCGGCACTCGAAATACGCTGCTTCCCGCTTCGCGCATGAGGCTGCCCCGGCCCTGACCCGCTTCGCCGAGTCCTCACCTGCGCCCTTCATCGACGGCATCCGCGCCGCGCGCGAGAAGGTGGTCGCGCGGGGGGGGGGGTAATCCCCCCGAAAGCAAGGGGCTGCATAAGTAGAATTTTCTCGGCAAGATGGACGAGG
>NZ_JBQTCG010000008.1:0-128838 GCF_052379855.1 Paracoccus sp. NSM | reverse complement strand
TCAGGCGCTGACGGGCGCAACAGGAAAAATGACAGCCGGATGAAGATTTGTATCAAGTCACTGTTTTTACGGTGTTAATAGAGCCGCCTTCGGCCAGAACCCTGCGCAGCGCGTTAGAATCACGTCGGAATCGCCTTCCGCCCGCCCAGGGGCGAACCGCTTGAAATCAGCGCGCCCTGCCCCTAGCTTTGTCCGTGGCGGGCTTCTGCTCTTCGCGCGTGCGGCCACATTTCCACTGGCCTATAAGTTTTCCGAGGGCGCTGGCTCTGTCGTGACCCTGGTCACGTTACCTGGTGCCCACCTGAATGATCAGGCTTTCGGGAAATCTGACGCCGCCGCGGTCGCAGCGGTTCCCGCCACCCTCCACTACACTTCCGGCGACATGGAAAAGGGCGGCCCGAGGGCCGCCCTTCCAGAGAGACTCAGGATCGGGGAAACGATCAGAAGCCGTAGACCACCGCGACGCCCAGACGGTTGTCGGTGCGGGTGTCGCGATTTTCGACATATTCGGTGCGATAGCTCACGCGGGTCGCCAGCTGGTCCGAGACGCGGAAGTTCACACCCAGTTCGTTGGTGATGCGGTCGTTTGCATCGCTCGAACCCAGATAGTCGGTGTCGTTGGTCAGGAAGACCATGTCGTTGAAGCGGTGGTACAGGCGCGACGAGGCGATGTAGCCCGTCTCGGTCACCGAACCCTCGTCACCCGCGAACGCGGCGCCGGTCTGCTGGTAGCGGATGCCGACACCGGCCTGAACGCGCCACGCGGTGTCTTGCGTGTTGATGATGCGGTAGCCCGGACCGAAGCCGAGGAAGCCGTCACGACGCAGGTCGTCGGGGCGGTTGGTGCCGTCCACCAGACCATCGACCTTCAGGCTGCCGAGGGCGAAGCCGTAGAGCTGGTCGTTGAAGTAGTACTGGGCGTCATAGATCGCCTGCGTCTCTTCGGTGTCGCGGTCGCCGTCGTCGTTCTCGCCATACTCGATCGAGACGCCGACGCTCTGCGCGAACTGGCCCTGATTGTAGTTGACGCGACCCGCGATCGCCAGGTCCTGGTTCTCGGTGTTGCCGGTGCGGCCGGTGTAGCTGAGCGACATGGTGCCGAACAGGCCGGTGCGACGGTCGGCCGGGCCGAAGCGGTCGGAATCAGCCGAACGGTCGAAATCATCGCGCACTGCATCCTCGATATCGGTGATGCGGTCGTCGATCTGCGTCACGCCGACGGCGGTGGCGCCGGTGGCACGCTCGGTCTGGGCCAAGGCAGGAACCGACAGAACGGCCAGCATCGCGGCAGTGCTGGTCAACAGGGTAATCTTTTTCATCTTCATCCTCACGAGCTGAGTGTCGTCTGTCCGGCCGTCTTGTGCCGGAGCATCTCTGCTGGAGTGAGAACTAAGGGCCTGCCCCACCGGTTCAAAGCCCGCCACCCAACAAGGGAAAATGCCGAAAACGTGAGGGAATCGTGACTTCCGCGCTATCGGCAATAGATTGCTCAAATTCGACCGACACGATTTGTGATGCAACCGGCGCGGTTCGGGCGGAACGCGCCCTCTCCTTGCATGTTTGCCGCGTACCCGGCCCGGCGATCCGCTGGCCGGCGATCTTCCCGGTTTGCAACATGGGCGTGAGTGCCTTGAAACTAGGCAAGTAAACCGATTCTTCTGGGGCGCAAAGTTGTTGCGTTCCCGCCACACCTCTGGACGCGGCGAGATCCTGCCGCGCGCGGGAAACCGCGTCGCCACAGGCAAAAGGCCCGGTCGCGAGGACCGGGCCTTGAGGGAAAGGCAGCCTTTGCAGGTGTCAGAACGCTTCGGGGCGCAATTCGCGGGCGATGTGATCCAGCACGGCATTGACGAATTTCGGCTCTTTGCCGTCGGGAAAGAACGCCTCGGTCAGGCGGACATATTCTGAGATGACGACCTTGGGCGGCGCTTTCGCTGCGACCAGCTCCGCCCCGGCCGACCGGAACATCGCGCGCAGGACCGGGTCGATCCGGTCGATGGGCCAGCGCGCCACCAGCGCCCGGTCGGTCGCCTGGTCGATCCGCGACTGCCACGTAACCGCGTCGTCAAGGATGCGCGCGAACAGATCCTCGTCGGCGGCCGAGGTCGGACCGTCACGGTCCTCCGCGTCGATGCGGTAGTTCTGGAACTCTCGCGTGACGCGTTCGGCGGATTGGCCGGCGGCCTCCATCTGGAACAGGGCCTGCACGGCGTACAGCCGGGCGGCACTGCTGAGGCTGCGGCGGTCGGGGCGCGGGGTGGTGGTGTCGGAACTCATGCGCGGCCCTGCCCGTCCAGCTCGCCCGCAAGGCGGATCACGTCATGGGGGACGGCGCGGCCGGGCGCGGACTGCCAGCGGCGGGCCAGAGCGACCAGATGCAGCGCCGCGGCGGCTGCGGCGCCGCCCTTGTCCATGCCTGCGGGATCGGCGCGGCGTTCGGCCTGCACCATGTTCTCGACCGTCAGGATACCGTTGCCGATGCAGATGCCCTGAAGGCCCAGCAGCGCCAGCCCGCGCGAGCTGTCGTTGCAGACCGTGTCGTAATGGGTCGTCTCGCCGCGCACCACGCAGCCAAGCGCGACGAAGCCGTCATGCCGCCCGGCCCGCGCGGCAAGCGCGACCGTAGTGGGGATTTCCAGCGCGCCCGGCACCTCGACCACGTCAAGCTGGGCCCCGGCGGCATCGGCCACGGCGCGCGTGCCCGCCAACAGGTTGTCAGCGATCTCGCGGTAATAGGGCGCGACCACCGCCAGCAGTCGCACGGGCGCATCGAAATGCGGCAGCGGCAGGTCGTGTTGCTCGGTATGGGATGCCATGGCTCAGTCCTTGGGGATAGGCCGGGTGGAATGGATGGAAAGCCCGTAGCCGTCAAGCCCCACGACCTTGACCGGCGCGGTATTCGTCAGAAGAACCAGTTCCGACAGGCCCAGAGTGGACAGGATCTGCGCCCCCAGACCGTATTGCCGCAGGATATGGGGCGAGGCCTCGCCCGGCTGGGTGATGGTCTCGACCAGATCGCGGATCAGCACGACGACGCCGCGCCCCTCATCGGCAATGGCGCGCATGGCGGCAGGCAGACTGCCGCCGGATCCGCGCTGGACGCCCAGAACGTCATGCAGCGGGTCCAGTGCGTGCATCCGCACCAGAACCGGGCCCGGCGCGGTCAGGTCGCCCTTGGTCAGGACGATATGCTCGGCGCCCTGCGTCTCGTCGGCAAAGATCCGCATCATCCATTCGCCGCCATGCTCGGACAGCACCTGGCGCTGTGCACGTTCCACGATCAGGTTGTCGTGGCGCCGGCGATAGCGGATCAGGTCGCTGATCGTGCCGATCTTCAGGCCGTGACGCTGCGCGAAGGCCACCAGATCGGGCAGGCGCGCCATGCTGCCGTCGTCGTTCATGATCTCGCAGATCACGCCCGACGGGTTCAGCCCGGCCAGCCGCGAGATGTCCACTGCGGCCTCGGTGTGACCCGCCCGGACCAGAACGCCGCCGTCGCGGGCGCGCAGGGGAAAGATGTGGCCGGGCGTGGCGATGTCGGCCGCCCCCTTGGCGGGGTCGATGGCCACGCTGACCGTGCGCGCGCGGTCATGGGCGCTGATGCCGGTGGTCACGCCCTCGCGCGCCTCGATCGACATGGTGAAGGCGGTCTCGTGACGGCTGGAATTGCGCGGGCTCATCAGGCCGAGGCCAAGCGCCTCGATCCGGGCCGCGGTCATGGACAGGCAGATCAGCCCGCGCCCATGCGTCGCCATGAAGTTGATCGCGTCGGGCGTGGCCATCTGCGCGGGGATGACCAGATCGCCCTCGTTCTCGCGATCCTCGTGATCGACCAGGATGAACATGCGGCCGTTGCGGGCCTCGTCGATGATCGCCTCGATGGGCGAGATCGCGTCCGACAAGTCCGTCTCGACAGGGCCGGGCTTTTCATACTGCATGGGGATACCTTTCCAGCGACTGCCCCAGATCTAGCCCAGCCGCATCGCGAGGGCCAGAGGCGGGGCGCCGCGTCACGGATGCCCGATGGTCCGGTCGGCCTCGGCCAGCCGGGCGACATAGCGGGCCAGCGTGTCGATTTCCAGGTTCACGGCATCGCCCTCGGCGGCATCGCCCCAGGTCGTGACCTCTTGCGTGTGCGGGATGAGGTTGATGCCGAAGGACGTGCCCTCGACCTCGTTCACGGTCAGCGAGGTGCCGTTCAGCGCGACCGAACCCTTGGGCGCGATGAAGCGCGCCAGTGCGGCGGGCGCCTCGAAGACCAGACGCAGGCTGTCGCCCTCGCGCCGGGCCTCGGTGATGCGGGCCACGCCGTCCACATGCCCGCTGACGATGTGGCCGCCCAGCTCGTCGCCGACGCGCAGCGCGCGTTCCAGGTTCAGCCGCTTGCCGACCGGCCAGCCCTCGGCGCCGATATTCGTCTTGGACAGCGTCTCGGCCGAGATGTCCACGTCGAACCAGTCCGCCCCCTTGGCGATCACGGTCAGGCAGACGCCGTCGCAGGCGATCGAGGCGCCCATGTCCACGCCCGCCATGTCATAGCCGCAGCCGATCCGGGCGCGCATGTCGCCCCGCATCTCGACGGCCAGCACCTTGCCGATATCGGTGATGATCCCGGTGAACATCGCATTCCTTCCCTGCAACCTGCCCCGAGTTAGGCGAAACCCCCGGCCCGTTCAAGAAGCCCGTTCGGGCGGCATCGGGGCGCAAAGTCGCGCAAGGGCCGGGGTGGAACGCATTTGCAGGATAAATCGATGGCGCGAAGGGCCGTCTCGTGCGATGACTGGGAAAGGAAAATTACGTTGTCCGACCATAACGATCGCCCCATGTACCACGATAATCCCGCCCTGCCCAAGGCCCAAGACAGGCAGAACCCGGTGCCGCCCGTTGCCGTGTCGGATCGCGTCTTCCTGATGCTGCAAGGCCCGCATGGCCCGTTCTTCGACCGCCTCGCCACGCTCTTGGCGGCGGCGGGCGCGACGATCTGGCGCTGCGGCTTCAATGCGGGGGACCAGTTCTTCTGGTCTGACCGCGACCGCTTCATCCCCCATCACGGCACGGTCGCCGACTGGCCCGACCATCTGGACCGCATCCTGACCGAAAAGCGCGTGACGGATATCGTGCTTTACGGCGACGTGCGCGCGATCCACGCCATCGCGCGCGAAAAGGCCGCGATCCGCGGCATCACCGTCCACGTCTTCGAAGAGGGTTATCTGCGCCCCTACTGGATCAGCTACGAGCGCGAGGGCTCGAACGGCCATTCCGCGCTGATGCGGATTCCCTTGGCGCAGATGCGCGCGGCGCTCCGCGAACAGGTCAGCGAGGTGCGCCGCCCGCCCGCCCATTGGGGCGACATGCGCCAGCACAAGTTCTATGGCCTGTTCTATCACCTGCTGCTGTTGCTGATGAACCGCGATTACCGCGCCTATCGCGGCCATCGGGCGATCCCGGTCGCGACCGAGGTGCGGCTGAACGCGCGGCGGCTGGTTCTGGCGCCGCTCTATGCCGTGCAGCGCAGCCTGCAATGGCGACGGCTGCGGCTGTCGGGCTGGCCCTTCAGCCTGGTGCTGATGCAGCTGGAACATGACAGCAATTTCCTGGGCCACTCGCCCTTTACCCGCAACGCGCAGTTCATCGACCAGGTGATCGACGCCTTCGCGCGCTCGGCCCCGCGCCATCACCATCTGGTCTTCAAGGCCCACCCGCTGGAGGATGGGCGCGCCGGCAACCGTGCCGCGATCCAGGCGGCGGGGGAACGCAATGGCTGCCTGGACCGGATCCACTATATCCGCGGCGGCAAGCTGGCCGAAATCCTGTCCCATGCGCGCGCGGTGGTCACGGTGAATTCGACCGGCGCGCAACAGGCCTTGTGGCGCGGCATCCCGGTCAAGGCGCTTGGCCGGGCGGTCTATGACAAGCCCGGGCTTGTCTCGGACCAGGATCTCGACACGTTCTTCGCGCGGCCCATGCCGCCCGACCCGCAGGCCTATCGGGTGTTTCGGGACTATCTGCTGCAAACCAGCCAGATCCCCGGCGGCTTTTACGCCAAGCGGTCGCGCGCCCATGCGCTGCGGCTGGTCGCCGACATGATGCTGTCGCCCGAGGACCCGTATCAGGCCCTGGCCGCCGGCCATGTGACCCATCGGCACCAACCGACCGAGAGCGAGCGGTGATCCTCCGTCCCGCTGCAATTCCGGTAGCCGCAGCGGCAATTCCTCGTTAAATTGCGCAAAAAGGCGTCCAACCCAACCGGGCGACAATAACAGGAGTATCAGAGGTGACAGTATCCTTCCGCGCGTCGGCCGTGTTCCGGCTGGTGATGATCGCGTCGCTTGCCCTGCTGGCGGCCTGCGCCCTGCCCCGTTCCGGCCCCAACAAGACCGAGATCTTTCGCGGCTCGGTCGAGAAGGGCGGCAACACCCACGTCATCTATGTCAACGACCACGTGACGCGCGCATCGGCCTTTGCGCCCGCCTTCGGCTTCTCGGCCAGCTTCCGCAACGCGGCCCAGGTCGGCGCGGACGAGATCCGGGCCGGCGACCGGCTGGGTCTGGCGATCTGGGAAAACGTGCAGGACGGGCTTCTGACCTCGGCCGGGGCCAGTTCCGCCCAGCTGACCGAAATTCAGGTGGACAGCGACGGCTTCATCTTCGTGCCCTATGCGGGCCGGGTCCGCGCCGCGGGCAACACGCCCGACCAGCTGCGCCAGATCATCACCGACCAGCTGTCGGTCCGCACGCCCGATCCGCAGGTCTCGGTCGCGCGGGTGGCGGGCGACGGCGCGACCGTCTCGGTCATGGGGCGGGTCAGCGCACAGGGCGTCTATCCGATCGAGCGCCCGACCCGGTCGCTGTCGGCCATGCTGGCGCGTGCGGGCGGCGTCGCGATCCCGCCCGAGGTCGCGGTGGTCACCGTCAAGCGCGGCGGCGAATCCGGCAAGGTCTGGCTGACCGATCTCTATGCCAGCCCGTCCAATGACATCGCCCTGCGCCCCGGCGACCTGATCGTGGTCGAGGAAGACCAGCGCACCTTCACCTCGCTTGGCGCGCTTGGCGGCCAGACGCGCGTGCCGCTTGGCAACGAGGTGATCAACGCGGTCGAGGCCATCGCGATGGTCGGCGGCCTCAGCACCCAGCTGGCCGACCCTAAAGGCGTCTTCGTGATGCGCGACGAGCCGCCCTCGGTCGCCAGCCGCGTCCTGGGCCGGCCCGTCGATACCACGACGCGCTTTGCCTATGTGCTGGACCTGACTCGCCCGAACGGGCTGTTCCTCGCGCGCGACTTCATCATCCGCGACGGCGACACGCTCTATGTGACCGAGGCGCCTTATGTCCAATGGCAGAAGACGCTAGGCGCGATCACGGGCAGCGCCGCGACCGCCAACAGCCTGTCGAACCTGGGCAACTGACCCGCCCATGCAGGCCGAAAGACCACAAGCCGCCGGGACCCCCCGGCGGCTTCATGTTTTCAACCTGGGCTTCCTGCGACAGACGCGCCTTGCGCGCATCCTGACGCTGGCGGGCTGGCGGCCCGTCCTCGGCCTGCCTGGCCCGGACGGCGCGGTAGGCATCTGGGGGGCCAGCCCCACCGCATGGCGCGGGCGCCGCGTCGCGGAACGGACCGGCGCATCGGTGGTCACGGTTGAGGACGCGTTCCTGCGCTCGATCCTGCCGGGGCGGGCGCGGGGTGCGCTGGCCCGACGGGGGGCGGTGGGCCTGCTGATCGACCCCGAAGGCCTGCATTTCGACCCCGGTCACCCCTCGCTGCTGGAGCGGCTGATCCGCGCGCCCCTGCCCCCCGGGACCGAGGCCCGCGCCCGAGAGGGCCTGGCCCGGCTGCGCGCGGCCGATCTGTCGAAATACAATGCCCACGACCCTGCCCTGCCCGCGCCGGAACCGGGCTATGTGCTGGTGATCGACCAGACGCGGGGCGATGCCTCGCTGCGCGGTGCGGGACGCGGGCTGTTCCTGACGATGCTTCAGGCCGCGCGGGACGAGAATCCCGGCCACCGTATCGTGGTCCGCAGCCATCCCGAAACCGCCCAGGGCCTGCGGCCCGGCCATCTGACGCGCGACGACCTGCGCGACGGCGAGATGATCTGCGACGGGCCCATCTCGCCCTGGCGGCTGGTCGAGGGGGCCGCGCGGGTCTATGCGGTCAGTTCGCAACTGGGCTACGAGGCCCTGCTGGCCGGTCATCGGCCACGGCTTTTCGGCCTGCCCTTCTATGCGGGTTGGGGCCTCAGCGATGACGAGGCGGCCCTGCCGCCGGGCCGCCGGGGCCGCGCCACGCCCCAGGCGCTGTTCGCCGCAAGCCACCTGACCGGCCCGGTCTGGTATGATCCCTGCCGCGACCGGCTGACCGATTTCGAAGGCGCGCTGGACCAGATCGAGGCCGAGGCAAAGGCCTTCAGACAGGATCGCCACGGCCACAGGGCCTATGGGATGCGGCTTTGGAAGCGGCGCTTTCTGGCGCGCGAATTCGGCGATGTGCGGCCCTTGCGGTTCCAGTCGCGCCCTTCGGCGCAGGTCACGCTGGCCTGGGCGGGCGCGGCCAAGGCCGTGCCGCAGGCGATCCGGGTCGAGGACGGGTTCCTGCGCTCGCGCGGCCTTGGCGCGGCGCTGACGCCGCCGCTTTCGGTCGTGGCGGACGATCTGGGGATCTATTTCGACCCCACCGCGCCCTCGCGCCTTGAGGCGCTGATCGAGGCCGGGCCGCCTCCGGGCGGCGAGGCGCGGGCGGGGCGGCTGGTCGCGGCGCTGATCGCGGCGGGGCTGACGAAATACAATCTGGGCGGCCGTGCGGACCTGCCCCCGGCGGACGGGCGGCGGCGCATCCTGGTTCCGGGCCAGGTCGAGAATGACGCCTCGATCCTGCGCGGCGCGGGGGCCGAGCGGACCAATCTGGCGCTGCTGGCACGCGTGCGGGCCGAGAACCCGGACGCGCAGGTGATCTACAAGCCCCATCCCGATGTCGAGGCCGGTCTGCGCCCCGGCCTGATCGCGCCCGACAGGCTGACGGCCCTGGCCGACCATGTCGCGGACCGGGCCGATCCGCTGGCCCTGATCGCGGCGGTGGACGAGGTCTGGACCATCACCTCGACCCTTGGTTTCGAGGCGCTGCTGCGCGGCGTGCCGGTCACGACGCTTGGCATGCCCTTTTACGCGGGCTGGGGGCTGACGCGCGATCTGGGGCCGGGCCTGCCGCGCCGCCGGGCGAGGCCCTCGCCCGAGGCGCTGGCCCATGCCTGCCTGATCGCCTATCCGCGATACCGCGATCCGGTCACGGGGCTGCCCTGCCCCGCCGAACTGGCGCTGGCGCGGCTGGCCGAGGGGCGGTGCGGCCAGCCTGCGGGATTGCGCTTGCTGGCCAAGGCCCAGGGCGCGCTGGCGGGACATTCCTGGATCTGGCGGCGCTGATCGCGGCGGCTTTTGGGGGGCGCTGCCCCCCGTCCTGCGGACTCCCCCCGGGATATTTGGACCAAGGCAAAGACAGGACCGGCGGCACAAGGCGGACGCGGCACCGGGACGCATTTGCAAGCGGGGGCGGCGCGGGGCAGGTTGCGTGGCCGAAACTGCTCCGAGGACGCCGTGAGCCGACTGATCCTTGTGCTGGGAGACCAGCTTTCCCATCACATCGCCGCCCTACGCGAGGCGCGGCCCAGCGATGTCGTCCTGATGGCCGAGGTGATGGACGAGGCCAGCTATGTCCGCCATCACCCGCAAAAGATCGCGTTCCTTTTTGCGGCGATGCGGAAGTTCGCGGGTGAACTGCGCGCGCGGGGCCTTGAGGTCGTCTATACGCGGCTGGATGATCCCGAGAACAGCCAGTCGATCGGCGGCGAGATCCTGCGTCTGGCGGCCGCGCGGGGTCTGCGCGAGGTGATCGCGACGGAACCGGGCGAATGGCGGCTGATCCGGGCCCTGGGCGATCTGCCGATACCCGTGCATCAGCGCGCCGATGACCGGTTCCTTGCCAGCCATGCGGAATTCGAGGCCTGGGCCGAGGGCCGCAAGGAATTGCGGATGGAGTGGTTCTATCGCGAGATGCGGCGCAAGACCGGCCTGTTGATGCAGGGCGACCAGCCCGAGGGCGGGCAGTGGAACTATGATCACGACAATCGCAAGCCCGCCTCGGGCGATCTGCTGCGCGTGAGGCCCCCGTTCTGCGAGCCCGATGCCGAAACGCAGGCGGTCCTGGATCTGGTCGAGGCGCGCTTTCCGGGGAATTTCGGCCGGCTGCGGCCCTTTGGCTGGGCAACGGACCGCGCGGGCGCGCTGCGGATGCTGGACCATTTCGTCCGGCATGCCTTGGACGAGTTCGGCCCCTATCAGGATGCGATGCTCGCGGGGGACCCTTTTTTGTACCACTCGCTGCTGTCACCCTATATCAATGCCGGGCTTCTGTCGCCGCGCGAGGTCTGCGAGGCCGTGGCGCAGGCCTATGCGCGGGGCGAGGTGCGGTTGAACTCGGCCGAGGGCTATATCCGCCAGATCCTGGGCTGGCGCGAGTTCATGCGGGGGATCTATTTCCTGGAAGGGCCGGATTACACCGCGCGCAACCTGCTGGATCACCGTCGCGACCTGCCGGCGCTATTCTGGGGCGCGCGGACGCGGATGAGCTGCATGGCCGAGGCCATCGGGCAGACGCGCGATCATGCCTATGCCCATCACATCCAGCGCCTGATGGTGACCGGCAACTTCGCGCTGCTGGCCGGGATCGATCCGGCGCAGGTCCATGAATGGTATCTGGCCGTCTATATCGACGCCTATGAATGGGTCCAGGCGCCCAATGTCATCGGCATGAGCCAATTCGCGGATGGCGGCGTGGTCGGGTCGAAGCCCTATGTCAGTTCGGGCAATTACATCAACAAGATGTCCGATTATTGCAAGGGCTGCGCCTACAAGGTCGCTGCACGGACGGGGCGGGATGCCTGTCCGTTCAACCTGCTTTACTGGGATTTCCTCGACCGGCACCGAGAGCGTTTCGCGCGCAATCCGCGCATCGGGCGCATCTATGCGACATGGGACAGGATGGACGAGGCGCGGCGCCGCACGATCCGGGCCGAGGCCGCGGATTTCCTGCACCGGATGGAGGCAGGCGAAACCGTCTGACGCTTGACGCGAGACTTGGCCCCGGCGCAGTCTGGCCCAAAGCAGGAGAGACCGGCAGATGATCTGCAATTGCGGCCACCATGCGGCGGCCGACCCGGAATTGGGTGGCGAGCCCGTCACCCTGTCGCGGCCCGCCGTCGCCTTGCATGGAAGGCTGATCTGCCGCAATGCCGCGGACATGATGACTGCGCTGGACCTGCTGCCGGCACATGTCACCGCCAGCCGGGCCGAGCCGGGCTGCCTGCTGTTCCGCATCGAGCAGAGCGATAATCCGATGGAATGGTCCCTGGCCGAGATCTTTGCTGACGCGGCCGCGTTCACCGCCCACCAGACCCGGACGGCCGCCAGTCTCTGGGGGCAGCTCAGCCGCGATATGGGGCGCGATTTTCACCGCCACGAGGTGCAGCCGCGCATCCGGCCCGAAAGCCCCGCCGACGGCGCCGCGCTTGACGCTCTGCTGGGCGATGGCCGCGAGGGGCGCATCCTGCAGCGCCTGCGCGAGGATGGCGATCTGGCCCATTCGCTGATCGCCCATCTCGAGGGGCATGCGGTCGGCCATGTCGCGTTGTCGCCCATGCAGGCGGCGCGCCCCGCGCTGGCGCTTGGGCTTCTGACCGTGCATCCGGCCCTGCGTGGCCGGGGGCTTGCCCGCGCCCTGATCAATGCAGCCGTCGCGGTGGCAGGGCCTCTGCCGGTCGTCGGGATGGGCCAGCAGAGATTGTTTGCCGCTTGCGGCTTTCATCAGGCGGCTCTGGTGCCGGACGTTGATGGGGCGGTGCCGATGATCCACGGCACTTTGCCCGCCGGCAGCGCGATCCGTCACGCGCGTGCCTTCTCTGGTCTTTGAGCGGCAAGCGGACCCCTTGCGCCCCCCTGCTGCAGCGTCCACATCTGGACGGGACAAGGGAAAGGAAAGATCATGGCAGGCAGCATGGCATATGACGCGCAGGAACCGGCAAAGGGCGAATTCGGCGCCCTGCCCGAATGGGATCTGACCGATCTTTACCCGGCGCCCGACAGCCCGGAACTGGCTGCCGATACCGAGGCCCTGGGCCAGCGCGTGTCCCGCTTTGCCCAGACCTATCGGAACCGCCTGGCCGATCTGACCCCTGCCGAGATGCTGGCCTGCATCCAGGAATACGAGCGGATCGACATTCTGGCCGGTCGCATCATGTCCTATGTCGGGCTGCGCTATTACCAGAACACCACCGATCCGGTCCGCGCCAAGCAGATGGGCGACATGCAGGGCAGGATCACCGAGCTGACGACTCCGCTGGTTTTCTTCAGCCTGGAATTCAACCGTATCCCGGACGAAACCTATCAGGCGGTCTTTGCCGCCGCCGACGGCCCGGCGCGCTATAAGCCGGTCTTCGACCGGATGCGCGCGATGCGCCCGCACCAATTGTCCGACGAACTCGAACAATTCCTGCACGACAATTCCGTCGTGGGTGCCGCCGCCTGGAACCGCCTGTTCGACGAGACGACCGCCGCGCTGACCTTCGACGTGGACGGAGAGACGCTTGGCATGGAAGCCACGCTGAACCTGCTGACCGACCATGACCGAGCGCGCCGCGAGGCCGGTGCCCGGGCGCTGGCCAAGGTATTCACCGCCAATGTCGGTCTGTTCGCGCGCATCCACAACACGCTGGCCAAGGAAAAGGCGATCGAGGACAAGTGGCGCAAGATGCCATCGCCACAGCATGGCCGCCACCTGTCGAACCATGTCGAACCCGAAGTGGTCGAGGCGCTGCGTAATGCCGTCACCGCCGCCTATCCGCGCCTGTCGCATCGCTATTACGCGCTCAAGGCGCGCTGGCTGGGGCTGGACAAGCTGCAGGTCTGGGACCGCAACGCCCCCCTGCCGACGGACACGCCCCGCCTGATCGACTGGCCCGAGGCGCAGGCCACGGTGCTGGACGCCTATGCAGGCTTTTCGCCCGAACTGGCGGAACTGGCGCGACCCTTCTTCGACAAGGGCTGGATCGACGCGGGCGTGAAGCCCGGCAAGGCGCCAGGCGCCTTTGCCCACCCGACCGTGACCACCGCGCATCCCTATATCCTGCTGAATTACCTTGGCAAACCGCGCGACGTGATGACGCTCGCGCATGAACTGGGCCACGGCGTCCACCAGCGCCTTGCCGCCGCTCAGGGCGAGCTGCTGGCATCAACCCCGCTGACGCTGGCGGAAACCGCCTCGGTCTTTGGCGAGATGCTGACCTTCCGCGCCCTGCTGGCCCGCACCACCGATCCGGCGCAGAAAAAAGCCCTGCTGGCCGGCAAGGTCGAGGACATGATCAACACGGTGATCCGCCAGATCGCCTTTTACGATTTCGAATGCCGCCTGCATGCCGCCCGCGCCGAGGGCGAGCTGACGCCCGACGACATCAACGCCCTGTGGATGCAGGTCCAGCATGAAAGCCTTGGCCCGGTCTTCGACTTCATGCCGGGATACGAGACATTCTGGACCTATATCCCGCATTTTGTGCACTCGCCCTTTTACGTCTATGCCTATGCCTTCGGCGACGGGCTGGTGAACGCGCTATACGCCGCTTACGAGGACGGGCTGCCCGACTTCCAGGCCCGCTATTTCGACCTGCTGAAGGCGGGCGGGTCGCGTCACCACAAGGAATTGCTGGCGCCCTTTGGATTGGACGCCTCGGACCCGGCCTTCTGGGACAAGGGCCTGTCGATGATCGAGGGGCTGATCGACCAACTGGAGGCGCTGGAAGACTGACCGAAACGCTTTGCCGTTGTCGGAGGCCGGTTTATGATCGGCCTTCGACGACTGGGAGAGAATCATGGCGAGACGCGCGGTGCTGGGCCTTGTCCTGGCTCTGACTGCTGCAATCCTACTGTTCTTTCTTATCGCCCCCTCCACGATCGAGCGACGCATGAACCGCGTCACCATGCCCCCGGAAGGCTGGCCGGTCAGCGAAAGCGCGCAGGCGCTTCATGCCGAATTGACGATCGGCGACCTGCATTCAGGAATGCTGGTCTGGGACCGCGCCCCGCTACGCCGCACCGACCGCGGCCACACCGACCTGCCGCGCCTTGTCGAGGGTAATGTCGCCGTGCATGTGGTCGCCGCGAATACTGACAGTCCCTTTGGACAGAACTACACGCGCAACCGTTCGAATTCGCGCGACCGGGTGTCGGCCCTGTTCATCACGCAACTTCGCCCACCAAGAACATGGTTCTCGGCAATGGAGCGCGCGCTGGAACAGGCCCGCGTCCTTGCCGATGCCGAGGCACGCGCCCCCGAAACACTTCGCATCATCCGCGCACGTCCCGACCTCGACGCCGTTCTGGCGGAACGCGAACTGGGCCAGCCCGTCGTCGGGGCCCTGCTGGCGATCGAGGGTGCCTATCTGCTGAACGGGGATCCAGCCAATCTGGACCGGCTGGTCGAGGCCGGGTTCCGCGTCGTCGGACTGGTCGAGTTTCTGGACAACGAACTGGGGCCAAGCCTGCACGGCGAAGGCTATCGCGATTACGGTCTCACCGATTTCGGCAGGCTCATGGTCAGGCGCATGATCGACCAGAACCTGATCATCGATCTGTCCCATGCCTCGCCCGCCACGGTCGCGGATGTGCTGGCCATTCCGGGGGCGCGGCCGATCCTGTCGCATACCGGAGTGCTGTCGCATTGCCCCAGCACCCGGAACATCGCGGACACCAAGCTGCAGCGAATCGCCGAGGCAGGCGGGTTGATCGGCATCGGTTTCTGGACCGATGTCGTCTGCGGCGCGACCCCGGCCGAGATCGCGGGCGCGATCCGCGCCGCGATCGCTCTGGTGGGCGAGGATCATGTCGCGCTAGGCTCGAACTGGGACGGCGGTGTGACGGTCCCTTTCGACGCGGCGCATCTGCCCGCCCTGACTCAGGCCCTGATGGATACGGGTCTGCGCGACGAACAGATCCGCAAGGTGATGGGGGGCAACATGATCCGCTTCCTCAGCGAAACCTTGCCGCCGGAATGAGAGGGCGCACATGAAACGAACGAGGTTGCTGAACGCGCCGCTGTCGGGGCTGATCGCCTCGATGGGGCATGGCGACCTGCTGGTCATCGGTGACGCGGGCCTGCCCGTTCCAAAAGGCGTTCCGGTCATCGATCTTGCGGTGATGCGGGGCGTTCCGGGGATCTTCGATGTCCTCGACGCCGTGCTGGCGGAACTGGTGGTCGAACGCTCGGCTCTGGCGACCGAGGCCGACCCTGCCCTGATCGCCCGCTTTGCCGAGCGCGAGATCGGCGCGCTCGGGCGCATTTCACATGAAGATTTCAAGCTGGAAAGCCGCTATGCCCGCGCGGTGGTCCGAACGGGTGAATGCACGCCATACGCGAATATCTGCCTTTGGGCCGGCGTTGCCTTCTAAAGCAGGAACCAGCCGCTCAGCGATGGTGTTCCGTTGCACAATTGCAGACAAAACAATCGAAGGAGTGTCTCATGCAACGGAAATTCATCGGTTTCGCCGCGCTTCTGGCCATCATGGGATTGGCCGCTTGTGAAACCGTGGAAGGTGCAGGCCGCGACCTGTCCACGGCCGGTCAGGTGATCCAGCAGGAAAGCGCCGAGGTTCAGGCGGGCACCTGACACCGCGCCCCAGCACGGCGGCGGACCTTCCGCCGCCTGACGGCGCGGGCCTCATTTCAGCTGTGGGTCCAGATAGCTTGCGACCTGCCGGGACTGGGTTTCGACCAGATGCAGGGCCGCGTCGTCCAGATCGGTGCGGGTCGTGCGGCTGAGAAAGCAGAACATGCCAAAGACGCTGCCATCCGCCCTGTGCACCGGGACGCTGAGATGGCTGCCGATCGGGATCATCCGCGTGATCGGCAATTCGACTGCGATCGGATGTTGGCTTGTATCGCCCATCAGGCGCGGCAAGCCCCCGTCAAGGATATGTTTGCAATAGACCTCTCGCAGGTCCATCGACTGGCTGGGCTGGATCATCGCCTCAAGCCCCGGCGCGCTGACGGCGCGGAAGACGGCACGTTCCTCGACGAATTCGGAAAGATAGCCCACCTCCATCCCCAATGTCTCGCGCACGGCTTCCAGCGCCGTCTGGATGGCGGTCGCGCGCGCGGCATCCGCCGCGATCCGGGGGAGGGTGGCATTATGCTTCGTCATGGGAACCTCTTGCGCCTGATCGGGGCAGAGTAACCCGGAACCGCGTCCAAACGAGGCCCATAGTCGTGACAGATTTAGCGATCCGCTTCGCCTGGCAAGGGCTGGAACAGCGCCGCGACCTGACGCTCGTGCGGCTTGGCGCGGTGTTCGACCAGATAGATGCCCTGCCAGCGGCCCAGCATCATCTGACCCTTCTGCACCGGGATCTGCAGGCTGACCGGCATAATCGCCGCTTTCAGATGGGCGGGCATGTCGTCAGGGCCTTCGTAGCGGTGCGTGACCCAGCCCATCGACGGGTGATCGGCCGGGGGCGCCAGCCGGTCAAGCCAAGACAGCAGATCGTGCTGCACCTCGGGATCGGCATTCTCCTGGATCAGCAACGAGGCCGAGGTATGACGGATCATCAGGGTCAGCAGGCCGTCGCCTTGACCTTTCAACCAGGACGCGACCTTGTCGGTGATGTCATGGCAGCGCGGGCCCTGCGTGCGGATCGTGAAGCTGATGATCATTTCGCGGCCTCGGATGCCGGCAGGGCGGGCGGTTCGTCCAGCGGGTCGTGGTCCATCGTGATCTGCTTGCTGGCCCGCGCGCCAAGGCCGCGCAGCATCTCGACCTGCCGGATCACGTTGCCAGAGCCGCGCGACAGACGGTCCAGCGCCTGTCCCTGCGCCTTGTTCGCCTGATCCAGCGCGCGGCTGACACCCTCCATCGCGTCGATCACCCCGGCCAGCTTGTCGTAAAGCGCACCGGCCCGGCGCGCGATCTCGGCGGCGTTGCTTTCACGCCGCTCGACTGCCCAGATATGCTCGACCGTCCGCAGGGTCAGCATCAGCGTGGTGGGTGTGGTCAGGCCCACGCGCCGCTCCATCGCAAAGGCGGCCAGGGCGGGGTCGGCGCGCAGCGCCTCGGAGAAGGCGCCCTCGATCGGCACGAACATCAGGACGTAATCGACCGCGCCATCGTCCAGCCGCTGATAGCCGCGATCCGAAAGCTGGGTGACATGGGCGCGCATCGCGGCCACATGGCGGCGTAGCGCGGCCTGCGCCTCGGCGGGGTCGTCATGGGTGACGGCGATCTCGTAATCGTTCAGCGAGACCTTGCTGTCGATCACCATGACCTTGCCGCGCGGCATCTTGACCACGACATCGGGCCGCCACAGCTTGCCGTCGCCGTCGCGCCAGCTGGACTGCATGTCGTAATGCGTGCCCGCCAGCAGGCCCGAATCCTCGAGGATGCGTTCCAAGACCATCTCGCCCCAGGCACCCTGCCGCTGCTTGTCGCCTTTCAGCGCGCGGGTCAGGGCCACGGCCTCGCGGCTGATCTGCTCGCTGCGTTGGTGCAGCGACAGGATATGTTCGCGCAGCCGCACGGCTTCCTCGTCAAGGATGCGGTTGCGGCTGGTCAGCTCGGTCTGGAAGCGGTGGACCTGTTCGCGGAAGGGCGTCAGCAGCGCGTTCAGCTGATCGTTCTGGCTTTTCTGAAGATCGGCCTGCTGGTTGCGCAGCGTTTCTGCCGAGAGCAGCTTGAACTGTCCCGTCATTTCCTCGCGCAGCGCGCGCAGCGTGGCGACTTCGCGGGCGCTGGCCTCGCGGTCCTTTTCGGCGGCAAGGCGCGTCTCGGCCAGCCGGGTTTCAAGCGAGGCATGGTCGCGGCGGGCCTGATGCAGGGCGTCGGTCAGAGTGTCGCGTTCCTCGGTCAGTTCGGCCAGGCGGGTTTCCTGCAGGTCCACCCGCGTCTCGATCTGGCCCAGACGCAATTCGGCCTGATGGGCGCGGATGGCGTTCTGTGCGGCCTGATCCTCGGCCTGCGCGCGCAGGCGGTCGGCGGCGTCCAGACGATCCTCGGCCAATGCGGCACGCTGACCGGCCTGCGCCGCGCGCCGCCACAAAACCAGCAGGAACAGCGCCAGCAGGGCCGACAGAACCTGCCAGGGCAAGGCACCAATGAAAACGGGGCCAGCAAGATCCGACATGAGCATCCCCTTGAAAATGCGGCCAGTGTTCACATTTTGTGCCGCAAGGCAAGGGTACTAGCCGGGCAGCATCCGCAGAAAGCTGGCCACCCCGCCCGCGTAATCGCCGGGATTGACGGTCGAGCTGCCCGAGCGTGCGAACCAATCCATCAGCGAAACCTGATCGCGGTCCGAATAGCGCATCGTCCAGTTGCGAAACAGCCGATGCTCCAGCCCACCCGCGGACAGGATCTGCACCTGATCGTGGCGACGGTCGCGCATCAGCAAGGCCATCACCTCGCGCAGGGCCGGGGCCGGGCCTTCAAGCCATTGAAAGAACAGCCCAGCCTCGTGGTGCAGACAGCCTGTCAGGTCCAGCCTGCGGTTGCGGCCCCGCGCCGAGTCGAGGATGGCGCGCATGTCGTCATCGTTCAGCCCGGGCGCGGCATTGCTGCGGTATAGCAGGAATGACAGTCCGTTCAGTCCGCCCAGCCTATTGGTCAAGGAAGGACCGCAGCTTCCTGCTCCGCGACGGGTGCTTGAGCTTGCGCAATGCCTTGGCCTCGATCTGGCGGATGCGTTCGCGGGTGACGCTGAATTGCTGGCCGACCTCTTCCAGCGTGTGGTCGGTGTTCATGCCGATGCCAAAGCGCATCCGCAGCACGCGTTCCTCGCGCGGGGTCAGGCTGGCCAGAACGCGGGTCGTGGTCTCCTTGAGGTTTTCCTGGATCGCGCTGTCCAGCGGCAGGACGGCGTTCTTGTCCTCGATGAAATCGCCAAGCTGGCTGTCTTCCTCGTCCCCAATCGGGGTTTCGAGGCTGATCGGCTCCTTGGCGATCTTCATCACCTTGCGGACCTTTTCCAGCGGCATCTGGAGCTTTTCGGCCAGTTCCTCGGGCGTCGGTTCGCGGCCGATCTCGTGTAGCATCTGGCGGCCGGTGCGCACCAGCTTGTTGATCGTCTCGATCATGTGGACCGGAATGCGGATCGTGCGCGCCTGATCGGCGATGGATCGCGTGATCGCCTGCCGGATCCACCAGGTCGCATAGGTCGAGAACTTGTAGCCGCGGCGGTATTCGAACTTGTCCACGGCCTTCATCAGGCCGATATTGCCTTCCTGAATGAGATCAAGGAATTGCAGGCCGCGGTTCGTGTATTTCTTGGCAATCGAGATGACCAGGCGCAGGTTCGCCTCGACCATTTCCTTTTTCGCCTGACGGGCCTCTTTCTCGCCACGCTGGACCTGAGCCACGATGCGGCGGAATTCCTCGATATCGACGCCGACATATTGGCCGACCTCGGCCATGTCGCCGCGCAGCTTCTCGACCTGATCGCGCGAACGGTCGAACAGGGCCTGCCAGCCGCGACCGGCCTGAGCGGACATGCGATCGATCCAGGTCGGGTCCAGTTCGCTGCCGCGATAGGCGTCGATGAATTCGCGGCGGTTGATGCGGGCGGCATCTGCCAGCTTCACCATGCCGGAATCGATGGTCACGATGCGGCGGTTGATGCCGTAAAGCTGATCGACCAGCGCCTCGATCCGGCTGTTGTTCAGGTGAAGCGAGTTGACCAGAACCACGATTTCGGAACGCAGGACCTGATAATCGGTCTCGGCGGTGGCCGAGAAGCTGTTATCTTCGTTCAGCGTCGCGGACATGCGCTGATCCTGCATGTCGGCCAGACGCTCGTAGTTCAGTGCGATGGCTTCCAGCGTCTCGAGGACCTTGGGCTTGAGGCTGGCCTCCATCGCGGCCAGCGACAGGTTCTGACCCTCTTCGTCCTCATCCTCGTCGTCGTTGCGCAGAGGGTTGCCGTCGGCGTCGAATTCCTCGCGCTTCTGGGCGGTCGTGCCGGATTCGGCCTCGGGGGTCAGTTCTTCCTCGTCGGCATCATCGCCCTCGCCGTCGAGTGACTGGCCGAACGTGGTTTCCAGGTCGATCACGTCGCGCAGCAGGATCTCTTCGTCCAGAAGCTCCTCGCGCCACATGGTGATGGCCTTGAAGGTCAGCGGGCTTTCACAGAGACCCGCGATCATCGTGTTGCGACCGGCCTCGATGCGTTTGGCGATGGCGATCTCGCCCTCGCGCGACAGCAATTCGACGCTGCCCATCTCACGCAGATACATCCGCACGGGGTCGTCGGTGCGGTCCAGCTTTTCGGTCTCGGTCGCGGCGACGGCGACCTCGCGCGAGCCGGAACCGGTCACGGCGACCGCGCCGCCCTCGGATTCCTCGGCACCGTCTTCGTCCTCGATCACGTTGATGCCCATTTCCGAGAGCATCGACATCACGTCCTCGATCTGCTCGGAACTGACCTGCTCGGGCGGCAGGACGGTGTTCAGCTGATCATAGGTGATGTAGCCCCGCTCGCGGGCCTCGGCGATCATGCGCTTGACCGCCGCCTGGCTCATGTCCAGCGTATGGGCGTTGTCGTCGCGTTCGGTCTTGTCGTGATCGTCGTCCTTGGCGGCCATCAACGGCTCCCTTTTCAGCGGTCTGGCAGCGATTCGCGAGGAAACCGAATCGGCGCTTGAGACCAAGATATCTAGCCTGCTTCGAGGCCGAATCAAAGACCGGCCCCTGATGATGATTCGCAAAGCTGCGCGAGCGGCGGGCGGCGGCCCTCAGCGGCGCGGCGGCTTGCGCCAGATCTGACCCGAGAGCCAGTCGGACAGCTGCGCCGCAAGCGCGTCGCGGTCCTCGTTCAGATCGCCCGTTGTCTCGATCTCGGGGCGTTCGGCGCGGTGGCGGGCCCGGGCGATCTGGCTGATGCGCCAGGTCAGCCCCTCGTCGGCCTCGCCCTGGATCTCGGATTCGGCGCGTGCCAGTTCCGATTGCGCGGCGCGGTCGGCCTCGAGCCGGTCGAGAAGATTGCCCAGAATGGCGGATGCGGCCTCGTCCTGCTGCTGTTCGATGACGGTCGGGGTCAGCCCCAGATGGGAATCGCGCCTGAGCCTGTCAAGGCAACGCGCGCCTTGCGGAGTGCTGCCTTGCGTCAGCAGATCGTGCAGCAGGGCGGCGCGGTCGGGATCGCGCGGCATCAGCCGCTCCAGCCGCGACTCGACCGGAGGGATGCAGGCGGGTCGCAGGGCGCAGATCAGCAGCGCCGCACCTTCGAGCAGGTCGGCGCCGCGTTCGGGCACGGCCACCGGAACGGGCGTATGCGTCGCCCGCGGGGCCATCGAGGCCCCTTGGCGACGGGCCGGGCTGCGCCCGGCCGCGCCCCGACCCGACGCGGATTGCCGGGCCGCGCCGAACAGCGCCCACCGTTTGTCGCGGATTTCCTGCTGGTAGTGGTTGCGGGTCAGCTCGTCCGGGATGCGCCCGATAGCCTCGGCCAGCCGCCGGTCCAGCGCGGCCTTGCGTTCGGGGCTGTCAAAGACCTGCCCCTCGGTCTCGCGCGACCAGAGCAAATCGACCAGAGGCCGCGCCTGAT
Organism: Paracoccus sp. NSM; assembly: GCF_052379855.1. Taxonomy (NCBI): domain Bacteria; kingdom Pseudomonadati; phylum Pseudomonadota; class Alphaproteobacteria; order Rhodobacterales; family Paracoccaceae; genus Paracoccus; species Paracoccus sp. NSM. The sequence continues at coordinate 107,215 of NZ_JBQTCG010000008.1, read as the reverse complement.
CCAGAAGCGCGCCCATCGCGCCCGGCCCCGCCGCCTTGATCAGGTCGTCCGGGTCCTGACCGGAAGGCAGCATGACAAAGCGCAGGGCCTGTCCCGGACCGGTCAGCGGCAGCGCCAGGTCGATCAGGCGCTGCGCCGCGCGCTGGCCCGCCGCGTCGCCATCAAGCGCGATCACCGGCTCGGGCGAGACGCGCCACATCAGGCGCAGCTGTTCCTCGGTGATGGCGGTGCCCAGAGGGGCCACGGCGCCCTCGAACCCGGCGCGGGCCAGGGCGATGACGTCCATATAGCCCTCGGCCACGATCAGGCGCTGACCCTTGGCCACCGCCGAGCGGGCCGGGCCGAGGTTGTAGAGGTTGCGGCCCTTGTCGAACAAAGGCGTTTCCGGGCTGTTGAGGTATTTCGCCCGCGCATTCGGGTCCATCGCGCGGCCACCGAAGCCGATGCAGCGGCCCTGCCCGTCGCGGATCGGAAAGATGATGCGCCCCCGGAACCGGTCATAGGCCGCGCCGCCGCCGTCGGGCCGCGCGGACATGCCGGCCTCGACGATCTGATCCTCGGGGAAGCCCTTTTCGCGCAGGGCGGCGGTCAGGGCGGTGCGTTGATCGGGTGCAAAGCCGATCTCGAACCGCTCGAGCGCGGGGGCATCCAGCCCGCGCCGGGCCAGGTAATCGCGCGCCTCAGCGGCGGCGCCCGTCTGAAGCTGCAGGCGGAACCAGCGGCAGGCGGCCTCGGTCACGTCCAGCAGCGTCTTGCGGCGGTCGGTCCTTTCGCGGGCGCGGGGGTCGGGTTCGGGCATGGCAAGCCCCGCCTCGGCGGCCAGCAGCTTGACCGCATCCATGAAGTCCAGCCCATCATGGTCGCGCAGGAAGCTGACCGCGTCGCCCTTGGCGTGACAGCCGAAGCAGTAATAGAACCCCTTCTGGTCGTCGCAATGGAAGCTGGCGGATTTTTCCTGATGGAACGGACAGGGCGCCCACCAATCGCCACGCGCCTGGTTCGACTTGCGCAGATCCCACGTCACCTTGCGACCGATCACGCGGCTGATCGGGACGCGGTTGCGAATCTCGTCGAGGAAGCCGGGGGGCAGGGACATGGCGTGATTATCCGGCATGAGGCGCGGCCCGGCAAGCGGGCGATCGGTCAGACCCTATGCGGCCCCCACCGCCCCGCGCGCAAGGCCCCAATAGATCTGCACGATCCGGTCGCGGTCCAGCCGGCCGCCTTCCCGGTACCAGTTCGTCACGCCGGTCAGCATGGCAATCAGTGCCAGCGTAGTCAGCTTGGCATCCTCGATCCGCATGACGCCCGCCGCCACGCCTTCACGCAGGATGCGCTCAAGGATGGCCTCGTATTGCCCGCGCAGGGCCGCGATGCGGGCGAAATTCTCGGGCGTGAGGTTGCGAAGCTCCATGTAGGACAGAAACACCGAATCGGGGTGGTCGATGCTGAAGCCGATATGGAAGCGCACGAAGCGTTCCAGCCTTGCCAGCGGACCCTCGGCCGGATCGTCGGACCAGGCGTCCAGCAGGTCCTGCATGTGGCTTTCCAGCAGATCATGCAGCAGCGCCTGCTTGTCGGGCGTATAGGCGTAAAGCGCGCCAGCCTGCACGCCCACCGCCGCCGCAATCTGGCGCATGGACACGGCCGCATAGCCCTGCCGCGCGAACAGGCGGCGGGCTTCGTCGCGAAGCAGGGGGCCGGTGATCTCGGCGCGGGAACCTTGTGTGCGGGCCATGGGCCGTTCATAGCGCCCGCCCGCCGCCGCGAAAAGCCGCCATTGCCGCGACTTTGGCACGGGATTAGGGTTGCGCCATGATCCTGCGCGCCCTGCCCCTGTGCCTTGCCGCCCTGACCGCCGCCTGCGCGGACCGGGACGCCTATCCCCGGCTTCTGCCCACAGCCGAGGTGCTGGCCGAACCCGCACTGCCCGCCCATGCCGCCCCCGCCGCCACCCCCGACGGCGCCGCCCGAACCGAGGCCGCCGCCCTGTCGCGGGCCGAGGCCCTGCGCCGCCGCGCGGCCAGCCTTGGCGGGCCGGTGATCGAGCCCGGCCTGCGCGACCGGTTGCGGGGCGAATGATTGCGCGGGGCCGCGTCAACTGGTAAGGAAAACTGACCAGACCTTCGGAGAGCCTCATGCCCGCCATCACCTGCATCGACGACCTCAAGGCGCTGCACCGCGCGCGGGCGCCTAAAATGTTCTACGATTACGCGGAATCGGGCAGCTATACCGAACAGACCTTTCGCGAGAACTGCACCGATTTCGCGCGGCTGCGCCTGCGCCAGAAGGTGGCCGTGGACATGTCGAACCGCACACTGGCCGGGCAGATGGTGGGCCTGCCGGTTTCGATGCCGGTGGGGCTGGCGCCGGTCGGGCTGACCGGGATGCAGCATGCCGATGGTGAGATCCTGGCCGCCTGTGCCGCCGCGGATTTCGGCGTGCCCTTCTGCCTGTCCACCATGTCGATCTGTTCCATCGAGGACGTGGCGGAACACACGACCAAACCCTTCATGTTCCAGCTTTACGTGATGAAGGATCAGGATTTTCTGGCCGCGATCATCGAACGCGCCAAGGCCGCCAGGTGCAGCGCGCTGGTCCTGACGCTAGACCTTCAGATCTTGGGCCAGCGCCACAAGGATCTGAAGAACGGCCTGTCGGCCCCGCCCAAGATGACGTTGCCGGTGATGCTGGATCTGGCCACGCGCTGGCGGTGGGGTCTGAAGATGCTGCAGACGAAACGGCGCGGCTTTGGCAACATCGTGGGCCATGCCAAGGGCGTGGGCGACACGCGCTCATTGATGAGCTGGACGGCCGAGCAATTCGACGAGCGGCTGGACTGGGACAAGATCGCCGCGATCCGCGACATGTGGGGCGGCAAGCTGATCCTCAAGGGCATCCTGGACCCCGAGGATGCCCGCATCGCCGCCGATTTCGGGGCGGACGCCATCGTGGTCAGCAACCATGGCGGGCGCCAGCTGGACGGGGCGCTGTCCTCGATCCGCATGCTGCCCCATATCGTGCGCGCGGTTGGCGACCGGGTCGAGATCCACATGGATAGCGGCATCCGGTCAGGACAGGACGTGCTGAAGGCGCTGGCCATGGGCGCGGATGCGGCATGGATCGGGCGCGCCTGGCTGCACGGTCTGGGCGCGATGGGCCAGCCCGGCGTCACCCGCGCGCTGGAGATCATCCGCAAGGAACTGGACACGACGATGGCGCTTTGCGGCGAACGCGACGTGGCAGCCCTTGGCCGGCACAACCTGCTGGTGCCGCAGGGCTTCGAGACCGAATACGGTGCCTGACCAACCCGGCCGAAAGGGACTTCACATCCGGGCCGTCCTGCGATAAGGGCCACGACTTGTCGTCATGCACCCTGGAGGATGGCGACACCAACAACGGATAAGGAATATGATCATGGCCAAAGAGATCCCGGATCTGGTGGCCGAGCCGCGCGCGGGGACAGGCAAGGGAGCCGCCCGCCAAGCTCGCCGCGCAGGCAAGGTGCCCGGCATCGTCTATGGGGACAACAAGGACCCCGTGTCGATCCAGTTCGACTTCAACAAGCTGCTGACCACGCTGCGCGCGGGCCGCTTCATGTCCACGCTGTGGAACCTGAAGGTCGAAGGCCAGGATGACGTGCGCGTCGTCTGCCGTGGCGTCCAGCGCGATGTCGTCAAGGATCTGCCGATCCACATCGACTTCATGCGCCTGCGCCGCACCTCGAAGGTGAACCTGTTCATCCCGGTCGAGTTCATCAACCAAGACAAGTGCCCCGGCCTCAAGCGCGGCGGCACGCTGGTGACCGTCCGCGCCGAGGTCGAGCTGATGGTGACCGCGGGTGACATCCCCGATCACATCACCGTCGACCTGGAAGGCCTGGATGTCGGCGCCACGATCCACATCGAGGACGTGAAGCTGCCCGAAGGCGCGAAGCCCACCATCGACCGCAACTTCGTCATCGCGAACATCGCAGCCCCCTCGGCGCTGCGTTCGGACGAAGCCGAGGAAGCTGCGGAATAATCTCCGCGCGCTTCGGTCGCATCAGACAGGGGGCGGTGCCATGGGCGCCGCCCCTTTCCATTCAGCGCAGCCTTTGCTAGCCCGCTCGCATGGAGACACGCATGGAACCCGTCCACATCATCGGCGCCGGCCTCGCCGGATCGGAAGCCGCATGGCAGATCACCCGCGCGGGCGTGCCCGTCGTGCTGCACGAGATGCGCCCGACCAAAGGCACCTTCGCGCACCGCACCGGCGATTGCGCGGAAATGGTCTGCTCGAACAGCTTCCGCTCGGATGACGACGTGATGAACGCGGTCGGACAGCTGCATTGGGAAATGCGCGCGGCAGACGGGCTGATCATGCAGATGGCCGCCCGCCACCGCCTGCCCGCAGGCGGCGCGCTGGCCGTGGACCGCGACGCCTTCTCGGCCGCCGTGACCGAGACCCTGCGCGCCGAGCCGCTGGTCACGATCCAGCCCGGCGAGATCACCGAACTGCCCGACCACGGCAACTGGATCGTGGCGACCGGCCCCTTGACCTCGGACGCGCTGGCCCATGCGATCCGCGCCGTCACCGGCACCGAGGCGCTGGCCTTCTTCGACGCCATCGCGCCCATCGTCCATGCCGAAACCATCGACATGTCGATCGCCTGGGAACAGTCGCGCTATGACAAGGGCGAGACGCTGGCCGAGCAGAAGGCCTATATCAACTGCCCGATGACCAAGCCCGAATACGAGGCCTTCATCGACGCCCTTCTGGCCGCCGACAAGACAGAGTTCCACGAGGGCGAAACCGCGGGCTATTTCGACGGCTGCCTGCCCATCGAGGTGATGGCTGAACGCGGCCGCGAGACGCTGCGCCACGGCCCGATGAAACCCGTCGGCCTGACCAACGCCCACAAGCCCACCGACAAACCCTATGCGGTTGTCCAGCTCCGGCGCGACAACGCACTGGGAACGCTCTATAATATCGTGGGCTTCCAGACCAAGATGAAATACGGCGCCCAGACCCAGGTGTTCCGGATGATCCCCGGCCTGCAGGATGCCAGCTTTGCCCGGCTCGGCGGCATCCACCGCAACAGCTTCCTCAATTCGCCCACGCTGCTTGACGACCGGATGCGCCTGCGCCTTGCGCCGCATCTGCGGTTTGCAGGCCAGGTCACCGGGGTCGAGGGCTATGTCGAAAGCGCCGCGATGGGCCTTCTGGCCGGACGCATGGCCGCAGCCCAGGCGCTTGGACGCGACCTACCGCCGCCGCCCGCCACCACGGCGATGGGCGCGCTGGTCAACCACATCACCGGCGGCGCCGAGGCCAAGACCTTCCAGCCGATGAACGTGAATTTCGGCCTCTTTCCGCCCTTGCCCGAGGCGCGCAGCGGCAGGCGTGGCCGCAAGGACCGCTACCCGGCCTATACGCAGCGCGCCAAGGACGATTTCGGCGCATGGCTGGCCGCGCAGTAGAACCCGGCGCGGTCACGCGCTTTGCCCCCTCGCCAACAGGGCTTCTGCATCTGGGTCACGCCTTCTCGGCCCTGACGGCGGCGGCGCATGGCCGCTTTCACCTGAGGATCGAGGATATCGACCGCGACCGATGCCGCCCGGAATTCGAGACGGCGATCTTCGAGGATCTCGCCTGGCTGGGCCTCGACTGGCCGCAACCGGTGATGCGCCAGTCGGACCGCCTGCCCGCCTATCAACAGGCGCTGGACCGCCTGTCAGCGCTGACCTATCCCTGCCGCTGCCGCCGCGCCGATATCCGCGCCGCGCTCTCGGCCCCGCAAGAGGGCGCGCCGCCCGCAGGCCCCGACGGCCTGATCTATCCCGGCACCTGCCGCCACCGCCGCCACGATCAGGCCGGACCGGACGACGTCATCCGCCTGGACACGGCGCGCGCCTTCGCAACACTCGGGCTCGACGGGCTCGCCTTCCGCGATCAGGCGACCGAACCTGACCGCGACCACGGACTGACCGCCCGCGAATTCGCCGCCACGATCGGAGACGTGATCCTGTCCCGGCGCGGCATGGGAACATCCTACCACCTCGCGGTCGTGGTCGATGATGCGGCGCAGGGCATCACGCTCGTCACCCGTGGGCGGGATCTCTTGCAGGCGACCTTCATCCATATCCTGCTGCAACGCCTTCTGGACCTGCCGACGCCCGGCTACCTGCATCACCGCCTGATCCGCGACGATGCGGGCAAGCGCCTCGCCAAGCGCGACGATGCCCGCGCGCTGCGCCATTACCGCGAGGCGGGCGCCATGCCGGACGACATCCGCCGCATGGTCGGCCTGTGACCTTTGCCTTGGTCCAAATATCCCGGGGGGAGCCCGCGGGGCGGGGGGCAGCGCCCCCCTACGCCATCGGCACCATGATCTCGACTTCGGCGCCATCGCGGATCGCCGTGTAGAAGCACGACCGCCGGTTCGTGTGACAGGCCGGCCCCGCCTGCCGTACCAGCACCAGCAGACAGTCGCGGTCGCAATCCACCCGCATCTCGACCAATTCCTGCACATGCCCCGAGCTTTCGCCCTTGACCCAGAACCCCTGCCGCGACCGCGACCAATAGGTCACGCGCCCCGTCTCCAGCGTGCGGGCCACCGATTCGGCGTTCATCCAGGCCATCATCAGAACCTCGCCCGATGCGGCATCCTGCGCGATGGCGGGAACCAGACCGGCTGCATCATATTTGAGGCTGAGAGGGTTGAACATCCTGTTTCCTTTCACGGACCGGCCTCCTATCTAACGAAAGCATCCGGCCCGCGGAAGAACCCAAGGAAAGAACCATGTCCGACAGCGACCTCATGCAGCTCTATTCGCGCCGGATCCTGGCCCTCACGACGGTCATTCCGCATCTGGGACGCCTGACCGACCCGCAGGCCGAGGCGACACGCCGCGCGCCGCATTGCGGATCGTCGGTCAGCGTGCAGCTGCGCCTCTCCGAAGGCCGGATCGCGGAATTCGCGCAAGAGGTACGGGCCTGCGCGCTTGGTCAGGCCTCGGCCTCGGTTCTGGGGCAGGCGGTGATCGGCTGCGACCGCGCGGAAATCGCCGCAGCGCGCGACGCCCTGCGCGCCATGCTGAAGGACGACGCCCCGCCCCCCGCCGCCCCCTTCGACGCGCTGGAGGCCCTGACCCCGGCTCGTGCCTATCCCAACCGCCATGCCTCGATCCTGCTGGCATGGGAGGCGACGCTGGACGCGATGGACCAGGCGGCAAAGGCTGCCTGACACGCCGCCCATCGTCATGCCATGAAAAAACCGGCCCGCGAAAACGGGCCGGTCAAGTTGCGCGTGCTTCGGGGATCAATCGACCGCACAGGCGAACGGTCAAGGGCAACGCGGGGCAGAATACGGCAGGCGCGGCGTCAGGGTTGCAGGATCGCGGGCAACCACAAGACGACGGTGGTGATCACGGCCAGGGCGGTCACACCGATGATGTCGGACAGAAATTCACGGGTCATGGCAGCAACTCCTCTCTGTTGCTGCTTTGTTCCCATATTCATCCGATTCGGTAAAGAACTTTTTAAGAACATCCGTTTTACCCGACCGAGATCAGCCGAAAGGCCTGATCCTGCTGCATCAGCCACATCAGCATCCGCACCGCCTGCCCGCGCGGGCTGCTCAGATCCGGGTCGCGTTCCAGCAGGGCGCGCGCATCGGTCTGGGCAACGGCCATCAGCCCGGCCTGATGTTCCAGGTCCCCGATCCGGAAGCGCGGCAGGCCAGATTGCGCGGTGCCGATCACATCGCCCGCGCCGCGCATCTCCAGATCGACCTCGGCGATGCGGAACCCGTCCTCGGTGTCGCGCAGTGTGGTCAGGCGGCGCGTCCCGGTCTCGTTCAGCGGCGCGTGATACATCAAGAGGCAGGTCGAGGCCCCCTGCCCCCGCCCGACCCGGCCACGCAGCTGATGCAGCTGCGCCAGACCGAAGCTTTCGGCGCGCTCGATCACCATGATCGTGGCCTCGGGCACGTCCACACCCACCTCGATGACGGTGGTGGCGACCAGAAGCTGCGCCCGCCCCGAGGCGAAATCGGCCATCGCCGCGTCGCGCTGATCGGCGGGCATCTGGCCATGCACCATCCGGACGCGTTCCCCGAACCGGGCGCGCAAGGCGGTGAATCGCGCCTCGGCGGCGGTTAGATCGCTGACCTCGCTTTCATCGACCAGAGGACAGACCCAATAGGCGCGCGCGCCTTTTTCCATCGCGCTGTCCAACCGGGCCACGACCTCGTCCAGCCGGTGATCGCCGATCATCACCGTGGTGATCGGCTGCCGCCCCGGGGGCTTTTCGTCCAGCACCGACAGGTCGAGATCGCCATATTGCGACAGCGCCAGCGATCGCGGGATGGGCGTCGCGGTCATGATCAGCATATCGGGCGGCTCGTGCCCCTTGGCCGAAAGCTCAAGCCGCTGCGCCACGCCGAAACGGTGCTGTTCGTCGATGATCGCCAGCCGCAGATCGGCAAAGGCCACGTCCTTCTGAAAGACGGCATGCGTGCCGACCAGAATGTCGATCCGCCCCTCGGCCAGATCGGTCAGGATCATGGCCCGCGCCTCGCCCTTGTCGCGGCCGGTCAGCGCGGCCAGCCGCACGCCCGCCAGCCGGGCCAAAGGCTCCAGCGCGCGGGCATGCTGACGGGCCAGAATTTCTGTCGGGGCCATCAGCACGGCCTGGCCCCCGGCCTCGACCGCGACCAGCGCGGCCAGCAGCGCGACCAGCGTCTTGCCCGCGCCGACATCGCCCTGAAGCAGCCGGTTCATGCGCCGGTCGCTGGCCATGTCAGCCGCGATCTCGGCCACCGCGCGCGACTGCGCCCCGGTCGGAGGCCAGGGCAGCCCGGCCAGAACCCGCGCCCGCAGCCCCCCATCCCCGGCACTGGGCCGCCCGCGCAGCCGCCTTTTCTCGCGCCGGACCAGCGCCAGTGTCATCTGATGGGCCAGAAACTCGTCATAGGCCAGCCGCGCACGACAAGGCACATCGGGCGACAGATCACGCGCCGAGGCCGGATGATGCGCCTGATCCAGCGCGGCAGCCATGCCGGGCCAGCCGCGCGCCGCGACAAGCTGCGGATCGATCCATTCGGCAAAGTCGGGCAGCCGCGTCAGCGCCGCTTCGACCCCCCGGGCCATCATCTTCTGCGTCAGCCCGGCGGACAGTGGATAGACCGGCTCGAACCCCGCGGGGGGCGGGTCACCCTCGGGCAGGATATGGTCGGGATGGATCATCTGGGCCAGGCCGTCGAACAGCTCAGTCTTGCCGCTGACCAGACGCCGTGCGCCGACCGGCAGTTGCGAGGCGATCCAGTCGCCCCGCGCGCGGAAGAAGACCAGCGTCACGTCCCCGCCCTCGTCATCGCTGCAATGCACCCGCCAGGGGCGGTTGCGCGCGGTGGGGGCGTGGTGGCGCGAGACGGTCAGGGTCAGGGTCACGATCTCGGGCGGGCGGGCATCGGCGATCCGCGCGATCCGCCTGCGGGCGATCCCGCCGGTGGGCAGGGTCATCACCAGATCGCGCGGGCGAGTGACGCCCATCTGCTCCAGCGCGGCGCGGGCCTTGGGGCCGATCCCCGGCAGCGTCTCGATCCCCGCGAAAAGCGGGAACAAGGCGGGCGGGCGGCCCTTGCTTTCGGTCATCCGGCCCCCGCGATGCGAAGCCATTCATCCTCGTCGATCACCGTGACCCCCAGTTCCGAGGCCTTGGCGGCCTTGGACCCGGCGCCGGGGCCCGCGATCAGCAGATCGGTGCGCGCACTGACCGAGCCTGCGACCTTGGCGCCCATCGCCTCGGCCCGGGCCTTGGCCTCGGCGCGGGTCATGCGTTCCAGCGTGCCGGTGAAGACCAGCGTCTTGCCGGTGATCTCGGTCTGCGCCTCGGGCGCGGCCTCGACATCCAACGGAGTGATCTGAGCCAGCAGCCTGTCGATGCCCCCGCGCTCGGCCTCCTGTGCGAAGGCAGTGACCAGCGAGCCCGCCAGAACCTCGCCGATCCCGTCGATGCCGACCAGATCGGCCCAGGCCGCGCGGGCCTCAGCGCCGGGATCGGGCGCTTCGGCCCAGATCCGGTCGCGCGTCTCCTTCAGCCTCGCGCGGCGGCCTTGTGTGGCGGCGTCGGCGCGTTCACGGGCGACAGCCTCCTCGGCCTGGACATGGCGCTCGGCGGCAGGGGCGGCGCGGTCCAGCGCCCCGGCCAGCGCGTCCCAACTGCCGTAATGCCGTGCCAGCGTGGCCGAGGCGACCTCGCCCACATGCCGGATGCCAAGGGCGAAAATCAGGCGCGCCAGCGGAATGCGGCGCTTTTCCTCGATCGCGCTGAAAAGTTTTTCCACCGAACGCTCGCCAAACCCCTCGCGGTTTTTCAGGCGCGCCAGACCCGCAGCGTCGCGTTCGGCAAGCGTGAAGATGTGGGCGGGTTCGCGGATCGGCAGGGCGGGATCGGTAAAGAACATCTCGATCTGCTTGGCGCCGAGGCCGTCGATGTCAAAGGCGGCGCGGCTGACGAAATGCTTCAGCTTCTCGACCGCTTGGGCCGGGCAGGTCAGCCCGCCGGTGCAGCGGCGCACGGAATCGCCCGGCTCGCGGATCGCCTCGGCCCCGCATTCGGGGCAATGGGTCGGAAAGGCGAAGGGCACCGCGTCAGCCGCCCGGCGCGACAGATCGACATCGGCGATCTTGGGGATCACGTCCCCCGCCCGATAGACCTGCACCCAATCGCCCTCGCGGATGTCGCGGCCCTCGCGGATCGCGGCGCCCGTGCTGTCGCGGCCGGCGATGTAATCCTCGTTGTGAAGCGTCGCGTTCGAGACGACCACCCCGCCCACCGTGACCGGCGCCAGCCGTGCGACCGGCGAGAGCGCGCCCGTGCGACCCACCTGAATCTCGATCCGCTCAAGGCGCGTCCAGGCGGTCTCGGCCGGGAACTTGTGGGCCAGCGCCCAACGCGGCGTGGTCGCGCGAAAGCCCAGCCGCGCCTGATAGGACAGGTCATCGACCTTGTAGACCACGCCATCGATGTCATAGCCGAGGCTGGCGCGCTGCTTCTCGATCGCGGCCCAGGTCTCGATCAGGCCCTCGGCATCGTCGCAACGCCGCATCAGCGGGTTGGTCTGAAAGCCCAGCTCGGCCAACCGCGCGACCGCATCGAACTGCGTCAGGGCCAAGGGTTCGGACAGCGCGCCCCAGCCATAGGCGAAATAACGCAGCGGCCTGCGCGCCGTCACCGCAGGGTCGATCTGGCGCAGCGATCCGGCCGCCGCATTGCGCGGATTGGCAAAGACTTTCCCCTCGCCCGAGGCGTTGAGGGCCGCGAAATCCTCGTGCGACATGTAGACCTCGCCCCGGACCTCTAGGATCTCGGGCGCGCCGTCCAGCCGCTGCGGAATGTCGGCGATGGTCATCGCGTTCGCGGTGACATTCTCGCCCACCACCCCATCGCCCCGCGTTGCCGCCTGGACCAGAACGCCGCCTTCGTAGCGCAGCGACAGCGAGAGGCCGTCGATCTTGGGTTCGGCCGTTAGGGCCAAGGGCTGATCCGCTCCTAGGTTCAGGAAACTGCGGATGCGGGCGATGAAATCGGTGACGTCCTCGCGTTCGAACCCGTTGGCCAGCGACATCATGCGCTGCGCATGCGTGACCTTGCCGAAGCCTTCGGCGGGCGCGGCGCCGACGCGACGGGTGGGGCTGTCGGAGCGCGCGAGGTCCGGGTTTAGATCCTCGAGCGCCTGTAGCCGCCGCTTGAGCGCGTCATATTCCGCATCCGGGATGAAAGGCGCATCCTCGGCGTGATAGGCGCGGTCCGCAGCCGAGACGCGCGCCACCAGATCCGCGATCTCGGCCATCGCCGCCTGCCGATCCGCCCCTGCCTTGCCGTCACTTTGCATCATGCCATCCCTCGCCGCGTCTGTCGCGGCCCGGCAGGGCCGCGCGATACGCCTTGGGTATCGCCGAAGCCGCGCACAAGTTCCAGCCCGCCCCGGCGCGGCCCGTCGCCCCGGTCAGGGTTCAGGCGCCAAGCGCCAGACGCTCTTCCTGGGCGGGGCCGGGATCGCGCAGGACGTAGCCGCGGCCCCAGACGGTCTCGATGTAATTCTCGCCGCCAAGCGCCTCGGTCAGCTTCTTGCGAAGCTTGCAGATGAAGACGTCGATAATCTTCAGTTCGGGCTCGTCCATGCCGCCGTAAAGGTGGTTCAGGAACATCTCCTTGGTGAGGGTCGTGCCCTTGCGCAGGCTCAGAAGCTCGAGGATCTGGTATTCCTTGCCGGTCAGGTTCACGGGCCTCCCCGCCACCTCGACCGAGCGTGCGTCGAGGTTCACGGTGATCTCGCCGGTGCGGATCAGCGCCTGGCTGTGCCCCTTGGAACGGCGGATGATCGCCTGGATCCGGGCCTGCAATTCCTCGCGGTTGAAGGGCTTGGTCATGTAGTCGTCGGCGCCAAAGCCGAAGCCGCGCAGCTTGCTTTCGGTGTCGTCCGAGCCGGTCAGGATCAGGATCGGCGTGTCGATCCGCGCCAGTCGCAGATGGCGCAGAACCTCCATCCCGTGCATGTCAGGCAGGTCCAGATCCAGGAGGATCAAATCGTAATCATAGAGCTTGGCAAGGTCGATGCCCTCCTCGCCCATATCGGTGCGGAACACATTGTAGCTGGCTGCCGTCAGCATCAATTCGATCGCGCGCGCGGTGCTGGGATCGTCCTCAACCAGAAGAATACGCATGGCCAATATAATCCTTCGATTCGCCGTGGTCCTTGCCCGACCATCGCGCCAACAGGTTAATATGCCGTTACCATGCAACCGGTTGGCCGCATTAATCAACCTTTGGTTGTCTGAACCTCTGCAAGGAGGTCACTTTCAGCGCCTTGCGGCCGTGTTTGGCCACGGCTTGTTCCCACGCGTCCAGTTCTTCATCCGACAGGCCATAGCGGCGCAAAGCCTCGTCGCGGGTGATCAGGCCGTGGCGGATGGCCAGCACGACGACCTCCTTGCGGCTGGCGACCCATCGCGTGTCAGAGGGCGGCAAGTCGGCCATCGTCAGAATACGTCCATCAGGCAAGGTCGCGGTCCTCGGCCCAGAGCTCTTTTTCACGAACATTCAACCCGTCCTTGGTTCCATGGACAGATCATCGCATCGCTCACTTGCCTACGGGTTAACCGGCCCGCCGTTTTAGCCCCCCGATCCCTTGAGATTGCCCGGCATTTACTTATATTTTGACGCAATCCGCCGCCCAATGGGCCGGCCCGCCCGCCCCCGGAGATCGCCATGACCGCAACCGCCCTGACCGACACCCCTTCGGGGGTCGCGGAAATCAACAGCCTCGGCTTTGCCAAGCCGCCCGCGCAGACGCGCGTCGTGGTGGCAATGTCGGGCGGCGTTGACAGTTCGGTTGTCGCCGCCAAGCTGAAGGCCGAGGGCTATGATGTCATCGGCGTGACGCTGCAGCTTTACGACCACGGCGCGGCTCTGGCCAAGAAGGGTGCCTGCTGCGCGGGTCAGGACATCCACGATGCCCGCCGCGTGGCCGAACGCATGGGCTTTCCGCATTACGTCCTTGATTACGAGAACAAGTTCCGCGAATCGGTGATCGACGAATTCGCCGACGCCTATCTGGCCGGTGCGACGCCAGTCCCCTGCATCCGTTGCAACGAACGCGTGAAGTTCCGCGATCTGCTGAACACCGCGCGCGATCTGGACGCCGATTGCATGGCGACCGGCCACTATATCCAGCGCAAGACGGGCACCAAGGCCGAGCTGCACATGGCCGCCGACCCGGTCCGCGACCAGAGCTATTTCCTGTTCTCGACCACGCAGGAACAGCTTGATTTCCTGCGCTTTCCGCTTGGCCATCTGCCCAGCAAGGCCGAGACGCGCGCCTTGGCGGCCGAATACGGGCTGATCGTGGCCGACAAGCCCGACAGTCAGGACATCTGCTTCGTGCCGAACGGCGACTATGCCTCGGTGATCGAGAAGCTGCGTCCGGGCGCGGCTGATCCGGGCGAGATCGTGGACATGGAGGGCCGCGTCCTGGGCCAGCATCGCGGCGTGATCCATTACACGATCGGGCAGCGGCGCGGTCTGGGGATCGGGGGCCTGGGCGATCCGCTTTATGTGGTGCGACTGGAACCCGACAGCCGCCGCGTCGTCGTGGGGCCGAAAGCGGCGCTGGCCACCACCACAGTCAACGTGACCGAGGTGAACTGGCTGGGCGACCAGCTCTTTGATGGGGAAATCGCCTGTTCGGTCCGCATCCGCTCGACCCGGCCGCCCAAGCCCGCGATCCTGCGCTCCCTGCCCGGCAACCGCGCCGAGGTCGAGCTGCTGGACCCCGAGGAAGGCGTCAGCCCCGGCCAGGCCTGCGTGTTCTACGAGACCGGCGGAACCCGCGTTCTGGGCGGCGGCTGGATCAGCCTGCGTCGGCGGCCAGCTGCCTGATCCGCGCGATCATCGCGCGCACGCCGTTCGAGCGCTGCGCCGAAAGATGTTCGTCCAGACCCAGCCGGGCCAGCTGCGCCTGCGCGTCCACGTCCGCCACCTGCCCGACCGGCAGGCCTGAATACATCGCATGCAGAACCGCGATCAGGCCGCGCACGATCAGGGCGTCGCTGTCACCCTCGAAATCGAAGCGGCCGCCCTCGATCCGGGGCATGATCCAGACCTGACTGGCGCAGCCATCGACCTTGGTGGCGGGCACCTGAAGCGCCGGGTCCATCGCGGGCATGGCGCGGCCAAGCTCGATCACGTGGCGGTAGCGTTCTTCCCAATCGTCGAGGAAATCGAAGGTGGCGGCGATGTCGTCAAAGGCGGGGGTGGCCATGGGGTTCTCCTGTCTCGGGACCGGGGTAGCCTGCGCTTGGCCGAAGGTCAAAGAGGCTTTTCCGCGCGGCCCCTTTGGCCTAACACTCGGGCCAGTGCCGCGCCGCGCGGCAGGACCGCAGAAGGGATGCCGCGATGATCAGACTGACCCTGCCGCTGTTGATTGCCGCGCTGGCGCTGTCGGGCTGTGCGCGCCTTGGCGAAAGCAGGCTGAACCCGTTTCGCGGCGGTCCGGCCGCCCCCGCCACGCTGGCGCCCGAGGGCGGTTACGCGCTGCGCGACGCGCGCCCTGCCGTGCCGATGCTGGTCGCGGCGGAATGGCAACCCCTGCCCGAGGGGCGGCTGCTGGTCGTGCGCGGGCTGGCGCCGGTCAAGGGATACCACTCGGCCGCGCTGATCACCGAGCGGGTGCAGCCCGGCGGCAGGCTGGCGCCCGATGCCGACGGCGTGCTGCGCCTGCGCTTTGTTGCCGCGCCCCCGGCGGCGGGGGATCCGGCGGCGGCCCTGCGGGCGGATGCGGCGACCGACACGATCACCGTCGCCCGCCCGATCAGCTTTGCCCAGCTTCGCCGCATCGCCGCCATCGAGATCACCGGCGGCGACAGGGTCATCCGCCTGTCGCGCTGATCCGGTTGCCGCCCCCCGGCGCGGGGGCTAAGGTGGCGGCTTCAAGACAGGTGCCCGATGACCCAGACACAAGAGGCCGCATACAAGGTTCTGGCCCGGAAATACCGGCCCGAGACCTTTGCCGACCTGGTGGGCCAGGATGCGATGGTCCGCACGCTGAAGAACGCCTTTGCCGCTGACCGGATCGCGCAGGCCTTCGTGATGACCGGCATCCGCGGCACCGGCAAGACGACCACGGCGCGCATCATCGCCAAGGGCATGAACTGCATCGGCCCCGACGGCACGGGCGGCCCCACGACCGAACCCTGCGGGCTCTGCGAGCATTGCGTGGCCATCGCCGAGGGCCGCCATGTCGACGTGCTGGAGATGGACGCGGCCTCGCGCACCGGCGTGGGCGACATCCGCGAAATCATCGAATCGGTGCATTACCGGGCGGCATCGGCGCGCTACAAGATCTACATCATCGACGAGGTCCACATGCTGTCCACCAGCGCGTTCAACGCGCTGCTGAAGACGCTGGAAGAGCCGCCTCCGCATGTGAAGTTCATCTTTGCCACGACCGAGATCCGCAAGGTTCCGGTCACCGTCCTGTCGCGCTGCCAGCGCTTCGACCTGCGCCGGATCGAACCCGAGGTGATGATCGCCCTGCTGCGCCGCATTGCGGATGCCGAGGGCGCCTCGATCACCGATGAGGCGCTGGCGCTGATCACGCGCTCGGCCGAGGGTTCGGCGCGAGACGCGACCTCGCTTCTGGATCAGGCGATCAGCCATGGCGCGGGCGAGACCACCGCCGATCAGGTCCGCGCGATGCTGGGTCTGGCCGACAGGGGCCGGGTGATCGACCTGTTCGAGATGATCCTGCGCGGCGATGCCGCCGCCGCCCTGACCGAGTTGCAGGGCCAGTATGCCGATGGCGCCGACCCGGTCGCCGTGCTGCGCGATCTGGCGGATGTGACGCACTGGATCTCGGTCGCGAAGATCACGCCGGACGCGCTGGAGGACCCGACGGTCGCCCCCGACGAACGCCTGCGGGGCCGCGACCTGTGCGAGCGGCTGCCGATGCGCGTGCTGTCGCGGATGTGGCAGATGCTGCTCAAGGCGCTGGACGAGGTCTCGGCGGCGCCGAACGCGATGATGGCCGCCGAGATGGCGGTGATCCGCCTGACCCATGTGGCCGACCTGCCCGACCCCGAGGCGCTGATCCGCCGGGTCCAGCAGGCGCAGAACGCGGGCGAATTCGCGCGCGCACCCGCCATGGCCGGGACCGGTTCGGGGGCGGGCGCGCAGGCGGTGGAAGCCCCTCACGCGATGCGCCGCGCCCGCCCTGCACCGGCGGTCCAGTCGCGCGGTTCCGCGGCGCAGGCGCTGGCCGTGGCACCGGAGCTGGTCGAGAGCTTTCCCGACTTCGGCTCGGTCGTGGATCTGATCGCGCGGATGCGGGACATGACGCTGCTGGTGATGGTCGAACGCCACGTCTCGCTGGTGCGCTACAGCCCCGGCCGGATCGAGTTCCAGCCGCGCGGCAATCCTCCGGCGGAACTGGCACAGCGTCTGGCGGAACGCCTGCGCGGCTGGACGGGCGGGCAGCGTTGGGCGGTCACGGTCACGAACGAGGACGGCGCGCCCACCATCGCCGAGATGCGCGAGGCCGAGGAACGCGAGGCCCAGGAACGCGCCCTGGCCCTGCCGATCGTGCAGCAGGTTCTGGCGGCCTTTCCCGGCGCGACCCTGACACGCGTAACACGCGCCGCGCCCCCGCCCGACATCGCGGACGAGGCCGAGGGCGCCGGCAATCCCCATGACGGAACCCAGGGCCCGGTTGCCGAGGTTGAGGAATGGGACCCCTTCGAAGATGAGGACTAGACGATGATCAAGGGATTGGGCGGCATTGGCGACATGGCCAAGATGATGAAGGCCGCCAAGGACATGCAGGACAAGATGGGCCAGATCCAGGAGGACATGGCCCGCATCACCGTGACCGGCGAATCCGGCGCGGGGCTGGTGCGCGCGACCTGCACCGCGAAGGGCGAGCTGACCGCGCTGGAGATCGACCCCTCGATCTTCGTTCCCTCGGAAAAAGAGGTCGTCGAGGACCTGATCCTTGCCGCTGTCAAGGAGGCGCAGCGCCTGGCCGAGGAACGGATGAAATCCGAGATGGCGAAGATGACCGAAGGGCTGGGCCTGCCGCCCGGCATCAAGCTGCCCTTCTGAGCCATGCGCGACCCGCAGGCCGAGGGCAGCGACGACATTCAGGCGCTGATCGCCCTGATGGGGCGCCTGCCGGGGCTTGGCCCCCGCTCGGCCCGCAGGATCGTTCTGCAACTGATCCGCAGGCGCGGCGACCAGATGGCGCAGCTTGCCACTCTGATGGAGAAGGTCGCGCAGAACTCGCGCGAATGCCTGTCCTGCGGCAACATCACCGACCGCGACCTCTGCGCGATCTGCTCTGACCCGGCCCGCGCCACGGGCGAGATCTGCGTGGTTCAGGATGTGGCCGACCTGTGGGCGCTGGAACGGGGGCGGGCCTTTCGCGGGCGCTATCACGTGCTGGGCGGCACCTTGTCGGCGCTGGACGAGATCGGCCCCGAGGATCTGGGCATCCCTCAGCTTCTGGACCGAATCGCCGCCGAAAGCGTGTCCGAGGTGATTCTGGCCCTGAACGCGACCGTGGACGGGCAGACCACCGCCCATTACATCGCCGACGCGCTGGAGGGGCAGGCCGTCACCGTCACGGGCCTGGCCCAGGGCGTGCCGATCGGCGGAGAGCTTGATTACCTGGACGACGGCACGATCAGCGCGGCCCTTCGGGCACGGCGGCGTCTGTGATCACCGGATCCGGGCGGGCGCCAGGGCGCGGGCCAGGCTGGCCTCGCCGCGGCCATGGAGGGCGGGGTTGTAATTGCGGATCGTATCGCTCCTTGCGGTGTCCAGCAGCTGGTTGCCGATCTGCGCCGGCGTGGCATCTGTGAACTTGCTGCCCAGAACCGCCGCATAGCCGCTGACCACCGGAGCCGCGTAAGAGGTGCCCGCGAGCCCTGTCAGATCGCCGCGCACGCCCACCGTCAGGAACTGTCGCTGCACGCGGCGGTCATGGCCCGGACGGTTCGAATAATGCGCCAGCTCGGCCCGGTCCGTGGGCGAGCCGTTGCGGTCCAGCGCGCCGACGAAGATCGCCGCATCGCTGCCGACCAGCGCCAGGTTCAGATAATCGCTTCGACCCGCGCGATTCGCCCGGCCAAGCGCAACCCCGTCATTGCCCGCCGCCTTGACGACCAGCGCCGAACCCTGGCGCGCATGACGGATGATCGAGGCCTCTTGCGCCGACCATGCCATCCGGGCGGGGTTGTGACCGGCGGGCGCGTACATCGCGTAGCTGAGATTGACGATGTTCAGCCCGGCGCCAGGCCCGACCTGACGCCCCGCGCCCATATCGTGCCGACGAACCTGCGCCTGCGGCGCCAGCAGCGACAACGTAAGCTGCGTCCAGTCGCCGTGACGGAGGCTTTGGCGACCATTGCCCAGATTGCCCTCGATCCGGGCGCCGCGCTCGAAGCTGTCCACCACGGTGATGGTCGCACCTTGCCCGCGATAGCCCGCATTCCAGGCATTGGCGATGTCGGGATGCATCCATGGGCGCAGCTGTGGCTGGTTAGCCTGGCGCGAGGTCGGGCGCGTCGTCCCGACACTGCGCTGGCTGACGGCCACCGGACGCGTGCTCTGCCCCGCCTTGGCAAAGCCCTGCCCCAACGCACCAATCGCCGGACCCTGGGCCGACGCCACCTGCGGCGCGGCAAGCGACAGCAGGATGGCCAGCAGGGCGGCAATGGGGCGGTGTCGGCGTGTCATTATGCATCCTCGTTTGTCCGGATGCAGTCCTAAACTGGCTGATGGTATCACTGCCATACCGCCAAACGGATGGGAACCATTCTTTCGGATGTATTCTGCGGCCTTTCCGCCAAAGGAAAAAGGCCCGCCCCCTGCGGCAGGGGACGGGCCTTTTCCTATCGGGACGAAACCACGATCAGGCGGCGGCTTTCGCCTTTTCGACGATCGCACCGAACGCCTCGGGCTCGTTCACGGCCAGATCGGCCAGAACCTTGCGGTCAACCTCGATCCCGGCTTTCGCCAGCAGGTTGATGAAACGCGAATAGGTCATCTCGGCATCGACCAGACGGACGGCGGCGTTGATGCGCTGGATCCACAGGGCGCGGAAGTTGCGCTTGCGGTTCTTGCGGTCGCGGGTGGCGTACTGGTTCGCCTTGTCCACGGCCTGGGTGGCGGTGCGGAAGTTCCGCGAACGCGCGCCGTAATAGCCCTTGGCTTGATCCAGGACCTTCTTGTGGCGGGCGTGGGTGACCTTGCCGGATTTAACTCGTGCCATTGTTCAGTCCTCGGATCAGCGGTTGTAGGGCATGTATTTCTTGACGATCTTGGCATCCGCGTCGCAGAGGACCGTGGTGCCGCGCGCGTCACGAATGAACTTCGTGGTGCGCTTGATCATGCCGTGGCGCTTGCCGGCCTGGGCGGATTTCACCTTGCCCGAGGCCGTGAACGAGAACCGCTTCTTGGCAGCGGATTTGGTCTTCATCTTCGGCATTTTCATCTCCTTCATCAGAGTGAACGCGCGACTCGGCAATGCCAACTTGGCCGGCCGCACGGGATCGGAAGCGTGCCTGATAAGCGCGCTTGCGGGATTTGGCAAGAGGGGTCAGGGCGCGATGCGGCCCGTCAGCCTATCCAGCGAAGCGGCCAGCCCTTCGGGGCTGAAGGGCTGGGGCTGCATCGCAAAGGCCCAGAAGATCAGCAGGATGCCCGCGACGAAGGCCAAAGCCGCCGCGCGCGGCGGCTGGATCCGCAGCAGCTGGACCACCGCCAGGACGACCGACAGCAGGCACAGGACCAGACCGGCCCCCAGAAGAATATCCGTCATCGCAGACCCCCGTTGATGCGTGGCCCGATTACTCGGGATCGCTGGCGTAGATCAAGCGTTCGTCGCAGGGCGCGATCCGCAGGATGTTGGTCGATCCGGCCACGTTGAAGGGCACGCCGGCCATGACCACGACCTTGCGGGTCTCGTCGGCGAAACCGAACTTGCGCGCGGCGCGGGTGGCGTTCACGACAGCCTCCTTGAAGCGCGACAGGCGCGGCGTGGCGACGCCATGGGTCCCCCAGGTCAGACAGAGGCGGCGCAGCACGCGATCCTCGGGCGACAGGGCCATGATCGGCACGCGGGGGCGTTCACGACCGACCAGGCTGACGGTCTGGCCCGACTGGGTGAAGACGCAGATCGCCGCGACATCGGTGGTTTCCGCGATCTCGCGTGCTGCGGTCACGATGGCGTCGGGGACCGAGGACAGCGAAGCCTTGCGCGCGGCCTCGATGATCGAGCGGTAGTTCGGGTCCGCCTCGACGGACCGCGCGACGCTGTCCATCGTGGTCACGGCCTCGACCGGATAGCTGCCCGCGGCGCTTTCGGCCGACAGCATCACGGCATCGGCGCCTTCGTAGATGGCATTCGCCACGTCGCTGACCTCTGCACGGGTCGGCATCGGGCTTTCGATCATCGATTCCAGCATCTGGGTCGCCACGATCACCGGCTTGGCGGCGCTGCGGCACAGGCGGACCAGACGCTTCTGGATCGGCGGAACCGAATGGACCGGCAGTTCCACGCCCAGGTCGCCCCGCGCCACCATGATCCCGTCCGAGACCTTGAGGATCTCGTCAAAGGCGCGAACGGCGGCGGGTTTCTCGATCTTGGACAGGATTGCGGCGCGACCGCGGGCCAGGACCTTGGCCTCTTCGACATCCTCGGGGCGCTGCACGAAGGACAGGGCCAGCCAATCGACGCCCAGCTCGCAGGCGAATTCCAGATCGGCGCGGTCCTTGTCGGACAAAGCCGCCAGCGGCAGGACCACGTCGGGGACGTTCACGCCCTTGCGGTCGCTGATCTGGCCGCCCACCGTCACGGTGCAATCGGCGTGATCGGGGCCGCAGGACACGACCTTGAGGCGGATCTTGCCGTCATTGACCAGAAGCTCGGCGCCTTCGACCAGGGCCGCGAAAATCTCGGGATGGGGCAGTTGCACGCGGCTGGCGGTGCCCGGCTCGGGGCTGAGGTCGAAACGGAACGATTCGCCCTCGGTCAGGTCATGGGGACCGGCGGCGAACTGGCCCACGCGCAGCTTGGGGCCCTGAAGGTCGGCCAGAACGGCGATGGGGCGGCCCGTCTCGGCCTCGATGGCGCGGATCGCGTCATAGCGGGCGCGGTGATCCTCGTGGCTGCCATGGCTCATGTTCAGGCGGAACACGTCGGCCCCCGCTTCAAACAGCGCCCGGATCATCTGGCTGCTCGAGGATGCCGGCCCCAGAGTGGCCACGATCTTCACGTTGCGATGTCTTCTCATTCTTCCCGCCCCTCTGACGTTTAGCGCTATCTATGCCGCAATTGCTGCGTGGCGGCAACTGGCGTCCGGTCCGGTTTCGTCGTAAGCAGGCGCGCAGCATGAATGATGACGCGACCATGACGGAAACCGCCTACTGGATCGAGGGCCAGAATCGACCCTCGCGCTGGCTGATCACCTGCGACCATGCCACGAACCGCGTGCCCGACTGGATCGGCGGCGGAGACCTGGGCATCGCGCCCGCCGACATGGCCCGCCACATCGCCTATGACGTGGGCGCGGCAGGTCTGGCCTCGGCGCTGGCGGAGCGGATGGATGCACCGGCGATCTTTTCGGATTTCTCGCGGCTGGTGATCGACCCGAACCGCGGCGAGGACGACCCGACCCTGCTGATGCGGCTTTACGACGGGACCGTGATCCCCGCGAACCGCGATGCCGACGCGGCCGAGCGTGCGCGGCGGCTGGACCGGCTGCACCGCCCCTATCACCGGGCGCTGACGGCGCTGGCCGACGCCCATCCCGCGCGCTGCGTCTGCGCGATCCACAGCTTCACGCCGCAGCTTCGCGGCCGCCCGCCCCGGCCCTGGCAGGTGGGCATCCTCTATTCCCACCGCGACGCACGGCTTGGTCCGGCCATGGTCGCGGCCTGCCGCGACGAGGGCTGGGTCACCGGCGAGAACCAGCCCTATGACGGGCATCTGGACGGGGATTCCATCGACCGGCACGCGCTGGCGCAAGGGCGTCCGAACATGCTGATCGAGTTGCGCAACGACCTGATCGCCACGCCCGAGGGGCAGGCGGAATGGGCCGCGCGTCTGGCGCCGGTCATCGCGCGGGTGCTGGCGCAGGCGGGGCTTTAGCGCGTTTGGCGGGGACGGCAGGGGGGCGCTGCCCCCCGATCGCCTGCGGCGATCTCCCCCCGGGATATTTGGACCAAGGCAAGGACGGGCGCCGTCGGAAGGATTTTCCGGCGGCGCCTTTTTTCGTCAGACGGCGGCCTTGCGGCTTTCGTCCAGATAGATTTCGCGCAAGCGGGTGGCCACGGGGCCGACCTTGCCCGAGCCCACTGCGGCCCCGTCGATGCTGACGACCGGCATGACGAAGGCCGAGGCCGAGGTGATGAAGGCCTCGTCCGCGGCCTGGGCCTCGGCGATGGTGAAGGCGCGTTCCTCGACCTGCATCTGCGCCTCGGCGGCGAAGCGCAGGACGGCGGCGCGGGTGATGCCGTGCAGGATGTCGTGGCTGAGCTGGCGCGTGATGATCGTGTTGCCCTTGACGATATAGGCGTTGTTCGACGTGCCTTCGGTCACCTGGCCGTCCTGCACCATCCAGGCATCGTCGGCGCCGCGGGCCTTGGCCTCCATCTTGGCCATCGAGGGATAGAGCAGCTGCACCGTCTTGATGTCGCGGCGACCCCAGCGGAGATCCTCGACGCTGACCACGCTCCAGCCGGTTTTCGCGGCGGGGGCTTCGGCCAGGCCCGGTTTGGACTGGGTGAACATCACCACCGTCGGGGCCGTGTCCTCGGGCGGATAGGCGAAATCGCGGTCGCCGGGATTGCCGCGCGTCACCTGAAGATAGACGAGCCCGTCGATGATCGCGTTGCGGGCGACAAGATCGCGATGCGCGGCAAGGTATTCGTCATCGCTGAGCGGATTGGCGATGGCCAGTTCCGACAGCGACCGCTTGAGGCGGACCATGTGGCCCTCGAAGTCGATCAGCTTGCCGCCCAGCACGCTGACGACCTCGTAGACGCCATCGGCCATCAGGAAGCCGCGGTCGAAGACCGAGACGCGGGCCTCGGATTCGGGCAGGTAATCGCCGTTCACATAGACTGTCCGCGTCATCGAGATCCTCCTTGCGCGTGGCTTGCGCGCCGGTCCTGCGCCCAAAGCGGCCGCAGGTCAAGAACCCTGGCATCACGCGCGACGCAGCTTGCGGAACGCGGCCGAGGCGCCCCAGCCCGCCAGCACCGCCACGGCCAGCGACATCAGCCCGTAGATCAGCGGCTGGTCGAAGGCGAGCCGGTAGAGCCAGCGTTCCAGCCCGACCTTGCGGACCATGATCGGGGCGCGGTGGACATCGATCACCTGCCCCTCGCGCACGAGGAAGATGCGGGTCTTGTATTCGCCCTCGACCAGGGTGGCGGGCAAGGCGATATCGGCGCGGAACAGCGTTTCCTCGGCCAGATGGACGCCGTCCTCCTGAAGAAGGAAGCGGCCCTCGTCCTCGCGCAGGCGCAAGAGCGCCTCGGTGAAGGGGAGCGTGTCGCGGACCTCGAGCGCGCCTTCGAAGGCGCGCATTGCTTGCGGCAGCGAGATGCGGTAGCGCGCATCCCATGCGGGGTCGAGGATCTGGTCCAGCGGTCCGGACGAGGCGACGGCGTAATAGCTGGGCGCGGAGCCGATCTCGACGCGGTCGGTGTTGATCCAGATGCCCGCGCGGCGGGCCTTGCGCCAGACGGTCAGCGCCTGCGAGGGGGCCTCGACCGTGACGATGACATGCAGCGGCGTGTCGGGGATCGGCGTCTCGCGCCGGATCGCGCCGTAGATCAGGATGTCCGAGCCGTCGAAGCTGGCCGTGATCGCCACGGAATCGCTGGAGAGGCCCACCACGACCTGTTCGGCGGGCTGTTCGGCCTCGGGGCGGCTGATGTTCTCAGGCGCGGGCGCGCGGGGCAGGCCCGGATCGGGATAGAGCGGATAGGCGCCATCCTGCGCCAAAGCCGCCGGCGCGAGGATCAGCGCAAGGATCAGGGCCAGCCGCCGCATCAGCGCGCCCTCACCACGATGGAATAGAGATCCTCGGGCGGCAGGAACAGGTCCAGCGCCAGCTTGCCGCAGACCGCCAGCACCAGAAGCGCCAGCAGGATGCGCAGTTGTTCCGCACGAAGCCGTGCGCCAAGCGTGGTGCCGACCTGCGCCCCCACGACTCCGCCGACGATCAGCAGCACCGCCAGCATCACATCGACCGTGTTGTAGCTGACCGCATGCATCAGCGTCGTGAAGGCCGTGACGAAGGTGATCTGAAAGAGCGACGTGCCCACGACGACCTTGGTGGGCATGCCCAGCAGGTAGATCATCGCAGGCACCATGATGAAGCCGCCGCCGACGCCCATGATCGCGGCCAGCACACCCACCGCAACGCCGACCAGCAGGGGCGGAATGACGCTGATGTAAAGGCCCGAGGCGCGGAACTTGACCTTGAGCGGCAGGCGATGGACCCACATGTGGTCATGCAGCTTGCGCCTTGGCGCGGCGGGATTGCGGGCGCGGCGCAGGGCGCGGATGCTTTCCTGCAGCATCATGGTGCCGATCAGGCCCAGAAAGACGACATAGCAGAGCTGCACGACCAGCTCGACCTGACCCAGCCTTTGCAGGACGTTGAAGACCAGCACCCCGAGCGCCGATCCGACAAGCCCCCCCGCCAGCAGCACGCCCCCCATGCGGAAATCGACCGTGCGGCGCTTCATATGGGCCAGCACGCCCGACACGGAAGAGGCCACGACCTGATTGGCGCCGGTCGCGACCGCAATGGCGGGCGGAATGCCGATGAAGAACAGAAGCGGCGTGATCAGGAAGCCACCGCCCACGCCGAAAAGGCCGCTCATCAGCCCGACCAGACCGCCAAGGCCGATCAGGGTGAAGGCGTTGACCGAAACCTCGGCGATGGGAAGATAGATCTGCATGCTGCCGCGCCGGTTGCCTTGATCAAGGATGCAACACCCCCCGGCAGAGGTCAAACCGCTTTCGCCTGCGTCGCAACGGGTTGAAGCAGGCGCAGGCGGCGGCTAATCAGGTCCGGTCACGATGGCGTGCGCGCGACCGCGCGGGCCGCGTTCGGCGGGGGACTTTCGGCATGCGCATCCTGATCACCAATGATGACGGCATCAACGCTCCGGGTCTCGAGGTGCTGCATCAGATCGCCACCGAACTGGCCGGCCCGCATGGCGAGGTCTGGACCGTCGCCCCCGCCTTCGAGCAATCGGGCGTGGCCCATTGCATCAGCTACACCCACCCCACGATGATCGCGCGCCTTTCGGAACGCCGCTATGCCGCCGAGGGCAGCCCCGCCGATTGCGTTCTGGCCGCCGTGGGCGACCTGATGGCCGATGCCCTGCCCGATCTGGTCCTGTCCGGCGTCAATCGCGGCAACAATTCGGGCGAGAACGCGATGTATTCCGGCACGATCGGCGGCGCCATGGAAGCCGCGTTGCAGGGCCTGCCCGCCATCGCCCTGTCGCAATACCTTGGCCCCGAGACCGCCGATCTGGCCGACCCGTTCGAGGCCTCGCGCCAGCACGGCGCATCGTTGATCCGGCAGCTTCTGGACCACGGCGACTGGAACTCGGACGAGGATTTCCGCCTGTTCTACAACGTGAACTTTCCGCCCCTGCCTGCCTCGAAGGTGCGCGGCATCCGGGTGGCGCCGCAGGGCAAGCGGCGCGGCAGCCGGTTCGGGGTGGTGCCCTATACCGCGCCGAACGGGCGGCGCTTCATGTGGATCTCGGGCGGCTCGCAGCAGGCCGAGGCGCAGCCGGACAGCGATGTCGCGGTGAACCTGGACGGTTACGTCTCGGTCACGCCGATGCGGGCGGACCTGACATGCCACGCCTCGCTTTCGCGGCTGGCCAGGGCGCTGGACGGCAAGCCTCTGGCGTCCGGGGACTAGGCCATGACCGAGGACGAAGCCGAGGACATTCCCGATCACGACCCCGCCGAACGCAAGATGCGGTTCCTGTTCGCGCTGCGCTCGCGCGGGGTGACGGACCCCCGCGTGCTGCAATCGATGGAGCGGATCGACCGGGGCCTCTTCGTGCGCGGCCAGTTCGCAGACCGCGCCTATGAGGACACGCCGCTGCCCATTCCCTGCGGCCAGACGATCAGCCAGCCCTCGGTCGTGGGGCTGATGACGCAGGCGCTGGCGGCAGGCCCGCGCGACACCGTGCTGGAGGTCGGCACCGGCTCGGGCTATCAGGCGGCGGTTCTGGCCGGCCTCTGCCGCCGGGTCTATACGGTGGACCGCCACCGTCGGCTGGTACAGGAGGCCGAGGCGATCTTTCGCGATCTGGGCCTCTACAACATCACCGCGCAGGTGGCCGACGGGTCGCGCGGGCTGCCCGATCAGGCGCCCTTTGATCGCATCCTCGTGACGGCGGCCGCCGAGGACCCGCCCGGCCCGCTGTTGGCACAGCTGAAGATCGGCGGTATCATGGTGGTTCCGGTCGGGCAATCGGACGCGGTCCAGACCCTGATCCGCGTCACGCGGTCCGAAACCGGTTTCGATTACGACGAATTGCGACAGGTTCGTTTCGTTCCGCTGGTCGAGGGGTTGGGCCAGACATGACCCCCGCCGGCGGTTGGGCAGGCAGGCTGAGGGCAAAAGATCATGAGTGTGAATTTAAGGCGGCTTGCCGCGACGGGCGCTGTGCTGGGCCTGCTGGCCTCTTGCGGGCCGAATGGCGGCTTTGACCCCGATCTGCGCGGCTGGATGCCGGGCAATCTGGCGACCGACGATGCGGCCGCAGCAGCACCCCCGCGCCCCGAACCCGACCAGCGCGGTGTGATCACCTTTGCCAATGGTCAGGTGGTCGTGGCCCGCGCGGGCGACACGCCCGCCGCCATCGCGGCGAGGCTGGGTTTGGGCGCGGCGGAACTGGCGCGCCACAACGCGCTGATGCCCGACACGGTGCTGGAGGCCGGGGCCGTGCTGGTCCTGCCCTCGCGCGTGGCGGGTGCGCCTCAGGGTGGCGCGGTGGGTGCAGCCGGGGCAGCGGCGGTGACGGATCCCTTCGCGAACCAGCCCTCGCGCAGCACGGCACCGACCGGGACGCCCCCGGCGGCGACCCCTGCCCCCGCATCCCCGGCCGCCTCGCCGCGCGAGCATGTCGTGACGGCGGGCGAGACCGCATGGTCGGTCGCGCGGCGCTATAATGTGACGGTGCAGGATCTGGCCGCATGGAACGGATTGCCCGCCGATATGGGCCTGCGCGTGGGCCAACGCCTGCTGATCCCCCAGCCGGGCCAGCAGCGCCCCGCGACCGCCGCCACGACGCGCCCCGGTCAGGGCAGCCAGACGCCGCCGCCGCCCTCGGCCTCGGCGCCTCTGCCGGACGAGGCGACCGCCCCGGCCGCCAGCCCCGGCCCGGCAGCGCCTGCCGCCGATCTGGGCGCCACCCGCACGGCCGCCACGGCCAGCCGCTTCCAGATGCCGGTTTCGGGGTCGATCGTGCGGCTTTACGAAAAGGGCCGCAATGACGGCATCGGCATCGCCGCCTCTGCGGGCGCAACGGTCAACGCGGCCGGCGCGGGAACGGTCGCGGCGATCACCCGCGACACGTCTGGCACCCCCATCGTCGTGGTCCGCCATGAGGGCGATCTGATGACCGTCTACGCGGGCCTTGGCGACGTCAGCGTCGCGCGCGGGGACAGCCTGTCGGCGGGTCAGGCCCTTGGCCAGGCGGGCCAGAGCGGCGTCGTCCATTTCGAGGTCCGCCGCGGCTTCGAGAGCCTGAACCCCGAGAGCTTCCTGAACTGACGCGCCGGAACGGCAGGGCCGCATCGGCGCACAATGCCTGTGCGGTCCGGCTTATCCCATCCTGTGGGGAAACGCGTTACATAT
Source organism: Paracoccus sp. NSM (assembly GCF_052379855.1). Taxonomy (NCBI): domain Bacteria; kingdom Pseudomonadati; phylum Pseudomonadota; class Alphaproteobacteria; order Rhodobacterales; family Paracoccaceae; genus Paracoccus; species Paracoccus sp. NSM. The sequence goes on along the minus strand of NZ_JBQTCG010000008.1, from coordinate 78,758 downwards.
GAGTTGCACAAAAAGGGTCCGGCCATGTATCGTAACACCCCTCGCAGCTATGGCGCGGTCGCGCGCGCGTTCCACTGGGCCACGGCGCTGGTGATCCTGGGCAATATCGGGCTGGGCCTTGTGGCGCACCGGCTGCCGATGGATCAGCTGGCGCTGAAATTCACGCTGTTCTCGCTGCACAAGACGCTTGGCGTGGCGGCGTTCGCGCTTGGGGCGGCGCGCATCCTCTGGGCACTGAGCCAGCCGCGCCCCGTGCCCCTGCACCCCGAACGCCGGGCCGAGACCACCTTGGCCGAGGCGGTGCATTGGGTGCTTTACGCCTCGCTGATGCTGGTGCCGCTGACCGGCTGGATCGAACATGCCGCGACCGAGGGCTATGCGCCGATCCTCTGGCCGCTTGGCCAGGGCCTGCCGATGGTGCCGAAATCGCCCGAACTGGCGCTAACCATGGCTGCGCTGCACAAGACGCTGGCCTGGGTGCTGATCGGCGCGGTGGCGCTGCATGTCGCAGGGGCGCTGAAACACGCGCTGATCGACCGCGACCACGTGCTGTCGCGGATGCTGACCGGCCGCGCGGCGGGCCGGGCCGCGCCCGGCGGGGGTCATGCCCTGCCCGCGCTGGTCGCGCTGGCGGTGCTTGGCGCCGGGGCCGGTTGGGCGCTGAACGTGCCGCAGCCGCAGGCGCCGGTCGCCAACCTCGAGGCGCAGGCCTCGGAATGGCAGGTGCTTGACGGGGATCTGGCCTTTTCCGTGCGCCAGATGGGCGCGCCTGTGCGCGGCGGGTTCAGCGACTGGACGGCCTCGATCAGCTTTGATCCCGACAGCGGCACGGGCGCGGTCAGCGTCTCGATCAACCTGCAAAGCGCGACGCTCGGCACCGTGACCGATCAGCTGCGCGGACCCGATTTCCTGGACGCCGAGGCCGCCCCCGTGGCCCTGTTTCAGGCCGATATCCGCCCCGAGGGCGAAGGCTACATCGCCGAGGGCAGCCTGAGCCTGCGCGGCGAAACCCTGCCCGTCACCCTGCCCTTCGATCTTGAGATCGCGGACGGCATCGCCCGGATGCAGGGTGCGACCGTGCTGGACCGCCGCGACTGGGGGATGGGCGCGGCCTATCCCGATGACGGGACGGTGGGCTTCGATGTCGCGCTCGAGGTCAGCCTGCAGGCCACACGTTGACGCGGTTGTGCGCTGAAGGACAGCCAGTGTTCGCCCATCGTGAATTGCGCAAAGGCCGCCGTCGGGGGATGGTGCGGCATCATATCAAGGAGACTGCCATGCTGAAAATCAGCGCCATGACCGCCGGTTTCGTCCTTGCCGCTACGGCCGCGATGGCCGAGCCGCAGACCTATCAGTTCGACACCAGCCACAGCCAGATCATGTTCAGCTATGATCACCTTGGCTTCTCGACCACGATGGGCATGTTCGGTGACATTACCGGCACCATCGTTTTCGACGCCGAAGATCCCGCCGCCTCGTCGGTCGAGGCCAGCTTCCCGGTCGCCTCGCTGATGACCGGCTACGCGGACCGCGACGCGCATTTCCTGTCGGGCGATTTCTTCGGCAGCGAGGCCGCCGCGCCGGAAGTCACCTTCACCTCGACCTCGATCGAGGTCACGGGCGAGGACACCGCGCTGATCTCGGGCGATCTGACGCTGAACGGCGTCACGCGCGAGGTCGTGCTGGACACCGTGCTGAACGGCCAGGGCGACCACCCGATGATGAACCGCCCCTGGATCGGCTTTGACGCGACCGCGACCGTCCTGCGCAGCGACTTCAACCTGGGCATGTTCGCCCCGGCCGTGTCCGACGAAGTCGAGATCCGCATCTCGGTCGAGGCAATGCAGCCCGAATAAGCGCTGGCACGAGACCGGCACAAAGAAACAGGGGCGGGTGAAAACCCGCCCCTGCCTCGTTTTTTGCTGCGATCAAAAGGTTACTGGTTAAGAACCTCTTGCCGGCGAAGCGATCACTTCGCGGCGGCAGCGGTCGCCGTCGTGGCTTTCTTCACCGCGGCTTGCGTCTCGCGGGTGGCTTTCTCGGCGACTTTCTGAGCGTCGGCGGCGATGTCCTTGCCGGCGGTCAGCATCAGGTCGACGGTATCCATCTGCACCTTCTTGGCCAGCTCGGCATAGGCGGCCATGTGCTCGGCGGCCATCTCGGCCGAGGCCGAGGCGAAGTCGCTCATCGCCTTGGCATATTCCGACGGCTCGTCACGGACGGCCGCCAGTTCGCCGGCGCGGGCGATGGTGTCCTTGGCCCAACGGGCCGAAATCTCGGTCGAACGCTCGGCGGCGCCCAAGGCGACTTTCGCCAGCTTTTCGCCCAGCATGGATTGCGACTTCATCGCTTCCTGCATCGAGCTGGTGTCGATCGGAAAGTTTGCCATCATGTCCTGCATGGTCTTGGCGAAATCGGGGGTCTTGGCCATCTTGCTCACTCCTGTGGTGCAGGGCCGAGGTCCTGAACCTCGCGGCGCTGCCGGTCATCTAGTGAGATCAATATGAATGCTGCGCTGCAGCATTTCAAGATAATTTTCTGCGGCGCAGCAGAATTTTCGCTGCGCCGCATGTTGTCCCGTTTCAGCTGGCGCGTTCGTGGACATAGCGGCCCGGCGCGGGTTCCAGCCCCTCGCCCGGATCGCGCGCATCGACCATCCGGCCCGCGCGTTCGGCCAGCCAGCCCCCCCAATGCGGCCACCAGCTGCCCTGGGTGAAGGTGGCGTCCTTGCGCCAGGTCTCGTGATCGCCGCTGAAATCGGCCGAGCCAAGGTAATGGCCGTATTTCTTCTTGCTGGGCGGGTTCACGATGCCCGCGATATGGCCCGATTCCGACAGGATGAAGGTCTTGTCCGTCGAACCCATCTGCGCCACGCCACGCCAGCAATCCTTCCAGGGGGCGATGTGGTCGGTCTCGCAGGCGATGGCGCAAAGCGGCACCGACACGTCCGACAGGTGCAGCCGGTGGCCCATCAGATCGAACCCCTCGCCCGCAAAGGCATTCTGCTGGCAGAGGCCGCGCAGATATTGCATCGCCATCTTGCCCGGCAGGTTGGTGCTGTCACCGTTCCAGAACAGCAGGTCAAAGGCAGGCGGCGCCTCGCCCATCATGTAGCTGCGAATCGCCGGACCCCAGACCAGATCATTGGCGCGCAGAAAGCTCATCGTGCGCGACATCAGACGCGCCCGCATCAGCCCGTGGCGCGCGACCTCTTCGGCGATGCCATCGACGAAATCCTGTTGCAGGAAGGTCGTGAACTCGCCCTGATCCGAGAAATCCGTCAGCGTCGTGAAGAACGTCGCCGAGTTCACCCGGTCGTCGCCCCGCGCCTTGAGCAGCGCAAGCGTCAGCGACAGGGTGGTTCCCGCGATGCAATAGCCGACGACGTTCAGCTTTTTCTGGTCGGTCAGGTCGCGGACCTTGTCCATCGCGTCCAGATAGGCGGCGATGTAATCCTCGATCCCGGTCTCGGCCATGCTGGCATCGGGGTTCTTCCAGCTGACGACGAACAGCGTGTGGCCCTGATCGACCAGCCAGCGGATCAGGCTGTTCTCGGGTTTGAGGTCGAGGATGTAGAACTTGTTGATCCAGGGCGGAAAGATCAGCAAGGGCGTCGCATGGACCTGCGGGGTCGTGGGTGCGTACTGGATCATCTCGAACAGGGGGGTGCGGTGGACGACCGTGCCGGGGGCGGTGCCGATGTTCTGGCCCACGCTGAAGGCGGTGCTGTCGGCCAGCGACACGATCACCTCGCCGCCATGGGTCTCGACATCGCGGACAAGGTTTTCCAGACCGCGCACGAGGCTTTCGCCCTCGGTCTCGATGGCCTTTTCCAGCGCGTCGGGATTGGTGGCCAGAAAGTTGGTCGGCGCCATCATGTCAATGATCTGCGCGGTCAGCCAATCCAGCCGCCGCCGGGCGATCTGGTCGGGCAGGTCCAGCGCCGCCGAGGCCGAGCGCAGCGCCTCGGCATTGGTCTGGTACTGGCGCTTGACCAGGTTGAAATAGGGATGGGTCTGCCAGAGCGGATTGGCGAAGCGGCGGTCCCTGGGGCCGTCATCCTCGGGGGCGGTCAGCTTTCCTTTCACCAACGCCTCTTGCGCGCGGGCATAGTTCTTCAGCGTCTCGGCCCAGTAATTGACCTGATGCTCGATCATGCGGGCGGGCTGCTCGGTCAGGGTCTTCACCAGCGCCCCGGCGGCGGTGACGTAGAGGTCAGGCCCCGGCCCCTCGACGCCGGGATTGGGCCGCTGGCGATCCGCGAAGGCAGCCATCAGGCGGTGGCTGAGCAGTTCGATCCGTTCGATATTCTCGGCCAGCTTCTGCGCGGTGGGTGCCGATCCGGTCTGCGCGAGGCTGCGCAAGATCTCGCGCGCGGCTTCGTGCGCCGAGGGAGCGGACGCAGGGCTTTCGGCCGCCGCGGCCGCGGGCGTCGCTTGGCCGGGGGCCTGAGCCTCGCCCCCACCTTCGGGCGCTTTTGCCTCGGGCTTCGTTGCCTCGACCTTCCCGGGGGCGGCGGGCTTGCGGCGCGAGCGTGGCGAAGAACCCGCCTCCGGCGTGGGCACCGGCGTGGCGGCCCTGGCTTCGGCGGTGTCCTCGGCTTTGTTGGCGGCGGGCTTTGCGGCCTTGGCCGTGCCGGCGCGCGGCTTTCGGTTTCTTGCCTTGGTGTCGGCAGGATCGGACGGATCTTTCGCCGACCGGGTCGATTTGCTTGCCATGAGCCGGTTCTCCCCCTAGAACTTGTCCCATGATAGGCGCAGGGCGCGGACAGCGTAAACCCGGCATTTCCCGGTCCCTCAAGGCCCCTGCGATGGCATCAGATGGTGAGTGACATGCCGACAAAGGGTCTGAGGGGAATTGTTTCCTACGATGCGATGGAAGCCATTCGGAACACGAACGAATGGCTGGGCGCCTCGGCGCGGGCGCTAGCATCCTATCCGGCCTTCGCGCTGATCCCGCATCCCGGCATCAAGCTGATGGGCGCATGGGGCCGCGTCACGGAACGCAGCTTTGCCCGCATGGTGATCAAGCCGGGCTGGCAGATCCCCGCCATTCCCGGCGAGGATGGGCAGGACCACACTGTCTATCCCGAACCCGTCGTCCGGCGCGCCTTTGGCGATCTGGTGCATTTCCGTGTCGCCCGCCGCGAAGCCCGCCCCCGCAAGGTGCTGCTGGTCGCGCCCATGTCGGGCCATTACGCGACGCTGATGCGCTCGACCGTGACCTCGCTTCTGCCCGATTGCGAACTTTACGTGACCGACTGGCACAATGCCCGCGACATCCCGGTGTCCGAGGGCAAGTTCGACATCGAGGATTACACCCGCTATCTGGTGGACTTCATCCGCCATCTGGGACCGGACACGAACGTCATCGCCGTCTGCCAGCCCGCGCCGCTGGCCTTGGCCGCGACCGCGATCCTGGCCGAGGAGGACCCCGCCGCGCAGCCGCGCACGCTGACGCTGATCGGCGGCCCGGTCGATCCCGACGCCGCCGCCACCGAAGTCACGGATTTCGGCAACCGCGTCACCATGGGCGAGCTTGAGCATCTGGTCATCCAGTCGGTCGGCTTCAAATATCGCGGCGCGGGCCGGATGGTCTATCCGGGTCTGGCGCAGCTGTCGTCCTTCATCGCGATGAACGCCGAGACGCACACCAATGCCTTCGTCAACCAGATCTTCGCCGAGGCGCGCGGCGAGGCATACGAGGGCGACAAGCACAACAAGTTCTATGACGAATATCTGGCCGTGATGGACATGACGGCGGAATTCTACCTCTCCACGGTCGAGCGGATCTTCAAGGGGCTGGAAATCGCGCAGAACCGGTTCAGCGTGGACGGAAAGCCGGTCGATATCGGCAAGATCACCGATGTCGCGGTGATGACGGTCGAAGGCGCGAATGATGACATCTCGGCGCCGGGGCAATGCGTGGCCGCGCTGGACCTGTGCACCGGGCTGCCCGACAGCAAGAAGGCGCAGCATCTCGAGGAAGGGGCCGGGCATTACGGCATCTTCGCCGGCAAGTCCTGGCGGCTGAACATCCGCCCGCTGGTGCTGGACTTCATCGACGAACATTCGATCCTGCCCGATTCGGTCAAACCGCGCCGCCGCCGCCGCAAGGCCGGCTCGCCCGGCCCGGACAGCAACGCCCATATGCCCGTCTGAGCGACAAGGCCCCGGTCGATCCGGGGCCTTTCCACATCCGGGCCGCGTCAGCCGATCTCGTCGATCTGCGCCTCGATGGCACGCAGGCATTCGGGGGTCGAAAAGCGGTGATCGGCGCCCTTGACCAGCAGCAGCCGGATATCCGCGCCATCCGCGTGGTCCAGCAGGTCCAGCGCCCATGACATCGGCACATCCGCATCCGCCGTGCCCTGCAGCATCCGCACCGGCATATCCAGCCGCAGGGGCTGGTTCAGGACCAGATGGTCGCGCCCGTCCTCGATCAGGCGGCGAGTGATGACATAGGGGCTGTCGGCATAATCGCTTGGCAGTTCGATCCGGCCGTCGCGCAGGACAGTCTGGCGCTGATCCTCGGAAAAGCCCGCCCAGAAGCCGCGTTCGGTAAAGTCGGGCGCGGCGGCGATGGTCACCAGCCCCGCCATGCGATGCGGCATCGCCCGCGCCAGAAGCAGCGCGATCCAGCCGCCCATGGACGAGCCGACAAGGATCTGCGGCCCCTCGGTCAGGGCCTCGATGGCGTGGCGGGCATCCTCGGCCCAGTCGCCGATCGCGCCTTCCTCGAACAGGCCGCTGCTGTCACCGTGGCCCGAATAGTCGAACCGCAGGAAGGCGCGCCCCCGCCGCGCGGCCCAATCCTGCAGATGCAGCGCCTTGGTGCCGGTCATGTCGGATTTGAACCCGCCCAGAAAGACGACGCCCGGGCCGCTGCCCGGCTGGCGGGCATAGGCGATGCGCCGCCCGTTCGGGGTGTCGAGATAAGTGCTCATCCGCAAGCTCCTGCTGTGACCATGCCGGATACTGTTATCCGAGCCGTCGGCTAAACTGAACCGCGACGCGACCCGACCGCGCCGACTTGACACCAGAGCCGCCCGCGTCCATGCCTGCCCGACATACCCGCAACCGGGCGTTCCGTGGGCGCCAAACCGACGAGGAGGACGCTATGTCCCAGATCACCCTCTCCTTTCCCGATGGCAATGCGCGCGACTATCCCGCCGGCGTGACGGCGGCCGAGGTCGCGGCCAGCATCGCGCCCAGCCTCGCCAAGCGCGCGATCTCGGCCAGCCTTGACGGGCGCCATATCGACCTGGCCTGGCCGATCACCGAAAGCGGTGCCATCGCCATCCACACGATGAAGGACGACGCGCAAGCGCTAGAGCTGATCCGCCACGATTTCGCCCATGTGATGGCCCGCGCCGTGCAAGAGATCTGGCCCGATGTGAAGGTCACGATCGGCCCCGTGCGCGATCACGGCTGGTTCTACGATTTCGACCGCACCGAGCCCTTCGTCCCCGAGGATCTGGCCCGGATCGAGGCCAGGATGCGCGAGATCGTCAATGCGCGCGAGCCGATCCGCACCGAGGTCTGGGACCGCGCCCGCGCCCGCGCCCATTACGAGGCCGCGAACGAACCCTTCAAGCTGGAGCTGCTGGACCGCATCCCCGAAGGTCAGGACATCCGCATGTACTGGCACGGTGACTGGCAGGACCTGTGCCGCGGCCCGCATCTGCAATCCATGGCGCAACTGCCCGCCGATGCCTTCAAGCTGACCCATATCGCCGGGGCCTATTGGCTGGGCGACGCCTCGCGGCCCATGCTGCAGCGCATCTATGGCGTGGCCTTCCGCACGCGCGACGAGCTGAAGGCCCACATGACCATGCTGGAAGAGGCCGCGAAACGCGACCACCGCAAGCTGGGCCGCGAGATGGACCTGTTCCACATGCAGGAAGAGGCCCCGGGCCAGATCTTCTGGCATGCGAACGGCTGGAACATCTACACCACGCTTCAGGATTACATGCGCCGCAAGCAGCGTGCCGACGGCTATGTCGAGGTGAACACGCCGCAGGTCGTCAGCCGGAAATTGTGGGAAGAATCAGGGCATTGGGAAAACTATCAGGAAAACATGTTCATCGTCGAGGTTGACGAGGATCATGCCCGGACCAAGACGATCAACGCCCTGAAGCCGATGAACTGCCCCTGTCATGTGCAGATCTTCAACCACGGCCTGAAATCCTATCGCGACCTGCCGCTGCGCATGGCCGAGTTCGGATCGTGCAACCGCTACGAGCCCTCGGGCGCGCTGCATGGCATCATGCGGGTGCGCGGCTTCACGCAGGACGATGCCCATATCTTCTGCACCGAGGACCAGATCGAGGCCGAGACGAAGAAGTTCATCGACTTCCTCGCCGGGATCTACACCGATCTGGGCTTTGACGGCTGGCGCATCAAGCTGTCCACGCGCCCCGAAAAGCGTATCGGCTCCGAGGAAAGCTGGGACCGGGCCGAGGCCGCGCTTGGCAATGCCTGCAAGGCGGCGGGCCACGACTTCACCATCTTCCCCGGCGAGGGCGCCTTCTACGGCCCCAAGCTGGAATTCGTGCTGACCGATGCAATCGGGCGCGACTGGCAATGCGGCACCTTGCAGGTGGACCCGAACCTGCCCGAGCGGCTGGACGCCGAATATGTCGGCGCCGACGGCCACAAGCACCGCCCCGTCATGTTGCACCGCGCCGTTCTGGGCAGCTTCGAGCGCTTCATCGGCATCCTGATCGAGAACAGCGCGGGCAAACTGCCCTTCTGGCTGGCGCCCCGTCAGGTCGTCGTGGCCTCGATCGTCTCGGACGCCGATGATTTCGTGCACGAGGTCGTGGCCGAATTGCGCGCGGCGGGCATCCGCGCCGAGGCCGACACCCGCAACGAAAAGATCAACTACAAGGTTCGCGAGCATTCCGTCGCCAAGGTCCCGGCAATCATGGCCATCGGCATGAAAGAGGTCGAGACCCGCAGCGTGTCGCTGCGCCGTCTGGACGCGCAGGGCAGCCGCAGCCTGACGCTGGCAGAAGCGGTCGAGATGCTGAAAGCCGAGGCGACCCCGCCCGATCTGCGCTGATTGGCGCCGATGTCACACGGGCGTCACCGGGCAGCGACAAGCTGCCCGTTATTCCCGCTTGCCTTTCGCTGCGATTCGGGCATCCTCACCCTCGCGTGAGCAAGGACTTTCTACCGCCTCCCTTACGGGCAGCCGGAATTCCGAAAGCGGGCTGCACGGCCTGGCGCAATCCTGCGCCGGGATGACTTGAAGGAGAGACGGTTATGGCGACCGGAACGGTAAAGTGGTTCAACGCCACCAAAGGCTACGGCTTCATTGCGCCCGATGACGGCGGCAAGGACGTGTTCGTCCACATCTCGGCGGTCGAGCGTGCGGGCCTCACCGGCCTGCAGGACAACCAGAAGATCGGCTATGAACTGCAGTCGGGCCGCGATGGCCGCGCCTCGGCCAGCGATCTGAAGCTGCTCTGATCCCACGCCCCGGCGTGCTGTGACGGCCCGTTCGCGCGGGCCGTTTTCCTTTTTTTCGCGACAGGTCCCCCGATGGTCACACTTGATATCTTTGCCGATCCGGTCTGCCCCTGGTGCCTGATCGGCAAGCTGCATCTGGACCGGGCGCTGGAAAGCCGCCCCGACCATCCCTTTGCGATCACCTGGCACCCGTTCCGCCTGAACCCCGACCTGCCGCCCGAAGGCGCCGATCGGATCGCCCATCTGCAGGCCAAGCTGGGCGCCCGCGCGATCGAGGCGGGCGAGCAGATGGCGCGCGAGGCCGCATCCCTGGGGCTGAATCTGAACCCGGCGCCGCGCGAGCCGAACACGCTGGACGCGCATCGCCTGCTGCATTGGGCGGGGCTGGAGGGCGCGCAGAGCCGCGTCATGGCGGGCCTGTTGCGCGCCCATTGGCAAGAGGCGGCCGACATCTCCGATCACGCCACCCTGTCCCGGATCGCGGCGGCAGCGGGGATGGATCAGGATGTGACCGCCCGGCTGCTGGCCTCGGATGCTGACCGGGACGAGGTTCTGCGCCGCGAGGCCCATGCCCGGCTGCGCGGCCTCCGGTCGGTCCCGACCTTCATCGTCGCCGATACCCATGTCGTGCCGGGCGCGCAGCCCGCCTCCCTCTGGCAGCAGGTGATCGACGAGATCGGCGCCGCCTGACCGGCAAGACTTGCAGATCGTGCAAATCAAGCCTATCTGCGGGTCAGAACCGACAGGTATTCCCATGACCGATATCGCCCACCCGGCCAGCCAAGCGCCGCGCCGCCTTCCCTTGCCCGAATTCATCGCGATGCTGGCGTTCCTGTTCGCCACCATCGCCTTTTCCATCGACGCGATGCTGCCCGCCCTGCCCGAGATCGGGGCCGAGCTGACGCCCGACAACATCAACCGCGCGCAGCTGATCCTGACCAGCTTCGTGGCGGGGATGGGGCTTGGCACGCTGTTTGCGGGGCCGATCTCGGATGCGATCGGGCGCAAGCTGACGATCACCCTGGGCTTTGGCCTTTACACGGCGGCCGCGCTGGCGGCGATTGCAGCCCAGTCGCTTGAGATGCTGCTGCTGGCGCGCTTCATCCAGGGGATCGGCGCGGCGGCACCCCGGATCGTCGGCGTGGCGCTGGTTCGTGACCTCTACGAGGGGCGCGAGATGGCGCGGATCACCAGCTTCGTGATGATGATTTTCATCATCGTCCCGGCCTTGGCGCCGTCAATCGGGGCGGGGATCATCGCGGTCAGCGATTGGCACGGGGTCTTTCTGGCCTTTGCCGCCTTTGCGATCATCGGCGCGCTGTGGCTGAACATCCGCCAGCCCGAGACCCTGCCCGCCGAAAACCGGCGCCCGCTGAAACTGTCCGTGCTGGCCGCCTCGGCGCGCGAGGTGCTGTCGGACCGGCAGGTGATGCTGGCGACGGTGATCCTGACGCTCGGCTTCGGGCAGATGTTCGCGCTGCTGTCCTCGGCGCAGCAGCTGTTCGGCGAGACCTATGGAAGGGGCGAGAATTTCCCGCTGTGGTTTGCGGCGATGGCGCTTCTGTCGGGCTCGGCCACGATCCTGAACGCACGCTTCGTCATGCGCTTCGGAATGCGTCGGATCGCGGGCTGGGCCTATCAGATGCAGACCGTGGTCTCGGCGATCATGCTGGTCCTGCTGCTGAGCGACGCCCTTCCGCCCGCGCTGGAATTCCCAGCCTTCTTCTTCTGGGCGACCAGCGTCTTTTTCATGGCGGGGGTGACCTTCGGCAACCTGAACGCGCTGGCGCTGCAAAGGATGGGGCATATCGCGGGCATGGCGGCCTCGGTCGTGGCGGCGATCTCGACGCTGGCGGCGGTGCTGATCGCGGCGCCGGTGGGGCTGCTCTATGACGGGACGGCGCTGCCGGTGGTCGTGGCGACGCTGACCTGCTCGGGCGCGGCGGTTCTGCTGATGCGCCGCCTTCAGGGATGAGAAAACCGCCGCGAGGGCAACCCGCGGCGGCGGCTTTTCCAAGGGCGGGCGGTCAGGCCGCGACGCCCTCGGGGACCTTGGCCCCGGTCATGTAGGCCACCGCATCCGACATCGAATGCTCTTTGGGGTTGATGACGCAGAGCCGCTTGCCCAGCCGATGGATATGGATGCGGTCGGCCACTTCAAAGACATGCGGCATGTTGTGGCTGATCAGCACGATGGGAATGCCGCGCGAGCGCACGTCCTGGATCAGTTCCAGCACGCGGCGGCTTTCCTTGACGCCAAGCGCCGCCGTCGGCTCGTCTAGGATGATGACGCGGCTGCCGAAGGCCGCGGCACGCGCAACCGCAACCCCCTGACGCTGGCCGCCCGACAGGGTCTCGACCGGCTGGCCGATGTTCTGGATCGTCATCAGACCCAGTTCGGTCAGCTTTTCGCGGGCAAATGCGTGCATCGCGGGCGTATCCAGCATGCCGAACCAGCGGCCCAGCACATCCTTGCGGCGCAATTCGCGCCCCATGAACATGTTGTCGGCGATCGACAGGGCGGGCGACAGGGCCAGCGTCTGATAGACGGTCTCGATCCCGGCATTGCGCGCGTCCAGCGGGCTGGCAAAGCTGACGGGCTGGCCCTCAAGCCGGATCTCGCCCTCGTCGGGCTGGACGGCCCCCGAAAGCGCCTTGATCAGGCTGGACTTTCCGGCGCCGTTGTCACCGATGACGGCCAGGATCTCGCCGGGATAGAGGTCGAAATCGGCGCCGTCCATCGCCGTCACGCGGCCATAGCGCTTGATCAGGTTGCGGGCGGTCAGAATCGGCTCGGTCATGACGACACCTTCCGGATCCATTGGTCGATGGCGACAGCCAGAATGATCAGCCAGCCGGTCGCGAAAAGCTGCCACAGCACGTCCACACCGGCCAGCCGCAGCCCCGAGTTGAAGACGCCCACGATCAGCGCCCCGATCAGCGGCCCCAGGATCGAGCCGCGCCCGCCAAAGAGCGAGATGCCCCCGATCACCACGGCGGTGATGGATTCGAGGTTCGCCTCGAAGAACGAGGTCGGGCTGACCGAACCCACGCGCCCGATCGAGGACCACGCCGCCAGCGCGCAGATCACGCCCGCCACGATATAGACCGACATCAGCACGCGCTTGGTCTGGATGCCCGCCAGCGCCGCGGCCTCGGGGTCATCGCCCACCGCATAGACACGGCGGCCCCATGCCGTCTTGTAGAGTGCGTAGTAGAGCACCGCGAACACGACCAGCATCAGCACGACGCCATAAGTCAGGACCGCGCCGCCGATCTCGAACCGCGTGCCGAAAAACTTCAGCAGCGGCGCCTCGGCGTCAATGGTCTGGCTGCGGATCGTCTCGCGCCCCGAGAGGTAATAATTCAACGCCAGGAAGATATTCCACGTGCCAAGCGTCGTAATGAAGGGCGGCAGCTTCAGCCGCGTGACCAGAAAGCCGTTCAGCGCCCCGGTCGCGGCCCCGCAGGCCAGGCCGATCAGGATGGCGATGGGCACCGGGATGCCCATGTTCACGGCCAGATTGCCCATCACGACCGAGATCAGCACCATCACCGCGCCGACCGACAGGTCGATCCCGGCAGTCAGGATGACCAGCGACTGCGCCGCCGCCAGCGTGCCGACCACCGCAACCTGCTGCAGGATCAGCGACAGGTTGAAGGCGGAAAAGAAGTTGGGCGAAACCAGCCCGAAGACGATGACGGAAAGAACCAGCACGATGACCGGAACCATGGTGGGGTATTGATGCAGGAAATGCTGCATCCGGTCCAACGCACTGCGCGAACGGGCATCGAACTGGGCGACCGCTTCGCTGGAATTGCGTTCGACCACGGGATCGGGGGTGTCAGACATCGCGCACTCCGTGGAACAGGCAGCAAGTCCGGCGGCCATCGCGGCCGCCGGAGGTTTTCAGGGTGAAATCAGCCCCAGCAGCGGGCCAGACCCTCTTCGATGTCGATCGATTCCACGCCCTCGACGGCCTCGCCGGTGACAAGGTTCACGCCGGTATTGGTGAAATCGAGACCCTCGCTGGTGGTCGGCTTGCTGCCGTCGGCGGCGAAGGCGGCGATCGCCTCGATGCCCATCGACGCCATCAGCAGCGGGTATTGCTGGGCCGTCGCGCCGATCACGCCGTCACGAATGTTCTGCACACCCGGGCAGCCGCCATCGACCGACACGATCAGAACGTCGTTTTCCTTGCCGAAGGATTTCAGCGCCTCGTAGGCACCAGCGGCGGCGGGCTCGTTGATCGTGTAGACGAGGTTGATGTTGGGATCGCGCTGCATCAGCGCCTCCATCGCCTGACGGCCACCTTCCTCGTTGCCCGAGGTCACTTCGTTGCCGACGATGCGCGGATCGCTTTCATCGCCGATCACGTCGGGATTGTTCACATCGATGCCGAAGCCTTCCAGAAAGCCCTGGTTGCGCAGCACATCGACCGAGGGCGCGCTGGCCGAAAGGTCCAGCAGCGCGATACGAGCATCGGCGGCGGCATCGCCCATCGACGCGGCGGCCCATGCGCCGATCAGGCGGCCCGCCTCGCGGTTGTCGGTGGCAAAGGTGGCGTCGGCGGCGTCGATCGGGTCAAGCGGCGTGTCCAGCGCGATCACCAGCAGACCGGCAGCACGGGCCTGGGCCAGCGGGTCCACGATGGCCTTGGTGTCCGAGGCCGCGATCAGGATGCCCTTGGCGCCGGCGGCGATGCAGCTTTCGACGGCCTGCTGCTGGGTTTCGTGGTCGCCGTCGATCTTGCCGGCGAAGGTCAGCAGCTCGATCCCCAGTTCCTGCGCCTTGGCGGTCGCGCCTTCGCGCATCTTGACGAAGAACGGGTTGATGTCGGTCTTCGTGATCAGGCAGGCGCGGGTCGTGTCCTGCGCGGCGGCGCCGCCCACCGAAAGGGCCAGCGCGGAAAGGGCCGCGGACGCGGCCAGAATGGTTTTCTTCGTCATGTTGATAACTCCTCCAGAACGGCGGGCCCTCATCCCGCCCTGGACACAAAAAGCACCACAACAAGCCGCTTGTCAATAAATCAATTACGTTTATTTAATAGCGTGAGGGAGGACCGCAGAATGCCAAACGACCTGAGCGCCGGCCCCGGCCTCAGCCGGAACGAACGGCTGATCCTGTCGCTGATCCGCCGCCACGGCCCTCTGCCCCGCGCGGCGCTGGCGCAGCGCACGGGGCTGTCGGCGCAGGCCATCACCAACCTGTCGCGCAAGCTGATGGCGGCGGGGCTGCTGGACGCGGGTGAAGTGGTGCGCGGCAAGGTGGGCCAACCCTCGACGCCCTTGTCGCTGGCGCCTGAAGGGGCGCTGTTTCTGGGGCTGAAGATCGGGCGCAGGCTGGCCGAGCTGGCCTTGGTGGACTTCACCGGGCAAGTCCGGCTGCACCGGCAGGAAATGCACGCCTTCCCCGAACCGCGCCGCATCCTGAGCTTTGCGCGCCATGGCGTCGCCACCTTTCTGGGCGGCCTGCCCGGGCCGCTGCGCGGCCGGGTCGCCGGGCTGGGGATCGCCACCCCCTATCGAATGTGGGACTGGGGCGCCGAGATGGCCGACTGGGAGGGGCTGGACCTTGCCGCCCGGCTGGCCCCTGACATGCCCTGCCCGGTCTTCATGGATAATGACGCGACCACCGCCTGCGGGGCCGAACTGATCTTTGGCGCCCAGCCGCTGCCGCCGGATTTCATCCATATCTATGTCGCGCATTTCGCGGGGGGCGGCATCGTGCTGGACGGCGTGCTGCGCCACGGACCCACGCGCAATGCGGGCGCTCTTGGCTCGATGCCGGTGCCGGGGGGCGGGCAGCTGCTGGACCAGGCATCGGTCTCGGCGCTGGAGCGTCAGATCGGTCGCGCGCTGCCTCCTGACGATTCGGCCTGGGACGTTCCCCACGCCGACGAGGCCGCCTGGGCTGCGAAGGCGGGCGAGGCACTGGCCTTCGTGGCCATGTCGGCGGTGGCGCTGGTCGATCTGCCGCTGGTGGTGATCGACGGCGCGGTCCCGCCCGCGACCCGCGCAAGGCTGGCCGACGCCACGGGCGAGGCTCTGGCACGCATGCCTGCCGCCGGCATCGACAGGCCTCGGGTGATCCAGGGCAGCCTGGGGCGGGCGGGGCGCATCCTCGGCGCGGCGGGACTGCCGCTGGCACATTTCTTCCAGCCGGACGGCGCCGCGGACTGATCAGCTTTGCGGGTTGACTTGGGGCAAGGCGGCTCTATAAGCGCGGACTTCATTGGTGTTGGTGGACCCCGCAAGGGGAAGCCTGTCGGGTCGGAGATCCTCGGATCGAAGCCAAAGGACAACGCCCTTCGACAATGCAAGAAGGAGATCAGCCGTGACCAAACGCACGTCTGCCAAGTACAAGATCGACCGCCGCATGGGCGAGAACATCTGGGGCCGCGCCAAGTCGCCGGTCAACCGCCGCGAATACGGCCCCGGCCAGCATGGCCAGCGCCGCAAGAACAAGCTGTCGGATTTCGGCACCCAGCTGCGCGCCAAGCAGAAGCTCAAGGGCTATTATGGCGACCTGACCGAAAAGCAGTTCCGCCGCATCTATGCCGAGGCCGAGCGTCTGCGCGGCGATACCGGCGAGATGCTGGTCGGCCTGCTGGAGCGTCGCCTGGACGCGATCGTCTACCGCGCCAAATTCGTCCCGACGATCTTTGCCGCCCGCCAGTTCGTGAACCACGGCCATATCGAGGTGAACGGCAAGCGCGTGAACATCGCCTCCTACCGCGTGAAGGAAGGCGACGTCGTCTCGATCCGCGAGCGTTCGCGCCAGCTGGCCATCGTGCTGGAATCGGTCGGCCTGACCGAGCGCGACGTGCCGGATTACCTGGACGTGGACCACAACAAGATGACCGCGACCTTCGTCCGCACGCCGGCCCTGGGCGACATTCCCTATGCCGTGCAGATGGAACCGAACCTGGTCGTCGAATTCTACGCGAAGAACTGATCTTCGCCGCATCGGAATGCTCCGGGGGCCGCATCTTTCGATGCGGCCCTTTTTGCGTCCCGCGACAGACGGGGGGCTGCCGCCCCCCGCACCCCCCGCAGGTTCCGCCATCCCGGTGGGCCGGGGCCTGAAAGAGGGCTTTCCTAAAGGTCCTGCGGGGCATAAACGAGAGCCGGACAAAGGATGAGCCCATGACCCAGACACAAGTGCAGCCCGGCATCATGGACATCGCGCTTTATGTCAGCGGCGAGAGTGCGCTGGCGGGGCGCGAGGACGTGCTGAAACTGTCCTCGAACGAGAACCCTCTGGGGTGCAGCCCGGCCGCGGCCGAGGCCTTTCGGGCGGCCGCGGGCGATCTGCATCGCTATCCCGGCACCGATCACGCCGGCCTGCGCCGCGCCATTGGCGAGGTTCACGGGCTGAACCCCGACCGGATCGTCTGCGGCGTCGGCTCGGACGAGGTGCTGCAATTCGTCGTGCAGGCCTATGCCGGTCCGGGCGACGAGGTGATCACCACCGAGCATGGCTTTTCCATGTATCCGATCCTGGCGCGGATGGTGGGTGCCACACCCGTCACCGTTCCCGAGGCCGCACGCCGCGTCGATGTGGATGCGATCCTGTCAGCGGTCACGGACCGCACGCGGGTCGTCTTTGTGGCGAACCCTGCCAATCCGACCGGCACGATGCTGACCGAGGCCGAGTTGCTGCGTCTGGTCGAGGGGCTGCCGCCCTCGGTCCTGTTCGTCCATGATGGCGCCTATACCGAATTCGCCGAGGGTTTCGATGGCGGCGCCTCGCTGGTGGACCGCTTCCCGAATGTGGTGATGACGCGCACCTTCTCGAAGATCCACGGGCTGGGCGGGCTGCGGATCGGCTGGGGCTATGCGGCGCGATCCGTGATCGACGTGCTGAACCGCGTGCGCCAGCCCTTCAACCTGTCCAATGCCCAGATGGCCGCCGCCGAGGCCGCTATCCGCGACCGCGCCTTTACCAGCCGTTGCGCTGAGCTGAACGCCCGCCTGCGCGCCGAGATGCGCGAGGCGCTGACGGGCATGGGGATCGCCTGCGACGAGAGCTTCGCCAATTTCGTGCTGGCGCGCTTCGACAGCCCCGCCACGGCGGAGGCCGCCGACCGGGCGCTGCGCGAGGACGGCATTCTGGTCCGCCGCGTCGCGGGCTATGGCCTGGCCGAGGCCCTGCGGATCACGGTCGGCGACGAGGCCGGGGTCGCGCGCGTGCTGGCCTGCCTGAAGCGCTTCATGGCAGGGCGGGCAGCGGCATGATCTACAAGAAGGTTGCGCTGATCGGGCTGGGCCTGATCGCGGGTTCAATGGCCCATGCGATGCGCGAGGGCGGGCTTGCGGGCCGCGTCACCGGTTATGCCCGCAGTCACGACACGCGCGACGTGGCGCGCGAGATCGGCCTCTGCGAGGTTTGCGACAGTGTGGCCGAGGCGGTCTCGGGCGCTGATCTGGTGGTTCTGGCGGTGCCGGTGGGCGCCATGGGGCCGGTCATGGCCGAGATCGCGCCGCATCTGGCGCCCGGCGCCACGGTCACGGATGTCGGTTCGGTCAAGCAGTCGGTGATCGACGCGGTAGCGCCCCATATCCCCGAGAGCGTGCATTTCATCCCCGGCCACCCGCTGGCAGGGACCGAGCATTCCGGCCCGCGTTCCGGCTTTGCCAGCCTCTTTCGCAACCGCTGGTGGCTGCTGACCCCCCTGCCCGGCACCGATTCCGCCGCGCTGGAGCGGTTGGAGCGGCTGGTCGCGGGCATGGGCGCCAAGACCGACATCATGGAGGCCGCCCATCACGATCTGGTTCTGGCCGTCACCAGCCACGCGCCGCACCTGATCGCCTATACGATGGTCGGCGTGGCCGATCACCTGCGCCGCGTGTCGGGCGAGGAAGTGATCCAGTATTCGGCGGCGGGATTTCGCGACTTTACCCGGATCGCGGCCAGCGACCCGACCATGTGGCGCGACGTGTTCCTGCACAACAAGGAGGCGACGCTGGACATCCTCGGTCGCTTCACCGAGGAGCTCTTCGTCCTGCAACGCGCCATCCGCATGGGCGACGGCCAGCATCTGCACGATTACTTCACCCGTACGCGCGCCATCCGTCGCGGCATCATCGAGGCCGGTCAGGACACCGAGGCGCCCGATTTCGGCCGGACCGCAGGCGCGGCCGCGTCCTGAGGCGGCTCAGGGGCTGAGCCCCGTGACCGGCAGGACCGCGGCGGGCGCCGACGGCGCCAGCAGGAAGGGCGCCGGGCCGATCGGGATCGGGCCAAGCGACATGCGGCCATCCGCCATCGTCAGCAGCAGGCGCAACTCGCCCTCGGCGGGCGGGGGCATGGCGGGGCCGCGATCGAAGGGGGGCGCGATGTCGGCGCGGGCCAGCTGCGACAGGCCCGCCTCGACCAGCAGGCGCGCCGTGTCGGGCAAGAGCCCGGCGGCCGCCAGCACATCGAGCACCGCCCCTGCATCCCGCGCATATAGCGCCACCTGCCCCTCGGCCAGACCCGCCGGGTCGGGCGTGATCCGACCGATGACGCGCAGGGCCTGCCCGCCAAGCCGCAGGTCTATCCCCTCGGTCTGGCCGCCGATCAGGCGGGGCGCGCGCGGGTGATCGGGCCGGAAAGGCGCGTCCAGCCACAGCGTCGCGCCCCCCTCGACCGAGATTGCGGTAGCCAGCACCGCAAGCGTGGGTGCCAGAGGCGACAGGGCCTGCGGCGACAGATCGTCAAGGCGGGCGGTCACGCGATAGGCTGCCCGCGCGGCGCGCGGCGCGTCGAAACCGAGCCGGTTCAGATCGACCCGCAGATCGGCCGCGCCCGCCAGTGGCTGGCCATCCAGCGCCAGATCGCTGCCCTGCATCCGGGCGCGTTTCACAGTACGGCCATGCAGCGGTGAGAAGCCGATCATCGCGTCCAGATCCTGCCCTGTCAGGGCCAGATCGCGCCCGTCAAGCGTCAGCGCCAGGCTGTCGGGCAGCGCAAGCTGCAGGGTCAACGGCGCCAGCGGCTCGACCAGAAGCTGCATCTGCGCGGCCCCGACGGCGCGGCTGGCCGAACCGATACGCGGCGCCTCGATCGTGACGCCAAGCGAGGGCGGAGCGCGCAGGGGCGTGACCGAAGCTGCGGCAAGGTCGGGTCGCGCCTCGATCTCGGCCTTCAGGCGGTTGGCGGCCAGGATCTCGCCCCCGAACCAGATGCCGCCCATCAACAGGGCCAGCAAGATCGTCAAGACGATGATGGCACGACGCATCGCAAATCTTTCCTTCCCTCTGTCGGGCCCGCCGGATCGGCGGAGGGGGCCTTTCGCCGGCCTCTCTGGCCTCTTATGCTGATAGATTGAGGCAATGGCGGCAATGCACAAGATAGATTGGATTTTCGGTTACGGATCATTGATCTGGGACCCCGGATTTCGCCCGGTCGAGGCCGTCCGGGCCAGCCTTGACGGCTATCGGCGCAGCTTCTGCCTGCGCTCGATCCAGCATCGCGGCACCACGGCCCGGCCCGGTCTGGTCCTGGGGCTGGATCTTGAGGCCGGCGCAAGCTGCACGGGCCTTGCCATGCGAATCGCTGCCACCGATCACGACGAGGTTCTGGCCTATCTGCGCGCCCGCGAGCTGGTCACGGATGCCTATCGCGAGGCCGTGCTGCCCCTGACGCTGGAGGATGGGCGCGGCGTCGAGGCGCTGACCTATGTGATGCGGCGCGATCACTGGCAATATGCGGGAAGCCTGCCGCCCGAGGAACAGGCCCGCACCATCGCGGGGGCGGTGGGCGCGCGCGGGCCAAATGCCGATTACCTGTTCAACACCGCCGAGCATCTGGCCCGGATCGGGCTGGCCGATCCGCAGCTTGACCATCTGGCCGACCGGGTCCGCAAGCTGTTGGAAAACCGCGCATCGAAGGCGTGACACGACCGCTTGCCGCGCTTGGCAAGGCGGGACGGCGCCCCTACACTCGGCCAAAACCAGACAGGGACGGGTGACAGCGTGAGCGAGGGGATCAGTGACAAGACGCCGGACGACAGGACGCCACCGCCACGGCTGACGCTTGGGACGCGCCGCGTCAGCGCCAACCGCGCCGAGGCGCTGCTGGGCGCGGCCACGCCGCGCTTTTCCCAGCCGGTGCGCCAGATCCTGCTGATGCTGACCGCTCTGACGCTGGTTCTGGTGGGCGCCTGGTTCACCTATGGCCGCATCCTGCCGATCTTCGTGTCGAACCTGTGGCTGAACGGGCTGATCCTGGCGGTCTTTGCGCTTGGGGTGCTGGCCTGCTTCTGGCAGGTCGGCCAGCTGGTCCGCTCGGTCAGCTGGATCGAGCGTTTCGCCGCCCGCCGCCGCACAGCGGTCGAACGCGACGTTTCGGTGATGCCCGACGATCAGGCGCCGCGCCTGCTGGCGCCGTTGGCGGCGATGCTGGGGGCGCGGGGGGCTGCGGGGGGCGCGATCTCGACCTCGTCGGCGCGCTCGATCCTCGATTCGGTGGCGACGCGCATCGACGAGATCCGCGACATCACCCGCTATCTGGCGAACCTGCTGATCTTTCTGGGCCTTCTGGGCACGTTCTACGGGCTGGCCACGACCGTTCCGGCGGTGGTGGACACGATCCGCGCGCTTGCCCCGCAAGAGGGGCAGACCGGGATCGAGCTCTTCGACCAGCTGATGACCGGCCTCGAGGCGCAGCTGGGCGGCATGGCGGTGGCGTTTTCATCATCGCTACTGGGTCTGGCCGGGTCGCTGGTCGTGGGCCTGCTGGAATTGTTCGTCACCCACGGGCAGAACCGCTTTTACCGCGAGCTCGAGGAATGGATGTCGGGCTTCACCCGCGTCGGCATGGCCGGCCACGAGGGCGAGGCGATCGACCAGGCCGCGATGGCCGGCTTCATCGAGCAGATGGGCCTGCAGATGGACCGCCTGCACGAGATCCACGCCACACGCGACGCAGCGCGCGACGATGCCTCGCTGCTGGCCGATGAGCGCGTCGTGGTGATGGCACAGGCGATCGAGGCGCTGGTCCTTCGGACCGAGGCCGATCAGGCCGCAGCCACCGCACGCGCCGAGGCCACGACCCGCGCGCTGGAGCAGATCGCCCGCGGACAGGAACGGCTGATCGAGGCCGCGGGCCAGGGTTCTGCGCCGGACCTGACGCGGATCGAGACAGCCCTGTCGCGGCTTGGGACGGAACTTGCCAGCGGCCGCGACGAGATGCTGGCCGATCTGCGCTCGGACCTGCTGGTGCTCACGCGGGCGGTGCGGGCGGCGCGTTTCGGCGATCCGTTCCGCGATGATCTTCTGGCCCAGCCCCGCCGCCGGGACGAGTGATCATGGCCCTGCGCGCGAATTCCGGGCAACGCTTCTCGGCCACGATCTGGCCGGGCTTCGTCGATGCGATGACGGCGCTGCTGATGGTGCTGATGTTCGTTCTGACGATCTTCATGGTCGTGCAATCGGTGCTGCGCGAGCAGATCACCGAGCAGGATGACCAGATCACCGATCAGGGGCAGGTGATCGCGCGGCAGGAACGGCAATTGCAGGATCTGGGCCGTCAGGTCGCGGCGCTTGGGCAGGCCCTGACCGCGTCCGAGGAACGCGAGGCGGGGCTTGCGCGCGATCTGGCCAGCGAAGAGGCCCGCGCCGCCGATCTGGAGGCCGAGGCACGGGCGCGTGCGGCGCAGATCACCCGGCTTGGCACGCAGCTTGAGACGCGAGAGGCCGAACTGGCCGACACGCGCAGCCGCCTGACCGATTTCGAGGCCGAGGTCGCCACCCTTCTGGCCGCGCGCCTGCAGGATCAGGCCCGGATCGAGGATCTGGGCGCGACCCTTGCCCAGACCGAGGAACGCGCCTCGGCCGCGGAACTGGCCATCGCCGCCGCCCGGTCCGAGATCGACGCCCAGGCCGAGGCCGCCCGCCTCGACGCCGCCCGCCGCGAGGCACTGGAGGCCCTGACTGCCGAGTTGCGCGCCGAAGCAGCCGCGACCGAGGCCGCCCTGACCGAAGCCGAGGCCGCGCGTCTGGCCGAGGCCGAGGCCGCCGCCCTCTTGCGCCGCCGTCTTGAGACCGCCGACAGCGAACTGACCGCGATGACGCTTGCACTCGAGGAACGCCGCCGCGAGGCTGAAGAGACGCTGACCCTGCTGGCCGCAGCCGAGGCCGCGCGCGATGGCCTGACGGGCGATCTGGCCGCACAGGCGACCGAGGCACAGCGACAGGCGGGTCTTCTGGCCGCCGCCCGGGCCGAACTGGCCCGGCAGGAAAACCTGTCCGAGGAAAGCCAGCGCCGCGTGGCCCTGTTGAACCAGCAGGTCGCGGAACTGACCGCGCAGTTGGGCTCGTTGCAGGCATTGCTGGAGGTCGCGGGCGAAGAGCAGGCTCAGGCCGAATTGCGCGTGGCAGAACTGGGCCAGCAACTCAACGCCGCCCTTCTGCGCAATGCCGAGGAAACGCAGCGCCGCTTGGCGCTTGAGGAAGAGGCCCGCCTGCGCGCCGAGGCCGAGGCACAGGATCTGGCGCGCTATCGGTCGGAATTCTTCGGCCGGCTGTCGCAGATCCTGTCGGGGCGCGAGGGCGTGCAAGTCGTGGGCGACCGCTTCGTATTCCAGTCCGAGGTGCTGTTTGCCCCCGGCGAGGCCGCCCTTTCGGATGCAGGCCGCGATCAGGTGGCGGGTCTTGCGCGGCTGCTGGCCGACATCGCGGACGAGATCCCGCCCGAGATCGACTGGATCATCCGCGTGGACGGCCATACCGACAACATCCCCCTATCGGGAACGGGCCGGTTCCGCGACAATTGGGAATTGTCGCAGGCCCGCGCGCTGGCGGTGGTGCGCTATCTCACCGACGATCTGGGCTTTCCCGACACGCGGCTGGCGCCCACGGGCTTTGCCGATACGCGCCCGATCTCGACCGAGGACAGCGCCGAAGGGCGCGCCCTCAATCGCCGGATCGAGCTGAAGTTGACGGAACGATAGGGCGCGCTGTCAGAGCCGCGCGACCTCGGCCTTCAGCGCCTCGGCCTTGGGATCGGGCAGGCCCGCCATGCGGCGCAGGTGACGCTCCAATTCGGAATTCAGCTCGGCGCCGACCAGAACGATGGTCGCGTTCAGCCACAGCCAGGTCATCAGCGCGATCACCGCCCCGAGCGAGCCGTAAGTCTCGTTATAGCTGCCGAAATTCGCAGCATACCACGAGAAGAGGATCGAGGTGATGACCAGCGCAACCCCGGCAAAGACCGCGCCCGGCGAGACCCAGTGCCAGCGCGAGGCGTGCCGTGATGGACCCCACCGATAGACCGCCGCCAGTGCAAGCACGAGAACCGCGAACATGATCGGCCAGCGGATCAGGTTCAGCATCGTCTCGTTCGTAGGCGCCATCGGCACCCATCGCAGCAGCGCCGGGATCACCGCGACCACCGCCAGCATCACCGCAATCAGGATCAGCCCCGCGATGGTGAACCCCATCGACACGAGGTTGAACTTGACGAGGCTGCGCGTCTCTCGCTGGTAGAACGCGACGTTCAGCGCCGAAAGCAGCGCCTTCATCCCGCCATTCGCGGACCACAGCGCGATCAGCAGCGCCACTACCCCGGCAAGCGACAGGATGCCCGCCGGGCTGGCGGCGATGGTGTTGACCTGCGCGCTGATGATCTCCAGTCCGCCCTCGGGCAGCAGGTCCGACAACAGCGCCAGATGCCCCTCGATCGTGGCCGGATCGGCCATCAGACCGTAAAGCGAAACAAAGGCCGTGATCGCCGGAAACAGCGACAAAAGGCCGAAAAACGTCACGCCGCCGGACACGTAGGTCACGCGGTCCTCGCCGATCTGCTCGATGGTCGATTTCCCGACCGCCACCAGATCGGGCAACCGCAGATCGCGCAGGCCGACATCGCGGCCCTTCGGGCTGGGACGGTCGTCCGGTGCTGGATCAGCACGCTGGCCAAAGGGCCGCCCGGTGCGCGGATCGACCGAGCCGAACAGCGCGTCCAGAACGCCCGGACCTGACCTGTCGCGACGGCTCATCCGCGGCTCTGGTCGCGAGGATCCTGGGACCGGCCTTGTCGCGTGCCCGCCACGTCGCGGATCTGGTCCGCGGTCCGGGTGAACTGATCGACGACGCCGCGCGCCTGACTGGCCACGGTGTTGAAGGCCTCGAAGGCGCTCAGGACCGAGCCCACCACGGCGTTCAGCCCGGTCGAGACCTCGTTGGCGGTGTCGGTCAGGCGCTGTGCGGGCGTGCCCCGGCTGCGCGATGCCTTGGCACGCAGGCGGGCGGCGGCTTCGGCGTCCGCGCGGGCCTGGGCACGGACACGGCGGCGCATCGCCTCGCGTTCATCCTCGTCGATCTGGGCGAAGCGCGGCGCGACATGCGCGCGTTCTTCCGGGCGGTCATTCCCGGCGATAGCGCGACCCACGGCCACCCCCGCCGCCGTCAGCCCTGCGACGCCGGCCGCGACCCCGCCCCAGACGATGATCCGCGCCGCCAGCGACGGGCGCGGCCAGACATGCCGCCCGTCCGGCGAGACCTCGCCCGAGGGCGGAATGCGCGACGACACCATCTTGCGGTGCGGATAGGGGCTTGCGGTGCGATGCCCCTCGGGGACGCGGCGGGTGCCGAACCGGGTCTGGCTGTCGCGGTCGGCCTCGGTCAGGTGCGGATGGGGGTCTTGGGGGCGCATATGCGATCTCCGGCTGGCAAGGTGTCGCCATTCAAACCCGCATCCGGCGGGGAATGTTCCGCGATCAGGCCCCGGCCCGCATGAAAACTTGCCCCCCGGCCCCGCCAAGGCTATGCCGCGCCCATCGACAAGGAGCCCGCCATGATCCCTCGCTATGCCCGCCCCGAAATGGTCGCCATCTGGTCGCCCGAGACGAAGTTCAAGATCTGGTACGAGATCGAGGCCCATGCCTGCGACGCGCAGGCCGATCTGGGCGTGATCCCGCGCGAGAATGCCGAAGCCGTCTGGCGCGCCAAGGATGTCCAGTTCGACGTGGCCCGCATCGACGAGATCGAGGCCGTCACCAAGCATGACGTGATCGCCTTCCTGACCCATCTGGCCGAGCATGTCGGCAGCGACGAGGCGCGTTTCGTGCATCAGGGCATGACCTCGTCCGACGTTCTGGACACGACGCTGAACATCCAGCTGGTGCGCGCCGCCGACATCCTGCTGGCCGACATGGACCGCGTTCTGGCCGCGCTGAAGACCCGCGCTTACGAGCACAAGGACACGGTCCGCATCGGCCGCAGCCACGGCATCCATGCCGAACCGACGACGATGGGCCTGACCTTCGCGCGCTTCTACGCGGAAATGGCGCGCGGCCGTGCGCGCCTTCAGGCCGCGCGGGCCGAGGTGGCCACCGGCGCGATCAGCGGCGCGGTCGGCACCTTCGCCAATATCGACCCGGCGGTCGAGGAACATGTCTGCGCGAAACTGGGCCTGCGCCCCGAGCCGATCAGCACCCAGGTCATCCCGCGCGACCGCCATGCGATGTTCTTCGCCGTGCTCGGCGTCATCGCCTCCTCGATCGAGAATATCGCCATCGAGATCCGCCACATGCAGCGCACCGAGGTGCTGGAGGCCGAAGAGTTCTTCAGCCCCGGCCAGAAGGGCTCGTCGGCCATGCCGCACAAGCGCAACCCGGTCCTGACCGAGAACCTGACCGGCCTTGCCCGTCTGGTCCGCATGGCCGTGATCCCCGCGATGGAGAACGTGGCGCTGTGGCACGAGCGCGACATCAGCCATTCCTCGGTCGAGCGCGGCATCGCGCCGGATGCGACGATCACGCTGGATTTCGCGCTGAACCGACTGGCGGGCGTGATCGAGAAGCTGGTGATCTACCCTGACAACATGCTGGCGAACATGAACAAGTTTCGCGGTCTGGTCATGTCGCAGCGCGTGCTGCTGGCCCTGACGCAGGCGGGCGTGTCGCGCGAGGACGCCTATCGTCTGGTTCAGCGCAACGCGATGAAAGTCTGGGAGAAGGGCGCCGATTTCCGCGAGGAATTGCTGGCCGATGCGGAAGTGACCGCCGCCCTGTCGCCCGCCGAGATCAACGAGAAATTCGATCTGGGCTACCACACCAAGCATGTGGACACGATCTTCCGCCGCGTTTTCGAGGCTGATCCGGTCTGATAACCGGGCGGCGCTAACCGAATCTTAGGCCCTCTGTCGCATCCTGCCGCTAATCGGGATTGTGACAGGGGGCCTTTGCATGGGCGCAGCCATGATGTTGAACCAGCGGCAGAAGGCGGCGGTGATCGTGCGCCTGTTGCTTGAGGAAGAGGAAGGCATCAGCCTCGAACAATTGTCGGGCGATTGCCAGACCCTGCTGGCGCAGGAAATGGCGGCGATGGACATGATCGACCGCCAGACCCGCGACGCGGTGATCGACGAATTCTGCGAACATCTCGAATCTGTGGGGGTGACCTTTCCGGGCGATCTGGACGGCACGCTGGCCATGCTGGGCGCCAGTATCTCGGATGCCAGCAGCGACCGGCTGCGCAAGGCCGCCGCGGTCGAGGGGCGCGCCGATCCATGGCAGCGCATCGCCGCACTGCCGGCCGAGACGCTGATCGCGCTGGCCAAGGGCGAGGCCGCGGAACTCGTGGCGCTGCTTCTGTCGAAACTGCCGGTCGAGCAGGCATCCGAGGTTTTCGTCGCGCTTCCCCGCGACCGGGCGCGGGCCGTGGCGCAGGCCATGCCGATGACAGCGGGCGTCAACGCGGCCTCGTTGCACCGGATGGGCCGTGTGCTGCTGCAGGCCGCCGATGCCCTGCCCCGCCCCGCGATCGCGACCCCCGCGACCAGCCGGATGGGGGCGATTTTGAACTTCGCCTCGGCCGATCTGCGCGATCAGGTGCTGGAAACGCTGGAAGGCGCCGATCGAGGCTTTGCCGACGAAGTGCGCAAATCGATCTTTCTCTTTTCGCATATCCCCGCCCGCGTCTCGCCCCGCGATGTCCCCCGCATCCTGCGCGAGGTCGAGCAGCCCGTCCTGCTGCGCGCCCTCTCGGCGACCGAGGATGCGGATGGCGCGGCCGTGGCCTTCCTGATGGAGAACATCTCGCAGCGCATGGCCGACGGCCTGCGCGAAGAGATCGAGGCCATGGGCAAGCAGCGCCCCAAGGATATCGAGGATGCCATGACCGAGATGGTCTCGGCCATCCGGCGCCTCGAAGAGGCAGGCGAGATCGTCCTGGCCCTGCCCCAGACCGACGAGGGTTGAGATCACCGATCCGCTTGCCAGCGTCCCCGTCCGGCGCGATAACGGCGCCACTCGGAGGCCCGCATGACGAACCAGATCGCGATTGCCCTGCTGCTGCTGATTGCCGCGCTTCTGCTGGCCGATCACTTCTGGCTGCAGATGGACATGCCCATGTTCCTGGCCCGCCAGCTGGACCGGTTCATCGAGTATCTCAGCTTTTGGCGCTAGGCCGGTCACGCTGGCTGTTAGCGCGATCCGCATTTGCATCGCGCCTGCTTGTTGGCTAGAGGGTGGCAACCGTCATCTGCTCAGGAGGGGTACCCATGGCAGTCAAGGTCGCCATCAACGGCTTCGGTCGCATCGGACGCAACGTGCTGCGCGCCATCGTCGAATCGGGCCGCACCGATATCGAGGTCGTCGCCATCAACGATCTGGGCCCGGTCGAGACCAACGCCCATCTGCTGCGTTACGACAGCGTGCATGGCCGTTTCCCGGCGACCGTCACGGTCAGCGGCTCGACCATCGATGTGGGTCGCGGCCCGATCGAGGTGACTGCGATCCGCAACCCCGCCGAACTGCCCTGGGGCCATGTCGATGTCGTCATGGAATGCACCGGCCTCTTCACCTCGAAGGACAAGGTTCAGCCGCATCTGGCCACCGGCGCCAAGCGCGTGCTGATCTCGGCGCCCGGCGACAATGCCGACAAGACCATCGTCTATGGCGTCAACCATGACAGCCTGACCGCCGACGATCTGGTCGTCTCGAATGCCAGCTGCACGACGAACTGCCTGTCGCCGGTCGCCAAGGCGCTGAACGACGCCATCGGCATCACACGCGGCTTCATGACCACGATCCACAGCTATACCGGCGACCAGCCCACGCTGGACACGATGCACAAGGACCTGTACCGCGCCCGCGCCGCCGCGCTGTCGATGATCCCGACCTCGACCGGCGCCGCCAAGGCCGTGGGTCTGGTGCTGCCGGAACTCAAGGGCAAGCTGGACGGCGTCGCCATTCGCGTCCCCACCCCGAACGTGTCGGTCGTGGACCTGACCTTCGAGGCCGCCCGCGACACGACGGTCGAGGAAATCAACGCCGCCATCAAGGCTGCGGCCGACGGCCCGATGAATGGCGTTCTGGGCTACACGACCGAACCGCTTGTTTCGTCGGATTTCAACCACGACCCGCATTCCTCGGTCTTCCACATGGACCAGACCAAGGTGATGGAAGGCCGTCTGTGCCGCATCCTGACCTGGTACGACAACGAATGGGGCTTCTCGAACCGCATGTCCGATACGGCGGTCGCGATGGGCAAGCTGATCTGATCAGCCCCTCCGGAACGCAGAAAGGCCCCCGCTTCGGGGGCCTTTTTCATGCGCAAACGCCCCGCTCAGCGCGGCTTCGAGGTCGTCAGGCGGCGCGAATTGGCCCGGGTGCGGCGACCATAGGGGCGCAGGGCCGCCGACAGGACGCGTTCGGCGCTGTGCCCGCGCATCCCTGCACTGGCCATGGCGTAGAGCGCCTCGCTCGCAGCGGCCTGTTTCTCGGCCACCATCCGGAACGGCTCGCCGGGGGATTGGGCCATGATGCCCATCATGCCCGCCATGCGCAGGCCGATGACCGTATTGGCCTCGATCGCCATGCGGGCGAATTGGGTGACAAGACGCATCTGGGCGGCTGGCAGGATCAAGGGAAGAATCGGGGTCATGCGGAAGTCCTTGTTTTGCCGGACGAAGACCGCCGGACCGCGCGATTGTGCATTTGAAAGCGCCTTCATACAACTGCCACTTCGGTACAGTGTTCCCGAATTCTTGATAGGCCCGCTTGGCAAGAGGGGCATGTCATGGTTAGAGGCAGGCTCATGACACAGACCCTGACCCTCCGACGCCCGGACGACTGGCACCTGCATCTGCGCGACGGCGCGATGCTGGCGGCGGTCGCGCCCCATTCCGCGGGCTTCGGCCGCGCGATCATCATGCCCAATCTGGTGCCGCCGGTCGTGACCGGCGCCCAGGCCGCCGCCTATCGCGACCGCATCCGCGCCGCCCTGCCCCAGGGCGCCGCGCTCGAGCCGCAGATGACGCTGTACCTGACCGACACGACCGACCCGGCCGATGTGGTCGCCGCCTTCCGCGAGGGCATCATCCGCGCGGTCAAGCTCTATCCGGCGGGGGCCACGACGAACAGCGCCTCGGGCGTGACCGATTTCGCGCGCGTCCAGCCCGTGCTGGAGGCCATGGCCGAGGCGGGCGTGACGCTCTGCGTGCATGGCGAAGTAACCGCGCATGAGGTCGATATCTTCGACCGCGAGGCCGTCTTCATCGACAAGGTTCTCGATCCGCTGCGCCGCCGCACCCCCGGCCTGCGCGTCGTGATGGAGCATATCACCACCCGCGAGGGCGTCGCCTATGCGCGTTCGGGCGGCGACGATCTGGCCGCGACGATCACCACGCATCATCTGGTCATCAACCGCAACGCGATCCTCGCAGGCGGCATCCGGCCCCATTACTACTGCCTGCCCGTCGCCAAGCGCGAGGAACACCGGCTGGCCCTGCGCGAGGCCGCGACCTCGGGCGAGGGGCGGTTCTTCCTTGGCACCGACAGCGCGCCCCATGCCGACAGCGCAAAACTGCAACCCTGCGGCTGCGCGGGCTGCTTCACCGCGCCCAACACGATGTCGATCCTGGCCCAGGTCTTCGAGGACGAGGGCGCACTGGACCGGCTGGAGGCCTTCACCAGCCTGAACGGCGCGGCTTTCTATCGCATGGCCCCGAACGCGGACCGCATCACCCTGACCCGCCGCGACATTCCCGCCGAATACCCCGCCCGGATCGAGGCGGGCGGCGAGACGGTCACCGTCTTCGACCCCGGCTTCCCGCTCTACTGGCATCTGGAGGACAAATGAGCCTGACCTTCCCCGCGCGCGACGAAATCGCCCGCCTGACCGCCCGGATGCTGCTGGAGATCAAGGCCGTCGATTTCAACGCCGCCCAGCCCTTCACCTATGCGTCGGGCCTCAAGGGGCCGACCTATGTCGATTGCCGCCGCATCATCAGCTTTCCGCGCGTCCGCGCCTCGCTGATGGATTTCATGGCCGCAACCGTGCTGCGCGATGCG
Organism: Paracoccus sp. NSM; assembly: GCF_052379855.1. Taxonomy (NCBI): domain Bacteria; kingdom Pseudomonadati; phylum Pseudomonadota; class Alphaproteobacteria; order Rhodobacterales; family Paracoccaceae; genus Paracoccus; species Paracoccus sp. NSM. Next base: position 47,995 of record NZ_JBQTCG010000008.1, on the reverse strand, counting down.
GGTTTCGAGGCATTCGACAATGTGGCGGGCGGCGAGACCGCGGGCATCCCCTTCGGCGCGCTGGTCGCCGAACGGCTTGGCCTGCCGATGACTTATGTCCGCAAGAAGCCCAAGGGTTACGGCCGAAATGCCCGGATCGAGGGCGTGATGACCGAAGGCCAGCGGGTTCTACTGGTCGAGGATCTGACCACCGATGGCGGCAGCAAGCTGTCCTTCGTCGATGCGATCCGCGAGACGGGGGCGACCTGCGCGCATACGGCGGTTGTCTTCTATTACGGCATCTTCCCGGAAACCGTGCAGCGCCTGGCCGATCACGGCGTCACGCTGCATCACCTCTGCACCTGGTGGGACGTGCTGGCCGAGGCCCGCGCGCAGGGCGCTTTCGACGAGGCCACGCTGGCCGAGGTCGAGACCTTCCTGAACGACCCGCGCGCCTGGCAGGCGGCCAACGCCTGACTTATCCACAGCTTCTCCACAGAAGCGCACACCGGAATTTGCGGCGGGCCGATTTCGCGGCCCGCCGCTTTGCTTTACACTGGGCGCAACCAGAACAAGGACAGGATCGGCCATGAGCAGCATCCGCGCAATCGTCCCCGGCCAGACCGAGGACGACGCCAAGCAGGCAGTCCCCTTTTCCCTGGAAGCCGAGCAGCAGCTTCTGGGCGCGCTTCTGACGAATAACGACGTGTTCGACCGCGTCAGCCAGATCATCCGCGCCGAACATTTCTACCACCCCGTCCATGCCCGCATCTTCGAGATCTGCGCCGAACGCATCCGTCGGAACGCGCTGGCCAGCCCGGTGACGATCAAGGCGTTTCTGGAACATGACGAGGGGCTCAAGGATCTGGGCGGCCCGGCCTATCTGGCGCGCATGGCGGCCGCCGCGATCAGCGCCTACGCCGCGCGCGACTACGCCCAGATGATCCGCGAATTCGCGCTGCGCCGCGAACTGATCCAGCTGGGTCAGGACATCTCGGCCCGCGCTGCCACTGTCGAGGTCGGCGACGAGGCCGAGGAACAGATCAAGGCCGCCGAACAGACATTGTATAAACTGGGCGAGGCAGGCGTCGCCGAGCGCGGCTTCCAAAGCTTCCTCAAGGCCGTGACCGGCGCCGTTCAGGCCGCCAATGCCGCCTATCAGCGCGACGGCAAGCTGTCGGGGATCTCGACCGGTCTGATCGACCTGGATGCCAAGATGGGCGGTCTGAACAATTCCGACCTCATTATTCTTGCCGGGCGTCCCTCGATGGGGAAAACCTCGCTTGCGACGAACATCGCCTTCAACATCGCCAAGGCGCACAAGATGGGCGAAAAGCCCGACGGGACCCACGGCACGGTCGAGGGCGGCATCGTCGGCTTCTTCAGCCTCGAGATGTCGGCCGAGCAGCTTGCCGCGCGCATCCTCTCCGAAGCCGCCGAAGTGCCAAGCGAACGCATTCGCTCGGGCAATATGGACGAGGCCGAATTCCGCCGCTTCGTCGAGGCCGCACATGCGTTGCAGAACTGTCCGCTCTATATCGACGACACGCCCGCTTTGCCGATCAACCAGCTGGCCGCCCGCGCGCGCAAGCTGAAGCGGACGCAGGGGCTTGATGTGCTGATGGTGGACTACCTTCAACTGCTGAAGGCCGCGACCGCCAAAGACAGCCGCGTCAACGAGGTTTCCGAGATCACGCAGGGCCTCAAGGCCATCGCCAAGGAGCTGAACATCCCCGTCATCGCCCTGTCGCAGCTGTCGCGTCAGGTCGAGAACCGAGAGGACAAGCGCCCGCAGCTTTCGGACCTGCGCGAATCGGGCTCGATCGAACAGGACGCGGACATCGTGATGTTCGTCTTCCGCGAGGAATATTACAAGGAACGGGAAAAACCTTCCGACAGCGATCTGGACGCGATGGCCAAGTGGCAGCAGGTCATGGAGGCCGTCCACGGCAAGGCTGAGGTGATCCTGGGCAAGCAGCGCCATGGCCCCATCGGCACGGTGGAACTGGCCTTCGAGGGGCAGTTCACCCGCTTCGGCAACCTTGCCAAGGATCGCCAGAGCCAATGGGACTGAGCCTGCCCTCCGCGTCATGATGCCGGTGACCAGCAACAGCATCATGCACGAGCATTTCGGCGCGGCGCTGCTCAAGACCCGGAGGTGGTCGGCCTCTTGGTCTTTGCCATCTTCTCGTGACTCCATCTGGGCGAAAGGCTGGGCTGGCAACAGGGCGCAGGCTTCTCACCGATCTGCGTCGGCATTCGGTTCATCTTCGACGATTTCGGCTTAACCAACCCGCGGGAGAGGCCCGGAGGGGGCGCCGCCCCCGCCGGCAGGGGGACCGGGGGGCGGCGCCCCCCGGCCTGTCGCGGGACGCAAACAATCGCGCTCCGATCAGCCGGGCTTGCAGCCCTCTGCACATGATGCAATTCCTTGCATCAGGAGAACCCCATGCCCGCCATTCGCACCCCCCCGCACCTCTTGACGCTGGTCGCCCTGTCAGGGGTCTCGGCGCTGTCGATGAACGTGTTCCTGCCCTCGCTTCCCGGCATGGCGCGCGATTTCGATGTCGATTACGGCGTCATGCAACTCTCGGTCTCGGCCTATATCGGTGCCAGCGCGGTGCTGCAGCTTCTGGGCGGCCCGATCAGCGACCGCTACGGGCGCCGCCCGGTGGTGATCTGGGGCCTGATCGGCTTTCTTCTTGCCACGATCGGCACGCTTCTGGCGACCACCGCGACGGTCTTCCTGATCTTCCGCCTGCTTCAATCGGTCATCACCGTCTGCATGCTGGTCCCGCGCGCCGTGATCCGCGACCTCTATGACGGTGACCGCGCCGCCTCGATGCTGGGCTATGTCACGATGGGCATGGCGGTCGTGCCGATGATGGCACCGGTCTTCGGCGGCGTCCTCGACGAGTTGTTCGGCTGGCAGGCCAATTTCGCGGTCATGGGCCTGCTGGGCATTGCCGTTCTGGTCGTCACCTGGCGCGACATGGGCGAGACCGTCCGCGGCGGAGGCCTGCCCATGCGTCAGCAGATGCAGAACTACCCCGCCCTGGCCCGCTCGCAGAGATTCTGGGGCTATTGCCTCGCAGCTACGCTGTCCTCGGGGGCGTTCTTCGCCTATCTCGGCGGCGCACCCTTCGTTGGCGACCAGGTCTTCGGGCTGACCCCGGCGCAGGTCGGCTACTGGTTCGCCGCGCCTTCGGTCGGCTATGTGCTGGGCAATTTCCTGTCGGGCCGCTACTCGGCGCGGCTGGGGCTGAACAGGATGATCCTGATCGGCGCGTCCTTGTGCTTTGCCGCGCTGACGCTGGCGCTGCTGGCCGATATGGCGGGCCTTTTGCGGCCGCTCGCATTCTTCGGCGCCATCGCCTTCATGGGGCTTGGCAACGGCATGGTCCTGCCCAATGCCAATGCCGGGATGATGAGCGTGCGGCCTGAACTGGCGGGCACAGCCTCGGGCCTGGGCGGTGCGCTGGCCGTTGCGGGGGGCGCGGCGCTTTCGGCTCTGGCGGGCGCGCTCTTGCAGCCGGGCAGCGGCGCGGGGCCGCTTCTGGTGATCATGTGCGGTTCGGCGCTTGGGTCTCTGGTCGCGGTGTTCTGGGTGCTCTTGCGCGAAAGACGCCTCGGGCTGGGGTCGTGACAACCCTATCTTAAACCTTTTGCGGCAGGGTTCGGGGATGGATCATCGCCCCGCCCTTGCGCTGCTGCTGTTCGTGACCCTGCTCTGGCAGGCCATGCAGCCCCTTGCGGCAATGCCTTTGCAAAAGCTAACGCTTGATTTGCAAAGGTTGGAGGCAAGGATGGCGGTGCAAAAGATCTATGCGGGCAGTGCGCTGCGCGAAACGCGGGCGCGGACGGGGCTGACGCAAAGGCGCTTTGCCGAAACGCTCGGGGTCTCGCTGCCCTATCTCTCGCAGATGGAAAACAACCACCGGCCGATCAGTGCCGGTGTCCTGCTGCGACTGGCGCAGGAATTCGGCGTCGATCTGACGACGCTTGCGGCGGGCGACGCGGAACGCATGGTCATCGACATGCAAGAGGCGCTGGCCGACCCGCTTTTCGACGCCACCCCACCCCTGGCCGACCTGCGGCTTGCGGCGACCAACGCGCCGGTTCTGGCGCGCGCCTTTCTGGACCTGCACCGCGCCTATCGCGAGGGGCAGGAGCGCCTTGCCGCGCTGGACGAGGCCATCGGCGCAGCCAGCCAGAGCACCCTGACCACGCCCTGGGAAGAAGTGCGCGACTTTTTCCACTATTGCGACAACTACATCGACGCCGTGGACCGCGCAGCCGAGCGTTTCGCCTGCCCCGACGGTCGGCGCGCTGACCCTTGGGCGCGCGCGGTCGAAGCCTTGAACAGCCGCGACATCCGCGTTTCGGTGGTCGAGCTTCCCGCCAATGCGGTCTTTCAGCGGGACGGGCGCGAGCTGCGCGTGAACGCCGCGGCCGAGGCGCCGACACGGCTGTTCCAGCTGTTGCATCTGGTCGCGCTTGAACGCCAATCGGACCTGCTCGAGGCAACGCTGGATCTGGGGCGGTTCCGCAGCAGCACCGCGCGCGAGATTGCGCGTCTGGGACTGGCCAATTATTTCGCGGGCGCCGCGCTGATGCCCTACCGCGCCTTTCTGGCCGCGGCCCAATCCGAACGGCACGATCTGGAACGGCTTGCGCATCTTTTCGGCGCCTCGCTGGAACAGGTCGCGCATCGCCTCTCAACCCTGCAGAGGCCGGGCGCCAAAGGTGTACCGTTCTTCTTTGTACGCGTCGATCAGGCAGGCACGATCACCAAGCGCCATTCCGCGACGCGACTGCAATTCGCGCGGTTCGGCGGCGCCTGCCCGCTCTGGAACGTGCATCAGGCCTTTGAACAGCCCGGCCGTTTCCTCAGACAACTGGCCGAGACGCCGGACGGCGTGCGCTATCTGCTGCTGTCGCGGGACGTGTCCAAACACGCAGGCGCCTTCAATGCGCCTGTCCGCCGCTTTGCCATCGGCTTGGGTTGCGAGGTGACGCATGCCTCGGGGTTGGTCTATGCGGACGGTTTGGACCTGACGCGCCCCCGCGCCTTCAAGCCGATCGGCATTTCCTGCCGAATCTGCCCCCGCCCCGATTGCCACCAAAGGTCTGTCCCCCCGATCGATAGGCCACTTCGCATTCCGAATGACCGTAGCGGATACCTTCCATATGAAATTGCGTGACAATTTCGACAAATACGAACTGGTTTCGGCGGAAATTCGCGCAGAAAGGCAGGTATCCGCCCATCTGCGGCGCGCGCGCCTGATGGTCTGTTGCCACGAAGGCACAGGTCCTGTTTACCCGACCTCGAATGGAACGACCGCGCCGCTGCCTGAACGATGGCGCACCGTCCGGGGACAGGGAACGCCTATGAAAGTCTATGACCGACTGAACGCGTCACTTGGCAAATGGTTGCCCGAAAAACGCATCTTCATTCGATCAGAAGACGGCACCCGTTTTCTGCGGCTTCGCCCGCTGACTCAGCTGACCGGCCTTGGCGGCCTGACGCTGGTCTTCGGCTGGACCCTTTTCTCAAGCTCACTCCTCGTGATTGACGCGGTCAGCGCGGGATCGTCCCGTGATCAGGGCCAGCACGCCCAAGCCTCGTTCGAACAGCGCCTTCTGGACCTGTCGGCCGAACGCGACACGCGTGCGGCCGAGGCCATTGCGGCGCAGAACCGCTTTGCCGTCGCACTGGAGAAAGTGTCGCAGATGCAATCGCAACTGCTGCAATCCGAAGAACAGCGCCGCGAGCTCGAGGCCGGGTTGCACAGCATCCAGGCCAGCCTGTCCGAATCGCTTGCTGAACGCGAAACGATCCAGCGTATCATGGGCCAGACCGATCCGCTCGACGCCGACCGGACCGAGGAGTTCTCGGTCGCGCTGGACATCCTGTCGGGAGAATTGCGTCAGGCCGCGGACCAGCGCGCCGCCGCCGTCCAGCAGGCAGAGGAAGCCCGGATTGCCGCCGAGGAACTGGCCGTCGAACGCGACCAGATCCTGGCTCGCAACGACGAGATCCTGACCCAGCTTGAGAACGCCGTGACGGTCTCGGTCAAGCCGCTGGACGACGTGTTCCGCTCGGTCGGGATGAACCCGGACGAGGTGCTGCGCACGATTCGTCGCGGCTATTCGGGCCAAGGCGGTCCGCTGACGCCGATCTCGTACTCGACGCGAGGCAACGCCGCACTGAGCGAGGGCGAGGTCAAGGCGCGTCAGATCGTCGTGACGCTGGACCAGATGAACACCTACCGCATCGCGATGGAAAAGCTGCCTCTGGCGATGCCTGTGCGACAGAATTTCCGGTATACTTCGGGCTTTGGCCGCCGGTGGGGTCGGATGCACGAAGGCATCGACATGGCGGGTCCCGTCGGCACGCCCATCCACGCGACCGGCGACGGGGTTGTCGTCTTTTCGGGGCGCCAGGGCGCCTATGGCAACCTCATCAAGATCCGGCACGAGCTGGGAACCGAGACCCGCTATGCCCACCTGAACCGCATCTCGGTCCGCGTCGGCCAAAGGGTGTCGCAAGGAGAGCGGATCGGTGATATGGGGAACACCGGACGCTCGACCGGGCCACATCTGCACTATGAAGTGCGTGTGAACGGCCGGGCCGTTGACCCGATGAGCTTCATCAAGGCAGCAGAGAATGTTCAGTAAGACACGCGTGACCGAAACCCGCCCCTCGACAAGCCCGGCACCGGCCGGCACCAGCGCCGCGCCCGACCAGCCCCTGCCCGAGCGCCCCACCCCTGAAATGGCGGCCGCCCCCGTTTCGGCCCCCAAGCCGCGCAGCGCGCCCTCGATCCTGTCGGCCGACCTGCATGTGACCGGCAACCTGAAGACGCAGGGCGATGTCCAGATTGAGGGCATCGTCGAGGGCGACATCCGCGCCCATCAACTGACCATCGGCGAATCGGCCACCATCAAGGGCGAGATTGTCGCCGATGACGTGGTGGTTCATGGCCGCGTCGTGGGCCGCCTGCGTGGCCTGAAGGTGCGTCTGACCGCATCGGCCCGCGTCGAGGGCGACATCATCCACAAGACCATCGCCATCGAATCGGGTGCCCATTTCGAGGGCTCGGTCCAGCGTCAGGACGACCCGCTGAGCAACGGCATCACGAAGAAGCTCGCACCGCCCACCTCCGACTGAGCCCTCATTGCCCTTTGCATCTGGCCCGCCTTGGCGGGCCTTTTGCTTGGCCGGTCTTGACGGCGCCGACCTGTCGGTCTTCCCTGCCCGCGAATACCAAGGGAGGATGCGATGAAATTGCTGCGACACGGGCCCAAGGGTCAGGAAAAGCCGGGCCTGCTGGACGCCGGGGGCCGCGTCCGCGATCTTTCGGCGCATATCCCCGACCTGTCGGGCGATGTTCTGACGCGGGCCGGGCTGGCGCGGCTTGCGGCACTGGACCCGGCCTCGCTGCCCGTCGTGGCCGGGACGCCGCAGCAGGATCTGCGTCTGGGCCCCTGCGTCGGCGGGGTCGGCAAGTTCATCGCGGTCGGCCTGAACTACGCCGATCACGCGGCCGAGGCCGGAATGCCCGTCCCGTCAGAGCCTGTCCTCTTCAGCAAATGGACCAGCTGCATTGCCGGGCCGGATGACGATCTGCGCCTGCCGCCGGGTTCGGTCTCGACCGATTGGGAGGTCGAGCTGGGCATCGTCATCGGCGATGGCGGAAGCGACATCCCGCAGGACAGCGCCCTCGATCATGTGGCGGGCTATTGCGTGGTGAACGACATTTCCGAACGCGACTGGCAGATCAACCGCGGCGGGACCTGGGACAAGGGCAAGGGTTATGACGGTTTCGGCCCGATCGGCCCCTGGCTCGTCACCTCGGACGAGATCCCGGACATCGCCGACCTGACCCTGTGGCTCGAGGTGGACGGCCAGCGCCGCCAGCACGGCTCGACCGCGACGATGGTCTTTGGCCCCGCCGAAATCGTCGCCTATTGCTCGCGCTTCACGCGGCTGATGCCGGGCGACGTGATCACGACAGGCACGCCGCCGGGCGTCGGCATGGGGCAGAAGCCGCCGGTTTATCTGCGCGGCGGTCAGGTCATGCGGCTGGGCATCGACGGGTTGGGCCAGCAGACGCAGCGGGTCCTGGCATGAGCGCGCCCTCGATCATCGTCACCGGCGCGGGCAGCGGCATAGGGCGCGACACCGCACGGCTGTTTCTGGCCGAAGGCTGGCGCGTCGGTCTGATCGGCCGCCGCGCCGAGGCGCTTGCCGAAACGGCGCAGGGCCAGCCCGCCCTGATCCTGCCCTGCGATGTGACCGACACGCAGGCGGTCGAGGCGGCCTTTGCGCGCGCCGAGGCGGAGTGGGGCCGTCTGGACATGCTGTTCAACAATGCGGGCATGGCGCTGAAGGCGGCGCTGCCCGATCAGGTCTCGCCCGAGGATTTTCGCGCTGTGATCGACGTGAACGTCACCGGCATGTTTCTCTGCGCGCGGGCGGCGTTCGGGCTGATGCGGCGGCAGCAACCGCGCGGCGGGCGGATCGTGAACAACGGCTCGATCTCGGCGCATGTGCCCCGGGCCGGGTCGCTGGCCTATACGGTGTCGAAACATGCGGTGACGGGGCTGACGCGCAGCCTGTCGCTGGACGGGCGCGATCACGACATCGCCTGCGGGCAGATCGATATCGGCAATGCGGCGACGATCCTTCAGCAGCAGGCCGCTGCCGCCAATCCTGACGCCGAGCCGGTGATCGACGCGGCGCTGGTGGCCGAGGCGGTGCTGAACATGGCACGCCTGCCCCTGTCGGCCAACGTGCAGTTCATGACGCTGATGGCGACGCGGATGCCCTATATCGGGCGCGGTTGATCGCGCTCGGGATCGGGCATCAGCCGCCGATAGAGGTGCCAGGTCGCATGGCCCAGCACCGGCAGCACGATCAGCAGCCCCAGAAACATCGGCAGGATCGCGGCGAAGATCAGCGCCGCGATCATGGCGCCCCAGATCGTCAGCACGCCGAAATTCAGCCGCACGGCCTCGATCGAGGTGATGATCGCGGTGATGAAGTCGGTCTCGTAATCCAGCAGCAGCGGCAGGCCGACCACGGTGAAACTGAACAGCGCCAGCGCGAAGCCAGCCCCGATCAGCGTACCGATGGCCAGCATGGCCAGCCCCCTGCCCTCGAACAGAAGCGCGGCAGAACTGGTCACATTGGTCAGCGACGCCGTCCCGAGAAAAATCGCAAAGGTCGTATGCGCGACAAAGACCCAGAACATGAACATCAACAGGATGACCATCGCCATGGAGGGGATCTGCCTGTCCTTCTGCGCGATCACGATGCGGCTGACGCTGCGCCAGTCCAGTTCCTGACCCAGCTCGATCCGGCGGCTGACCTCGTAAAGTCCCACGGCGGCGAAAGGGGCGATCAGCGGAAAGCCGAGGATGAAGGGGATCAGCCACCAATCGCTGCCAACCGCCGTCGCCACCGCGAACAGCGCCAGCCCGCCCAGTACATAGAAGGCCGAGAACAGCAACCCGAAGGCAGGCGCCCGGCGAAAGTCACGCCAGCCCGCCACCAGCGCGAAACGAAGATCGGACGTTGTTATCCTGACCGGATCGGGCAGCAGATCGGGTTCGTCTTTCAATTGTCCGGGCATGTCGGATCGCGCCATCATTTCACCTCGAATTCAGCGCGTTCGAGGAAAGGATAACGCCCGATCCATCCCTGGCGCAACGATTCGTCAGGCGTAGCGATCGACCAGAGCCGCGCAGACGGCGGGGCTGACGAACTTGGACACATCCCCCCCGAGGCGCGCGATTTCCTTGACCAGTTTCGAGGCGATGGCCTGACGGCGGGCATCGGCCATCAGAAAGACCGTCTCGACCCCGCTATCAAGGGCGCGGTTCATCCCGACCATCTGGAATTCGTATTCGAAATCCGCGACCGCGCGCAGGCCGCGCACGATCACGCCCGCGCCGACATCACGCGCGCAGTCGATCAGCAGGTTCTCGAAAGGATGAACCAGGATCTCGCCGCCGGTGCGGGCGGCGATCTCGGCGCATTCGGCCTGCACCATCGCGACACGTTCCTCGAGATCGAACAACGGCCCCTTGTCGCGGTTGATCGCAACGCCGATCACCAGCCGGTCGACCAACGCCATGGCGCGCTGAATGATGTCGATATGGCCCAAGGTGATCGGGTCGAAGGTGCCGGGATAGAGGCCGATGCGCATGAAATCGCGTCCTTGGTCAGGGTCGTGTGCTCAGGCAAAGCGCATTTGCCCCCTGATTGCAAGAATGTGACCGCCAACGGCCGGGCTGGCCTTGCGTCACGCTCCCATGATCATCCCGGTCAGGGCCTCTTTCTCGGCGGCCAGTTCCTTCAGGCGACCGCTGACGGCATCCCCGATCGAGATGACGCCCAGCATCTCGCCCTGCTCGTCCACCACGGGCATGTGGCGGAAACGGCCTGCGGTCATACGTTCCAGGATAGTCAGCGCATCCTCGCCGGTGGTGCAGGTCTGCACCGCCTTGGTCATGAACTCGCTGACAGGGTGGGACAGCATCTCGGCGCCGTGCTTGCCCAGCTGCCGCACGATGTCGCGTTCGGACAGGATGCCGTCGGGGCGCTTGCCGTCGGTCGAGACCACGACCGCGCCGATGCGCTTTTCGGCCAGCAGGCGGGCGGCGTCGCCCATCGTCGTGTCGGGCAGGATCGTGACGATCAGGGACGGATCGATCCAGGGTTTCGCGCTATCCGATTTCATCGACAGCAATTGCCTGACCAGCATGGCGCCCTCCTTGCGACTTGGTTGATCTCATCCTTTTCGCCGAATCGGCTTACGTCAAGTAGGCGTGTCACCAGCGTCCAAAACCAGCGCCTCGAGGCGCGCGACCTCGGCCCGGATGCCCTGGGCCAGCGCATCCGCCAGAAGGCTCAGCCGACGCGAGGCGCGGTCATCGGCATGCCGGATCAGCCAGAAGCTGCGGCGCAGCGCGATGCGGTCCGTCAGCACCCGCCGCACGCCCGGCGCAAAGGGAATGGCGAAGTCGTGCACGATGCCCAGCCCGGCCCCCGCGCGCACCGCCTGCATCTGCACCGCGACCGAATTGCTGCTGATCTGCGCGACCTCGACCCCGGTGGCCGACAGGTAATCCAGTTCGCGGTCAAAAATCATGTCGGGGATGTAGCCGATCATCCGATGGCCGCGCAGGTCGTCAAGCCCCCGCAGGGCCGGGTGGCGCGCCAGGTAATCCACATGCCCCGCCAGATGCAGCCGGTAATCCGCAAGCCTTTGCACCATCAGCCGCCCCGTATCGGGAGGCGAGACCGCAATGGCCATGTCCGCCTCGCGCCGGGTCAGGTTCACCACGCGCGGCAGGGCGACGATCTGCACCTCCAGCCCAGGATGCGCGGCGCAGAGATCCCGCGCCACCTGCGGCAGCAGGTAATTCGCACAGCCATCCGGCGCGCCGATCCGCAATTGCCCCGTGATCCCCGCCTCTTGCGAGATCGCCTCGGCGGCGGCGGCGGCGGCCTGCTCGGCGGCCTCTGCAGGCGCGACAAGACGCGCACCCTCAGCCGTCAGCGCATAGCCCTGCGGGGTCTTGAGAAACAGCGGCGCACCGACCGCGCCCTCCAGCCGCGCGACACGGCGCCCCACGGTCGAGGCATCCATCCCCAGCCGCCGCCCTGCGCCAGACAGGCTTTCGGTCCGCGCCACCGCCAGAAAGATCCGCAGGTCGTCCCAGTCCATTACCCGGCCCTTTGCATAATCGCAAAACCTATTTGCTACCTTGCCCCTTTATCCGGCAATTCCGCAAGACTAACCTGCGCCCAATACCTTCAGGAGGATAGGATGAAAGAGATTCACCACTGGATCGACGGCGCCGAATACAAGGGCAATTCGGGCCGCTTCAGCGACGTGTTCAACCCCGCCACCGGCGAGGTCCAGGCCCGCCTGTCGCTGGCCACCAAGGCCGAGCTTGACCACGCCATCGCCCGCGCCGCCGAAGCCCAGGTCAAATGGGGCGCCACCAACCCGCAGCGTCGCGCCCGCGTGATGATGGAGTTCGTGCGCCTGATCAACCGCGACATGGACAAGCTGGCCGAGGTTCTGTCCTCGGAACACGGCAAGACCTTCCCCGACGCCAAGGGCGACATCCAGCGCGGCCTCGAAGTGATCGAATTCTGCGTGGCCGCCCCCCACATGCTCAAGGGCGAATTTACCGACAGCGCGGGCCCCGGCATCGACATGTATTCCATGCGCCAACCGCTTGGCGTCGTGGCGGGCATCACGCCCTTCAACTTCCCCGCCATGATCCCGCTGTGGAAGATGGGCCCGGCCCTGGCCTGCGGCAACGCGATGATCCTGAAACCCTCCGAGCGCGACCCCTCGGTGCCGCTGATGCTGGCCAAGCTGCTGCAAGAGGCCGGCCTGCCCAACGGCGTGCTGCAGGTCGTGAACGGCGACAAGGAATCGGTCGATGCGATCCTCGACAGCCCGGTGATCCAGGCCGTGGGCTTCGTCGGCTCGACGCCCATCGCGCAATACATCTATGAACGCGCGGCCGCGACCGGCAAGCGCGCGCAGTGCTTCGGCGGCGCCAAGAACCACATGATCATCATGCCCGACGCCGATCTGGACCAGGCCGCCGACGCGCTGGTGGGCGCGGGCTACGGGGCGGCGGGCGAACGCTGCATGGCGATCTCGGTCGCGGTGCCGGTCGGCGAAAAGACCGCCGACGCGCTGATCGAAAAGCTGGTCCCGCGGATCGAAAAGCTGAAGGTCGGTCCGTGGACCGCGGGCAACGACATCGATTACGGCCCGGTCGTGACCAAGGCCGCCAAGGAAAACATCCTGCGCCTCGTGCAATCGGGCGTGGATCAGGGCGCCGAACTCGTGGTCGATGGTCGCGATTTCAACCTGCAAGGCTACGAGAACGGCTTCTTCGTCGGCCCGCACCTCTTTGACCGCGTGACCCCGGATATGGACATCTACAAGACCGAGATCTTCGGCCCCGTCCTCTCGACCGTCCGCGCCGGCAGCTACGAAGAGGCGCTGAAACTGGCCATGGACCACGAATACGGCAACGGCACGGCGATCTTCACCCGCGACGGCGACACGGCGCGCGACTTCGCCAGCCGGGTGAATATCGGCATGGTCGGCATCAACGTGCCGATCCCGGTTCCGCTGGCCTACCACACCTTCGGCGGCTGGAAGAAATCGGGCTTCGGCGACCTGAACCAGCACGGCCCGGACGCGTTCCGCTTCTATACGCGGACCAAGACCGTGACGTCGCGCTGGCCCTCGGGCATCAAGGAAGGCGGAGAGTTCAACTTCAAGGCCATGGACTGATCCTCTTCTTCACGAAAATATCCCGCGGGGGGTCCGGGGGGCGCGAAGCCCCCCGGCCGTCGCGGGACGCAGAAACGCCACGGTCCCCAACAGGGGCTGAACCATGACCGAACCCGACTTCACCCTCGGCATCGAAGAGGAATATCTGCTCGTCGATGCCGAAACCGGCGATCTGGCGCCCGCGCCCGATGCACTGATGGCGGATTGCAAGGCGGATCTGGGCGATCAGGTCAGCCCGGAATTCCTGCGCTGCCAGATCGAGATCGGCACCCCGGTCGCACCAGACATCCGCACCGCGCGCGAACATCTGCGCCACCTGCGCGCGACCGTGGCCCGCCATGCCGCGCGGCACGGGCTGGCGCCGATCTCGGCTTCCTGCCACCCTTTCGCGGATTGGCGCGATCAGGACCACACCGACAAGGACCGTTACAACCAGCTGTCCCGCGACATGGGCGGCGTGGCGCGGCGGATGCTGATCTGCGGGATGCATGTCCATGTGGGCATCCCCGAACAGGCGCAGCGCATCGACCTGATGAACCAGTTCACCTATTTCCTGCCGCATCTTCTGGCGCTGTCGGCCTCCAGCCCCTTCTGGCAGGGCGAGGATACGGGCCTCGCCTCGTATCGCACCACGGTCTTCGGGGACATGCCGCGCACGGGCCTGCCGCCCGCCTTCGTATCCTGGGACGAATATGACCGCTCGGTCGCGGCGCTGACGCGGCTCGGGATCATCGAAGACAGCAGCAAGATCTGGTGGGATCTGCGCCCCTCGTGCAAATTTCCCACGCTGGAAACGCGGATCTGCGATGCCTGCCCGCGCCTTGAGGATGCGATCACGCTGGCCGCGCTGATCCAGGCGACGCTGCGGATGCTGTGGCGCCTGTCGCGGCGGAATTTGCGTTGGCGGCATTACGACAGCTTCCTTCTGGCCGAGAACCGCTGGCGTGCCGCGCGCTACGGCACGACCGAAGGCCAGATCGATTTCGGCGCGGGTGCGATCATCCCGTTCGAACAGATCGCCGAGGATTGGCTGGCGCTGATCGCCGAGGATGCCGACGCACTGGAAAGCCAGCCCGCCGTCGCCCGCCTACGCGAGATGGCCGCCCGCGGCACCTCGGCCGAGGCGCAGCGCGCCACCGCGGCCCGCGCCCGCGAGGCCGGTGCCGATCCGGGGCAGGCCCTGCGCGCCGTCACCCGCCACCTGATCGAGGAATTCCGCCATGACCTTTAGACGCAGCCGGGGCTCTTGCAACATTCTGGCAATATCTGCCAATTAAACACTCGTTCAATTCGGGCTCATCTGGGGAGGGATGCCGCATGGATTTTGCGCTCAGCGAGGAACAGCAGGCCATTTTCGACATGGCGCGCGATTTAGGGCAGGCCCGGATCGCCCCCCATGCCCGCGCCTGGGAAGACGCCGGGACGATCCCGCGCGACCTGTGGTCCGAGGTGGCCGAACTGGGCCTTGGCGGCATCTATGTCTCCGAGGATCACGGCGGCACAGGGCTGTCGCGCCTTGATGCCACGCTGGTCTTCGAGGCTTTGTCGATGGCCTGCTCCTCGGTCGCGTCCTTCCTGTCGATCCACAACATGTGCGGCGGCATGATCGACAAGTTCGGCGATGACGCGGCCCGCGAACGCTGGCTGCCGCGCCTCTGCCGGATGGAGACGATCTTCAGCTATTGCCTGACCGAACCGGGCAGCGGATCGGACGCGGCGGCCCTGCGGACGCGCGCGGACCGCGACGATCAGGGCTGGCGGCTAAACGGCAACAAGGCCTTCATCTCGGGCGGCAGCTATTCGGACGCCTATATCGTGATGGCCCGCACCGGCGCCGAAGGTCCGCGCGGCATCAGCGCGGTGATCGTCGAAAACGGCACCCCCGGCCTCAGCTTCGGCGCGCTGGAACACAAGATGGGCTGGCGCTCGCAGCCGACGACGCAGGTGCAGTTCGACGATTGCGTGATTCCTGCGGCGAACCTTCTGGGCGAGGAAGGGCGCGGCTTTGCCTATGCGATGGCCGGTCTGGATGGCGGTCGGCTGAACATCGCGGCCAGCGCGCTTGGCGGCGCGCAGGCGGCTCTGGACGCGACGCTGACCTATATGGGCGAACGCCGCGCCTTCGGCCAAAGCCTCGACCAGTTCCAGGCGCTGCAATTCCGCCTGGCCGAGATGGAGACCGCGCTGCAATCCGCCCGCATCCTGCTGCGTCAGGCCGCGTGGAAGCTGGACAACGGCGCCAAGGACGCCACCAAGTTCTGCGCCATGGCCAAGCTGCATGTCACCGACCGCGCCTTTGAGGTCGCCAACCAATGCCTGCAACTGCATGGTGGCTACGGCTATCTGGCCGATTACGGGATCGAAAAGATCGTGCGCGACCTGCGCGTCCATCAGATCCTTGAAGGCACGAACGAGATCATGCGCCTGATCATCAGCCGCGCCCTGCTGGCCGAACGGAGCTGACGGATGGAAGACCTGAACATTCGCATCACGGGACGGGCGGGGCGCATCACCTTCACCCGCCCCAAGGCCCTGAACGCGCTGTCGCATCCGATGGCTTTGGCGATCCATGCCGCGCTGGACCAGTGGCGCGACGATCCGGCCGTGGCGCTGGTCATCATCGACGCCGAGGGCGACCGCGCCTTTTGCGCCGGCGGTGACATCGCGGCGGTCTATCACGCGGGCCGCGCGGGCGATCACGCCGAGGGGCGCGAGTTCTTCCGCGACGAATACCGCATGAACGCGGCGATCGCGGATTATCCCAAGCCCATCGTGGCCTTCATGCAGGGTTTCGTGATGGGCGGCGGCGTGGGCGTGGGCGGTCATGCCGGGCATCGCGTGGTGGGCGACACGACGCGCATCGCCATGCCCGAAAGCGGGATCGGCCTGATCCCCGATGTCGGCGGCACATGGCTTCTGGCCCATGCGCCGGGTCGGATCGGCGAATATCTGGCGCTGACCGGCGCGCGCATGGGTCCGGGCGATACGATCCATGCCCGCTTTGCCGACAGCTACCTGCCCGAATCCGAATGGCCCGCCCTGATCGCAAGGCTCGAGGAAACAGGCGACGCGACGCTGATCCAAGGCCTGACCCCGCCCGAAAGCCCGCTGGCCACGCGCGACCTGTCGCATTTCGGGGGCGCCGACCTGCCCGCAATCATCGCCGCGACCGAGGCCGCGGGCGACGACGAATCGCTTCAGGCGCTGCGGCGCAACTCGCCCCTGTCGATGGCGGCGGGGCTGGCGATGGTGCGCGCAGCGCGGCAGGATGGCCGGATGCAGGATTCGCTGGCACGCGAATACCGTTTCACTTACCGCGCCACCGCCGAAAGCGACTTTCTCGAAGGCGTGCGGGCGCAGATCATTGACAAGGACCGCCAGCCCCGCTGGCAGGCCCCTGCCACCCCCGAGGCGGTCGCGGCCATGCTGGCCCCGCTTGGCGACCACGAACTGACATGGAAGGACAGCGCATGAAGATCGGCTTTATCGGGCTGGGCAATATGGGCGCGCCCATGGCCCGCAACCTTGCCGCCGCCGGGCACGAGGTCACGGGCTACGACACCGCCGCCCCCGACCCCGAAGGCGTGACCCCCGCCATCAGCGCCGCCGAGGCCGCGCGCGATGCCGATGTGGTCATCACCATGCTGCCCAATGGCCAGATCCTGCGCGCGGTGGCCGATCAGGTGATCGCCGCGATGAAGCCCGGCGCGGTCCTGTGCGATTGTTCGACCGTGGATGTGGACAGCGCCCGCGCGGTTGCGGATCAGGCCCGCGCGGCGGGTCTGGGCGCGCTGGACGCCCCCGTCTCGGGCGGGATCGGCGGGGCGCAGGCGGGAACGCTGACCTTCATGGTCGGCGGCTCGGATGCCGATTTCGCCCGCGTCCTGCCCCTGTTCGAGGTGATGGGCCAAAAGGCTGTCCATTGCGGCGATGCGGGCGCGGGACAGGCGGCCAAGATCTGCAACAACATGATCCTGGGCGTCACCATGATCGCCACCTGCGAGGCCTTTGCGCTGGCCGACAGGCTGGGCCTTGACCGGCAGAAGATGTTCGATGTGGTCTCGACCAGCTCGGGCTACAGCTGGAGCCTGAACGCCTATTGCCCCGCCCCCGGCGTCGGCCCGACCTCGCCCGCGGACAATGATTACCGGCCGGGCTTTGCCTCGGAACTGATGCTGAAGGACCTGAATCTGGCGCAGCAGGCGGCGGGGTCTGCGGCTGCGGAAACGCCCATGGGCGCGCTGGCCCGGCAGATCTACGAGGATTTCGTGGAACGAGAGGACGGCAAGGGCCGCGACTTTTCCGCGATGCTGCCGCGCTTCGTGGCGCGGAACGGCTGAACCGGTCAGGCGGCCCGAAAGGGTCGCCCTAGCCCTCCAGCAAGGCGCGTGCCGCCTGCGAGGCCGCGTCGGTGATCGTCTCGCCCGACAACATGCGCGCGATCTCGGTCACGCGCTCGGGTTCGGACAGGGCGCGAACGGTCGATTGCGTCATCCCGTCCGCGACCGATTTCGACACCTGGAAATGCACCGCCCCAAGCGCCGCGACCTGCGGCGAATGGGTCACGACCAGAACCTGCGCGCCCTCGGCCAAAGCCTTCAGGCGCCGCCCCACCGCATCGGCGGTGGCACCGCCGACGCCACGGTCGATCTCGTCGAAGATCATCACCAGCGCGTCATTCCCGCGCGCCAGACAGACCTTGAGCGCCAGCAGAAAGCGCGACAATTCCCCGCCCGAGGCGATCTTGTCCAACGGCCCGGCAGGCGCGCCGGGATTGGTCGCCACGGTGAAGGCCACGGCATCGGCGCCGTCAGGGCCGGGCTCGGCAGGCGTCACGCGGGTCTGAAAGACCGCGCGTTCCATCCGCAGAGGCGCCAGTTCGGCGCTGACCGCCTGATCCAGCCGCGACGCGGCCTGAGCACGGGCGGCGCTCAGATCGGCGCTGGCGGCGGCATAGGCGGCCTCGGCCTCGGTCGCTGCGCGGCGCAGCGCGTCGATCCGCGAGGCCCCCGCGTCGATCCGCGACAGGCGGTCGCGCAACTGATCGGCCAGACCCGCCAGATCGTCGGGCAGAACGTCATGCTTGCGGGCCAGCGCGCGCAGGGCGAACAGCCGTTCCTCGGTCGCCTCCAGCGCGGCGGGGTCGAAATCCAGCGCCGACAGCGCATCCTCGACACCGCGATGCGCCTCGCCCAACTCGATAAGCGCGCGCGACAGCGCGGCAAGGGGTTCGTCCAGCCGCCCCTCGGCACGGTCGGCGGCGCCTTCCAGCCAGCGGTTCGCGTCCAGCATCGCGCCCTCGGCCCCCTCGGCGCCCAGCATCTGCAAGGCGCGGGCGACATCGCCCCGGATGCGCTCAGCCGCCTGCATCGAGCGGCGGGCGATGTCCAGCTGCGCCTCTTCGCCCGCAAGGGGGGCCAGCGCGTCCAGTTCAGCGACCGCGTGGCGCAGGAAGTCCTCTTCGGCGCGGGCGGCTTCCAGCGCGGCCTCGGCCTCGGCCAGATCGCGCATCGCGGTGCGGCGCGCGGCCCATGCGGCGCGCACCGGGCCCAGATCAAGCGCGCCGAACGCGTCCAGCATCGCGCGATGCCCGCGCGGGTTCAGCAGGCCCCTGTCATCGTGCTGGCCGTGCAGTTCCACCAGCACCTCGGAGAGGGCGCGCAACACCTCGCCCGAGACGCGGCGGTCATTGACCCAGCCGGTCTTGCGCCCGTCCAGCGCGTTCACGCGGCGCAGGATCAGTTCATCATCGTCAAGCTCGATCCCGGCATCGGCAAGGATCGTGCGGGCGGGATGGGCGGCGGGCAGGTCGAACACCGCCGTCACCTCGCCCTGGCTCGCGCCGCCGCGGACCAGATCGGCACGCCCGCGCCAGCCCAGCACGAAGCCCAGGCAATCCAGCAGGATCGACTTGCCCGCGCCGGTCTCGCCGGTCAGCACGTTCAGACCGGGGCGAAAGGCCAGGTCCAGCCGGTCGATCAACAGCATGTCGCGGATATCCAGCGATCGCAGCATGTCGAGGCCTCAGACGCCGGGGCGTGGCATCACAGCCAGCGCCCCTGAATGGTCTGGCGATAGATGTTGGTCAGCCAGCTTTCGCCGCGCATCTCGGGCGACAGGCCGCGCCCGCGCAATTGCCGGAACGCATCCTCGTAGAAGGGCGAGGACTGGAAGTTGTGGCCAAGGATCGCACCCGCCGTCTGCGCCTCGTCCAGCAGGCCAAGGGCCAGATAGGCCTCGACCAGCCGCATCAGGGCCTCGGGGGTCATGGTGGTGGTCTGGAATTCCTCGACCACGACGCGGAAGCGGTTGATCGCCGCCGTGTGGTGGCCCCGCTTGAGATAGTAGCGGCCGATCTCCATTTCCTTGGCGGCAAGGTGGTCGAAGGCCAGGTCGAATTTCAGGATCGCGCTGCGGGCATATTCGCTGTCGGGATATTCCTCGATCACGGTCCGCAGGCTGCGCAGCGCCTGGAAGGTCAGGCCCTGGTCGCGGCCCACATCGTCGATCTGGTCGTAATAGGACAGGGCCAGCAGGTATTGCGCATAGGCCGCCTCTTCGTCGCCGGGATAGGTGTCGAGGAAACGCTGCGCGGCGCCGCGGGCCTCTTCGTAATTGGCCGCCTTGTGGTGGCCATAGGCCTGCATGATCAGCGCCCGGCGCGCCCATTCGGAATAGGGGTAAAGACGCTCGATCTCGCTGAAGTAGAAGACGGCATCCTCGGGCCTGCGGGTATTCTCAAGCTCGAATTCGCCGCGCTTGTAGATCTCTTCTGCGGTGAACTGGTCGAGGTTCTGCCGCAGCACGCCGTCGCGGCTGCCCGAGCAGCCCGACACGATGCCACCCGCCAGAACGACCGCCACCACCGAAGCCAAGAATTTCGAGCGCGCCATCCTGATCCTGTCCTGCGATGTCACCAGTAATCCCGCCTGAGGCGGCGATGCCGGCACCTCCTAGCACAGAACATCAGGGGGCGCAAAATGGCAATCCGTTGAATTCGGCCCCGCTTTGGCCGCGATCATGGGCCGCGCATCCCGCCTTGGGCGCCGGGCGCGCGGGAAGCCGCCGCTGTCTTACTCGGCGGCGACGTGCATCGTGCGGACAAGCCCCGCATCGGGGCCATAGGCCGCAACACCCGCGCCCGGCAGGCGCCCCTCCAGCGAGGGGGTGCATTCTTCCCAACGCCATGCGGTCGGGTCCGCAAAGAGCGCGCGCAGCAGACGGTTCGTCATCGCATGGCCCGCACGGTTTGCCTGATAGCCCGCCAGAAGCGGTGCACCGGCCAGCGCCAGATCGCCCACGGCATCCAGCATCTTGTGGCGCACGGCCTCGTCCCGGTGGCGCAGCCCGCCCGGAGACAGGACGCGCGCCCCGTCCACGACGACCGCGTTCAGATAGGTGCCGCCCAGGGCCAGACCGGCCTTGCGCATCGCCTCGACGTCAGAGGCGCGGCAGAAGGTGCGGCTGTCGGCCAGTTCGCGCAGGAAAGCGCCGTTGGCCATGTCCAGATGCAGTTCCTGATGCCCGATCGCGGCATCGGTGAAGTCGATGGCGAAGTCGATCTCCAGATGGTCGCCCGGCACGAGTCGGGCCCAGGCCTCGCCCTCGCGCAGTTCGACCGGGCGCAGAACGCGGATCGCGCGCAGGGGCGCCGCCTGGATCTGGATTCCGGCCTCGATGATGCCCGCGACGAAGGGCGCGGACGAGCCGTCGAGGATCGGCACTTCGGGGCCGTCCACCTCGATCAGGGCGTTGTGGATGCCGGTTCCGGCCAGCGCGGCCATCACATGCTCGACCGTCGAGATCGTGGCGCCCGCACCGTTATCCAGCAGCGTGCACAGCTTCGAGGGCGTGACACGGTCCCAAAGGGCCGGGATCAGCGGCTGGCCGTCAAGATCGGTGCGGCGAAAGACGATGCCATGGTCGGCAGGGGCAGGCAGGATCGCAAGCTGCACCTGGACGCCAGAGTGAAGCCCGGCACCGGCAAAGCAGATTTGGTGTTTCAGCGTAGCCTGCATGACCCGCACTCCGAAAAATTCGTCCCGACAGGGCAGTGCCCCATCGTCAGGGATCAGCTAGGCAGAGCCACTCATCCGTTCAATTAACGATTTGTGACGAGGTGTAACATAGGCCGAACCCCGCCGGAAACCCGGGGCTGGACTTGGTGCATGTGCCTGTTCTCAAATACGAAACGGGCCACCCAATGGGCGGCCCGTCCGGTTCTGCATGCCAGCTATGTGAGCCCGCGTCAGTTTGCCTGACGGCGCAGGAATGCCGGGATCTCGACATTGTCCTGGGCATTGTCGGGGCTGGCCAGATCGTCGAAATCGGCCTCTTGCTGACGGGCGCGCACGGCGACACGTTCGCTGACGCGCTCTGCGATCGAGGACGCAGGCGGTTTAGCGGCGCCTTCGCCACCGTGACCGGCCATCCGCTCCAACATGCGGCCAAGGCCGCTCATCCGGCTGTTGGGCTGCTGGGCCTGAGGCTGCGGCGCGGCGGGACGCGAGGCCTGACCGTGATTCTCGACGGCGCGGCGCAGACGGTCCATCACCTCGGGGGCGGGCTGGCCGGGACGGGGCGCGCGCGGGGCGACAAAGGCCGAGGCGTCATCCTCGATCCGGACGGCATTGGCGCGGGGCGCTTCCTTGGGCTGATAGGCCGGCTGGGGCATGTCGTCCTCGACGCGGGCCTCGGGGGCCTGCGGGGCGGCCACGGGGGCGCGCGGTGCCTCGGCCGCCGGGGCGGTGCGGCGCGGCGGAACCGGCTCTTCGGCGTCCTTCTGCGTCAGCGAGGGGTTCTGCGTCAGCGGCGCGGCCATGCTGCGGCGGGGCGAGGGAACCTCGGCCACGGCGGCACCTGCGTCGATGCCGGTCGCCACGACCGAAACGCGGATCGAGCCGTCCATGTCCGGGTCCAGCGTCGAGCCGACGATGATGTTCGCGTCCTGATCGACCTTGTCGCGGATGACGTTGGCGGCCTCGTCCAGTTCGAACAGGGTCATGTCGTAGCCGCCGGTGATGTTGATCAGCACGCCCTTGGCGCCGTTCAGGCTGATCTCGTCCAGAAGCGGGTTGGCGATGGCGCGCTCGGCGGCTTCCTGGGCGCGGTTCTCGCCCGAGGCCTCGCCGGTGCCCATCATGGCCTTGCCCATCTCGTCCATCACCGCGCGCACGTCGGCGAAGTCCAGGTTGATCAGGCCGGGACGGACCATCAGGTCGGTCACGCCCTTGACGCCCTGATACAGCACGTCGTCGGCCATGGCGAAGGCTTCGGTGAAGGTGGTCTTTTCGTTGGCCAACCGGAACAGGTTCTGGTTGGGGATGATGATCAGCGTGTCCACGACCTTTTGCAGGGCCTCGACGCCCTCTTCGGCCTGACGCATCCGCTTCGAGCCCTCGAACTGGAAGGGCTTGGTCACGACGCCGACGGTCAGGATGCCCATTTCCCGGGCAGCCTGTGCGATGATCGGGGCCGCGCCGGTGCCGGTGCCGCCGCCCATGCCGGCGGTGATAAAGCACATATGCGCGCCCATCAGGTGATCGACGATGTCCTCGATCGTCTCCTCGGCGGCCTTGGCGCCGATCGTGGGCTTGGCGCCTGCGCCCAGACCCTCGGTCACTTTCGGCCCCATCTGGATGCGCGAAGTGGCACGCGACTGCTGAAGCGCCTGCGCGTCAGTGTTGGCCACCACGAATTCGACGCCTTCGAGCTGCTTTTGGATCATGTTGTTGACCGCATTGCCGCCCGCGCCGCCGACACCAAAGACGGTGATGCGCGGCTTCAGCTCTTCTTCGTCGTTCATCATCAGATTGAGGCTCATGGTTTCCGCCTTTTTTTCGCTGCTGCCCACGGGCGCGGTCTGCCCGCTCGAATCCCCGGATTTAAACGTAACCGTAACCTTTGCCAGCCTCCGCGTCATCCCAAAAACAGGGTTCAGCCGCAAAATCTGGGCAGGTTTCCTGCAACCCTCGGCGGTATCTTGCCAAGCCCGCAGAATATGGTGGCCGCACCCGCAGCCAGCCATAGCGATAGGGTCTGCACAATCACCAGTTGTTTCGGAACCAGCGATAGGCGCGGCGCAGGGAACGCGCCGGATAGCGGTCGGACGGCATCTCGAAATCCCACCATTCGTCCTGCGGATGGGCCGCGAACAGCGCCAGACCCACCGCGCTGGAGAAGCTGGGATCGGTCAGCTGATGGGCCAGGCCGTCGATCCGCAGCGGCCTGCCGCAGCGGATGTTTGGACCAAGGATGCGGGTCGCCAGACCGTCCAGACCGGGGATCTGGCTGCCGCCCCCCGTCAGGACAATCTGCTGACTTGGCATGTAATCGAAGCCCGCCGCGTCCAGAACCTCGCGCACGTTTTCCAGGATTTCCTCGACACGGGGGCGCATGATGCCGATCACGTCGGCGCGGCTGACCTGACGGCGGTCGGTTTCCCAATCGCCCGTCTCGCCGCCCACATCGATCATCTCGCGGTCATCGCGGCCCGTCGCCTCGACCCCGCCGTTCAGCGTCTTGAGACGCTCGGCCACGGGCAGCGGCACGCGCAACCCCTGCGCGATATCCTGCGTGATCAGATTGCCGCCGATGGGGACGTGATCGGAAAAGATCATGTGCTTGCGGATGAAGATCGTGACGCCGGTGCCGCCGCCACCGAAATCGATGCAGGCGGCGCCCAGTTCCTGTTCATCCTCGACCAGGCTCGCGCGGGCCGAGGCATAGGGCGCCGAGGCGATCCCCGCCAGTTCCAGATCGCAGCGACGGATGCAGTGCACCAGATTGCCGATCATGTCGCCATCGACCGTCAGCACATGCATGTCGCAGAACAGCTTGTTGCCGACATGGTCACGCGGATCGGCAAGGCCCGAGCGGTTATCCACCGCGAAATTGACGGGCTGGGCGTGCAAAACCTCGCGGCCGCGCCCGAACTCGGGCGTGTCGCAGGCGGCAAGGACCGACGCGACCTCGTGATCGCCAACCTTGCCCGCCGGCAGCGAGATCTCGCCCGCCAGCCCGTAGGACGAGGGGCGCCCACCCGACAGGCAGGCAATGACGTGATCGACCCGCACGCCCGCCAGCTTTTGCGCGGTGGCCACGACGGTGCGGATCGCGCGCTCGGTCTCGGCCATGGTCTCGATCTCGCCGCGACGCATCCCGCGCGACCGGGTCGAGGCCGCGCCGATCACGCGAAAATTCACCTGCCCCGCCATCGGGCCGATCCCGTCCGTCTCGCGGAAGGTGCCGGTGCCGTCAAAGCGCAGCACCAGACAGGCGATCTTGGACGTGCCGATATCCAGAATGCCGATGACGCCGCGTTGCAGGGCGGCCCGGCGCATGTTTCGCATCGCGCGTTGCGTCTGATACAGGTCAGCCATTCGCCTTGCCTCCTCGCTCTAGCTTTCGGTCTCGGGCAGGACGCGACCGTCCGGGCCCAGCAGCGGCAGGCCGCGCGCCTGCCGGATCGTGTTTCGGGCATCCACCCCCAGCCGCAGCACCGGGCGCGAGGGGTGGCGCAGATCGACGACCGCGATGTCGCGGCCCAGCATGTCCTCGGCCCGGTCCAGTGCGATGACGGCCTCCAGCGCGGTGACGGCGCCGGTCGCGGGCAGCAGGATGCGCTGGTCGTGATCCAGCACCAGATCCCAACGCCGCTCGCCCCGCCGCACCAGCCCGCGCACGCGGGGCAGGATCGGCCCGGCCGCGTCGAACAGGGCAAGCGCCTCGGCGGTGGCGCGATCCGCCCCCTCGCCCGAGATCAGCGGCAGGTCCGGGCGCACCTCGCGCGAGGTGACGCTGGCGACGCGGTGGCCGCCCCCGTCCAGGATCTCGATCCCGCGCGCATGGCGCCACAGGATCGCGGGCTCGCGTTCCTTGACCACGGCCGACAGGATGCCGCCGGGTCGGATCCGCAGGTCGATGCTTTCGACCGCGTCAAGCTGCATCACCTGCAACCGCAACGCGGGCAGGTCGATCTCGAAGCTCGATGCAGGCAGATCGACGGGCAGCATGGCGCGCAACGCGCGATCAACGACGGGGCTTGCACCCTCGATCGTCATCATGCGGACCTGGAATTCCTCACGGCTCTGGATCTGCGTCACGACCGAGGCGATGGCCTCGGTCACCCGCACGCGCCGATCCTCGTCGGCCATCCACAACCCCGCGACCATCGCCAGTACGAAGGCCGGCAAACCCACGCGCACGACGCGCCGGTAAAGCGGCGTCAGCCACATGCGCTGCAGGCGATAGGTCAGCCGCGAGGGCGCGGGATCGCGCCGCGGCGCGGGCGCGGCGGGGGTGCGGTTCGGCCTGTGGTCGATCACGACCGGCACAGCGCGTCCTCCACCATCCACCGCATCAGCGCGGGAAAGTCGATACCCTGATGGGCGGCCTGTTCGGGGGCAAGGCTGGTGGGCGTCATGCCGGGCTGGGTGTTCACTTCAAGGATGATCAGCCCCGCAAGGCCGCGCGCCTCGTCCCACCGGAAATCGGTCCGGGTCAGGCCCTTGCAGCCAAGCGCCTTGTGCGCGCGCAGGGCCAGATCCAGACAAGCGGCGCGAATCTCGTCGGGGATCTGCGCGGGGATCATATGCCGCGACCCGCCCATCGTGTATTTGGCGGCGTAATCATACCAGCCCTCGGTCAGGATCTCGGTCACGTCCAGCGCGCGGTCGCCCATGACCGTGGTGGTCAGCTCGCGCCCGGGCGCATAGGTCTCGACCATCACGCGGTCCGGCATGTCGGGCGACAGGTCGGGCGGCTGGTTCGCGCCATCATGCACGATATAGACCCCGACCGAGGACCCCTCGTCATTGGGCTTCACCACATAGGGCGGCGGGATCACATGGCGGCGGCGCACCTCGCAGGCATCGGCGATCACGCTCTCGACCACGGGCAATCCAGCGGCGCGGAACGCGTCCTTGGCGCGGCTCTTGTCCATCGCCAGGGCCGAGGCCAGAACGCCCGAATGCGTATAGGGCAGGTCCAGCCATTCCAGCAGACCCTGCACGCAGCCATCCTCGCCCCACCGTCCATGCAGGGCGTTGAAGACGACATCGGGGGCAGCATCGCGCAGAAGCCCGGCCAGATCCTGGCCACGCGCCTTCTGCAGCACGATTTCGGTTACGTCATACCCCGCCACCCGCAGCGCATTCGCGCATTCGCGCCCCGATGACAAAGACACCTCATGCTCAGCCGAGGGTCCACCCATCAGAACAGCGACCGAGTGGGCTGTCCTGCTCGACCTGCCCGCCACTTTTTCGCCTTTCGCGCCCGGTTGCTCCGGGCTTGCCTGATCCTGCGCGACCTTTCACGGCCACGTCATTGCGTGCAGAATACTCGCAAAGCGCAAACCGCAAAAGCGGAATTTGGCCCACCCCTTTGCCTTGGTCCAAATATCCCGGGGGGAGTCGCGGAACGCGACGGGGGGCAGCGCCCCCCTCCCCGCCCGCAGCCCGCACTCAGGCAAACGCAGGCTCAGCCCTGATCGGGCGCGGGGTCGCCGATGCGGATGACCTCCCATTGCAGCTCATGGCCGCTTTCTTCCAGCACTCGCCGACGCACCAACTCGCCCAGGGCCTCCAGCTCGGCGGCAGTGGCGCCACCGGTGTTGATCAGGAAATTGGGATGCTTTTCCGACATCTGCGCACCGCCCCAGCTATGGCCGCGCAAACCGGCCGCGTCGATCAGCGCCCAGGCCTTCAGCTCGTGGGTGTCATCCGCCCGCCCGGTCGAACTGTAGCCCGCCGGGTTGCGAAAGGTCGAACCGGCGCTGCGATCCTTGGTCGGCTGGCTTTCGTCGCGGCACGCCAGCTGCTCGGCCATCCGGGAATGCAGCGCATCGGGATCGCCGGGGGCGGCACGAAACCGCGCCTCGGTGATCACCCAGCCCTCTGGCAGGTGGCTTTCCCGATAGCCAAAGCGCAAGTCATCGGGCGTCAGCCGGACGATGCGGCCATCGCGGGTAACGGCCTCGACGTCGATCAGATGGTCTGCCACGTAGCTGCCGTAGCAGCCCGCATTCATGCGGACCGCGCCGCCGATGCTGCCGGGGATGGTCCGCAGAAAGGTCAGGTCGCGCCCGGCCTCGGCCGCGCGGCGCGCGACCTGCGCATCCAGCGCGGCGGCGCCAGCGGTGACGACGTCACCCTCGACCGAGACGGCGTTGAAGGCGCGGCCCAGCCGGATCACCACACCCCTGATGCCACCGTCGCGCACGATCAGGTTGCTGCCCACGCCCATCGGAAAGACCGGCACGGCCGGGTCCAGATCACGCAGGAAATCGGCGAGGTCCTCGCGGTCGGCGGGCTGGAGCAGCCAGTCGGCGGGGCCGCCCACACGCAGCCAGGTCAGGCTGTCAAGACTGCGGTCCGGGATCAGGCTACCACGGGGGGTCGGAAGTTCGGCGCTCATGCCCATCTGGTAGCCAGCCCGCGCCATGGCGTCAACCAAGCCCCGCCCCTAGCGATAAAGCAGCACCGGAATCAGCGCCGCGCGGATCATCGCCGTCGTGGTCGAGCCGATGAACAGGTTGCGGATGCGCGAATGGCCATAGGCGCCCATGACCAGCAGGTCGAACCCTTCGTCAAGGACCAGCGGGCGCAGGATCTCTTGCGGCTCGCCCGGCATCTGGCGCAGCATCACCCGCAGCCCCGAGGCGACCAGTTCCAGGATCGCCTCGTCGATGGCCGCCGAGATGGCGGGCGTCGTGTCGCCCACGTGCAGCAGCGTGATCTCGACCCCGTGAAAGACCGGGCTTTTCGCCATCCGCGCCACCGCGCCCCGCGCCGATGCGCTGCCGTCAAAGGCCAGCAGCACGCGCTGCACCGGCCGGAATGCGCGCGAGGCGACGAGGACCGGCACCGTCGCGCCGCGCACGATCCCCTCAAGGTTGGACCCCAGCCGCCCCGAGGCGAAATCCGCCGATTCGCCCCGCTTGCCCAGCACGATGGCCCGCAGCTCGGGCGAGACCGCGCGGATCGTGGACATCAGCCCGCCCTGCCGCAGATGCAGCGCCGGGTCGGCCACGCCATGCGCCTCGATGATGCGCGCCGCCTCGGCCAGCACGATCTGCCCGCCCTCAAGCTCGGCGCTTTTGGCGACATGCAGCAGATCGACCCCAAGGCCCAGCCTTTCGGCCAGCCAGGCGGCATGGCGCGCCACGCTTGGCCCGTAGACCGAGCCGTCGACAAGCGCCAGAATTCTGCTCATGCACGGTCACTCCGGTTTGACATGTCGGAACTATGCCGGGGCCGGGCCGGGTTTTCCAGAGGCCGAGAGGCCCGGTTCAGATCAGGAAGGTCATCGCCGCGACCGCGCCCGCCACCAGCAGGCCCAAGGCGCTGATCGCCCCCGGCAGGCCACGCAAGGGCAGCGGATGGCCGCGCAGGCGCGCAAGGATCAGCCCCGTCGCCACGCCCAGAAGCGCGGGCGTCACCGTCAGGGCCTGCGCGATCAGCGCAGCCAGATCGTGCATCCCGTCCTGCCCGCGCGTCGCCAGGAAAAGCTGCGTGGCGATGGCCGCCAGCAGCACCGACAACGCGGCCAGGGGCCAACGCATCCGCAGCCGCGCCGCACCCCATGCGATGAAGCCCGCCCCCAGCAGGCAGGCCGCGCCGATGAGCCAGACATTCATGGATTGGCCTCGTGTCCCGCGCCCTCGGGCACCCTGCGGCGGCGGGTCGGCGGACGGTAGAGAACCAGCAGCCCAAGCGCGAAGCCCAGAACCCCCGGCCCGGGGCCCCAACGCAGCGTCAGCCAGCCCAGCAGCGGCACCCCCGCCAGAACCAGCGCGCCGATGAACAGCGCGCGCCCCCGCAGGGGCAGGCGGGGCACGGCGCAGGCAAGAACCAGCCACAGCCCCAGACTGGCCAGCCCCAGCCAGGCGGCGGAACTCACGCCGCGCGGCCCTGCAGGCGCATGGGCAACCCGTTCGCCCAGGCCGAGATCGTCCCTGCCCCCAGACAGACCACCATGTCGCCGGGCCGGGCCTGTTCGCGGACCAGCCGTTCCAGATCATCCTCGGACAGGATCGCGCGGGCATGGCGATGGCCGTGGGCGATCAGCCCGGCGACCAGATCGTCGCGGCTGGCGCCGGGGATCGGGTCCTCGCCCGCCGCATAGACATCGGCGATGGCGACCACGTCGGCCTCGTTGAAGCATGTGCAGAAATCGTCGAACAGGGTAGACAGACGCGAATAGCGATGCGGCTGATGCACCGCGATGACGCGGCCGCTGCTGGCCTGACGCGCGGCTTTCAGGACGGCGGCGATCTCGACCGGGTGGTGGCCGTAATCGTCGATGATGGTGACGCCGCCCACCTCGCCCACGCGGGTGAAGCGCCGGCCCACGCCGCCGAACTTGGCCAGAGCCTCGCGGATCTCGGACTTCTTGATGCCCAGATGCCGCGCCACGGCCACCGCCGACAAACAGTTCGAGACGTTGTGATCGCCGGGCATGGGCAGGGTGCAGCCCTCGATCATCTCGATCTCGCCGCGCTCGTTCGGGCCCTCGCCCTGAAGCGCGATGTCGAAATGCGCGATGCCGTTCTCATAGCGCAGGTTCACGCCGCGCACATCGGCCTGGGCATTGAAGCCGAAGGTCACGACGCGGCGGTCGGTCAGCTTGCCGACCAGCGCCTGAACCTCGGGGTGGTCGGTGCAGAGGACCGCCAGCCCGTAGAACGGAATCCCCGAGGCGAAATTGTAGAACCCCTGGCGCAGCGCGTCGAAGCTGCCCCAATGTTCCATATGTTCTGGGTCGATATTCGTGACGATCGCGATATCGGCGGGCAGGCGGTTGAAGCTGCCGTCGGATTCGTCGGCCTCGACCACCATCCATTCGCCCGCACCCGCCCGCGCGTTCGAGCCGTAGGCATGGATCACGCCGCCATTGATGACCGTGGGGTCCAGACCGCCCGCATCCAGAAGCGTGGCGACCATCGTCGTGGTGGTGGTCTTGCCGTGGGTTCCGGCGATGGCGATGTTGGACTTCATCCGCATCAGCTCGGCCAGCATCTCGGCGCGGCGGACGACCGGCAGGCCACGGCGGCGGGCTTCCTCCAGTTCCGGGTTGCCCTTCTTGATCGCGGTGGAGATGACGATGACGGCGGCCTGACCGATATTCTCGGCCCGCTGCCCCTCGAAGACCTGCGCGCCAAGCGTTTCCAGCCGGTCAGTGATCTTCGAGCGTTTCAGGTCGCTGCCCTGCACCTGGTAGCCAAGCGTCAGCAGAACCTCGGCGATGCCCGACATGCCGATGCCGCCGATGCCGACAAAATGGATCGGCCCCAGTTCTCCGGGCAGTTTGGTCGCTGCGTTCATCGCACAATCTCCTCGACGAGGTCGTATAGGCGCCGCGCCGCGTCGGGGCGGGCAAGGTCCAGCGCGGCGGCGGCCATGGCGGCGGCCTGCGCGGGGTCGGTCAGGATGGCGCGGATGTCGCGCGCAAGGCTTGTCGCGTCAAGCACGGATTCGGGATGGACATGCGCCGCGCCGGTTTCCGCCAATGCCTGCGCGTTCGCGGTCTGGTGATCGCCCGTCGCGGCCGCGAAGGGGATCAGGATCGAGGGCCGCCCGATCACCGTGATATCGGCCAGAGACGATGCGCCCGAGCGGCTGACGACCAGATGCGCAGCAGCGATCCGGTCAGGCACATCGGCGAAGAAGGGCTGCACCTCGGCCTCGATCCCGGCTGCGGCATAGGCGGCGGTGACGGCCTCAGCATCCTCGGGGCGGGCCTGATGGCTGACATGCAGGCGGGCGCGCAGATCATCGGGCAGGGCCGCGACGGCCTCTGGCACGACGCGGGACAGGACGCGCGCGCCCTGGCTGCCGCCGATGACCAGCAGACGCAACGGCCCGTCGCCGGGCGGCGCATAGGGCGCGCCCGCCTGCGCCAGAACGGCGGCGCGAACCGGGTTTCCGGTATGGGTGCCGCTGATGCCCGGAGGCAGGTCGGTCGGCCATGTGCCGCAGGCGATGCGGTGGACGCGGGGCGCAAAGAGGCGGTTTACCCGGCCCATCACCCCGTTCTGTTCATGGATCATGCGCGGCAGGCCCATCAGCCGGGCCGCAGCCAGCGCGGGGATGGTCGGATAGCCGCCAAAGCCGATCACCACGTCGGGCCTTTGCCGGGCAAAGGCGCGGCGCGCCGCCAGCACCCCCGCCGCGATGCGGAAGGGCGCGGCCAGCTTGCCCCAGCTGCCGCCGCGCGCCGTGGTGGCCGATGGCACGACCTGACGCGCGACCTCGGGCGGGAAGGCGCCGGCATAGCGGGCGCCGCGCTCGTCGGTGGACAGCGTGACCTGCCAGCCCTCGGCCAGCAGCAATTCGGCCAGCGACTGGGCCGGAAACATATGGCCGCCGGTGCCTCCGGCGGCGATCAGCGCGCGTTTGCCCGACATCAGCGCCCCCGCCGCAGGATCGCGGCCAGCTCGCCCTGAGGCCGGGTGCGGGTCAGCGCCAGAAGCATCCCCATCGCGATCCCCGAGGCGATCACGGACGAGCCGCCATAGCTGACGAAGGGCAGCGTCATCCCCTTGGCGGGCAAGAGGCGCACCGCGACGCCCATGTTGATCAGCGCCTGCACGCCGAAGGCACAGGCCAGACCCGTTCCGGCCAGCCGCGCAAAGGCATCGCGTTCACGCATCAGCCGCAGCAGCGAGCGGGTGACGATGGTGCAGTAAAGCGCGATGATGACCAGCACGAGGACAAAGCCGTATTCCTCGGCCGCGACGGCGATGATGAAATCCGTATGCGCGTCCGGCAGCGACCATTTCACGCTGCCCTCGCCCACGCCCACGCCGAAGAAGCCGCCCTCCTGGATGGCGTTGGTGGCATAGCCTATCTGCGTGCGCGGGTCGATTTCCGAGGACAGGAAGCCGTCGATCCGCCGGGCAAAGTGCTCGGACGAGCCATAGGCGAAGACCCCGCCCATCAGCGCCAGACCTGCCACACCCAGAAGCAGCATCATCGGCGCGCCCGCGACGAAATACATGACCAGCCACGAGAACAGCACCAGCGCCGCCTGCCCAAAGTCAGGCTGTAGCGCCAGAAGCACCACGACCACCGCCGCCACGCAGAACGAATAGAGCCGCCCCGAAGGACCGCCCACCTGCTGGCTGGCCGCCATGAACCAGGCGCAGAGCGCCACGAAACCGGGCTTGAGGAATTCCGAAGGCTGCACCGACACGAAGCCCAGGGACAGCCAGCGCGTCGCGCCCTTGCCGAAATCTGTGCCGACGAAGGGCAAGGCAAGGATCAGCAGGAACGAGGCCAGAAAGCCCAGCACCCCGATCCTCCGGATCTGGCGCGGCGACAGCATCGAGATGACGAGCATCACCACCAGCGCCAGGCCGCCGAACACCGCCTGACGCTGAACGTAGAAAAAGCGTGGCAGGTTGTTGCGTTCGGCCAGCGGCACCGAGGCCGCCAGCCCCAGCAGGATCCCGGTGGCGAACAGGCCGAAGACGCAGGCCAAGGCCCATTTGTCCAGCGTGCGCCACCAGCGCGGAAGAATCGGGTCAGCCGCCCTTGCGGGCGTGGTGCCGAAGACCATCTCGGTCATGGGAATACCGCCGTCACTGCCTCTGCCTGTCCGGTTTGCCCGGATCTGGGGCCGAGACTAGCGCGAAATGCGACCACACGCCACAACCGATTCCGCGGGCGGCGGATCTTGTCACCCCCCTGCCCCGTGGCTGCGGTCATAGCCGTTGGGTCGCGGCGCCTGCCAACCCTGCGGCGGCGCGACGGGGCGGAACACCTCGACCAGCAGCGGATGGCAGGCGGCCCGGTCCGAGGAATGGACCGTGCCGCAATCACCGCCCGGACAGGCAGACAGCCCGCCCAGAAGGTCGATCTCGGCGAAGAATTCGAGGTAATCCCCGGGGCGGACGGGGCTGGCCTTCATGAAATACTGCCCCGTATCGCGCGTGAAGCCCGTGCACATGAAGACGTTCAGGACGTCATGGACCAGCGGCTCGGCCTCGGTCAGGGACAGGCCGCGCGCCTCGGCCAGGGCGCGGGTCAGGTTGGAATGGCAGCAATGGTGATATTGCCCGCCATCCGACAACAGGTTGTGCGTATAGGGATCGCAGCGTGTGCCGATCACGTCATGCACGCTGCCGCCGAATGCGTCGAAGCCATACCAGTCAAGGCTGTCATCGGTGATCGTGGCCATGGGCCGCAGGGTGGGAAAGCCCGACCACATGCGGTCGCCGGTAGACAGATGCGTGCCGTGCAGAGCCCGCGTCTTGCCGGAATAGAACCGCTCGGACAGATCGGCCGACCACAGGTTCAGATCGCCCACCTGCGGCCCCTCGACCGAGGTGATGCGGAAGAAATGCCCCGCCGGCACCTCGAAACAGCGCGCGTCCCGCGCGGGCACCGCGACCTGGGCGATCCGGCTCCAGCCTTCTCGGGCGGCGCGCAGGGCTTTCAGGTCGGGGGGCACAAGGCTGTCCACGGGATAGCAGATCACCGGTTCGACGGCGCGGCGGGCATCGGCATCGGCGGGCGCTGAATGCTGGGGGTTCTGGGGTTTCATGGCTCCTCCTGTCGGGGCCATGGTGGCATGGAAATCGGCCGCGTAAAGGGGCCTCAGCCAAGCGCCGCCAGCGCCGGGAAGGTTTCAAGCAACCAGAAGCTGAAGGCCGAGAAGGCGCCGGTGATCAGCATGATCCCGACCACGACCAAGAGCGCGCCCATCACACGCTCGATCGTCTTGAGATAGGGCTTGATGCGGTTCATCAGGCCGATCGCACGGTTGATGAAAATGGCGGCCAGCAGGAAGGGAATGCCAAGCCCCGCCGCATAGACCGCAAGCAGCGCGGTGCCGCGCGACAGCTCGCCCCCCGTCGCGGCAAGGGTCAGGATCATGCCAAGCTGCGGGCCGATGCAGGGCGTCCAGCCAAAGGCGAAGGCAAGGCCCAGCACATACGCGCCGAACGCCCCGCCATCCTGCCGCCCGGCATTCAGCCGCGCCTCGTGATCCAGAATCGGGATGCGAATGATGTGCAGGAAATGCAGGCCCATCACGATGACCATGACACCCGCGACCTGGGCCAGCGTCTCTTGCCAGGCCAGAAAGGCGCGCCCAAAGGCCGAGGCCGCGAAGCCCATGACCAGAAACACCGTCGAAAGGCCCAGCACGAAGAACAGCGCCGGCAGGACTGCGCTGCGTTCGCGCGTCTTGAGGCCGTTCACGCCCACCCCGGTCATATAGGCCAGATAGGGCGGCACGATGGGCAGCACGCAGGGCGACAGGAACGAGAGCACGCCCGCCAGCAATGCGACGAAAGCGGCGGGCAGAAAGGCGGCGGTGGCGAGTTCGATTCCCAGCATGGCGGCACCTTACGGCATGGGCCGCCAAATCACAGGGGGCAACACGTCACGGATGCGTGGGCCGCCGCATGCAAAAGGGGCGCGACCATGCCGCGCCCCTCCGCAATCTTGTGTGAGCGGTCAGCTGCCCGCCGACCACCAGCCGCGCCGCTTGGGAGCGTCGGGCTTGGCCGCCGGCTCGGGCTGGTTCGCGGGCTCGGGCTGGTTCGCGGGCTCGGGCTGGGACGCAACCTCGGCCAGGACAGGCTCGGGCTGGCTTTCGGTCTGCTCTGCCTCGGTCTCGGCGACGGTTTCGGCTTCGGTTGCCGCCTCGACCGGCGCGGTCTCGGCTTCCTCGGTCGGCTCGGCCGCAGCCTCGACGGCGATCTCGGCGGGCGCTTCGGCGACAGCCGGGATGTCGGCATCGCGTGGCGCGTTCACCCCGGGCAGTTCCTCGGCGCGCACCTCATCGCCGGTTTCGGCCAGATCGACCACCTCGGGCAGGGGCGCGGCCTCGGATTGACGGCGCGAACGCGACCGGGACCGCGAGCGCGACCGGCCCGACGACTTGCCCTCGGGCTGCGCTTCGGCCTCGGTGCCCTCAGCCCGAGGTTCCTCGGCCGCATCGGCGACTGCATCTTCGGCGGCGTCGTCATCCTCGGTGCCATCATCCGAGCCTGCTTCGCCCGAAGCGGAATCCTCGCCCTCGGGGCGGTCCGAACGCCGGCGACGGCGGCGGCGGCGGCGGCGCGAGCGGCCCTCGCCGTTCTCGTCCTCGGCGGCAGGCGCGGTGGCCGTTTCGGGCGCTGCGGCCTCGGCCACATCTTCCACGACCTCGGCCTCGTCGATCTGGTCGTCCTCGTCGTCGATCCGGGCCATCAGCTCGGCATTCAGCGACAGGGGAACGTGGCTGACCTCGGGGACGGCGCGGGTTGCGGTCTTGAACTTCTCGATGCTGTAATCGGGCGAGACCAGCGAAGGATCGGCCTCGACGCGCACCGACATGCCATAGCGGGCCTCGATCCCGGCGACATGCTCGCGCTTGGCGTTCATCAGGAAGTTGGCGACGGCGACGGGCGCCTTGACCAGCACCTCGCGCGAGCGTTTGCGGGTGCCCTCCTCCTCGACGGCGCGCAGGATGGTCAGCGCAAGGCTGTCATCGCTGCGGATCAGGCCGGTGCCGTGGCAATGCGCGCAGGGCTGCGTGGTCGATTCCAGCATGCCCGGACGCAGGCGCTGGCGCGACATCTCCATCAGGCCAAAGCCCGAGATGCGGCCGATCTGGATGCGGGCGCGGTCGGATTTCAGCTTCTCCTTGATGCGCTTCTCGACGGCGGCGTTGTTCTTGCGCTCGTCCATGTCGATGAAGTCGATCACGATCAGACCGGCCAGATCGCGCAGGCGCAACTGCCGGGCAACCTCGTCGGCGGCCTCAAGGTTGGTCTTGAGCGCCGTTTCCTCGATCGAGCCTTCCTTGGTGGCGCGGCCCGAGTTCACGTCGATGGCGACCAGCGCCTCGGTCACGCCGATGACGATGTAGCCGCCCGATTTCAGCTGGACGACCGGGTTGAACATGGCCGCCAGATAGCTTTCGACCTGATAGCGGGCGAAAAGCGGCTGTTGATCGACGTAGTGTTTCACGTTCTTGGCGTGGGACGGCATGATCATCTTCATGAAGTCCTTGGCCACGCGATAGCCGCGCTCGCCCTCGACCAGAACCTCGTCGATGTCCTTGCTGTAGAGATCGCGGATGTTGCGCTTGATCAGGTCGCCTTCCTCGTAGATCGCCGTCGGCGCCACGGATTTGAAGGTCAGGTCGCGGATCTGCTCCCACAGACGCAGCAGGTATTCGTAATCGCGCTTGATCTCGGTCTTGGTGCGCTGGCTTCCGGCGGTGCGGATGATCAGGCCCGCGCCTTTCGGCACGTCGAATTCCGAGGCGATTTCCTTCAGTTTCTTGCGGTCGGCAGCGTTGGTGATCTTGCGGCTGATCCCGCCGCCGCGCGCGGTGTTGGGCATCAGCACGCAATAGCGGCCGGGCAGCGACAGATAGGTGGTCAGCGCGGCGCCCTTATTGCCGCGCTCTTCCTTGACGACCTGGACCAGCATGATTTGCCGGACCTTGATCACTTCCTGAATCTTGTAGCGGCGGGCACGCGGGCGGCGGGGGGCGCGGACCTCTTCGGTCACGTCCTCGTCGGCGACGGACTCGATCTCGTCATCGCTGTCCGAAGCCGATTGCGCGGTCTCATCGCCATCCTCGGCGGCTTCGGCGGCCGGGCGCTTGCGGGCGCGGGCGTTTTCCTCGGCCTCGGCCTCTTCGGCCTGGGCGCGTTCCTCGGCCATCAGCGCCTCGCGGTCGGCCGCGGGGATCTGGTAGTAATCGGGATGGATTTCCGCGAAGGCCAGGAAACCGTGGCGGTTTCCGCCGTAATCCACGAAGGCCGCCTGCAGCGAGGGCTCGACCCGCGTGACCTTGGCCAGATAGATGTTGCCAGAAATCTGGCGCTTGTTCAGGGTCTCGAAATCAAATTCTTCGACCTTGGTTCCGTCCACCACGACCACCCGAGTTTCCTCGGCATGGGTGGCGTCGATCAGCATTTTCATTGCCATTGAGATGTCTTTCGCGCAGGCGCCTTGCGGGCGGTGCCGGTGGCACGCCCCAAAGCGGGCTGCGTTGTGATGAGGACGCAGGCAGCGCGCCGGACATGACAAAGGGACCGGCCGGGCGCTCTGCCCTCCGGTGATCCGACATGTCTTCCTGTGCGCGCGTCATCGCGTCTGTTCCTTCGAATGACCCGGTGGCCGCAAGGGACCGGCCGGGCCGCTGTCTGTCGGCACCTCCGCGCGCGGTCAGCGCAGGCAGAGGGCGGGTTTTCCGCGTGGCACATGCTGCCTGCCCCTGTCGGGACGGGACCAGAGGTGCCGCGCTGCGAAACTGTCGGCGCGGGGGACGGCCCGATCTGCGGGACGCGTCGCGCGTAGGTCCAACATAGAGGCGAAGCACCGCATCTTTCAATGAGGAATCTGGCCGCCACGGGCGAGGGCCGCCCCTTTTGTCACAACTTATGCACGAAAAACGGTCAAAAGCCGCCTGTCATCGGTCACGTTAACAAGGTGTTGCCGCCAAGGATGCAACGGCGTCACGCCGCGTTAACGCATCCTTCACGGCGCTGTCGCAGGCTCGTGCCATCAGCCAACGCGACAGATGACAGGAGGCCGCGATGACCGTGATCCGGGTCAATGCCGGACATGCCCCGCCGCAAAGGCTGTGGCGGCTGGCGGCGGACCTGCCTCCGGGGGCGCCCGTCGTGGTGATGGTTCACGGCTACCGCTATTCGCCCTCGCATCCGCGTCACGACCCGCATCGGCACATCCTGTCGCTGGACCCGGCGCCGGGCGCGGCGCGGGTCGCGTCATGGCCTCGGGGTCTGGGCTTCGCGCCCGACAGCGACCGGGCCGGTCTGGCCGTGGCCCTGGGATGGGAGGCGCGCGGCGCGCTTGGCAGTGCCTACCGCCGGGCCGGCGAGACGGGCGAGGTGCTGGCGCGGCTTGCGGGCGATCTGGCGCAGGCCGCCGGGCGGCCCGTGGCGCTGATCGGCCATTCGCTTGGCGGGCGGGTCTGCCTGTCGGCGCTGGCCGGGGCCGAGGCGGGCAGCCTGTCGCGGCTGGTGCTGTTGAACGCCGCCGCCTTCCGCGACGAGGCGACCGAGGCGCTGTCGCGCCCTGCCGCCACAGGGGCCGAGATCCTCAACATCACCTCGCGCGAGAATGATCTGTTCGATTTCGGGCTGGAACAGGTGCTGGCGCTTGGGCGCCGCCGCGCGCTTGGGCTGGGACTGGGCGGCGCCGCGCGCAACTGGCTGGACATCCAGATCGACGACGCGGCGGTGCTGGACGCGCTGGAGGCCCTGGGCTTTCCGACCGAACGGCGCGCCGCGCGTCTGTCGCATTGGTCGTCCTATCTGCGGGGCGGTCTGTTCGACCTCTATCGCCGCGCCTTGTGCCAGCCGCGCGAATTGCCGCTGGCGCTGCTGCGGGCGCATCTGCCGCAGGATCACCAGCCCCGCTGGACCCGCCTCTGGTGGGCGCGGGACAGGCTGCGGCCTTCCGAACCGGGTGTCGCCGCCCTGCCCCTGCGCTGAACCGATCAGCCTTCGCCGTCGGCGGGGTTCGCGGCCTCGACCTCGGGCAGGGCATGGGCCTTGAACAGGCCCGCATTGCCCATCAGGAAGACGAAGATCAGGATTGGCTGACCGAAGGTCTCGAACCAGACCCAGGTCGTTTCGGACATGGTGCGCCAGACGATCTCGTTGCCGATGGCCATGGCGGCGAAGAACAGCGCCATGCGGATCGTCAGCAGGCGCCAGCCCTCGGGCGTCATCGGCAGGGCCTCGGACAGGACCGCGCCCAGCCAGTTGCGGCGCAGGAACAGTCCCGTCGCCAGAATCCCCGCAAACAGCGAAAAGACGATCGTCGGCTTGATCTTCAGGAAACGCGGGTCGTTCAGCCACAAGGTCAACCCGCCAAAGACCGTGACCAGGATCAGCGTCGCCACCTGCATCGGCGCCAGACGCCCGGTCAGGCGCCACAGGATCAGCAGCGCCACGATCATCACTGGCACGAAGGCCAGCGTGGCCAGCACGAAGCCCCCGTATTCGCGCCCCATCAGCACGACATTCTGGTCGCGGTAGAGCATGAACACCGTGAAGAACAGGATCAGCGGCCCGAATTCCAGCACCGTCTTGAGCCATGGCTTGACCGGAGGCCGCGTGCCGACGGATTGAACCTTGTCCTGCTTCATCGTCTCTTGTCCGTTCCTGCCCTCAGCGGGCTCCAAATTCCACCACCAGCGCGCCAAGCGCGATCAGCGCCATCAGCGCGGCCCTTCGCGCGCCCACCTTTTCGCCCAGCACGACCCAGCCGACAAGGGCGGCGAACACGGTCGAAGTTTCGCGCAGGACCGCCGCGCGGCCCACATCGTCGATCCGCGTCGCCAGCATGATTGAGCCGAAGCTGGCAAAGGCCACCAGCGCCCCGAACGTGCCGCGCGCCGCAAGGGGCGCGATCTCGGATCTGGGCAGCGCGCGCAGCCGCCGCAAGGTGAAAAGCGGCATGAACAGCGAATCCAGCAGGAAGAACCACGCCAGAAAGGTGAACGGGTTCTGCGCCAGACGGATGCCCCAGGCGTCGTAGGTCGTATAAAGCGCGACCATCCCGCCCGTCACCATCGCCCAGACCAGAGCCGGAACCAGCGTGTCGCGCCCGACCGTCAGCTTGCGCAGATTGTGGCCCGCCAGCCCGAAGATGCCGCCGACCAGCAGGACCAGCCCCGCCCATTGCAGCGCGTTGAACCTTTCGTCGAAGATCACCATCGCGGCCAGCACGGCAAAGAACGGCGCCGAGCCGCGCACGACCGGATAGACGACCGTGTAGGCGCCGCGCTGATAGGTCATCGCCTGCGCCAGCTTGTAGGCGATGTGAATGACCATCGCCCCCGCCAGAACCGGCCACAAGGCGGGTTCGGGCCAAGGCACCACGAACAGCGCGACCGGCAGCGCCATCAGCCCGTAGCAGATGTCGATGGCCGCGCGGCTGATCCAGGGATCGTGCCGCCCCTTCTGCAGCGCGCCGAAGAGGGCGTGCAGAAAGGCCGCCGACAGGGCGAGGGCCGAGGCGATGCGCGCGCCCTCGGGCGTGCCGGTGATCTGGTCGATCCATTCGGTCATCCGCGTCTCGTGGCGCGAAAGCACGACGACCGCAAGATCGGGTCAATCCAGCCGGATCGCCGCAAGGATCGGGCCGGGAAGCCCGTAGGGCTGCTGCATCTGCTGGATCAGCAGCGCGTGGCGCAGGTCGGGCGGCTGGTCGCTGGCGCCCTCTCCGGGGCGGACGGTCAGGCGCAGCGGCGCGACGCCGTCCCAGGCCGCCAGCGTCTCGACCGACTGGACGATGTTCACATGGGTGACGACGCGGCCGCGATTCTCGCCCGCCGTCACCTCGACCTCGCGCTCGGGCAGGTAGCGGACCATCGACACATCGACCCGGCCGCCCAGATCCGACAGCGGCATGACCTCGATCGTGCCGTTCAGCCCGTCGCCCTCGCGCTGGACGGTGACCATGGCGGGCCGGTAGCGCGCCGCGTCGATCAGCCCCATCAGCTGTGCCGGGCCGGGGGCCAGCGCCGTGTCGCGGCCCGCGACGATCAGCTGCGGCGTGTAGATCGAGCGTTCTCCGGCCGCGCGCGCATAGGCCTCTTGCCGGGCGGTGAATTCGGGCCGGGCGAAGACATCCGCCCAGCCGAGGTAATCCCAGTAATCGACATGATAGGCCAGCGCCAGGATCTGAGGGTCCTGCGCCATCATCGCCAGCATCGCATCTGCGGGCGGACAGGACGAGCACCCCTGCGAGGTGAACAGCTCGACCACGACCGGCAGCGCGGATGCCTGCGGCATGGCCGTCACCGCCGGGGTCTGCGCATCAGAGCCCGAAAAGCTGTTGAAGGCGGGCGCGCCCTGCCCCGAAAAGATCGCATCGGGCGACGTGCGCCCGGGATAATCGGGGGCCGATATGACAGGCGCATAATCTGCCGCGTAATCTGGTGCATAGTCCGGGGCATGGTCGGGCGCCCGGTCGGGTGCAGGGTTCCCGGCGGCAGGGCCAGCCTCGACCTGCGACGCGGCCTGATCATGCGTTTCGGCCAGCGGCTGCGTCGGCGACATCAGCGCCAGCACGGCCACGAAGGCACCAAGGCGGACGGTCGGAAAGGCCATGATCTGTCGGGTCGGTTTCATCACGACGACCTTCATAGCCAATCACCGCCCAAAGGAACAATCAACGCTTTGTCAGGCCCGCGCGACACTGCGCTCCGTGCCTCTTGAGCAACAGGCCCGCATCTGGTATGCGATTGCATACAATCTAGCGTCGCCGCCCTTGCGCAATGCCCCCCGATGGGGCAAAGCAGGGGCACGCCGGACCCATCCATTCTTGCAGACAGGGAGGCCCTGATGCCCATCCAGACCGGAACCGACACCGCCAAGACGCGCCGCACGCTGAACGCGGGCGCGGCCAGCGTTGACTATTACTCGATCGCCGCCGCCACCGAGGCGGGCCTTGGCGATTTCTCGAAACTGCCGGCCGCGCTGAAGGTCGTGCTTGAGAACATGCTGCGCTTCGAGGATGGCGGCCGCACCGTGTCCGTCGAGGACATCAAGGCCTTCGCCGAATGGGCGACGCTTGGCGGCAAGAACCCGCGCGAGATCGCCTATCGCCCGGCCCGCGTGCTGATGCAGGACTTCACCGGCGTTCCGGCGGTCGTCGATCTGGCCGCGATGCGCGACGGCATCAAGGCCTTGGGCGGCGACGCGCAGAAGATCAACCCGCTGAACCCGGTCGATCTGGTCATCGACCACTCGGTCATGATCGACGAGTTCGGCACCCCCCGCGCCTTCCAGCGCAACGTCGAGCTGGAATACGAGCGCAACATGGAGCGTTACACCTTCCTGAAATGGGGTCAGAAGGCGTTCAACAACTTCCGCGTGGTCCCGCCCGGCACCGGCATCTGCCACCAGGTGAACCTGGAATACCTGGCCCAGACCGTCTGGACGGACACGGACCAGAACGGCAAGACCGTCGCCTATCCCGACACGCTGGTCGGCACCGACAGCCACACGACCATGGTCAACGGCCTTGCGGTCCTGGGCTGGGGCGTGGGCGGGATCGAGGCCGAGGCCGCGATGCTGGGCCAGCCGATTTCGATGCTGATCCCCGAGGTCGTGGGCTTCAAGATCACCGGCGCGCTGCGCGAGGGCGTGACCGCCACCGACCTGGTGCTGAAGGTCGTGCAGATGCTGCGCAAGCACGGCGTCGTGGGCAAGTTCGTCGAGTTCTACGGCGAGGGCCTGGACAACATGCCGCTGGCCGACCGGGCGACCATCGCCAACATGGCCCCTGAATACGGCGCGACCTGCGGCTTCTTCCCGATCGACGACGAGACGCTGCGCTATCTGCGCCAGACCGGCCGCGAAGAGGACCGCATCGCCCTGGTCGAGGCCTACGCCAAGGAAAACGGCTTCTGGCGCACCGCCGATTACGCGCCGGTCTATTCCTCGACGCTGGAACTGGACCAGAGCACCGTCGTCCCGGCGATCTCGGGCCCCAAGCGCCCGCAGGATCACGTGCCGCTGACCGACGCCGCCAGCGCCTTTGGCGAATATATCCGCGGCCTGCGGGCGGCGCCTTCGGTTCCGGCGACGGAAAAGGCCAAGATGACCGCCGAGGCGGGCTCGCCCGATCCGGCCCCGGCCGAGATCCCCGGTCACGACCAGCACATGACCGACGCTGCCGTCGAAGGTCAGGATTACAAGCTGCGTGACGGTTCGGTCGTGATCGCCTCGATCACCTCCTGCACCAACACTTCGAACCCCTATGTGCTGATGGCCGCGGGTCTGGTGGCGCGCAAGGCGCGTGCGCTTGGCCTGACCCGCAAGCCCTGGGTGAAAACCTCGCTGGCCCCCGGCAGCCAGGTGGTCGAGGAATACCTGAAGGCCGCGAACCTGCAGGACGACCTGGACGCGCTCGGCTTCAACCTCGTTGGCTTCGGCTGCACCACCTGCATCGGCAACTCGGGCCCGCTGCAGCCCGAGATCTCGAAGGCGATCAACGACAACGACCTGGTCGCGGTGTCGGTCCTGTCGGGCAACCGCAACTTCGAAGGCCGCATCTCGCCCGACGTGCGCGCGAACTACCTGGCCTCGCCGCCGCTGGTCGTGGCCTATGCCATCGCGGGCGACATGAACATCGACGTGACCAAGGACCCGCTGGCCCATACGCCGGACGGCAAGCCGGTTTACCTCAAGGACATCTGGCCGACCTCGAAAGAGGTGGCGGATCTGGTGGACACCATCGTCACCCGCGAGATGTTCCAGAAGAAATACGCCGACGTCTTCAAAGGCGACGAGCGTTGGCAGGGCGTCGAGATCACCGACAGCGAAACCTACGACTGGCCGGCTTCCTCGACCTACATCCAGAACCCGCCCTATTTCCAGGGCATGTCGAAAGAGCCGGGCGTGATCCACGACGTCAAGGGCGCCCGCGTGCTGGCGCTTCTGGGCGACATGATCACGACCGACCACATCTCGCCGGCCGGTTCGTTCAAGCCGACCACCCCCGCCGGGCAATACCTGACCGAGCGTCAGGTGGCGCCCAAGGATTTCAACAGCTACGGCTCGCGCCGCGGCAACCATGAAATCATGATGCGCGGCACCTTCGCCAACATCCGCATCAAGAACGAGATGCTGGACGGGGTCGAGGGCGGCTATTCGAAAGACGCCTCGGGCAACCAGGCCGCGATCTATGACGCCGCGATGTCCTTTGTCGATCAGGGCACGCCCCTCGTCGTCATTGGCGGCATCGAATACGGCGCCGGGTCCTCGCGCGACTGGGCGGCCAAGGGCACGAACCTTCTGGGCGTCAAGGCGGTCATCGCCGAAAGCTTCGAGCGCATCCACCGTTCGAACCTGGTCGGCATGGGCGTCATCCCGTTCGAGTTCACCGGCGGCGACAACCGCAAGACGCTGAACCTGAAAGGCGACGAGGTCGTCTCGATCGAGGGTCTGGCCGGCGACTTCAAGCCGCTGTCGCTGGTGCCCTGCACCATCACCTATGCCGACGGCACGGTGAAGCAGATCCAGCTGAAGGCCCGCGTCGATACCGAGGTCGAGATCGATTACCTGAAGAACGGCGGCGTGCTGCATTAC
The DNA here is from genome assembly GCF_052379855.1 of Paracoccus sp. NSM. Lineage (NCBI taxonomy): Bacteria > Pseudomonadati > Pseudomonadota > Alphaproteobacteria > Rhodobacterales > Paracoccaceae > Paracoccus > Paracoccus sp. NSM. Next base: position 3,592 of record NZ_JBQTCG010000008.1, on the reverse strand, counting down.
GTGCTGCGCAACCTCGCCGCAGCCTGATCTTCGGGCGATAAAGCTGCGAACCCCCGGCGTCCCGCGCCGGGGGTTTTTCGTTGCCGACCCCCTGCCCGTTCCCTTACGGGACTGCTTGAAGACTCGGCTTTTTTCTTTTGCCTTTTCCGGTTGCAGCTTTCATCATGCGCGGACGGAACAGCAAGGAAGCCGCAATGGCCACACAAGACGCGCCGCTGCTGATCAAGCGCTATGCCAGTCGCAGGCTCTACAACACCGAGACCAGCGATTACGTCACGCTCGAGGACATCGCGGCCTTCATTCGCGACGGCCGCGAGGTCAAGATCGTGGACCTGAAGTCCGGCGACGATCTGACGCGTCAATACCTGCTGCAGATCATCGCCGAGCATGAAAGCCGGGGCGAGAATGTCCTGCCTCTGGATGTGCTGACCGACCTGGTGCGCAGCTACGCCACGAACGCGCAATCGGTCGTTCCGCAATTCCTGGCCGCCAGCTTCGAGATGCTGCGCGAAGGCCAGTCCAAGATGATGGAGAACATGGCCTCGATGCCGAATCCGATGGCCAAGATGCCCGGCTTCGACGCGTTGCAGCGACAGCAGCAGATGTTTCTCAAGGCAATGATGGGCGGCTGGCGCGGCGGCTCCGGCCCCGAGCCCGACCAGGAGAACGCCTCCACAGCCCCGGCCGAGGGCGAAGACATGGAGGAGATCAAGCGCCAGCTCGCCGAGCTGCAGCGCCGAATTTCGCGCTTGTGATCGGTCTTGCACCCATGCCGCAGAGCGGCTAGACGAACGACATCGGAGCGGTGGCCGAGTGGTCGAAGGCGCACGCCTGGAAAGTGTGTAGGCGGGAAACCGTCTCGAGGGTTCGAATCCCTCTCGCTCCGCCACTTCCCTTTTCCAAGTTGTTGATATTCATCCGGTTTCTGGTCCGCATGAGTTGCGGGGTAGCGACCGGGGTAGCATTGCGTCTCTTTGAGGTGCTTGGCCCCCCGCTCGGTCAGCATAGGGGCCCACACCCGCTAGTGAAAGTCGGGACCCGGATCCTTGCCCTTTTCGGGCGGGTTCATCTCAACCACGCGATCCGCCTCTTTCGAGCGTGATTGCACGAACTCCTTCAGCCGGTCCATCGACAACAGGCGCGGCACGCCATCCTGCGTCAGGAAGGCTGCGACGATGATCTTGGGGTGTCGGGCCGAGAGCGCCTCGATCCGCGCCATGGTCCGGGCGCCGGGGGTTGCGAGCGCCCGGAGGCATCGCGGGCTCAGGACAAGCACCACGTCGCTGTGCCCCGCCACGTCGGGAGGCGCCCCCACGAAGTCTGTCCAGATCGCTGCCGCTCGCTGGTGCAGGACGGGGTCGTCAGCAAGGCAGACCGGCCTGCACCCCCGCAGCATTACGGCCATGTGCGCACGCAGCGCTTCCTTGGTGCCCGCAAGGGGCGTTCCGAGGCCGTTGGGACGAGGCTGCGGCAATGCCATGTCCTCCGTGCCGCTAATCCAGCGCTTCGCCTGTGCCAATGCCCGCGCAAAGCTGCGCGCCATGGACACGGGTGCGATGCCGCGCCGCTGCAGCAGAACGATGTCCGGGTGGATGCGGACCGCGCTGCCGTCCTCGAAGCCGATCCCGACCGAGGGGGCACCGCGACGCATGGCCGGGCGGGCTGCCAGGCCAAGCCCTAGGCAGATGCGCCGCGCGAGCAGGAGCAGGTCTAGGACGCGCCTTCGCTTTCGAACAGGTCGTCGCCGAGCGCGGTGATGGTGCGGTTCAGGGAGGCCTGGCCGCTGATCAGACGATGCTGCGACGCCTCGATTGCCTGAAGCCGCAGCGCCTGGGTCCGCAGCTGCTGCTGCAGGTCGTGCTGGGCCGAGACCAGGATTGCCGTGTCCCGCGCGGTGGCCTGGACCGACACGAGGATCTGGCGCAGGGCTTCGGCCAGCTGCCGGCCCAGCTCCTCCTGATCCTTCGGGCGATGCAGCAGGTCCAGAAGCGCCGTCAGCGGCAGGACCGTCTGGTAGGTCTCGCCGGAGAGGTGCCGGATCTCCTGCTGACGGTCCACGAGCAGGCGCAATGCCTGCATGATCTCGGGGGTCGTCGCTGCCCGCGAAGGCGGTTCGGTTGTTTCGGTCATTCGGGATCCTTCTGTAGATGTCCTGCAGCGCGGCATCGGCCGAGGCCAAGGCCGTCAGGAGATTGCGCTGGTCGATGAGGCCCCGAAGACGACGGGACCGCCTCGCATGATCCAGGATCGACAGCAGGTTGTTCCGGTCCAGTTCGTCGCTCAGCGCGCGGCCGGGAAGCTGCGTCTGGCCCATGCTGAACGTGATCACGTGGTGATCGTCTTTCTTGACCTGCCGCACCCGCACCGGCGAGCCGGAGGCGACGAGGGCCGCTTGCAATCCGGGCAGGCTCGTCGGCTGCCACCGGACCAGGGCGGTGCCGATGTCCGAGGCCATCCGGCGCCGGTCCGCGCCTCGCAGGCGCCGCGACGGGCAGAACACCGCGAGGCGCGGCCCTGCCGCCGGTCGGTGATAGCGGGGCGGCGTGAGGCCGAGATGGCGGCAGAGGCGGACATGCACCTCATCGCAGCGCTGCTGCAGATCGGGCAGTCGAAGCGTCCGGCCCGCGAATGTCGCGGCCATCAGCATCATGTGCAGGTGGTCGCAGGTCGTGTCGCGGTGCCGGAAGGCCAGCCAGGGGATGCGCCGCGCCGGCAGGCCCAGCCCGCCGATCGCCATCCGCGCCATCTCCGCCCAGGCAGGGCGGTCCGCGGTCATGCCCTCGGGCAGCGAGAGCGTCACGTGGAGGACGTTCTTCGCATGGCGCGACGGGCGCGGCATCCGCTGCGCGTGATGCAGCGTCGGGCCGAGGCCAAGCCAGGGAATGGTGCCGCCGATCGGCTCGGGCGGGCGGATGGCGCCGGGCTTGTCGGTCTGGGTCAGGTAGCCCAGCACCGTCGCGACGGAGCCGTGGAAGGTCAGGTGCGGCCTCAATCCAGCCCCCTGCGGTTCAGGTCCCGCAGGATCCGGCGCATCAAGGCCGCCCCCTCGGAGACGAGGCGGGCGAGATCGCCGCCAGCCGCGTCCCCGCCCCTGGGCGCCGCCTGCGCGATGTCGTTCAGAACGAGGCCAAGCTGACCCAGTTCCTCGGTCAGCCGGTCGGCCCGACCCGCGCGCCCGGCCAGCAGGCAGTCGCGCAGATGATCCGCGCGGCTGGCCGCGCCCCGCAGGCGCATGTCGGCGAGGACCGCATCCGCCTCGTCGCGCGTCAGCCGAACCTCGAAGCGGAGGGTGCTCACTGATCCTCCAGGGCCAGTTCACCCGTCGGATCGAAAGCGTGATCCTCATAGGCCACATGCGCCAGCTGCCGGATGAAGCGCGCCACCTCGTCCTCGACCCACCGGATCGAACCGGGGCCGAGGCGGCGCGGCTGCGGGAAGGTCGGATCAGAGCGCAGCCAGCGATCGATCGAGGCCTCGCTGGCGGCGAGGCGGCGGCAAAGCTCGTGCTTGGTGATCAGCCTGAGGTAATCCCCCCGAAAGCAAGGGGCTGCATAAGTAGAATTTTCTCGGCGGGATGGACGAGGAGATTTCG
>NZ_JBQTCG010000007.1:0-132231 GCF_052379855.1 Paracoccus sp. NSM | reverse complement strand
CAGGGCCAGGGCGGCGCGGCGTTCGGACAGGATCGCGGGCTGCGCCTCGGCGCCGGCCAGATCGTCGCGCGCGGCGTCGCGGCGTTCGGCCAGTTCGGCGGCGCGGGTGCCGGCCTGTTCCAGTCGCAGCCGCCAGCCGGATTCCTCCTTGGCGATTTCCTGCAACCGCTTGGTGCGGGCCTGCGCCTCGCGCCGGATCTCGTCCAGCGCGGCGCGGCGGGTCATGGTGGCGATGCGCGCGGCCTCGACCCCGGTGCGGGCATGTTCCAGCGCCGCCGCCGCATCATCGCGGTCGGGCAAGGCCGCGATCTGCTCCATCGCCTCGGCCAGCCGGGCGCCCGCATCATCGGCATCGGCGCGATGGCGGGCCAGTTCGGCGCGGGCGGCCTCGGCGCGGCTGCTGGCCAGAGCCAGATCGGATTCGGCGCGGGTCGCGGCGCGCACGGCGTCCGATAACAGGCGTTCAGCCTCGCGCCGCGCATCGCGGGCGGATTTTTCGGTCTCGGCGGCGTCCTGCAGGGCGGCGCGGGCGGTGTCGTGACGCTCGGCCGCCTCGTCGGCGCGGGCGCGGGCGGCATCGGATAGGGCGGCGATCTCGGCCAGTTCGTTGACCTTTTGCAGATGCAGCGCGGCCGAGGATGACGCATCGCCCGCCATCACCCGCACCCCGTCCCAACGGAACAGATCACCGGCAGGCGTCACCAGACGCTGACCGGGCTGCAAGGCGCCCTGCAACGCCGCCGCGCGGGCCGCATCCGGGACCAATCCGATCCGCGACAGGCGCCGCGCAAGGGCTGCGGGCGCGTGGACATGGGGGGCCAGCGGGTCGGCACCATCCGGCAGGGACGATGCGGGCAGGTCGGGCAGGTCGTGCCAGCCGCTGCCCGCATCGGTCAGAGGCAGGGACAGATCGTCGCCAAAAGCCGCACCAAAGGCAGCCTCGTAGCCGCGCGCGACCTGCACATGATCAAGGATCGTCGCGCCCCCGGACTGGCCGCGTTCGACCAGACGGCGCAGGGCGGCCATCTCGGCGGCAAGGGCGGCGGCCTCGCCCTCGGCCTCGGACCGGGCGGCGCGGGCAGCGGCCTCGGCGGTCTCCAGCGCGGCGCGGGCGGCTTCGGCATCGGACAGCGCGTCCTCGGCGGCCAGCGCGCGGTCGCGGGCCTGATCCTGCGCGGAATCGGCCTGATCCAGCGCGGCGCTGGCGGCCTCGCCCGCCGCATCGGCGGCAGCGACAGCCTCGGCGGCTTCGGAGGCGGCGCGTTCGGCCCGCTGCATCATGGCGCGCAAATCATGGGCCAGACGTTCGGCGGATTGGTGGCGGGCGGCCAGACGCGCGGCCTCGTCGGTCAGTTCGGCCAGGCGCGCCTCGACCTCGCGCAGCGCGTCGGATGCGGCTTCGGCGGCTTCCGAGGCAGCCTCGAGCCGGGCCTCATGGCCCTGCCCGGCCTTCTCAAGCTCGGTCTTTTCCCAGGCCAGGCGGGCGACAACTTCGACCGCGTCGCGGTTCAGCACCTCTTCGCGTTCGATGTCGCGGTCAAGCTGGGCGATGCGGGAGGTCAGCGCACGGATCGCATCCTCGGCGCGGGTCTCGGCCTCGGTCAGGCTTTCCTGCTCGACCTGCACGCGTTGCAGCAGGGCGGCGGCGATCTGGTCCTCGTCGCGCAGGGCGGGCAGATCGTCCTCGGCGCAGGCGCGGCGTTCTTCGGCCTCGGTCGCGGCGGCGCCTGCCTCCTGCGCGGCGCGGATGGCATGGGCCAGAGCCTCGGCTGCGGCAAGGCGCGCGGCCTCGGCATCCGACCAGCGGCGGTAAAGCAGCACGCCCTCGGCCAGCCGCAAGGCCGCGCCGATCTCGCGGTAGCGCGCCGCCGCCCGCGCCTGACGCGCCAGGGTGGCGGCCTGCGCGGATAGCTGGTCCAGCGTGTCGTCAACGCGGGTCAGGTTCGCCTCGGCCCCGTTCAGCTTCAGCTCGGCCTCGTGGCGGCGGGCATAGAGGCCGGAAATCCCCGCGGCCTCTTCCAGGATACGGCGGCGGGCCTTGGGCTTGGCGCTGATCAATTCGCTGATCTGCCCCTGCCGCACCAAGGCCGGGCTATGCGCCCCGGTCGAGGCATCCGCGAACAGCATCTGCACATCGCGCGCCCGCACATCCTTGCCCGCGATCTTGTAGGCGCTGCCCGCGTCGCGGGTGATGCGGCGGGTGATGTCGAACTGGTCGTCGTCGTTGAAGCCCGCAGGCGCCAGCCGGTCGCGGTTGTCGATCGTCAGCGAGACCTCGGCATGGGCGCGGGCGCTGCGACGGGTGGTGCCGGCGAAGATCACGTCCTCCATCCCGTCGCCGCGCATGGCGGTGGGGCGGTTCTCGCCCATGACCCAACGCAGGGCCTCCAGCAGGTTGGACTTGCCGCAACCATTGGGGCCGACCACGCCGGTCAGACCCTCGCGGATGACCAGATCGGTCGGGTCCACGAAGCTCTTGAAGCCATTCAGGCGCAGGCGGTCAAAGCGCAAGGGCGGGTCCGTCAGATCGGGTGGCCGGGACGCGGCCAGATTCGGGCAATGGCAGATTGTCGACGCAGGGGCGGCCCAAGTCAACCGACCCGCTAGATATCGAGGGAGCCGACCAATTTATCCACAAGATGCGGCCTTCGCGGCCTCTGGCACGGAGGGTTTTGGGGCGTTTGTCCGCGGGCATGATCCGCGTTCGCGCCTGCTGACCGGGGTCAGCGCCCTCTCCCTCTTGCTCGGATCTTCGCGGGCTAGGCGATCTGGGACAGGATCGCCTCCGCCGCGGCGCGCGGGTCAGGGGCCTGCCAGATCGGGCGACCGACGACGATGTGGTCGGCGCCTGCCTGCAAGGCGGCGGCGGGCGTCTCGACCCGCTTCTGATCGCCGAGGTCCGCGCCCGCAGGGCGCACGCCGGGCGTCACGATCAGCCCCGATCCCGGCAGGGCGCGGATCGCAGCCGCCTCGCGCGGGGAACAGATGATGCCGTCGGCGCCCGCCTCGAAGGCGCGGGCGGCGCGTTCGACCGTGATCTCGTGCAGATCGCCCGCGCGGATCAGCCCGGCATCCAGATCGGCCCGGTCCAGCGAGGTCAGGATCGTCACGCCGAGGATCTTCAGCCCCGATCCCGCCGCGCCCTGCTTGGCCGCCGCGACCACATGCGGATCGCCATGCACGGTCAGGAAATCCAGATCGAACTGCGCCAGACCGCGCACGGCGGCCTCGACCGTGGCGCCGATGTCGAACAGCTTCATGTCCAGGAAGATGCGCTTGCCGTGTTCGTCCTTCAGCTCGCGCGCAAGCGCGAGGCCCCCGCCGGTCAGCATCCCCAGACCGATCTTGTAAAAGCCCACCGCGTCGCCCAGACGCCCGGCCAGATCCAGCCCCGCCACGGCATTCGGCACATCCAGCGCCACGATCAGCCGGTCATCCATCGCCCGTTTCCCTTCATTTGAAATCGGGGCCTTATGACATGCGATCCGGGCGCTTGAAAGCCGCCGCAAAGCCCCCAAATCTGGTTCATCAGACCCGGATGGGGGCGTGCCGCGAACGGGCGCCCGCGACACGGGGGCTTTGCGAAAAGGAGTGACCCGATGAACATGGACAAGTTCACGGAGCGGTCGCGCGGCTTCATCCAGGCCGCCCAGACCATCGCGATCCGCGAGAATCAGCAGCGCGTGATGCCCGAGCATCTGCTCAAGGCGCTGATGGATGACGATCAGGGGCTGGCCTCGAACCTCATCACCCGCGCGGGCGGCGATGCCCGCCGCGTCAAGGAGGCCGTCGATCAGGCCGTGGCCAAGCTGCCCCGCGTCACCGGCGGCGGTGGGCAGGTCTATATCGACCCCGCCCTTGTGCGCGTTCTGGACGAGGCCGAGCAGGTCGCGAAAAAGGCCGGCGACAGTTTCGTTCCGGCCGAACGGATGCTGATGGCGCTGGCGATGGTCAACACGAATGCCCGCGACGCGCTGACGACGGGCGCCGTGAACGCGCAGGCACTGAACGCGGCGATCAACGACATCCGCAAGGGCCGCACCGCCGACAGCGCCAGCGCCGAGGACAGCTATGAGGCGCTGGAGAAGTACGCCCGCGACCTGACGGCGGCGGCCCGCGACGGCAAGATCGACCCGATCATCGGCCGCGACGAGGAAATCCGCCGCGCCATGCAGGTCCTGTCGCGCCGGACCAAGAACAACCCCGTCCTGATCGGTGAACCCGGCGTCGGCAAGACCGCCATTGCCGAGGGTCTTGCCCTGCGGATCGTGAACGGCGACGTGCCCGAGAGCCTGCGCGACAAGCGGCTGATGGCGCTGGACATGGGCGCGCTGATCGCGGGCGCCAAGTATCGCGGCGAATTCGAGGAACGGCTGAAGGCGATCCTCAAGGAAATCGAGACCGCAGCCGGCGAGATCGTGCTGTTCATCGACGAGTTGCACACGCTGGTTGGCGCGGGCAAGTCCGAGGGCGCGATGGATGCCGCGAACCTGATAAAGCCGGCGCTTGCGCGGGGCGAGCTGCATTGCGTCGGCGCCACGACGCTGGACGAATACCGCAAATATATCGAAAAGGACGCGGCCTTGGCCCGGCGTTTCCAGCCGGTTCTGGTCAGCGAGCCAAGCGTCGAGGACACGATCAGCATCCTGCGCGGCATCAAGGAAAAATACGAACTGCACCACGGCGTCCGCATCAGCGACGCCGCGCTGGTCGCCGCCGCGCAGCTGTCGCATCGCTACATCACCGATCGCTTCCTGCCCGACAAGGCGATTGACCTTGTGGACGAGGCCGCCTCGCGCCTGCGGATGGAGGTGGACAGCAAGCCCGAGGAACTGGACCAGCTGGACCGCCAGATCCTGCAATTGCAGATCGAGGCCGAGGCCCTGAAGAAAGAGGACGACGCCGCCAGCAAGGACCGGCTGGAACGGCTGGAAAAGGACCTCTCGGACCTGCAACAGCAGAGCGCGGCGATGACCGCACGCTGGCAGGCCGAACGCGACCGGCTGGAGGGTTCGCGGACCCTCAAGGAACGGCTGGACCGCGCGCGGGCCGAGCTGGATCAGGCCAAGCGCGAGGGCAATCTGGCACGCGCGGGCGAGCTGTCCTACGGCATCATTCCGGGGCTGGAAAAGCAGCTGGAACAGGCCGACGGCGAATCGCTGATGGTCGAGGAAGCCGTGCGCCCCGAGCAGATCGCCGAGGTGGTCGAACGCTGGACCGGCATCCCCACCGCCAAGATGCTGGAGGGCGAGCGCGACAAGCTGTTGAAGATGGAACAGCAGATCGGCCGCCGCGTGATCGGGCAGGCCGAGGCCGTCACCGCCGTCTCGAACGCGGTGCGCCGCGCGCGGGCGGGCCTGAACGACGAGGGGCGCCCTCTGGGCAGCTTCCTGTTCCTGGGGCCCACGGGCGTCGGCAAGACGGAACTGACCAAGGCCCTGGCCGAATACATGTTCGACGATGACGGCGCGATGGTCCGGATCGACATGTCCGAGTTCATGGAAAAACATTCCGTGGCACGGCTGATCGGTGCGCCTCCGGGCTATGTCGGCTATGACGAGGGCGGCGTGCTGACCGAAGCCGTGCGTCGCCGCCCCTATCAGGTGATCCTGTTCGACGAGGTCGAAAAGGCGCATCCCGACGTCTTCAACGTGCTGTTGCAGGTGCTGGATGACGGGGTGCTGACCGACGGTCAGGGACGGACGGTGGACTTCAAGCAGACGCTGATCATCCTGACCTCGAACCTCGGATCGCAGGCGCTGTCGCATCTGCCCGAAGAGGCCGACGCCTCGGATGCCCGCCATCAGGTGATGGAGGCAGTGCGGGCGCATTTCCGCCCCGAATTCCTGAACCGCCTGGACGAGATCATCATCTTCCGCCGCCTGTCGCGGTCGAACATGGACGGGATCGTGCAGATCCAGCTGGCGCGGCTGGAAAAGCGGCTGGCCGGGCGCAAGATCACGCTGGATCTGGACGATGCGGCGCGGATGTGGCTGGCCGATCAGGGCTACGACCCGGTCTTTGGCGCGCGGCCGCTGAAACGGGTGATCCAGCGCGCGTTGCAGGACCCGCTGGCGGAACTGCTGCTGTCGGGCGAGGTGCTGGACGGCAGCACGGTCACGGTCTCGGCCGGGCCGGACGGGCTGATCGTGGGCAACCGCGTAGGCCGGGCTGGCGACCGGCTGGGGGCTGTGGGCGAAGGCCCGCGCCCGGATGTGCCGGTGCATTGACCCCCTGAAAACGAAAAAAGGCCCCGCAATCGCGGGGCCTTTCCTTTCAGAAACAACCGATCACTCGGCGGTTTCTTCCTTCTTCTCGGCGATTTCCTCGCCGGTCTCCTGATCGACCATCTTCATGCCCAGACGGACCTTGCCGCGATCGTCGAAGCCCAGCAGCTTGACCTTCACCTCTTGACCCTCTTTCAGGATCTCGTTCGGGTGGGTCAGGCGGCGGTTGGCGATCTGGCTGACATGAACGAGGCCGTCACGCTTGCCGAAGAAGTTCACGAAGGCGCCGAAATCGACCAGCTTCACGACCTTGCCGGTATAGACCTTGCCCTCTTCGGGCTCTGCCACGATCGAATAGATCATGTCATAGGCCTTCTTGATCGATTCACCATTGGCCGAGGCGATCTTGATGATGCCGTCGTCGTTGATGTCGACCTTGGCGCCCGAAACCTCGACGATCTCGCGGATGACCTTGCCGCCCGAGCCGATCACTTCGCGGATCTTGTCGGTCGGAATCTGCATCGTCTCGATGCGCGGGGCATGGGCGCTGAACTCGCGGCGGCCTTCGGTCAGGGCATTCGCCATTTCCGACAGGATGTGCAGACGGCCGTCCTTGGCTTGCGCCAGGGCCTGCTCCATGATCGCGGGCGTGATGCCCTGGACCTTGATGTCCATCTGCAGCGAGGTGATGCCGTTCTCGGTGCCGGCAACCTTGAAGTCCATGTCGCCGAGGTGATCCTCGTCGCCCAGGATGTCGGTCAGAACGGCGAAGCGGCCGTCATCTTCCAGGATCAGGCCCATGGCCACACCGGCCACCGGCGCCTTCAGCGGAACGCCCGCATCCATCATCGACAGCGAGCCGCCGCAGACCGACGCCATCGAGGACGAGCCGTTCGATTCCGTGATCTCGGACACGACGCGGATCGTATAGGGGAAGTCGGTCGCGGCGGGCAGAACCGCCTGCAGCGCGCGCCAGGCCAGCTTGCCGTGGCCGATCTCGCGGCGACCGGGCGAACCCACGCGGCCAACCTCGCCGACCGAATAGGGCGGGAAGTTGTAATGCAGCAGGAAGTTCGAACGGAAATTGCCGTGCAGCGCGTCGATGATCTGTTCGTCATCGCCGGTGCCGAGCGTGGTCACGACCAGCGCCTGCGTCTCGCCACGGGTGAACAGCGACGAGCCATGCGTGCGCGGCAGGATGCCGACTTCGCTGACGATCGGGCGGACGGTCTTGTTGTCGCGGCCGTCGATGCGTGCGCCACCATTGATGATGTCGCCGCGCAGGATGTCGGATTCCAGCTTCTTGAGCGCCGAGCCCAGGTTCGGATCGGCCAGTTCTTCCTCGGACAGGGCGGCCTTGACGGCAGCCTTGGCCGCCGAGACAGCATCCTGACGGGCCGACTTGTCGCGGATCGCATAGGCGGCGCGCATGTCGGTCTCGCCCAGGGCCTTCACGCGCGCATAGATCGCGCTGTAATCGGGCGACTGGAAGTCAAAGGGCTCTTTGGCGGCGGCTTCGGCCAGGTCGATGATCAGGTCGATCACCGGCTGCATCGCCTCGTGGCCGAATTTCACGGCGCCCAGCATCTCTTCCTCGGTCAGCTCATAGGCTTCCGATTCGACCATCATCACGGCGTCTTTCGTGCCGGCGACGACCAGGTCCAGACGCTGTTCGGGGTTGTTGCGCAGCTGGTCCATGTCCTGAACCTCGGGGTTCAGCACATATTCGCCATTGGCGAAGCCGACGCGCGCGGCGCCGATCGGGCCCATGAACGGCACGCCCGAGATGGTCAGCGCGGCCGAGGCGGCGATCATCGCGACGATGTCGGGGTCATTGACCAGATCGTGCGACAGCACGGTGCACATGACCAGGACTTCGTTCTTGAAGCCCGGTGCGAACAGCGGGCGGCAGGGACGGTCGATCAGACGCGCGGTCAGCGTCTCTTTTTCCGTCGGGCGCGCCTCGCGCTTGAAGAAGCCGCCCGGAACCTTGCCGGCGGCGTAGTATTTTTCCTGATAGTGAACCGTCAGCGGGAAGAAGTCCTGCCCGGGCTTGGGTTCCTTCGCGAAGGTGACGTTGGCCATGACGCTGGTCTCGCCCAGAGTGGCGATGACGCTGCCGTCGGCCTGACGGGCAACCTTGCCCGTTTCCAGCGTGAGCGTTTCCTGGCCCCACTGGATCGATTTCTTCACTTCGTCAAACATCTGATGTCCTCTTGGGATGGTCCGGCCCTCCGGTCATCCCGTGTCATATGGCGGCCCCATTGCCGCCGACCCCAATCCTCTCGCGTCCGCCGGGGTCGAAGCGTCACGTCACAGATCGGGGCGGCATACAGGAAATCACGCCGCTTGTGAAGTGAGCCGCAGCGCCACTCGAATCAGCTGCCGAAACGCAAAACGCCCGCGACAGGGCGCGGGCGTTTCGGCAAGGCAAAGGGCTGGCGATCAGCGACGCAGGCCCAGCTTGGCGATCAGCGCGGTGTAGCGCGCTTCTTCCTTGGCCTTCAGATAGTCCAGCAGCTTGCGGCGCTGCGCGACCAGCTTCAGCAGGCCACGACGCGAGTGGTTGTCTTTCTTGTGCGTCTTGAAATGCTCGGTCAGCGTCGCAATGCGCGAGCTGAGGATCGCGACCTGCACTTCGGGGCTGCCGGTATCGCCTTCCTTGGCGCCGAATTCCTTGATGACGCGGGCTTTTTCTTCAACGGTAATCGACATCGGGTACTCCTTTCGGATCGTGGGTGAAGGCACAGGCCGGGATGTCGTCCAGCACAAGCCACTTGCTCCGGCGCCCGTCAGGGCAGCGGGATGCGCGCAGATAACCGAGAATCGGCGAAAAGGAAAGCCCCGTGGCAGCCGCTCAGTCGCGGACCGAGACGATGCGGATATCCTCGACCCTCAGGCCGCCATGCTGCAACAGGCGGCCGACGGACTGGCCGTTGACCTCCAGCAGGTAGGTGCCGTCCAGATCCTCGCGCAGGGTCAGCTGCGCGGTCGGGGCGACATGCTCGGGCAGGTGCAGTTCGATCTGGTCCTCGGCCGAATCGTAATCCGAGATGGTCGGGAAGCCCTGCGGGGACTGGCGCAGCACGAAGCTGTCCGCCCCCGCATTCCCCGAGGCGAAGTCATGCGCGCCGGGCATCAGCGTGTCGTCCCCCTCGCCCCCGTTCATCCAAACGGTTTCGGGGCCGTCATGGCCGATCAGCGCGTCATTGCCGCGCCCGCCATCCAGATCGTCGGAGCCCTCGGTCGAGACCAGCACGTCATCGCCGTCATTGCCCGACAGCCAGTCATTGCCCGGCCCGCCGAACAGCGTGTCGTCGCCCTCGCCGCCAAAGATCGTGTCGTCGCCTTCCTCGCCATGGATCAGGTCGTCGCCGCCCTGCCCGTTCAGATGGTCGTTGCCGGCGCCGCCCCAGATGATGTCGTCGCCGGCCTCGCCATAGGCGGCATCGCCCTGGACCCAGTCATCGCCGTCGCCTGCATGGATCGTGTCGTTGCCAAGCCCGCCGCGCAGGTCATCCGCGCCCGCACCGCCGCGAATCACGTCATCGCCTGCGCCGCCCATCAGCGTGTCGCCGTCATCCCCGCCGATGATCTGGCGCGGAATGGTCGGCGTGCCGTCCGGGCCGGGCATGACCGGGGGCAGATCCTCGTCATCGGGATCGGTGACGGGTTCGTCCTCGGTCGCCTCGTCATCGTCGGACTGACCGGATTCCATCATGAACGCAGCCAGCGCGAGGCCTATCAGACTGCCGATCAACAACATTGGCGGACCCTTCACCACGGGACAAAGCAACAACCGCAACCGCGCGGCCTGTCACACCATACGCCAGCAGGGCGCGCGACGAAGCAGCAAACTTAAGAAAACCTTAACCACCCGCAGAGGCGGCGCAGACGGCACGAAAAAACCCGTCGCATCGCTGCGACGGGTCCATTTCGTCCGTGATCCGCAGGGCATCCCCTGCGCGACCGGCCTCAGCCCTGACGGGCCTTGAAGCGGCGGTTGGTCTTGTTGATCACGTAAATGCGGCCCTTGCGGCGCACAACCTGACAGTCGCGGTGCCGGCTCTTGAGCGAGCGGAGCGAGTTGCGAACCTTCATCGGTCTTCTCCATCGTCGCGGCCGCTGCGCTGCCGCCTTGAAAACGAAATGCCCCCGACAATCGGCCGGGGGCGGCGAAAGAATGGTGGGCGGTACTGGGATCGAACCAGTGGCCACTACGATGTCAACGTAGTGCTCTACCGCTGAGCTAACCGCCCGTCCTCGAAGCCTTGGGCGTTCGGCCCTCTTCCTCGTGGTTGGCGATCCTATACAGAGGCCCCAAGGGGGATTCAAGACCTATCGGCAACATGTTTTTCCGGTCTATAAACATTTACGGATCACCGTCGGAAGAGACCCTTGTCCCAGGCCGAGCTGCCATTCCTGCTGAATCGCCCCGACCGCTGGAAGGCGGGTGTCATCTTTGCATCGCCCCATTCCGGCTGCCGTTATCCCGACTGGTTCCTGCGCAACACGCGATTGCCCGTTCACGCGCTGCGTTCGTCCGAGGACGCCTTTGTTGACCGGCTGATCGAATGCGCCCCCGATTTCGGCGCGGTTTCGCTGTGTTCGCTGGTGCCGCGCTGCATCGTGGACCTCAATCGCGGCACGGACGAGATCGACCCGCTGGTTGTGCGCGGCGTTCCGCGCCATCCGCTGAACCAGCGCACGCTGGCCGGGCTGGGAGTGATTCCGCGCGTCGTGTCCCAGGGCCGCGCCATCCACGAACGCCCCATCGACCGCGCCGAGGCCGAGCGCCGGATCGAGACCTGCTGGCAGCCCTATCATCAGGCGCTGGCCGCGCTGATCTCCGAGGCGCGCAAGCGATTCGGGCGCGCGATCCTGATCGACATGCATTCCATGCCCCATGACGCGCTGGCGCATCTGCAGGGTCCGCGCCCCGACATGGTGCTGGGCAATCGCCACGGGCTGTCGGCCTCGGCACGCGTGTCGGATGCGGTCTGCGCGGCGGTCGAATCGCAGGGCTGGCGCATCCGGCGCAATTCGCCCTTTTCGGGGGCCTATATCTGCGCGGCCTATGGGCGGCCCAGTCAGAACGTGCATGTCGTCCAGCTGGAAATCGACCGCTCGCTTTACATGGATGAAAAGACGATCACGCCCCGCCCCGACTTCGACGATTTCGCCGCAAGGATGCGCTGCGTGATCCGCGACCTGTCGCGGCTGGATGCCGACGAACAGGACGCCATCGCGGCCGAGTGATCAGGCGCCCTTGGGCCGAAAGGCCTTGATCCGGGCGGGGTCGGTCTCGATCCGGGCGGCGCCCGTCAGCTCCAGACAATAGGGCACGGCGGCAAAGACCGCGTCGAGGCAGGTCGCAATGGCCGAGGGCTTGCCGGGGATGGTGATGATCAGCGTCTTGCCCCGAATCGCGGCGGTCTGGCGCGACAGGATCGCGGTCGGCACCTCGCGCAGCGAGGCGCGGCGCATCTCTTCTCCGAAGCCGGGCAGCTCCTTGTCCATCACGTCGGCCACGGCCTCGGGCGTCAGGTCGCGCGGCGCAGGCCCGGTGCCGCCGGTGACAAGGATCAGGTCGGCGCCGCTATCTGCCAGATCGCGCAAGGTAGCCGCGACACCTTCGCGGCCATCGGGGATGATGTGCCGCTCGATGGACATGGGCGAGGTGATGACACCCCGCAGCCAGTCCTCGGCGCCGGGGCCGCCCTTGTCCTCGTATTCGCCCCGCGACGCGCGGTCGCTGACGGTGACGATGGCGATGCGGGCGGCCCCGTCCGTCATTTCGCCACGCGGGCGTTGCGGTTGGCGATCAGCTTCAGGCGCAGCGCGTTCAGGCGGATGAAGCCCGCCGCGTCCTTCTGATCGTATGCGCCGGCGTCATCCTCGAAGGTCACATGCGCCTCGGAGTACAGCGAATGATCCGACCAGCGCCCCACGCAGGTCGCCAGACCCTTGTAGAGCTTCAGCCGCACGGTCCCGGTGACATGCTCCTGCGATTTGTCGATCAGGGCCTGCAGCATCTCGCGCTCGGGCGAGAACCAGAAGCCGTTATAGATCAGCTCGGCATAGCGCGGCATGATCGAATCCTTCAGGTGGCCCGCGCCGCTGTCCAGGGTGATCTGCTCGATCCCGCGATGGGCTTCCAGAAGGACCGTGCCGCCCGGCGTCTCGTAGATGCCGCGCGACTTCATGCCGACAAAGCGGTTCTCGACGAAGTCCAGGCGACCGATGCCGTGCTTGCCGCCCAGCTCGTTCAGCTTGGTCAGGATCGTGGCGGGCGACATGGCCTCGCCGTTGATCGATACGGCATCACCGCGTTCGAAGCCGATCTCGATGAACTCGGGCGTGTCGGGCGCATCCTCGGGGTTCACGGTGCGCTGATAGACGTAATCGGGCGCGGCCTCGGCGGGGTTCTCAAGCGCCTTGCCCTCGCTGGACGTATGCAGCAGGTTCGCGTCCACGCTGAAGGGCGCCTCGCCGCGCTTGTCCTTGGCGATGGGGATCTGGTTCTTCTCGGCAAACTCGATCAGCTTGGTGCGCGAGGTCAGGTCCCATTCCCGCCAGGGCGCGATGACCTTGATCGACGGGTCCAACGCATAGGCGCTGAGCTCGAACCGGACCTGGTCGTTGCCCTTGCCGGTCGCGCCATGCGCCACCGCATCCGCGCCCGATTCCTGCGCGATCCGCACCAGATGCTGCGAAATCAGCGGCCGCGCGATCGAGGTGCCCAGCAGATAGAGCCCCTCATAGAGCGCATTGGCCCGGAACATCGGGAAGACGAAATCGCGCACGAATTCCTCGCGCACGTCGATGATGTGGATGTTCTCGGGCGCGATGCCCAGCATCAGAGCCTTTTCGCGCGCGGGCTCCAGCTCCTCGCCCTGGCCCAGATCGGCGGTGAAGGTCACCACCTCGCAGCCATATTCGGTCTGCAGCCATTTCAGGATGATCGAGGTATCAAGCCCCCCCGAATAGGCAAGGACGACTTTTTTCGGCGCGTCGGACATGCGGTGACCCCTTGTCGAAGTTTCCGGGGGAATACGGTGGTTTTCGCGTTGTCACAAGGGTGTGGGACGCATTAGCCTGCTGACGATTTCCATGAGGCATTCGATGCTGGCTTTTTCCATTCTGATCCACGCATTGCGACAGATTTTCGACAACCTGCGCGGCGTCTTCATCCTCGGGGCGCCGATCCTGATCCTGACCATCGCCTTGCGCGTGATTGAATACCGCACCCTCGGCCTCTTCCGGCTTGAAAATCTGGACCTGGAAGGCATGTTCGCATTTGCGCCACCGATCAACAGCGCCATGCCGACGGGTCTCATGCTCGCAGGCATGGCAGCAAACATGGTCCTCTTTCTGCTCTTTGCCGTGTCATGGCACCGCAGCATCCTGCTGGCAGAGCCGCCCCGGATGCTGGCACCCGGTCGCGCCCGGCAGGCAGGAGGCTACGCCTTGGGAGTTTTGGGTATCAGCCTTCTGGCAGTCTTGCCGATCATCGCCCTGGGGATTCCTCTGGCCATGCTGGGGCTGATCGAGACGAGCGGCCTATTCCCATCGGTCGGAAATCTTGTCGTTGAGGTTGTTGCGATGACGCTGGCACTGAGACTGGGCACAACGCTGCCTGGCGTCGCCTTGCGGCGTGATGAGCCGCTGGTGGAATCATGGCGCGCCACACGCGGTCATCTGAAGACGTTCGTGCTGCTGGCCGTCACGGCTGTCAGCGGGAAGACCGCAGCCCCATTCATCGCACTGATCATGGCAGGCACGCTGACGCATGGGGTGCTGGGCCTCATGGTGATCTCGGTCTTGCTGTCCTGCCTTGGGGGCCTGATCATGCTGTCTGTGCTTACCTCCCTCTGGGGCCACTTCGTCGAGGGTCGCGCGCTGCGCTGAACGCTTGCCAAGGCGCGCAATTCGCGGCATGGGCGGGGCATGGAAAACTTTGTCGCCTCCGTCCGTCTGGCCGAGGCCGCGCTTCGCGACCTGTTCGAGCCTACGCCCCTGCAGCGCAACGACCATCTGTCGGCGAAACATGGCGCCGACATCTGGCTCAAGCGCGAGGATCTGACGCCCGTGCGCAGCTACAAGCTGCGCGGCGCCTTCAACGCCATGCGCAAGCTGGCAAAGCCCGGCGGCGGCGGCCATTTCGTCTGCGCGAGTGCGGGCAACCACGCGCAGGGCGTGGCCTATGCCTGCCGCCATTTCGGCGCGCGCGGCACGATCTTCATGCCGGTCACGACGCCCAAGCAGAAGATCGACAAGACGCAGGTCTTCGGCGGCGACGCGGTCGAGATCGTGCTGACCGGCGACTATTTCGACCAGACACTGGCCGCCGCCCAGGCCTTCTGCGCCGAAAAGGGGGCGCAGTTCCTGTCGCCCTTCGACGCGCCCGACATCATCGAGGGGCAGGCGACCGTGGGCCTCGAGATGCTGGCCCAGCTGGGCCGCGCGCCCGATCTGGTCGTGCTGCCGGTGGGCGGCGGCGGGCTGTCGGCGGGCGTGACGAAATATCTGGCGACCCAAGCGCCCGACACGCGCTTTGCCTTTGCCGAACCGCTTGGCGGTGCCAGCCTCAAGGCCGCGTTGCAGGCCGGGGCGCCGGTCGCGCTGCCTGCGGTGGACAGCTTCGTCGATGGCGCAGCGGTGGCCCGCATCGGCGCCCTGCCCTTCGAGGCGCTGGCCCGCTTCGATCCGTCCGACGTGCATCTGGCCCCCGAGGACCGCATCTGCCGCACCATGCTGGAGATGCTGAACACCGAGGGCGTCGTGCTGGAACCCGCTGGCGCGCTGGCGCTGGACGTGCTGGGCGATCTGGGCGACCTGTCCGGCAAGACCGTGGTTGCGGTCTGTTCGGGCGGCAATTTCGACTTCGAGCGCCTGCCCGAGGTCAAGGAGCGCGCCCAACGCTGGCTGGGGATCAAGAAGTATTTCGTGCTGCGGATGCCGCAACGGCCCGGTGCGCTGCGTGATTTCCTGGACCTTCTGGGTCCGAATGACGATATCGCGCGCTTTGAGTATCTGAAGAAATCAGCGCGCAATTTCGGCTCGGTCCTGATCGGGATCGAGACTGCGGACCCGGCCAATCTGGTCGCGCTGACGGCGCGTCTGGACGGCTCGGGCTTTGCCTATCGCGACATCACCAACGACGAGATCCTGTCCGAACTGCTGGTCTGAGGCCGCGCTTTCGGAATGAACCGTCAAGTTTGATCTTTGCGGCGCGGGGCGGTTTACCGGCGCTTTACGACATCCCGTCTAAGGATGTCTCATGAAAGCCGCGAATCGCACCGCCCCTGCCCAGATGATCCCGCCAGCAGCCTTGCGGCGGACGGTTCTGCTGGTCGTCCCCGACCCCGCCGAACAGGCCGAACTGGCGGCGATCCTGCTGCATGACGGCTACGAGATCGTCGAGGCGATGACCGGCGCGGATGCGCTGGAATTATGCCTCGCGCGCGAGCCTGACATGGTGCTGGCCGACCGCGCCCTGCCCGACATGAGCGGGCTTTCGCTCTGCGCCGCCTTCCGCCGGATGGAGCGGCAGAGCCACGGTTACTTCGTTCTGATGTCGTCGGATGGCGGCGATGCCGAGATGCAGGCGGGGCTGCGCGAGGGTGTCGACGACATCCTGACCAAGCCCGTCGCACCGATGGCCCTGCGCGCCCGCCTGGCCGCAGGCGAACGCCTGCTGCGCATCGAGGAAGAGCTGAATGCCAGCAATGCCCAGCTTCGCAGCGCGATGGAGCGCCTGTCCGAGACGCAGGCCGCGATGGAACGCGACCTGCGCGAGGCGCGCAAGCTGCAACAGGGGCTGGTGCGCGAAAGGGCGGGTCGGTTCGGCATGGCCGAGGTGTCGCTGCTGCTGCGCCCCGCTGGCCATATCGGCGGTGATCTGGTCGGCTTCTTTCCGATCACCGATCAGCGCATCGGCCTTTTCGCGCTGGACGTGGCGGGGCATGGCGTGACCGCCGCGCTGCTGACGGCGCAGCTTTCGGTTCATCTGTCGGGCTCGGCCGACCAGAACGTCGCGCTGCGGGGCGCACAAAGCGGCGCGGATGCGGTGACGCCGGGCGGGCTGGCGCATTTCTTCAACACGATGATGCTCGAGGAGATGAACACCGACGGCTATTTCACGATGATCTACGGGGACCTGAACCACCGGACGGGCAAGCTGCGGATGGTGCAGGCGGGCCACCCTCATCCGGTGCTGCAACGCGCCGATGGCAGCATCCAGCGGCTGGGCAAGGGCGGCATGCCGGTGGGCGTCTTCGAACGGCCGGTCTTTGACGAATTCACCGTGACGATGCATCCGGGCGACCGGCTGCTGATCACTTCGGACGGGATCACCGAGGCCAGCACGCCGAACGGTCGCCTTCTGGGCGATGATGGGGTCGAGGCGATCATGCGCACCAACGCCTTTCTGGGCGGGGTGGCATTCCTTGAATCGATGGCGTGGTCGGTTTCGGAATATTGCCGGGGCGAGCGGCTGGACGACATGTCCGCCGTCCTGCTGGAGATGCGCGCCGATGGGGAATAAGGCGCCTCTGTCTCAGGCGACGCCAAGCTGGCGCAGGGCGCGGCGCAGCATCTGGCGCGAGCCCGGATCGACCAGCAGCTCCAGCGCCTCGGACGGGGCGACCCAATGGGCGCTGTGGCCGGGCTCGGTGGGGTCCGACCGGCGCAGGACCGGACGCGCCAGCCAGATCGCGCAGAGCTTCTCGGCATGGATGCCGTAATCGGGCATGTAGCAGAACCGCCGGTAGCGGCCCAGAAAGCGGGCGCCCTCGATGCTGTAGCCGGTTTCCTCGAAGACCTCGCGGTGCAGCGCGCGAACCGGCGATTCGCCCGGATCGATGCCGCCGCCGGGCAGCTGGAATTCGGGCTCGGGCGCGGTCTGGTGGGTCAGCAGCAGCCGCCCCTCGCGCCACAGGACGGCATAGGCGCCGGGCCTGCGCCGATAGGCGATCCGGCCAAGGGGGGGCTGTCCGAAACGGGGGGTCATGGCGTCACCTGTCGCTGTGCAGCCCCGCCATAGCAAGCGCGCCGCGAACGGGGAAGCCGTCGCCTGCCCTTGGGCTTCGTGCAAAAACGCCTATATTGGGGCGCGAACAGCCCGGCCGGGCCTATTGCGGCTGCGGGGCCAGACGCTTCAAGGAAAGATGATGCACAAGATCAACCAGATCGCCTGGGACGACACTGTCCTGCCCTTCCAGCTTGACCGATCGGACATCCGGGGGCGTGTGGCGCGGCTGGACGGGGTTCTCGACCACATCCTGACGCGGCACGATTACCCGGCGGCCGTCAGCGCGCTGGTGGCCGAACTGGCGCTGCTGACCGCGCTGATCGGCCCGATGATCAAGCTGCGCTGGAAACTGAGCCTGCAGGTGCGCGGCAATGGCGCGATCCGGACGCTTGCCGCGGATTACTACGCCCCCGCGGACGACCAGTCGCCCGCCCGCATCCGGGCCTGGGCCAGCTTTGACGCCGAAAGGCTGGACGCGCGCACCCCCTTCGATCAGATCGGCGAGGGATATTTCGCAATCCTGATCGACCAGGGTGCAGGCAGCACGCCTTATCAGGGCATCACACCGCTGGCGGGGGGCAGTCTCTCGGCCTGCGCGCAGACCTATTTTGCGCAATCCGAACAGCTTCCGACACGGTTCCAGCTGGCCTCGGGCCTGTCGCGTCAGGCGGGCGACTCCCCGGCCTGGCGGGCGGGCGGCGTGATGCTGCAGACCCTGCCCGCACAGCCGCAATCCCCCGCCGAGGGCGGCAGCGGCGAGGGTGGTCTGATCGAGGCCGCCGACATCCTGCAAGGTGCCGAATCCGAGAACTGGAACCGCGCCAACATCCTGCTGGACACGGTCGAGACGCTTGAGCTGATCGGCCCCTCGGTCGGCCCCACGGACCTGCTGCTGCGCCTCTTCCACGAGGAAGAACCCCGCGTCTATGATGCGCAACCGGTGGAGTTCGGCTGTTCCTGCACGGCGGACCGGGTGCGCGACACGCTGTCGATCTACTCGGCCAAGGACATCGCGCACATGACCACCCCCGAGGGAATCGTGACCGCCGATTGCCAGTTCTGCGGCGCGCATTACGAATTTGACCCCCGGAGCCTCGGGTTCGAGGCCACCGTGGACGCAAGCGGCAACCCCCTGACGGACAAGGCATGAGCCTTCGCTGGTCCCCCGACCTGCTGCGCCTTGCGCTGACGCGCGAGGCGGGGCCGAGTTCGGATTACGACCTCAATCCCGACGTGGCGCCGCCTTCGGGCACGCTGCGGCGGGCGGGGGTTCTGGCGGCCTTTCATGAATGCGACGGGCGGCTGGTCCTGACCAAGCGCGCCTCGGGGTTGCGGCATCATCCGGGCCAGATCGCCCTGCCCGGCGGCAAGCTGGACCCGACCGACACGGACGAAACCGCCGCCGCCCTGCGCGAGGCACGCGAGGAAATCGGGCTTCCCCCCGCGCAGGTTCAGGTTCTGGGCGCCCTGCCGCCGCACCGCACGGTGACGGGCTTTGCCGTCCTGCCGGTCGTGGCGCTGATCCGGGGCGATTTCACCCCCATCCCCGAAACCGGAGAGGTGGACGAGGTCTTCACCCTGCCCTTTGCCCATATCGCCGACCCTGGCCGTTACCGCGTCGAAAAGCGGCGCTGGCGGGGCGATTGGCGGGCCTATCACGTCGCGCCGTTCGGGCCTTATTACCTGTGGGGGGCGACGGCGCGGATGCTGCTGGGTCTGGCGGAAAGGCTGCGGCCATGACGCGACTTCCCGCAGCGATCCTCGACGATGCCGCCCTGATCCGGGTGCTGGACGCGCTGGAGGCTGACGGCGCGCGCGCTTGGCTGGTCGGCGGCGTCGTCCGCAACGCGCTTCTCGGCGAGCCGGTCAGCGATATCGACATCGCCACCGACGCCCTGCCCGAAACGGTCGTCGCCTTGGCGCAGGCGGCGGGATTGCGCGCGGTGCCGACCGGGATCGACCACGGCACCGTCACGCTGGTTGCCGAGGGGCGCGGGTTCGAGGTGACGACCTTCCGCCGCGACGTCGAGACCGACGGAAGACACGCGGTCGTGGCCTTCTCGACCGATCTGGCCGAGGACGCGGCGCGACGCGACTTCACCATCAACGCGCTTTATGCCGACCGCTCGGGCCGGGTGCTGGACCCGGTCGGCGGCCTGCCCGATCTGGCCGCGCGGCGGCTGCGTTTCGTCGGCGATCCCGACGCCCGCATCCGCGAGGATTACCTGCGCATCCTGCGCTTTTTCCGCTTTTTCGCCCAATACGGCCACGAGGCCCAGCCTCAGGCGCTGGAGGCCTGCGCCCGCCTGCGCGACGGCCTGGCCCGGATCGCCCCCGAACGCACCGGGGCCGAGATCCGCAAGCTGCTGGCAGCCCCCGCGCCCGGCGCCTCGGTCGCGCTGATGGCACGAACCGGGGTGCTGGATGTGATCCTTCCCGGCGCGAACTCCAAGCGGCTGGATGCGCTTGTCGCGACCGAACGCGCCGAGGCCGAGGCGCCTGCATGGCTGCGCCGTCTGGCGGCGCTGTTCCCGGGCGACCCGACCGCGGCGCTTCGCCTGTCGCGCCACGAATCGCGCCATTTGGCCCGCCTGCGCGAGGCCGCGCGCCTTCGCTGGTCGCTGGACGAGGCAGGCTATCGCCTGAGGGCCCCAGAGGCGCTGGACCATGCGCTGCTGCATCACGCCGACGCGCTGCCCCCTGACTGGCGCGCCCGGCTGGATCGCGCACAGGCCTCGCCGCTGCCGATCAAGGCCGCCGACCTGCCCGGACTGTCCGGCCCTGCCCTCGGTCAGGCCCTGCGCGCGGCCGAGGGCGCCTGGATCGTCTCTGGCTTCTCGCTGCCTGCGCCCGCGCTGGTCGACGCGGCGATGAATGCCGACCTGAACCCCAAGGAAACGCCATGAGCCTTCACGCCCGCCTTGGCCGCATGGTCGATGCCTTCCGTCCCGCAGACGGCCCGCCGCCACGCACTCTGCTGGCCTTCTTTCGCTGGTGCCTGTCGGGCGCATGGCCGGGCCTTGGCGTGGCGGGCGTGGCCTCGGCGATGGGCGGGGCGGCGGATGTCGTCTCGGCCATGCTGCTGGGTCTGGTCGTGGACGCGGTGGCCAGCAGCGCGCCCGGCACGTTCTGGGCTGACAATTGGGGCCTCGTGGCGGGTTTCGCGCTGTTCTTTCTGGTGATCCGCCCGGCGATCTTCGGTCTTTCGACGGCCAGTTCCAATGTGATCATCGGACCGAACATCCTGCCTCTGGTCCTGTCGCGGCTGCATCGCTGGACGATGGGCCATTCGGTCACCTTCTTCGACAACGACTTTGCAGGGCGGCTGGCGCAGAAGCAGATGCAGACCGCGCGCGCGGTCACCGATGTCGCGTCAGAGATGGTGAACGTCGTGGCCTTCGCGCTGGCCTCGGTGATCGGTTCGGCGGCGTTCCTGCTGGCGGTGGATGGCTGGGGGGCGGTGGCCTTGCTGGTCTGGCTGGCGGCCTATTTCGCGCTGATCCGGTTCTTCCTGCCGCGCATCCGGGCGAAATCGGGCGCGCGGGCCTCGGCGCGGGCGAATGTGACCGGACAGGTCGTGGACACGATCACCAACATCAAGACCGTCAAGCTGTTCGCCCATGCCGATCACGAGGATCAGGCCGCTCTGGGCGCGATGGCGGGCTTCCGCGAACGCGCGCTGGATTTCGGGGTCGTCTCGACCTGGTTCCGGCTGTCGCTGATGGTGGTGGCGGGGATCCTGCCGGTGATCCTTGTGGGCGGCGCGATCCTTCTGTGGCGCGACGGCGCGGCGACAGTGGGCGATGTCGCGGCCTCGGGTGCGATCGCGATGCGACTGTCGCAGATGACCGGCTGGGTCAGCATGGCGCTGATGGGCATGTGGGGCAATATCGGCGAGGTTGAGGACGGGATGAAGACCCTGTCGCCCCCGCATGCGCTGACGGATGCGCCGGACGCCACGGTGCTGGACCGCGTCGAGGGCGCGATCACCTTCGATGACGTGCATTTCGCCTATGGCCGCGACCAAGGGGGGATCGACGCGCTGTCCCTGTCGATCCGGCCGGGCGAGAAGATCGGCATCATCGGCGCCTCGGGGGCGGGGAAATCGACACTCGTCGCGCTGCTTCTGCGCCTTTATGATGTCGAACGCGGCGCAATCCGGATCGACGGGCACGACCTGCGCGCGGTTACGCAGGAAAGCCTGCGTCGGCAGATCGCGATGGTCACGCAGGAAACCGCGATGTTCAACCGCTCGGCCCGCGACAACATCCGCTATGGCCGCCCCGACGCGACCGAGGCGCAGATCATCGCCGCTGCCAAGGCCGCCGAGGCGCATGATTTCGTCCTGACCCTGCGCGATCACATGGGCCGCACGGGCTATGACGCGCATCTGGGCGAACGGGGCGTCAAGCTGTCGGGCGGGCAGCGCCAGCGCATTGCCTTGGCCCGCGCGATCCTGAAGGATTCGCCGATCCTCGTGCTGGACGAGGCCACCAGCGCGCTGGACAGCGAAGTCGAGGCACAGGTCCAGACCGCCCTGTCGCGCGCCATGCAGGGCAAGACCGTGCTGGCCATCGCGCATCGCCTGTCCACCATCGCCGAACTGGACCGCATCATCGTGATCGAGGATGGCCGCATCGTCGAACAGGGCCGCCATGACGATCTGCTGGCTTCAGGCGGGCGCTATGCGCGCTACTGGGCGCATCAATCGGGCGGCGTTCTGGCGCTGGACGAGGCCGCCGAATGAGCCGCTGGCGGATCGAGCGGCTTGGCCGCAAGGGCGACGGCATCGCCATCGGCGATCAGGGCCGGGCGCTTGCCCCCCTCGTCCTGCCAGGCGAGGAAATCGAGGGCGAGGCCATTGACGGCCGCATCGCCGCGCCGCGCATCCTGACGCCCTCGGGCGACCGAGTGCGGCCCCTTTGCGCGCATTACCGCGCCTGCGGGGGCTGTTCGCTGATGCATGCCTCGGACGGGTTCACGGCGGAATGGAAGCGCCAGGTCGTGATGGCCGCGCTGGCGGCCCAGGGGGTCGAGGCCCCCGCGCCCGAGCTGCATTTCTCGCCGCTGCGCTCGCGCCGGCGGGCGGTGCTGTCGGGGCGGCGCACGAAGAAGGGCGCGCTGCTGGGGTTTCACGCCCGCGCCTCCGAGGTGATCGTGGATCTGGCCGAATGCCATGTGATGCACCCGGCGATCACCGCCGCGCTGCCGCTGCTGCGCCGGATCGTCGTTGCGGGGGCCTCGCGTTCGGCCGAGGTCAGCATGACGGTGATCCACGGCCCGGCGGGGCTGGATGTGGCGGTGCGCGGCGGCAAGCCGATGGAGCCCGCGCTGTTCCAGACGCTGGCCGCACTGGCGGAAGAAGGCGATCTGGCGCGGCTGGACTGGGACGGGCAGTCGCTGACGCGCCGTCCGCCTCTGCTGCCGATGGGCCGCGCGCAGGTCGTCCCGCCGCCGGGCGCGTTCCTGCAAGCCACCCCCGAGGGCGAGGCCGCGCTGCTGTCCGAAGTGCGCGCGGCGGTCGCGGGCGCCTCGCGGATCGTGGACCTCTTTGCCGGAATCGGCACCTTCACGCTGCCCCTCGCGGCCGAGGCCGAGGTTCACGCGGTCGAGGGGCTGGCCGCGCCGCTGGCGGCGCTTGATTCGGCATGGCGGGCATCGCCGGGGCTGCGTCGGGTCACGACCGAGGTGCGCGATCTGGCCCGCAGGCCGCTGCTCAGGGATGAACTGGCCCGCCATGACGCAATCGTGATCGACCCGCCCCGCGCGGGCGCCGCAGCCCAGATGACCGAAATAGCAGCTTCGGGCGTGCGCCATCTGGTCTCGGTTTCGTGCGATCCTGTCACCTTTTCCGGAGATGCCCGCATTCTGTCCGAGGCAGGCTATCGGATCACCCGTCTGGCGGTGGTCGATCAGTTCCGGTTTTCGCCGCATGTCGAAATCGTCGCGGCGTTAACGCTTTGCTAGGCAGTGCCGTCTTAAACATGGTATCCGGAAACCACAAAAACTCAAAAGACGTCCCGAGGCAGTGATGAGCAGAACGACCCGTCGTACTTTTTCGCTATCCATGCTTGCCTTTCTGGCGGCATGCGGGTCGCCCCAACAGCCCAGAAAGTTCCAGCGCTATGACGGCCCCCCGATCACCCAGATCCAGGTGAACAAGGGCCAGCGTCGCATGCACCTGCTCAGCGGCGCGAACGTGGTGCGATCCTACGACATCAGCCTGGGCTTCCAGCCTGTCGGCCACAAGCAGTTCGAAGGCGACGGCAAGACGCCCGAGGGGGTCTATTTCATCGACCGCTTCAATCCGCGCAGCCGCTTCCACCTGTCGGCCGGGATCAATTACCCGAATGAACGCGACCGGGCCTTTGCGGCCGCGCATGGGCGCGATCCGGGCGGCGACATCTTCATCCATGGCCGCGGCCCCGAGGGGAACAACCTGTTTCCGCGTCAGCGCGACTGGACCGCGGGCTGCATCGCCGTCAGCGACGCCGAGATGGAAGAGATCTACGCGGCCATCCAGATCCGCACGCCGGTCGTCATCCTGCCCTGACCAAGCCTGCCCGCTGCACCGTGAGAAACGGCCCCGCCAAGGCGGGGCCTTTTGCGTCCGGCCTCAATTGCCGGTCAGCAGCGTCCACCAGACCTTGCCCGAAGGTTCCTGATACCAGGCAAAGCCCAGTTGCGTCGCGGCAGGGTCCATGATCACGTCACGGGTCTCTCGCACGCCCATCCAGGCGGACAGCGTCTGGATGTCGTTCTCGAAGGATTCCGAGATGTTCTCGCCCACCAGGTTGCCGGAATAGCCCTGCCGCCGGGCACGGTCCACGGGCGACGAGCCGTCAGAACCCCAGTGCCAGGCGCGGTTCTGGGCCGACATGTCGCGGGAATGCGCCATGGCGGCAGCCGACAATTGCTGGTTCAGCGTCAGGGGTTGCAGCGAGATGTTGCCGCGCAGGATGTTGATCTGCTGCAACACTCTCTGGGGAATCGCAGCAGCCTCGAATTCGCTGATCTGGCCCGGGATCTCGGGCTCGGCTGCGGCCGGCTGGATCGGGGGTGCCACGTAGCGGGGCGCACAGCCCGCCATGACCAGCATGCAGACCAAGGAAATCGTTTTTGTTTTCAACATTCTTGCTTGTCTCCCGCCCGATCCTTCCGACAGATGTAACGAATAGCCGCGCGGGCTTCAAATCCAACTCTGCGTGAGGGCCGAAGGAAGATACGCCCGGGCGGCTGACGGCGGAGTGAATTGCCGGAATCACCTGCGCGGTTTAGCGTTTCGGGCATCAGAACCATCGGAATCGGCAAGCGCGCCATCAGAGCGCGCCCGAATGCAGGACATGAGACGATGAGCAATTCACCTTCTTTCAACCGCCGCGCCTTCATCGGCTCGGTGGCGGCTGTCGGCGCGGCGGGCCTGGCCGTTCCGGCGCTGGCGCAATTCGCCGAACCGATCCCCGCGGCTGCCCCTGTCAGCGCCGGACCGCAGCACAACATCTCGAGCTTCCGGATGCAGGACTGGCGGCCCTACTTCCAGAACCTGAGCAACGGCGCGGTGCTGTGCGACCTGAAATCGCGGGCGCTGCACTTCTGGTCCGAGGATGAGCAGACCTACCGTCTGTATCCCTCGTCGATCCCCGTCAGCGACGACCTGACCCGCACTGGTCGGACCGAGATCATCCGCAAGGTCGAAGGCCCCTCATGGGCGCCGACGCCCGCAATGAAAGAGCGCAACCCCGACTGGCCCGATTTCGTGCCGCCGGGTCCGGACAATCCGCTTGGCACCCATGCCCTGTGGCTGACCTGGGAGTATTATCGCATCCATGGCACCCATGACACGCGCAAGATCGGGCGCCCGTCCTCGAACGGTTGCATCGGGCTTTATAACGAGCACATCGCCGAGCTTTACAACCTGACCAAGATCGGCACGCAGGTCCTGATCATCTGAGACGAAAAAGGGGGCCTTTGCGGCCCCCTTTTGCGTGTCGTCGGCAGGATCAGACCCAGCCCGCGATGTTCTCGCGCACGACGTTCAGCATCACCTCGATATGGGCGGGGTCGTCGTTCAGGCAGGGAATATAGGTGAATTCGTGGCCCCCCGCCTCTTCGAAGCTCTCCTGGATCTCGCCATTGATCTCTTCCAGGGTCTCAATGCAATCGGACGAGAAGGCGGGCGAGATCACGGCGATCTCGGTGATGCCCTGCTTGGCCAGTTCGGCCACATGCTCGACCGTGTAGGGGCGCAGCCATTCCTCGCGGCCAAAGACCGACTGAAAGGTCGTGTCGATCACCCCATCGGGCCAACCCAGTTCCTCTTTCAGCAGGCGCGAGGTCTTCTGGCACTGGCAATGATAGGGGTCGCCCTGCATCAGATAGCGCTGCGGCATCCCGTGATAGCTGGCCACCAGCTTGCGCGGGATCTTGTCGCCAAGCGCGCGGCGCACGCTGTCGGCCAGCGCCTTGATGTAGTCAGGCCGGTTCACATAGGGTTCCACCGTGCGGACGGCGGGTTGCCAGGTCTGCTGCATCAGCGCCCGGAACAGCTGGTCATTCGCCGTGGCCGAGGTCGGCCCCGCATATTGCGGATAAAGCGGCAGGAACACGATCCGGCGGCAGCCCGCCTTGACCATGCGGTCCACGACCTCGTGGGTCGAGGGGTTGCCGTAGCGCATGCAGAATTCGACCATGACCTGATCGCCCCATTCCTGATGCGCGCGGGCGCGCAGCATCTCGGTCTGGGATTTGGTGATCGTCATCAGCGGGCTTTCATTCGCCTCGTGGTTCCAGATCAGCTTGTAGTTCGCCCCCGAGGTGAAGGGCCGCTTGGTCAGGATCACCAGTTGCAGCAGCGGCTGCCAGATCAGGCGGTTGATGTCGA
This sequence comes from Paracoccus sp. NSM, assembly GCF_052379855.1. Lineage (NCBI taxonomy): Bacteria > Pseudomonadati > Pseudomonadota > Alphaproteobacteria > Rhodobacterales > Paracoccaceae > Paracoccus > Paracoccus sp. NSM. Next base: position 106,088 of record NZ_JBQTCG010000007.1, on the reverse strand, counting down.
TGACGCGGCGGTCCGACAGGAACTCGTTCAGGTAGCGGCGCATCGACCAGTAATCATAGCCGTCCGGCGTTCCCAGATTGGCGATCAGAATGCCGGTCTTGGCGGGAAGGACCCGGGGATGGTCGGCGGGCAGAGGACTGGTGGTCATTTCTGTTGCTTCCTGATGTCGTTCAAGGCGTCTGCCAGGGATGTCTGCGCCGAGCCGGGACGCAGCGGTTTGGGCTGGCTGTCCGAGGGCGCCCAGCCCGTCAGAAAGACCAGATCGAATGTGACGGCAACACGGGACGGATCGTCGCGGTCGGGGTGGTGGGTTGCCAGATGGGCGGCGGCGCGGGCCAGCACCTCGCGCCGGGTCGGGCGGCGCAGGCGGGCGGCCATGGCATTGCCCTCGCCCATGGCGCGCAGGTCGCGGGCCAGGTGGAACAGGTCGCGATAGCTGGCGCGTTGGCTGAAGCCGTCGGCCACCGGCAGCGCCAGCCCCGCGCGTTGCAGCAGCGCGCCCAGATCGCGGATCTCGCCCATGGGCAGGATGCGGGGCGACAGGCCGCCGGTCACCTCGGCCTCGGCCTGGGCCAAGGCTGCACGCAATTCGTGCAGCGTCTGATTGCCGAAGCAGACGCCCAGGAACAGCCCGTCCTCGCGCAGCGCGCGGCGCGCCTGCACGATCTGGCCCACCGGATCGTCGGCCCAGTGCAGGCACAGCGCATGGATCACCAGATCATGCGCGCCAGGGGCAAGGTCCAGGCGGTCCTCGTCCGCCACGACCCGCGCCTGCGGAAAGCGCGAGGCCCAGACGTCGGGAAAACCCGTCACGATGGCGGGGGCCGTAAACGTCCTGTTAACCTCGGCCAGCCTATCCTCGATCTCGTCCGCAGCGATCTGGTGGAACAGGTCGGCATGGCCCATGCGTCGCGCGCGGGCGCGATTGCGGACAAGGGCCGCGCGGTCGGTCAGAGGGGGGCGTTGATCGGTGGGGCTGCTCATGGGGCTGGAACATAGGCTTCTTTCGGGGGCGGTTAAAGCGGGCTTGGCGCTGATCTATCCGCCGCAATGCCTGTCATGCGGCGAAACCGTGGCGCATGGCGGGGGGGCGGTCCATCTGTGCCCGGTCTGCTGGCCGGATGCGGTCTTTGTGGGCGCAACCTGTTGCGATGCCTGCGGCACGCCCCTGCCCGGCGATCCGGCGCCCGACCTGCAATGCGACGATTGCCTGCGCCTGCCCCGCCCGTGGGATCGTGGGCGCGCGGCGCTGGTCTATGGCGGCACGGGGCGCAAGCTGGTCCTGGCGCTGAAACATGCCGACCGGCCGGATCTGGCGCCGGCGCTTGGGCTGTGGCTGGCGCGGGCGGCGGCCGATCTGGTCGCGCCGGGCATGGTCGTGGCGCCGGTGCCGCTGCATCTGCGGCGGATGCTACGGCGCAAATACAATCAGGCCGAATTGCTGGCCGCAGCCGTCGCGAAGCATCACGGGCTGGACCATCAGCCCCGGCTTCTGCGGCGCGTCCGGCACACGGACGGACAGGATCACCGTAGCGTCATGGACCGCCACGCCAATGTCGCGGGGGCGCTGGCCGTCGATCCGGCGCGGGCCGCGCAGTTGCGGGGGCGGCCGGTCCTGCTGATCGACGACGTGATGACCTCGGGCGCGACCTTGGCCGAGGCGACCGAGCGTCTGTCCGAGGCCGGGCTGGGTCCGATCTCGGTCGCGGTTCTGGCGCGGGCGGTCAAGGATGCCTAGATAGGGACCGAAACAGCATCGGACCCGACATGAGCATCGAGATCTACACGACCCGCACCTGCCCCTTTTGCCACCGCGCCAAGGCGCTGCTGGATCAGAAAGGCGCGCGCTATACCGAAATCGACGTGGGCGCCGACCCCTCGCTGCGCGACGCGATGACCCGGCGCGCAGGCGGCAAGCGCACCGTGCCGCAGATCTTCGTGGGCCAGACCCATGTCGGCGGCTGCGATGACCTTTACGCGATGGAGCGCGCGGGCAAGCTGGACCAGCTGCTGAAGGGCGCGGCGTGAACCCGCCCTCGTCCCTGACCGTCGGGCTGGTGCAGCTGACGGTCGGGGACGACCCGGCCCTGAACCTGCCCGCCACGCTGGACCTGATACGGCAGGCGGTGGCGCAGGGCGCGCGGTTGGTCCTGACACCCGAGGCCACGAACCTGCTGTCGCCCGATCGCGCCCATCAGGCGCGCCTGTTGCGCCCCGAGGCCGATGACCTGACGCTGGCCGCCCTGCGCGCCGAGGCACGGGCGCTTGGCATCTGGCTGCTGATCGGCTCGCTGGCGCTCAAGACCGATGACGCCGAGGGGCGCTTTGCCAATCGCAGCCTGCTGATCGCGCCCGATGGCGGGATCGTCGCGCGTTATGACAAGCTGCACATGTTCGACGTGACGATCAGCGACACGGAATCCTATCGCGAAAGCGCTGCCTACCGTCCCGGGGACCGCGCGGTCCTGACGCATGTGGACGGGGTCGGGCTGGGCCTCAGCATCTGCTACGACCTGCGCTTTCCGCATCTTTACCGTCGGCTGGCGCAGGCGGGGGCGAGCATCCTGACCGTGCCCTCGGCCTTCAACCCCACCACCGGCGCCGCCCATTGGGAGGTTCTGCTGCGCGCCCGCGCGATCGAGACCGGTTGCTTCGTGCTGGCGCCCGCGCAATGCGGTACCCATCCCGCGCCCCACAGCCCGGACCGCCCCTCACGCCGCAGCCACGGCCACAGCCTGGTCGTGGCACCCTGGGGCGAGGTGCTGGCCGATGGCGGAACAGGGCCGGGCATGGTGATGGTTTCGCTTGACCTTCAGGCGGTTGACAGGGCACGGTCCCGCATCCCTTCCCTGCTCCATGATCGACCCTTTGCCGGTCCCGAAGGCCATGACGACCCAAGCGCCCACCCCTGACCATCCGGAAGCCGCCGACCGGCTGGCCGCCAGCCTTTTTGCCGAGCTGCTGATCGCAGAGCAATTGTCACGCGACCTGATCGGGGGCGCGTTGCCGCGGGGCATGCAGATCTCGCATTTCTCGGTGCTGAACCTTTTGGCGCATGTGAACGAGGAACGCACACCGGCACAGCTGGCCGAGGCGTTTCACGTCACGCGCGGCGCGATGACGAACACGCTGTCGCGGCTGGAATGGGCGGGGCATATCCATATCCGCCCCGACTGGGACGATGCGCGGCGCAAGTTCGTGTCGCTCAGCCCGGCGGGGCGGGCGGCGCGCGATGCGGCGCTGTCATCCTTCATGCCCGCCATCGCGGGGATCGTCCGCGATATCGGCGTGGACCGGGTGCGCGTGGCGCTGCCGGTCCTGCGCGAATTGCGCCGCAGGCTGGAACAGCAGGCCTAGCGGCGCGCCGTCAGAAGGTAGTTCACCGACAGGTCGCGATCCGACAGCCGCCAGCCGAAGGTCAGCGGGTTGAAGACCATGCCGCGCCGGTCGGCCACCCGCAGGCCGGCCCCCTTGACCAGCCCCGCCAGTTCGTCCGGGGTGATGAAGCGCTGCCAGTCATGGGTGCCGCGCGGCAGCCAGCGCATCACCCATTCCGCCCCGATGATCGCGGCGGCAAAGCTGCGCGCGGTGCGGTTCAGCGTGGACAGGATCAGCAGCCCGCCCGGCTTCAGCAGCGATTGGCAGGTGGCGACGAAGCCCGCCGGGTCGTTCACATGCTCGATGATCTCGAGCGCAAGGACGATGTCGTAACGCTCGCCCTGATCGGCCAGCGTCTCGGCGGTGGTGGCGCGGTAATCGATGGCAAGGCCCTGCGCCTCGGCGTGCAGGCGCGCGATGGCGATGTTGCCCGCCGCCGCATCCGCGCCCGTGACATCCGCGCCCAGACGCGCCATCGGCTCGGACACAAGCCCGCCGCCGCAGCCGATATCCAGCAGCCTGAGCCCCGCCAGAGGCGCCTGCGCTTTTTGGTCGCGCCCGAATTCGGCCGCGATCTGGGCGGTGACATAGTCCAGACGCAGCGGATTCATCAGGTGCAGCGGGCGGAACTTGCCGTTCGGGTCCCACCATTCCGCTGCCATCGCCTCGAATTTGGCGATCTCTGCCTGATCGACGCTGGCGCTGGTCTGGGACATCGAAGTCATGGGCGGTCCTTCTGGCGGGCGGTTCAGTCTGTCCTTATAGTGGCAGGATGAACCGATTGGCAGGACAAATCACCGCGTCACCTGGTCGCCTGTATCCGGCGACGGAACCCTTTGCGCGCCACATGATCGAGGTGCCGGGCGGTCACACCCTCTATGTCGAGGAATGCGGCAATCCCAATGGCCGCCCCGTGCTGGTGCTGCATGGTGGGCCGGGCGGTGGGTGCAGCCCCTATATGCGGCGTTTCTTCGACCCCGCCCATTACCGCGTGATCCTGTTCGACCAGCGCGGTTGCGGGCGCTCGCAGCCCACGGCCTCGGTCATGGCGAACACGACGCAGGACCTGATCGCGGATATCGTGCTGATCCGGCAGAGGCTGGACGTCGCCGGGCGATGGCTGCTGTTCGGCGGCAGCTGGGGCGCGACGCTGGCGCTGGCCTATGCCGAGGCGCATCCCGACCATGTCGCGGGGCTGATCCTGCGCGGCGTCTTCATGGGTACGCGGGCGGAACTGGACTGGTTCTATGGCGGCGGCGCGGGGCGGTTCTTTCCCGAGCTCTGGGCGCGGTTTCAGGAACCCATCCCCCCGGACGAACGCGGCGACATGATCGCGGCCTATCACCGGCGCCTGTTCGATTCGGACCTGGGCCGTCAGGGGCGCTATGCGCTGCCTTGGCTGATGTGGGAAAACGCGCTGGCGGGGCTGCAATCCAGCCCGGCCTCGGGCGCGCCGAACGATTACGCGAGGGCCTTCGCGCGGCTAGAGAATCACTATTTCCACAATGCCTGCTTTCTGGAAGAGGGGCAGCTCTTGCGCGACCTCGACCGCATCCGCCATCTGCCCGCCGTGATCGTGCAGGGGCGCTATGATATGGTCTGCCCGCCGGTCTCGGCCTGGGAACTCGCGCAGGCTTGGGAGAATTGCGAACTGGTCATGGTGCCCGCCTCGGGCCATGCCCTGTCCGAGCCGAACATCAGCGCCGAACTGGTGCGCGTGATGGACAGCATCCGCGACGACGACCATGAAAAGGATCACGCATGACCCTGTTCCCGATCTTCCTGCTGGCCTCGGGCGCCGCTGCGGCGACGGGCATCGTGTTCCGCCCAGGCCCCTGGTATGCGGCCTTGCGCAAACCGTCCTTCACCCCGCCGAACTGGGCCTTTCCCGTGGCCTGGACGGCGATCTACCTGCTGTCGGCGCTTGCAGCCACGCGGGTCGCGCTGCTGCCCGGCGCGGGCGTCGCGCTGGCCTTGTGGTCGGCGCAGATCGCGCTGAACACGCTCTGGACGCCGCTGTTCTTCGGGGCGCGCCGGATGGGGCTAGCGATGATCTGCATGACGGTGCTGGTCGTGGTCGTGGCGGCAATGACCGTCACCTTCTGGCGGCTGGACTGGATCGCGGGGATGATGCTGCTGCCCTATCTGGGCTGGCTCGGCGTGGCGACCGGCCTGAACTGGCGCATCATGCGCGACAACCCCGGTGCGGGCGCCGCGTGATGCGGCTTGCCTTTTGTGCCGCGTTGCGCTAGGGACACGTCCAACAGCGGTGCAGGGGTCCACACCCTGCCCACCGGAACTTCCGCATGGGGCCTCCGCTGAAGGCCCCTTTTTCACATCCGAGAGGACCCCATGTCGAATGACCTGATCGCCAAGACCGCCATCGACCGGCGCCTGGCCGAGATCATCTCGCCGGTGATCGAGGATATGGGCTTTGAGCTTGTGCGCCTGCGGCTTCAGGGCGGCAAGACCGCGACGTTGCAGATCATGGCGGACCGTCCCGAGGGCGGGATCAATGTCGATGACTGCGCCGAGATTTCCACGATGGTCAGCGCCACGCTGGATGTCGAGGACCCGATCGAGGACAATTACCACCTTGAGGTCTCCAGCCCCGGCATCGACCGGCCGCTGACGCGCCTCAAGGATTTCGTCACGTTCGAGGGGTACGAAGCACGGCTGGACCTGAACCAGCCCATCGACGGGCGCAAGCGCTTCAAGGGCGTTCTGGCCGGCGTCGAGGGCGAGGAAGTCCTGCTGAACATCACCGAGAACGGCGAGACGCACACGATCGGCCTGAACTTCGACCTGCTGGCCGATGCCAAGCTGGTCCTGACCGACGAGCTGATCCGCGAAATGCTGCGTCAGAAGAAGGAAGCCGGGATCGAGATCGACAATCTCGACGAATCGGCCTTTGACGCGATCGAAACCGATGACAATGACGGTGCCGAGCCCGTCGAGACCAAGGAGTGAGTGGCGATGGCGATCACCTCTGCCAACCAGCTTGAACTGCTTCAGACGGCCGAGGCCGTCGCGCGCGAGAAGATGATCGACCCCGAATTGGTCATCGAAGCGATGGAGGACAGCCTGGCCCGCGCCGCCAAGTCGCGTTACGGCGCCGAAATGGACATCCGCGTCCGCATCGACCGCAAGACCGGCAACGCCACCTTCACCCGCGCCCGCACCGTGGTCGAGGAAGAGGCGCTGGAGAATTACCAGGCCGAATTCACCGCCGGTCAGGCCAAGCCCTATTTCGAGCCCTCGCGCGACGGGCGCTCGATCTGGGTGCGCGACGGTCAGGCCGTCAACGACTTTGCGGGCGGCCCGCAGGTGGGCGACGTGTTCCAGGAACAGGTTCCCCCCGTCGATCTGGGCCGCATCGCCGCCCAATCCGCCAAGCAGGTCATCCTGCAGCGCGTCCGCGAGGCCGAGCGTGACCGCCAGTACGAGGAATTCAAGGACCGCGCCGGCACCATCATCAACGGCGTCGTCAAGCGCGAGGAATACGGCAACATCATCGTCGATGTGGGCCGAGGCGAGGCGATCCTGCGCCGCAACGAAAAGATCGGCCGCGAAAGCTATCGCCCGAACGACCGCATCCGCGCCTATGTCAAGGACGTGCGCCGCGAGAACCGCGGCCCGCAGATCTTCCTGTCGCGCACCGACCCGCAGTTCATGGCCGAGCTGTTCAAGATGGAAGTGCCGGAAATCTACGACGGCGTCATCGAGATCAAGGCCGTCGCCCGCGACCCCGGCTCGCGCGCGAAGATCGCCGTGATCAGCTACGACAACTCGATCGACCCGGTCGGCGCCTGCGTCGGCATGCGCGGCAGCCGCGTTCAGGCCGTGGTGGGCGAGCTTCAGGGCGAGAAGATCGACATCATTCCGTGGAACGAGGATCAGGCGACGTTCCTCGTGAACGCCCTGCAACCCGCCGAGGTCAGCAAGGTCGTCTTTGACGAGGAAGCCAACAAGATCGAGGTCGTCGTCCCCGACGAGCAGCTGTCGCTGGCCATCGGCCGTCGCGGCCAGAACGTGCGTCTGGCCAGCCAGCTGACGGGTCTGGACATCGACATCCTCACCGAGGAAGAGGAATCCAAGCGTCGTCAGGCCGAGTTCAACAGCCGCACGGCGTTGTTCATGGAAGCGCTGGATCTGGACGAGTTCTTCGCCCAACTTCTGGTGGCCGAGGGCTTCACCAACCTTGAAGAAGTCGCCTATGTCGATCAGGACGAGCTTCTGTCGATCGACGGCGTGGACGAAGGCACCGCAGCCGAGCTTCAGGCCCGCGCCCGCGACGTGCTTGAGGCGAAGAACAAGGCCGCGCTTGAAAGCGCCCGTGCGCTTGGCGCTGAGGACAGCCTCATTGAATTCGAGGGTCTGACACCCCAGATGGTCGAGGCATTGGCCAAGGACGGCGTCAAGACGCTTGAAGACTTCGCCACCTGCGCCGATTGGGAACTGGCCGGCGGCTGGACCACGGTGAACGGGCAGCGCGTCAAGGACGAAGGCCTGCTGGAGCCCTACGAGGTCAGCCTCGAAGAGGCGCAGACGATGGTGATGACGGCACGCGTGCTGCTGGGCTGGGTCGACCCGACCGAGCTTGAAGCCGAGGCCGAGGACGATAGCGAAACCGACGAAGAGGAGGCCGGGGCCTGATCGCGCCCCGGACGGATGCACCAATTGAGCCGTGGCGGACGTGACAAGGACCGGGACGAACCCGAACGGCGCTGCATTGCGACCGGCGAGACGCAGCCCAAACGCGGGCTGATCCGCTTCGTGATCGGCCCCGAGGGGCAGCTTGTGCCGGATCTGGCCGAAAAGCTGCCCGGTCGCGGGATCTGGGTGGCCGCCGACCGTGCGGCGCTGGATCGTGCGGCCTCCAAGGGATTGTTTTCCCGCGCCGCGCGGATGCCGGTGACGGTGCCCGAGGGGCTGACCGATCTGGTCGAGGCGGGCGTGGCGCGGCGACTGGTCGATCTGGTCTCGCTGGCGCGCAAGTCGGGCCGGGCGGTCGCCGGGTTCGAGAAGGTCAAGGGCTGGCTGGCAGAGGGGCGCGCAAAAGTGCTGCTGCAGGCCAGCGACGGGTCGGAACGAGGCAAGGGCAAGCTGTGGACGCCGACCGGCGGACGCTGGTTCGGCTGCCTGACCGCCTCAGAATTGGGTTTGTCCTTCGGGCGCGATCATGTCATACACGGCGCGCTTGCGGCGGGTGGACTGACGGACAAGGTGATCTTGGAAGCCGGCAGACTGACGGGTCTGCGCGGGCATGACGGCGGCAATACGGCGGCCGGGAAGGAATGAATACGCAGATGAGCGATAACGACGGTAAAAAGACCCTGGGGCTTGGCGGCAGCGGCCGTTCGGGCCAGGTCAAGCAAAGCTTCAGCCATGGCCGCACCAAGAGCGTGGTCGTCGAAACCAAGCGCAAGCGCGTCGTGGTGCCCAAGGCGGGCGCCACGCAGATGACCGATGCGCAGAAGGAAAAGAACCCGCTGACCGCCCGGATGGCTGGCGATCCGTCGAAACGCCCTGCCGGGATCTCGGATGCCGAGATGGAGCGCCGCCTGAAGGCGCTGGCCGCCGCCAAGGCCCGCGAGGCCGAGGACGCCGCGCGCCGCGCCGCCGAGGAAAAAGCCCGCGAGGAAGAGCGTGAGCGCCGCCGCGCCGAGATCGAGGCCAAGGCCCGCGAAGAGCGCGAGCGCGAGGAAGCCCTGAAGGCCAAGGCCGAGGAAGAGGCCCGCGCCGCCCGCGAGGCCGAGGAAGCCGCCAAGCGCAAGGCCGAGCCGCGCGCCAAGCCCGCAGCCTCCGCGACCGCCAAACCCGCCGCCCCCGATCAGGCCGCCATCGAGGCCGCCGCCTCGCGCGCCGAGACCAAGGGCGTCGCCACCGGCGCGCCGCGCAAGCCCGAACGCGACCGCGTGGAACGCGCCCCCGAACGCGACCGCGGCAAGACCGCCCGCGACGACAGCCGCCGCACCGGCAAGCTGTCCCTGACGCAGGCGCTTGACGGCGAAGGCGGGCGCCAGCGCTCGCTGGCCGCGATGAAGCGCAAGCAGGACAAGGCCCGTCAAAAGGCGATGGGCGGCAGCCAGCGCGCCGAAAAGCAGGTGCGCGACGTGCAGCTGCCCGAGACCATCGTGGTGTCGGAACTGGCCAACCGGATGGCGGAACGCGCCGCCGATGTGGTCAAGGCGCTGATGAAGATGGGCATGATGGTGTCCATGAACCAACCCATCGACGCCGACACGGCCGAACTGGTGATCGAGGAATTCGGCCACCGTGCCGTCCGCGTCAGCGACAGCGATGTCGAGCAGGTCATCGACAGCGTCGAGGACAAGCCCGAGGATCTCCGCCCGCGTCCGCCGATCATCACGATCATGGGCCACGTTGACCACGGCAAGACCTCGCTTCTGGACGCGATCCGCAACGCGAATGTCGTCTCGGGCGAGGCGGGCGGGATCACGCAGCATATCGGCGCCTATCAGGTGACGACCGAAAGCGGCGCGGTGCTCTCCTTCCTCGACACGCCGGGCCACGCGGCCTTTACCTCGATGCGGGCGCGCGGCGCCCAGGTGACGGATATCGTGGTGCTGGTCGTGGCCGCCGATGACGCGGTGATGCCGCAGACGGTCGAGGCGATCAACCACGCCAAGGCCGCCGGCGTCCCGATGATCGTGGCGATCAACAAGATCGACAAGCCCGCCGCCGATCCGCAGAAGGTCCGCACTGACCTGCTGCAACATGAGGTTGTGGTCGAGGCCATGTCGGGCGAGGTGCAGGATGTCGAGGTTTCGGCCAAGACCGGCCTCGGTCTGGACAACCTGCTGGAAGCCATCGCGCTTCAGGCCGAGATCCTTGAACTCAAGGCAAACCCGAACCGCGCCGCCCAGGGCGCCGTGATCGAGGCGCAGCTGGATGTCGGTCGCGGTCCCGTGGCGACCGTTCTGGTGCAGCACGGCACTCTGCGCCGCGGCGACATCTTCGTCGTGGGCGAGCAATGGGGCAAGGTCCGCGCGCTGATCAACGACAAGGGCGAGCGCGTCGAAGAGGCCGGCCCGTCCGTCCCGGTCGAAGTTCTGGGCCTGAACGGCACCCCCGAGGCCGGCGACGTGCTGAACGTGGTCGAGACCGAAGCGCAGGCCCGCGAGATCGCGGATTACCGTATCCAGCAGGCCAAGGACAAACGCGCCGCCGCCGGTGCCGCCACCACGCTGGAACAGCTGATGGCCAAGGCCAAGGCCGATCAGAGCGTGGCCGAACTGCCGGTGGTCGTGAAGGCCGACGTGCAGGGCTCGGCCGAGGCGATCGTGCAGGCGCTGGAAAAGGTCGGCAATGACGAGGTCCGCGTCCGCGTGCTGCATTACGGCGTGGGTGCGATCACCGAATCCGATATCGGTCTGGCCGAGGCCAGCCGTGCTCCGGTCATCGGCTTCAACGTCCGTGCCAACGCTCCGGCCCGCAACTCGGCCAACCAGAAGGGTGTCGAGATCCGCTATTACTCGATCATCTATGATCTGGTGGACGACATCAAAGCCGCCGCGTCGGGCCTGCTGTCGGCCGAGGTTCGCGAGAACTTCATCGGCTATGCGCAGATCCGCGAAGTCTTCAAGGTCACGGGCGTCGGCAAGGTCGCCGGCTGCCTTGTCACCGAGGGCGTGGCGCGCCGTTCGGCGGGCGTGCGCCTGCTGCGCGACAACGTGGTGATCCACGAAGGCACGCTGAAGACGCTCAAGCGCTTCAAGGACGAGGTCAAGGAAGTGCAATCCGGTCAGGAATGCGGCATGGCCTTCGAGAATTACGACGACATCCGCCAGGGCGATGTCATCGAGATCTTCGAGCGGGAAGAGATCGAACGCACGCTGTAAGCCGTGCCGATCAACAGAAAAGGGCCGCGGTTTCGCGGCCCTTTTTCGTGGCGCAGTCTGCCCGAGCTTTGCCCGCACCTACCAGGCGGCACACGAGACGCCGGGGTTCGACGCCTCTACGCGTTCCCCTGTTCAGCCACCCGCCATGCCTGCCGCCCGGTGAGGCCTGCGCATGAAAAAGGGCGGCATGCCCCCCGCACGCCGCCCTTGGTGTATCTGGCCATTTGCACCGTCGGTTCACTTGCCGACAGGGCGCCCCTCATAAGTGCGACTGCCCACACGAACCAGAATGTTGCCGTTGGCCGCGGCCCCTTCGAAAACGCCTTGAATCGATATGTATTGTCCGATCGAGATGGTGCGAATCATGTCAATCCTCCTCTGCGCCCACAGGATCAGGTTGTCACGAATTGGTTAAAATTCCACTAAGCGCGCATTCAACCTACCCGCGATTTAAGCAGAATTCGAACGAGATCCAAGGGAACTGCGACATTATAGCCACATCCGCAGGACTGGAATCAGGGGAATATCCGCTGCAGGCATAGGGTAATTCGACAAATCAGCCGCCTTGACCCAGGCCAGCCGCTGCCCCTCGCGGGGCTGCGGGATGCCTTGCCACTTGCGGCAGGCGAATAGCGGCATCAGCAGGTGGAAACTGTCATATTGATGGCTGGCGAAAGTCAGCGGCGCCAGGCACGAGGCCCAGGTGTCGATGCCCAGCTCCTCGTGCAATTCGCGGATCAGCGCCGCTTCGGGGGTCTCTCCCGGCTCGACCTTGCCGCCGGGAAACTCCCACAGGCCAGCCATCGACTTGCCCTCGGGGCGCTGCGCGAGCAGGATGCGGCCATCCACGTCGATCAGCGCCACCGCCGAGACCAGCACCGACTTCACGAGCGGTAATCCGCGTTGATGTCGATGTAGCCATGGGTCAGGTCGCAGGTCCAGACGGTGCGGGCGCCCTGCCCCAGCCCCAGATCGACCCCGATCCGCAGATCCTGGTTCTTCATGTAGGCGCTGGCCGCCGCCTCGTCATAGGACGGGTCGCGCCAGCCGTCGCGCGCCAGGACCATGTCGCCGAAGCGGATCGTCAGGCGGTCGCGGTCGGCCTCGGCGCCCGATTTGCCGATGGCGGCGACGATGCGGCCCCAATTGGCGTCCTCGCCCGCGATGGCGGTCTTGACCAGCGGCGAATTGGCAATGGCCATGGCAACGCGGTGGGCATCGGCGGTGTCCTGCGCGCCGGTCACGGCGATCTCGACGAATTTCGTCGCGCCCTCGCCGTCGCGCACGACCAGATGGGCCAGTTCGCGCATGACACCGTGCAGCGCCGCGACAAATGCCTGCCCGGTCGCGCTGGCCAGATCGGTGATCGGCGCGGCCTTGCTGCGCCCCGTCGCCGCCAGGATCAGCGCATCCGAGGTCGAGGTGTCGCTGTCCACGGTGATCGCGTTGAAGGTCGTGTCCAGCCCCGAACTCAGCGCCTGTTGCAGCAGGTCGGCGGGGATCGCCGCGTCGGTGAAGACATAGACCAGCATCGTCGCCATGTCGGGCGCGATCATGCCCGAGCCCTTGGCAATGCCGGTGATGCGGATCTCGCCACCTTCGCCGGGCAGGGTCGCGAAGGCGCCCTTGGGGAAGGTATCGGTGGTCATGATCGCGCGCGCGGCCTCGGCGGCGCCCGCCGCGTCAAGGCGACCGGCCAGATCGCCCGTCACCGCGATGATGCGGTCATGGGGCAAGGGCTCGCCGATCACCCCGGTCGAGGACGAAAAGACCCGCCCCCGCGGCAGCCCAAGCGCCTGCGCCACCGCACCGGTCACGGCATCGACCGATTCCTGACCCCGCGCGCCGGTGAAGGCATTGGCGTTGCCGGAATTGATGATGATCGCGGCCCCTTCGGGCGCATCGCCGCCCTGGGCCAGCTTGACCTGGTTGTCCAGAACGCAGGCCGCGCGGGTCGAGGATCGCGTGAACGCCCCCGCCAGCGTGCTGCCGGGCGCCACACGGATCAGCGTCACATCGGTGCGGCCCTGATACTTGACCCCGGCGGCGGCGCTGGCGAATTCCACGCCCTCGATCACCGGCAGGTCGGGAAAACGCGCCGGTGCCAGCGGCGAGACAGGAAGCCCGGCCTTGCCCATCACTCGGCCTCCAGCAGGGTGGCGTCATTGATCTGCGCGGGGTCGATGCCCTCGACGCGCTGCACCTCGGCCTCGGTCACAAGACGCTGGATCTCGGCCTCGACGCTTTCGCGCAGGACCATCTGGACCAGCTGGTCGCGGATCTCGGCGATGCCGGGCGCCTCGCGCAGGCGGGTTTCCGACAGGCGGATGACGTGCCAGCCGAATTCGGTCTGGACCGGGTCGGACACCTCGCCCGGCTGCATGGCGGCCACGGCCTCGGCGAAGGGCGGCACCATCTGATCGGCCGAGAACCAGCCCAGATCGCCGCGGTTCGGCCCCGAAGGACCGGTGGAACGCTGCTCGGCCACGTCGCCGAAATCGGCGCCCTCGTCGATCTGCGCCTTGATCTCGGCGGCCTCTTCCTCGGTCTCGACCAGGATATGGGCGGCGTTGTATTCGGTCGTGGGCTCGGCATCGCCGAACAGGCGATCATAGGCGGCGGCGATCGCCTCGTCCGAGGGCTCGACCTCGGCCAGGCGGCTGACGGTGGCGGTGGCCATCGCGTTGCGGCGCTGCAATTCGATCTGGGCGCGCAGACCGGCGCTGTCCTCGGCGGCCTCGGCCACGGCGGTCTGGCGGATCAGCTGGTCCAGCATCATGTCCCACATCGCCTGATCGGGCAGCTGCTGCGCCATCGGGTCCGTCATCGACTGCCGCATGAGGATCATCTGGCCCAGGGTGATGGGCTGGCCGTTCACGGTGGCGACCACGCGGTCGGCCCCGCTTTCCTCGGCCAGGGCGGCGGGCGCAAGCGCCCCAAGCCCGATGGCCAGTGCCAGACAAGACGCTTTCAGCATGTCGCAACCCCTTGCAGATCACGGCCCGGACCGCGTCACGGGCCGGGCCAACATTGACACTTTGGCATGCGGGGCCTACATCCCGGAGCAACTCCGTGGAAGGCGCCGCCGCCGCGTTTCGTTCAGGCCCCTGATACGGCAATGCGGCCGGTGCGGGCAAGTGGCCCGCGGCACAGGCGCCTTTCCCAACAACGTGATTGCGAAGGTGACATGCTCGGCATCGGAAATCTGGCGAAGATGGTCTTTGGCACGCCCAATGACCGCAAGGTCAAGGGAACGCGCCCGCTGATCGCGCGCATCAACGCGCTGGAGGCCGAGTTCAAGGCCCTGTCCGATCAGGGACTGATCGACAAGACGCGCGAATTCCAGACCCGTGTGGCAGGCGGCGAAAGCCTGGACGACATCCTGCCCGAGGCCTTCGCCAATTGCCGCGAGGGTGCGCGGCGCGCCCTTGGCCTGCGCGCCTTCGACGTGCAGCTGATGGGCGGGATCTTCCTGCATCAGGGCAACATCGCCGAGATGAAGACCGGCGAGGGCAAGACCCTTGTGGCGACCTTCCCGGCCTATCTGAACGCCCTGTCGGGCAATGGCGTCCATGTCGTCACGGTCAACGATTACCTGGCCAAGCGAGACGCGGAATGGATGTCCAAGGTCTATGCCCAGCTTGGCCTGACCTGCGGCGTCGTCTATCCCTTCCAGCCCGAGGACGAAAAGCGCGCCGCCTATGCCTGCGACGTGACCTACGCCACCAACAACGAGCTGGGCTTCGACTATCTGCGCGACAACATGAAGGGCAGCGTGGCCGAGATGGTCCAGCGCGGCCACAACTACGCCATCGTGGACGAGGTGGACAGCATCCTCATCGACGAGGCGCGCACGCCGCTGATCATCTCGGGGCCGTCGCAGGACCGCTCGGAACTCTACCGGGTTCTGGACGCGTATATCCCGCTGCTGACCGAGGACCATTTCAAGCTGGACGAGAAGGCCCGCAACGCCACCTTCACCGAAGAGGGCAACGAGTTTCTCGAAAAGCGGCTTCAGGCCGACGGCATCCTGCCCGAGGACCAGACGCTCTATGATCCGGAATCGACCACCATCGTCCACCATGCCAGCCAGGCGCTGCGCGCGCACAAGCTGTTCCTGAAGGACCAGCACTACATGGTCCGCGACGGCGAGGTGATGCTGATCGACGAATTCACCGGCCGGATGATGAAGGGCCGCCGCCTGTCGGACGGCCTGCACCAGGCGATCGAGGCGAAGGAGGGCGTGGACATCCAGCCCGAGAACGTCACCCTGGCCAGCGTGACCTTCCAGAACTACTTCCGCCTCTATGCGAAACTGGGCGGCATGACCGGCACCGCCTCGACCGAGGCCGAGGAATTCCAGGAAATCTACAAGCTGGGCGTGGTCGAGGTTCCGACCAATCGCGGCATCGCGCGGATCGACGAACATGACCGCGTCTATCGCACCGCCGCCGAGAAATACGCCGCCGTCGTCGAGGCCATCCGCGAGGCAAACGCCAAGGGCCAGCCCACCCTTGTCGGCACGACCAGCATCGAAAAGTCCGAGATGCTGTCCAACCTGCTGACCAAGGAAGGCATCGCGCATAACGTCCTGAACGCCCGCCAGCACGAGGCCGAGGCCCAGATCGTCGCCGATGCCGGCAAGCCCGGCGCCGTGACCATCGCCACCAACATGGCCGGCCGCGGCACCGACATCCAGCTGGGCGGCAATGTCGAGATGAAGGTGATGGAGGCGCTGAAGGCCGATCCCGACGCCCATCCCGACGAACTCCGCGCCCGGATCGAGGCCGAACACGCCGCCGACAAGCAGAGGGTGCTCGAGGCGGGCGGCCTCTTCGTTCTGGCCACCGAACGCCATGAAAGCCGCCGCATCGACAACCAGCTGCGCGGACGCTCAGGCCGACAGGGCGATCCGGGGCGGTCGCTGTTCTTCCTGTCGCTGGAAGACGACCTGATGCGGATCTTCGGCTCGGACCGCCTGGAAAAGGTGCTGTCCACGCTTGGCATGAAAGAGGGCGAGGCGATCGTCCATCCTTGGGTGAACAAGTCGCTGGAACGCGCCCAGGCCAAGGTCGAGGGCCGCAACTTCGACATCCGCAAGCAATTGCTGAAGTTCGACGACGTGATGAACGACCAGCGCAAGGCCATCTTCGGCCAGCGCCGCGAGATCATGGACAGCGAGGAGCTGGGCGAGATCACCGCCGACATGCGCCACCAGGTCATCGACGACCTGGTCGAGGATTTCATGCCCGCCAAGACCTATGCCGACCAATGGGACGCCGAGGGCCTCAAGACGGCGGTGCGCGAAAAGCTGAACATGAACCTGCCCGTCGTCGAATGGGCCGAGGAAGAGGGCGTCGATCAAGACGTGATGCGCGAGCGGATCACCGAGGCTGTCGACCGCTACATGGCCGAAAAGGCCGCCGCCTTCGGCCCCGAAACGATGAAGACCGTCGAGAAGCAGGTGCTGCTGCAGATGATCGACCAGAAATGGCGCGACCACCTGCTGACGCTGGAACATCTGCGCTCGGTCGTGGGCTTCCGCGGCTATGCGCAGCGCGATCCGCTGTCGGAATACAAGACCGAGGCATTCCAGTTGTTCGAGACACTGCTGGACAGCCTGCGCTTCGACGTGACGCAGCGCCTGTCGCAGATCCGTCCGCTGACGGATGCGGAGCGCGAGGAAATGCTGCGCCAGATGGCCGAACAGCAGAAGGCCGCACAGGACCGCCTGACCATGGCGCATGGCGCGGACAGCCAATCGGTCTCGGACGCGGAAAAACCCGTGCCGCTGGTCGAGGGCTTCGATGAGAACGATCCCACCAGCTGGGGCAACCCGTCGCGCAACGATCCCTGCCCCTGCGGCTCGGGCAAGAAGTTCAAGCACTGCCACGGCGCGTTCTGAGGCGATCCCTGCGCCGCTTGCGTCCCGCGACGGGATCGCGCCCGCCGGGCGGGGACAAGCCCCGCCACGGTCGGGCGCGAGGCCGGGCCTTGCCCGGCCCTATCCCAGACGAGGGGGCAGCGCCCAACCACGCAGCAGGTCCTCGGTGCGCATCGGCTTCTTGCCGGCCCGCTGCGCCTCGATGATCTCCAGCGCGCCCGTCCCGCAGGCCACTTGGAACCCGTCCAGAACATCGCCCGGCACGCCCTCTCCAGCGATCACCCGCGCGCGAAGCAGCTTGACCCGCTCTCCGCCAATATCGCTCCAGGCGCCGGGAAACGGCGACAGCCCCCTGATCTGGCGATCGATCTCGGCTGCCGACTTGGTCCAGTCGATGCGCGCCTCGTCCTTCAGGATCTTGGCGGCATAGGTCACGCCCTCCGGCGCCTGCGGCACAGCCGGCAGAGGCAGCCGCCCCAGCACGTCGCAGATCAGCCCCGCCCCCATCAGCGACAGACGGTCATGCAGATCGGCAGCGGTCTCCTCGGGGCCAATGGGGGTGCGCGCCTCGGCCAGGACCGGACCGGTGTCCAGCCCGGCCTCCATCTGCATGATGGCGACCCCCGTTTCGGCATCCCCCGCCATGATCGCACGCTGAATGGGCGCCGCCCCCCGCCAGCGCGGCAGGATCGAGGCGTGGATGTTCAGACAGCCCAGCCGCGGCGCATCCAGCACAGGCTGCGGCAGGATCAGCCCATAGGCCACCACGACCGCCACATCCGCCCCAAGCGCGGCAAAGGCTGCCTGCTCGGCCGGATCGCGCAACCGCTCGGGATGGCGCACCGGCAGGCCCAAAGCCTCGGCCGCCGCCTGAACCGGCGAGACGCGCGGCTTCTGCCCCCGCCCGGCTGCCCGGGGCGGCTGGGTATAGACCGCCACGACCTCATGGCGCGCGGCGATCTCGCGCAGCGCTGGAACCGAGAAATCGGGCGTTCCCATGAAGACGACGCGCATGGCCACTCCTTTGCCTTGGTCCAAATATCCCCGGGGGTCCGGGGGCAGGCAGCCCCCGGCGCTATCCCTTGCGCGCCAGCTTCGCCGATTTCGCGACCAGCATCCGCCGCCGCAAGGGCGTCAGGTGATCGACATAGACCCGCCCCTGCAGATGGTCGATCTGATGCTGCACGCTGGTCGCCCAGAGACCGACGAAATCGCGATCCTCGATCTGGCCCTGATCGTTCAGGAACCGCACCGTGACGGCGCGCGGGCGCTGCACAGGCGCCCAGACGCCGGGAAGGTTCGGGCTGGCCTCGTCATGGCTGCGCAACTGCACGCTGGCATGCAGGATCTCGGGATTGGCCATCCGCACCGCCTGACCGCGCTTGTCAGAGGCATCGACCACGGCCAGCCGCAGCATGATCCCGATCTGGGGTGCGGCAAGGCCTACGCCCGGCATTGCCTCCATCGTGTCGATCATGTCGTCCCAGATCATCCGCACGGCTTCGGTCACACCCTCGACGGGCTCGGCCGGGCGATGCAGGCGCGGGTCGGAATAGGGAATGAAGGGCCGCACGGCCATGAGGTCTTCCTTGTCGAAAAAGCGCGCGGCGGGGCGGGCTCAGTCGCGCGCCCGGTCCCGCTTGAGCTTCTGCATCTTGCGCGTGATCATCTGCCGCCGGATCGCCGAGAGGTGGTCGATGAACAGCACCCCGTCCAGATGGTCCATCTCGTGCTGGGCGCAGGTCGCGGCCAGCCCGTCGAAATCGCGTTCGTGGGTTTGACCGTCCAGCCCCAACCAGCGCAGCCGCACCTCGGCGGGGCGCGTCACCTCGGCATATTGGTCGGGGATGGACAGGCAGCCCTCTTCGTAGACATTCGTCGCATCCGATCGCCAGACCAGTTCCGGATTCACCAGAACCATCGGATCGGGCTCGGCCTCGGGGTCGCGGGTCGCGTCCATCACGAAGATGCGCTGCAACACGCCGACCTGCGGACCGGCAAGGCCGATGCCGGGCGCGTCATACATCGTCGCGATCATGTCGGCGGCCAGCGTCTCGATTTCCGGCGTGATGCGGGCAATCGGCTCGGCCACACGCTTGAGGCGCGGATCGGGATGGATCAGGATGGGTCTCAGGCTCATGACGCGCATTTAGGCCAAGGCCGGGCGCGAAGCAATAACGCGGCAGGCCCCGCGACAGGCAAGGACAGGAAATTCCATGACGACCCCCGATTTCGACGAGATCATCGACCGCCGCGGCACCCATTGCAGCAAATGGGACGACATGGCGGCGCAATACGGCGTCTCGGCGCATGACGGCATCGCCATGTGGGTGGCGGACATGGATTTCCGCCCCCCCGCCGCCGTCCAGCGGGCGGTCGAGGCCCATGCGGCCCACGGCATCTACGGCTATCCCGGCGCGAACCGGCCCTATCTGGACGCGATCTGCTGGTGGATGCAGGCGCGCCACGGCTGGCAGATCCAGCCCGACTGGGTGCTGACCTGCGCGGGGCTGGTCAATGGCGTGGCGATGGCGCTGGACGCGCTGACGCAGCCGGGCGACGGGGTCATCGTGATGAGCCCGGTCTATCACGCCTTCGCCCGAACGATCCGCGCCTCGGGACGCAAGCTGGTCGAGATGCCTCTGGCACTGGATCAGGGGCTTTACCGGATGGACTGGCAGAACTGGCAGGCGCAGCTGACGGGGGACGAGCGCATGCTGATCCTCTGTTCGCCCCATAATCCCGGCGGCCGCGTCTGGTCCGAGCCCGAACTGCGCGAGGTCGCCGATTTCTGCACCCGCAACGACCTGATCCTGATTTCCGACGACATCCATTGCGATCTGGTCATGCCCGGCGCGCCGCGCCACCGGATGATCGCCGCGCTGATCCCCGAACTGGCCGACCGGCTGGTGACACTGACCGCCGCCACCAAAAGCTTCAACATCGCCGGCGCCCATATCGGCAATGCGATCGTCGCCGATCCCGACCTGCGGGCGCGGTTCAAGGCGGCGCTGATGGCGCGCGGCATCTCGCCCGCCTTCATGGGGATGGACATGGTCGCCGCCGCCTACTCCCCCGAGGGGGCGGAATGGATCGACCACTTGTGCGCCTATCTCGACGGGAACCGGCGGCTGTTCGATCAGGGCGTGAACGCGATTCCGGGGCTGCGGTCGATGCCCTTGCAGGCGACCTATCTGGCCTGGGTCGATTTCTCGGGGACCGGCATGGCGCAGGCCGAATTCATCGCGCGGGTCGAGGGGCAGGCCCGGATCGCGGCCAATCACGGCGCCAGCTTCGGCACCGGGGGCGAGGATTTCCTGCGCTTCAACCTGGCCACCCCCCGCGCCCGCGTGGCCGAGGCCGTGCAGCGTCTGGCGGCGGCCTTCTCGGACCTGCAATAGCGCGCAGGGTCTGGCCGGGCGCGTTGCATGATGCGGCGACCCGGCCTATATAGCGCCAGATCCGAACCCAAGGGGCGCCACGCATGGTCTATCTGGATTTCGAAAAGCCGCTCGCCGATATCGAGGCCAAGGCCGAAGAGCTTCGGGCCATGGCCCGAAAGGGCGAAGGGGCCGTCGATGTCGAGAAAGAGGCCGCCGCGCTGGACGCCAAGGCGCAAGAGATGCTGCGCGAGCTTTATGCGTCGCTGACGCCCTGGCGCAAGACGCTGGTCGCGCGCCATGCCGACCGCCCGCATTGCAGCGACTATATCAGCGCGCTGTTCACCGAATTCACGCCGCTGGCCGGCGACCGCGCCTTTGGCGACGACCATGCCGTGATGGGGGGCCTTGCGCGGTTCAACGACGCGCCCTGCGTGGTGATCGGCCATGAAAAGGGCAACGACACCAAGTCGCGCATTCACCACAATTTCGGCATGGCCCGCCCCGAGGGCTATCGCAAGGCGATCCGCCTGATGGACATGGCGCACCGCTTCGGGCTGCCCGTGATCACGCTGGTCGATACGCCCGGCGCCTATCCCGGCAAGGGCGCCGAGGAACGCGGCCAGTCCGAAGCCATCGCCCGCTGCACCATGAAATGCCTGGAAATCGGCGTGCCGCTGGTCAGCGTCATCATCGGCGAGGGTGGTTCCGGCGGGGCCGTGGCCTTCGCCACCGCGAACCGCATCGCCATGCTGGAACACTCGATCTATTCGGTGATCTCGCCCGAGGGCTGCGCCTCGATCCTGTGGAAGGACGCCGAGAAGATGCGCGACGCCGCCGAGGCTTTGCGCCTGACCGCGCAAGATCTGAAGAAGCTGGGCGTCATCGACCGGATCATCGCCGAACCGATGGGCGGCGCGCAGCGTGACCCCGCCGCGGCCATCGCCGCCGTGGGCGCCGAGATCGGCGCGATGCTGGCCGATCTGTCGGGGATGAAGCCCGCCGATCTGGTCCGCGACCGGCGCGAGAAGTTCCGCGCCATGGGCGCCCACGCGCTGGCCGCCTGACGCCTGCTGACGACATTGTGATCCAACGGCAACAGGCCGGGCAAAACTGCCCGGTCTTTTTCATGGGCAATTGCAGGTTGTGCAGAAGGCTGGCAGCGTCCCCCTTGCCCGCAATTCGCAAGACAGGAGGGGCGCCGATGATCCATCACCAGACCCCCCGCCCGTCACAGGATGCGAACCGACGAGGCATCTGGCGCAACCACGCCTGATCCCCTCGCCGCGCCATTGCCTGCCCTTTGGGGCGGGACATGCGGGCAACCCCACCGCGCCATGACCTGACACCTTCCGGGGTGCGATCCGCCCTGCGCGGTCGCCTGCCGGACGTGATCGGGCATCGGCGCATTCTCTCACCCTGACAACCAGACGGCCCCGCCAGCACGGCAGGGCCAAGGAGACGACGATGATCGCTGAACTGCATCCGCAGGCCGCGCGCCTGAACCCTGCCCTTCACCGCCTGATCGCCCGCCATGGACGGATGGCGGTCTTATGGGCGATGATCCGGGCGCTGCTGCTGCCCAGACGGCGGCGGCCCAGGCCGCCTGACCCCTATCACCTCAGCCCGCATATGCGGCGCGACATCGGCCTGCCGCCCGCTCCGCCGACGGTGCCGCGCTATTACGAGCTGCGCTGATCGGCGTCCGGCCGGGGCAGGCTCAGCCCTGCCTCGGCCATCAGCAGGTCCGAGCGCGTCTCGATATCCGCTTCCAGCCGGGTCATCAGCGCCTCTTGCGGCAGATCGGGACCGATCGCGGGCAGGAACTCGATGACGGCGCGGCCCGGGCGGATGCCCCAGCCCTTGCGCGGCCAGAACATGCCGGTATTTACCGCCACCGGCACGACCGGCAGCCCGGTCGCGGCGCGGATCGTGGCAACGCCCTGCTTGTAGGGCTTGCGATGCCCCGGCAGCGTGCGCGTGCCTTCGGGGTAGATGATCAGCTGACCCAGCCCGTCGCCTGCGATCCTCTGGTTGATCGTCGCCGAGATCGCCGCCATCGCGTCGCGCCCGCGCGAGCGGTCGATGGGGATGCAGCCCACCTTCCACGCATACCAGCCCATGATCGGCACCCGCATCACCTCGCGCTTCATGATGAAGGCACGGCGCGGCACGGCATGGGCAATGACCAGGATGTCCCAGAAGCACTGGTGCTTGGCGGCGACGATGCAATCCTCGGTCGGAGGCGTGCCGCGGATCTCGCAGGTCAGGCCCAGATGCAGGCGCGCGGCGCCGATCATGTAGCCGATCCAGAAGGTCGCGACCCTGTTCGCGCCGACCCGCCCCTGCGCCAGAACCAGCACGATGCCGAAAAGCCCGATCACCAGCGTCGCCACCGCGACATGAAGGTAATAGAGGACGTTCTGCACATATTGCCAGGCCGTCAGCCGACCCGGGAGAGGGTTCTCGTGGCGCTTCATCGCACGCCCTCCAGCATCTTCAGCGCGGCCCAACGTGTCGCGACAAAGCCCACCCCGGCGGCGATGACCGGGATCAGCAGCGGCAGCAACCAGCCCCAGCCCTGAAAACCAAGGCCGGTCAGAAAGCCGCCGGCCGCGCTGGTATTGGGCAGCATGGCGACCGCCGCCATCCCGGCCAGCGTGCCGACGCTGGCGCCTACGGCCGCGCGTCGGGTGAAGCGGCGCACAAAGGCCGTGGCGATGGTGATGTCGCGCGCCCCGATCAGGCGCAGCACGCGGATGACCTGCCCGTTCGCCGCCAGCGCCGCCTTCGCCGCCAGCGTGATCATCGCGGCCGAGGCCGCGCCGATCAGCAGCAGCGACACGATACCCAGCAGGCGCAGCCTTTGCGCGGCCGAGACCAGCGGACGCCGCCAGGCGCTGTGATCGTCCAGCACCGTGCCCGGCGCCTCGGCCTCGAGGCGCAGCGCCAGGCCCTGCGGGTCGAAATCGCGCCCCGAGACCGGCAGGTCGATCAGCGCGGGCACCGGCAGCGCGTCAACGGGCATATCGGGGCCGAACCACGGTTCCAGCAGCGCGGCGACCTCGTCCTGCGGCAGGCGGCGGGCCTGACCCGCGCCGGGCGTCGTCTGCAGGATCGCCATCACCGACTGCACCCGCGCATCAAGTTGGGCGGCGGGCGCGCTGACGCGCACCGTGACCGAACCCGCCAGTTCCGACGACCAGCGTTCCGCCAGCCGCCCCGTCGCCAGCGCCAGCGCCAGCGCAAAGACCGCCAGAAAGGCCATTGCCCCCGCCGAGAACAGCGTCAGCTGCGCGGTAAAGCCGGTGGGCGGCACGATCCGGTCGCCCTTGCCGCCCTCGCCGCCGATCAGTCCCTGGACCAGCCCCGTCAGACGGGGCGGCATGACACCCTTGCGCTTCATAGGTCCGCCCCCGCCAGCTGCAGCTTGCCGCCCGAGATCCGCAGCACCCGCGCCGAGACCTGCGCCTTGGCCGCCCGGATCAGGTTCAGGTCATGGGTCGCGACCAGCACGGTCTTGCCCGATTTGTTCAGCTCGATCAGCAGCTGCAACAGCCGCATCGACATCTCCCAGTCCAGATTGCCGGTCGGCTCGTCCGCCAGCACCAGATCCGGCGACAGGATCACCGCCCGCGCCAGCGCAGCCCGCTGCCTCTCGCCGCCCGACAGCGACGGCGGCAGCGCGCGGGCATGTTGCGACAGCTGCACCCAGCCCAAGAGATCGCGCAGCGCGTCCATATCGACCGGCTCGCCCGCGACGCTCATGGGCAAGGCGACGTTCTCGGCCACGGGCAGGTGGTCCAGGAATTGCGGGTCCTGATGAACGACCCCGACCCGGCGGCGCAATTGCGCGATCCCGTCGCGGTCCAGCGCCTGCATGTCGTGGCCAAAGGCGGTCATCTGCCCGGACCGGGGCAAGAGATCGGCATAGCACAGCCGCAGCAGCGTGGTCTTGCCCGACCCCGACGGCCCGGTCAGGAAGTGGAACATGCCCGGCTGCAATGTCAGCGTCATGCCTGATAACAGATCGGCCTCTCCGTGATAACCGAAGCCGACATCCCGCATCTCGATCACATGCTACCTCGTTCGCTGCCAAAAGCCGTTCTGTCGCGGCCTGTCCCGACCTGCCGCTTTGCAACCCGGTTCCCGGCTTGATAAAACAGCCGCAAGGCGATTACGAGGGTCGGCATGTCTGAAATGAGGTTGATCTGTCCGGGATGCGAGGCCGAATACCGGCTGCCCCCCGATGCCATCCCCGCCTCGGGCCGCGAGGTCGAATGCAGCGGTTGTGGCCATGTCTGGATGGCCAAACGCGCCGACACCGCGCCCGCGCGGCTGGATCTGGGCGATTTCGCCGCAGAGGGTCCCGCGCCCGGCCCCGCCCTGCCGCCACCCAGCAGCCGCCTGCCCGCCGATGTGCTGGACATCCTGCGCGAAGAGGTCGAACACGAACGCCGCCTGCGCGAGGGGGATGGCGGGGCGATGCTGCCCGCCGTCAGGACGACCCCGCCCGAGGACGAGGCCGATTGGCCCGCCACCACGATCACCGATGCCGAGCGGCACCCGCCCGCCCTGCCCGCAGCCGCCCCCGCGCCGAGGGGCCGCGCCGATCCGCAGCCGCCTCGGGCCGAAACGCCGCGGCTGATCACGCGCCCCCTTTCGGTGCCGCCGTCACAGCCGGCACGCGCGCCCGAACCCGCGCGACCGGCCCCTCAGGTCATCCGCCACGATCCTCCGCCCGCGCCCCGGCGCGAGGGGCGGGGCGGCGCCTATCGGGCGGGGTTTGGCCTGTCCATGATGGTCGCCGCCTCTTGCGTGGCGCTGTATCTGCTGGCGCCGGGCCTTGCGGCCAGCGACAGCCCGTTCGGCGACAGGTTGATGGAATTGCGCCAGGAGGTTGACCGGGGGCGGCTGTGGCTGCAGGTCCAGGCGCGCGATCTGGCGGGCTAGAGGCGGCGGTCAGAACCGGTCCAGCAGACGGCCCAGATAGTCGCGTTCATCACGCGGGCGGGCGATCTCGCCGCTGCGGCGGCGGATCTCGTCCAGCAGGTCGCGGGCGCGCGCTGCCGGGTCCATCCCTTCGGCCAGAGGATCGCCGCCCGTGATGACGCTGCCGCTGCCGGGGCGCTGACGGCCCAGAGGGTCCAGCTGCGGCCGGCCGTCCACCGGCGCCCCGCGCGCGCCCTGCTGTCCCTGACCCGGCTGCTGCCCGTCCTGAGCCTCGGCCTGATTCTGCCCCTCGCCCTGCTGCGCGGGGGGCTGGTCGCCCGCCAGCATGTCGCCCAGAGCGCGCATCCCCTCGCGCATCGACTGGATCGCATCGGCCTGCCGCTGCAGCGCCTCGCCGGTATCGCCGCGACGCAGGGCGTCCTCGGCATCCTCCATCGCGCGACCGGCCTCGTCCAGTTGCCGCCGGGCGCGATCCCCTGACTCAGAGCCCTGACCGGGCATCAGACCCTGCTGGCGGCCCAGTTCTTCGCGCAATTCGCGCTGACGTTCGGCCATTTCGCCGGGCGAGGTGCCCTCGGACTGATCGCCGTCCTGATCCTGCCCGAAGCCCTGCCCGAACTGGCGCTGCATCTCGCGGAAGGCGTCGTCGGACAGGCGCTGCTGCTCGCGCAGCGTATCGGCCAGACGGTTCATCGACTGATTGCCCTGCCCGCTGCCCTGACCGCTGCCCTCGCCCGCCTCGCCCTGCTGAACCTCAAGATTTTCCATCATGCGGTTGAACTGTTCCAGAAGGGCGGCGGCCTCGGCCATGCGGCCCTCGTTCATCAGGCGCTGGATCTCGTCCATCATCTGCTGGATCTGGTCGCCGGTGATCTGCTGGCGCTGCTGGCCACGGTCAGGGCTGTCGGTCTGGTCCTGACGCTGGCTCTGTTCGGCCAGCATCTGGGTATAGGCCTCGGTCGCCTCGCGCAGTTCGTCCATCAGGCGCTGAATCTCGTCGGGGCTGGCGCCATTGCGGATCGCCTCGGAGAGTTTCTGCTGCGCCTCGCGCATCCGCGCCAGCGCATCGGCCAGACCGCCATCCTCAAGCTCAAGCGCGGCCTGCCACAGCGCCTCGGCCATGCGGTCGCGGGCCTCGGGGGCCAAGGGGCCGCTTTCCAGCAACGTCACCGAGGCGCGCAGTTCGGTGTAAAGCGCGTCCTCGACAAAGCCCTCGGGGCGCCATGTCACGGCGCGCAGGATCTCGGCGCTGCGGCGGGCATTCTCGCGCGACCACAGAAGATCGCGGCGCATCTCGATCAGGGCGGCGGCCAGAGGGTTGAAAAAGCGCCGCCCCGGCAGGTCCAACCGCGCGGCGGGGGCATGGGCCACCTGTTCGATCCCGTCCTCGGCGCGCAGGGTCAGCGTCACCGGCAGGTTGGCCCAAGGGTGGCGGGCCAGATCCTCGACCAGCTGGCCCGCGACCTGACGGCGATCCCCGCGCGGCAGCGGCAGGGCCAGTTCGATATCCTCGCGCGGCTCGGGCTCGGCGGCCAGCCCGAAGCGGCGATCGACCGCGGCCAGATCAAGCGCGATCACGGCATCGGCGGCGATCACGCCATGGTCATCCTCGGCGCTGAAATCCTGGATCATGCGGCCATCGGCGCGGCGCATCGGCGCAGCGCCCGCGCGGATCACGGGCGGCTGGTCGGGCAGAACCTCGATCCCGAAGCGGCGCCCGGCCAGTTCGACGCTGCCGCTGTCCTCGGCGCGGATGCGGGGTGCCAGAGGGTCGTCCGACAGCGAGGGGCCGATATCCTGCGCCACCTCCTGCGCGCCGCCGTAAAGGCGGAAGGACAGGACCGAGCCCTTGGGCAGGACCAGCACCTCGCCCTCGGGCAGGGCGTTCAGGTAAAGCGTCGGGCGGCGGGTATAGGCTGGCGGCTCGGCCCAGCCCTCCCACGAGGGGCCGGTGGCGATCTGCGGCGCGGCGGTGGTGTTCATTGTGGCGGCAATGGCCGACAGGCCCTGCCCCATCTGGCCCGCGCCGCCGAAGATCAGCGCCATGACCAAGGCCAGCATCGCGGCCAGACGCAGCGCATAGGGGTCGCGCCGGGCAAGCTGGGCGTCGGGCGGCACCGGGCGCGCCTGAAGCGCCGCCGCCCGCATCTGCGCCAGATGCGCCCGCCACAAGGCACCCTCGCCGCCGATCGCCGCGCGGTCGGACAGGGCCGACAGGGGCCGCCCCGGCAAGGTGCGGTCCAGCCGGGCCAGAGCCTCGGTCTCGCGGACCGGGGCAAAGCGCAGCCCGCCCCGGATCGCGGTCACGATCACGGCGGCAAGCCACAGGCCCGCGGCCCAGGGCAGCGCCGGGCCAAGCGGGTCCGCCAGACCCAGCCAGAGGATCGAGAAACCGACAGCGACCAGCGCCGCAAGCGGCCAGAAGGCCCGCGCGGCGCGTTCCCAGACCATGCCCCACCGCGTCAGCCGCAGGGCGCGCGCGACCGGGCCGCGCCCCTCGGCGATCAGGTCATCGTCAGGCTGTGCCCGGGGACCGTCGGCCCCCGGCGCTTCTTCCGCATCGTGATCCCGCGTCAAAGCCATGCCGGGATGCTATCCCGGCTCAGCATCTCCTCATATGTCGGACGCGCCCTGATGACGGCGAAGTGATCGCCCTCGACCAGCACTTCCGGCACCAGAGGCCGCGAATTGTATTCCGACGCCATCACCGCGCCATAAGCCCCCGCCGAGCGGAAGGCGATCAGGTCGCCCGCCGCCATCGTCGGCAGCTCGGCGCCCTTCTGGAACGTGTCGCCCGATTCGCAGACGGGGCCCACCACGTCATAGGGCTGGACGGGCGCGCCGGGCGCGGCCTCGACGACAGGAACGATGTCGTGATGGGCGCCATACATGGCCGGGCGCAGCAGGTCGTTCATCGCCGCGTCCACGATCAGGAAATCGCGATCCTCGCCACGCTTGACGTAGATCACCTGGCTCAGCAGCACGCCGGCATTGCCGACGATGTTGCGGCCCGGCTCGATCTCGATCTCGCAGCCCAGATGGCCCACGGTCTCGCGGATGACGGCGCCGTATTCGATGGGCAGGGGCGGCGCGTTGTTGTCGCGGCGATAGGGGATGCCAAGGCCCCCGCCCAGATCCAGCCGGGTGATGTCGTGGCCTTCGGCACGCAGCGCCTGCGTCAGTTCCGCGACCTTGGCATAGGCCGCGCGGAAGGGGGCCAGATCGGTCAGCTGGCTGCCGATATGCACGTCCACGCCCACCACGCGCAGACCGGGCAAGGCTGCGGCCTCGGCATAGACCTCGCGGGCGCGCGAGATGGGGATGCCGAACTTGTTCTCGGACTTGCCGGTGGCGATCTTCTCATGGGTCTTGGCATCCACGTCCGGGTTGACGCGGATCGCCACGGGCACCGTCGCGCCCATGCTGTCGGCCAGCGCCGACAGGGCCTGCATCTCGGGCTCGCTCTCGATGTTGAACTGGCGGATGCCGCCCTCGATGGCCATGCGCATCTCGGCCAGGGTCTTGCCGACGCCGGAAAAGACGATCCGGTCGCCCGGCACGCCTGCGGCGCGCGCGCGGGCATATTCCCCACCCGAGACGACATCCATCCCCGCCCCCATATCGCCCATCAGCTTGAGCACGGCGAGATTGCTGTTCGACTTGACCGCGAAGCAGACCAGATGATCGGTC
Source organism: Paracoccus sp. NSM (assembly GCF_052379855.1). NCBI lineage: Bacteria > Pseudomonadati > Pseudomonadota > Alphaproteobacteria > Rhodobacterales > Paracoccaceae > Paracoccus > Paracoccus sp. NSM. The sequence goes on along the minus strand of NZ_JBQTCG010000007.1, from coordinate 76,938 downwards.
CAGTCCAGCGCCTGCCGGAACAGGCCGAAATGCCGGCGCAGGGTGGCCGCCGAATAGATATAGACCGGGCTGCCCACCTGCCGCGCGATGCATGACAGGGCCACGTCCTCGGCGAACAATTCACCGTGGCGATAGTTGAAGTGATCCATCAGAGCCGCGCCGAGACGCCGAGACGCGCATCACCGCTGATGCTGACGCCCATCTGCTGTTGCAGCGGCTTTTCCGGCGGACGCTGCGGGGGACCATCGACGCCGCAGCCGGCCAGCGCGAACAGCGCCGCGATCAGGCCAAGAGTGGGGGTCTTCATGCCAGTTTCTCCTTCCAGCGGGTGATCTGGGCGCGGACCTGATCGGGCGCCGTGCCGCCATAGCTTTGCCGCGACGCCACCGAATTATGCACGCCCAGCACCGAAAACACATCCTGCGTGATCGCCGCATGGACCGATTGCATGTCGTCCAGCGTCAGGTCGGGCAGATCGACGCCGCGCCCTTCGGCCAGCGCGACAAGGCTGCCGGTGACGTGATGGGCATCGCGGAAGGGCAGCCCCAGTTCGCGCACCAGCCAGTCGGCCAGATCCGTCGCGGTCGAGAACCCGCCCGAGGCCGCGGCCTCCAGCCGGTCGCGGTTCGCGGTCAGGTCCGACAGCATCCCGGTCATCGCGGCCAGGGCCAGCATCAGCGTGTCGGCGGCGTCGAAGACCTGTTCCTTGTCTTCCTGCATGTCCTTGGAATAGGCCAAGGGCAGGCCCTTCATCACCGTGAACAGCGCGACCGTCGCCCCCAGAATGCGCCCGATCTTGGCGCGGATCAGTTCCGCCGCGTCGGGGTTGCGTTTCTGCGGCATGATCGACGAGCCGGTGGACCACTTGTCCGACATCGACACGAAACGGAACTGCGCCGAGGACCAGATCACCAGCTCTTCGGCCAGCCGCGACAGATGCACCGCGCAGATCGAGGCCGACGACAGGAATTCCAGCGCAAAGTCCCGGTCGCTGACCGCATCGAGGCTGTTCGCCATCGGCCGGTCGAAACCCAACGCGGCGGCCGTCATCTCGCGGTCGATCGGATAGCCCGTCCCGGCCAAGGCCGCAGCGCCCAGAGGCGATTCGTTCATCCGCTTGCGCGCGTCCTGAAAGCGCGACAGATCGCGGCCGAACATCTCGACATAGGCCATCATGTGATGGCCCCAGGTCACAGGCTGCGCGGTCTGAAGATGGGTGAAGCCCGGCATGACCCAATCGGCCCCCGCCTCGGCCTGCGCCAGCGCGGCGCCGATCAGCGCGCGAAGCCCCTCGATGGCCGCATCGCATTGATCGCGCACCCACAGCCGGAAGTCGGTTGCCACCTGATCATTGCGCGACCGGCCGGTATGGAGTCGGCCCGCAGGTTCGCCGATGATCTCTTTCAGGCGGGCCTCCACGTTCATGTGGATGTCCTCAAGATCGGTGCGAAAGGGGAAGTCGCCCGCCTCGATCTCTGACAAGACGGTGAGCAGGCCTTCCCCGATGGCCTTCGCATCGCTATCGCTGATGATGCCCGTGGCCGCCAGCATCGCCGCATGGGCCCGGCTGCCCCGGATATCCTGGGCGTAGAGCCGCCGGTCGAAGCCGATCGAGGCATTGATGGCCTCCATGATCGCGTCGGGTCCGGCGGCAAAGCGCCCGCCCCACATGCTGTTGGCAGAGGTCGCTGGCCGGTCTGTCATCAGGAAGTCCTTCGGAGGTCACATGCTTCGTTCCGCCCTGCTTTATACGGCCCTTGTTTTCGGTGCAAACGCAGCCTTCGCCGAACCCGACTGGCAGGCCGCGCGGGATGGCGGGCTGGACAAGCTGATCGTCCTGGACGACCCCGCGCCGGTCAGCGCGGTGACCTTCACCGACCGCGACGGCGGCGAACATTCGCTGGCCGACTGGCAGGGCAAGGTGGTGCTGCTGAACTTCTGGGCCACCTGGTGCGCGCCCTGCCGCGAGGAAATGCCCGCGCTGGACGATCTGCAGGCCGCTCTGGGCGGTGACGATTTCGAGGTCGTGACCATCGCCACCGGCCGCAACGCCGTGGACCGCATCGACGCGTTCTTCGCCGAGGTGGGCGTGGAAAACCTGCCCGTGCTTCTGGACCCCCGCCAGCAGGTCGCGCGTGACATGGGCGTGATGGGGCTGCCCGTCACCGTGCTGATCGACCGTGAGGGGAACGAGGTCGCGCGGTATCTGGGCGATGCCGACTGGGCGTCAGAGGCGGCGAAAACGTTGGTCAGCCAGATGGTTGCGACAGCGCCCTGATCTGGGCGTGGCGAAAGCAGCCGGTGACGTGGTCGTTGACCAGCCCGTTGGCCTGCATGAAGGCCAGCACCGTCACCGGCCCGCAGAACCCGAAGCCCCGCGCCTTGAGCGCCTTTGACAGCGCGGTCGATTCCGGGGTCGTGACCGGGATCGCGGCATGTTCGGCATGACTGTTCTGGATCGGCGCGCCACCGGTGAAGGACCAGATCCAGCCCGAGAAGCCGCCGGGTTCCTGCGCCTCGATCCGCGCCCATGCGCGGGCGCCGCGAATCGCGGCCTCGATCTTGCCGCGATGGCGGATGATCCCGGGGTTCCGCAGGGCCTGCGCGATCCGCGCCTCGTCCCAATGCGCGATGCGGGCCGGGTCGAAGCCCTCGAACTCGGCGCGAAAGGCGGGGCGCTTGCGAAGCACCGTGATCCAGCTGAGACCCGCCTGAAATCCCTCGAGAATCAACGATTCCCACAGGGCGCGCCCGTCCCGCTGAGGCACGCCCCATTCGGTGTCATGGTAGGCCACATACAGCGGATCGCTACCGCACCAGTTGCATCGGATCATCGTTTGTTAACCTTCTGGGCAGAAAAGACTGACCTTTAGGGGCAGGTTAAGACATGATGCGTTACCTGCAAGACGACCCATGCAACGAGGCCAGACATGACGGACATGTGCAACGACGCCGGCTCGCCGCTGGAAGGCGCGATCCGCCACCAGGATCGCATCACCCTGTCCGCAGTGCAGGAAGCGGTCGCGCGCGGCAGCGGCGTGCTGGCCTTCCAGCCCATCGTCCAGTCGCGCCAGACCGACCGCGTGGCCTTTTACGAGGGGCTGATCCGCATCATCGACGAGACGGGGCGTCTGGTCCCGCTCAAGGATTTCATGCCGTTTGCCGAGGATAACGAGCTTGGCCGACAGATCGATTGCCTGTCGCTGTCCCTGGGCCTGAACACGCTGCACGAAGACCCCGGCCTGCGGCTGTCGATCAACATGTCCGCGCGTTCGGTCGTGCATGAGGGCTGGTTGGACACCCTGCGCACCGGCCTGGCCGCGGATTCGACACTGGGCGAACGACTGATTCTGGAAATCACCGAAAGCTCGGCCATGGGCATGCCCGAGGCCGTGCTGGAATTCATGGCCGAGGTGCAGTCCCACGGGATCAGCCTTGCGCTGGACGATTTCGGGGCGGGCTATACCTCGTTCCGCTATCTGCGGGATTTCTGCTTCGACATGATCAAGATCGACGGGCAGTTCGTGCGCCAGATCGCCAGTGACCGCGACAATCAGGTCCTGACCCGCGCCTTGCAGGCCATAGGCCACCATTTCGAGATGTTCACCGTGGCCGAACAGGTCGAGACGGCCGATGACGCCAGCTTCCTGATCGATCTGGGGATCGACTGCCTGCAGGGGTATTACTTCGGCGCCCCGACCATCGCGCCTCCGTGGAAAAACCCGCCCTCGGTGGCCAGCCGCTAGCGCGCGGAGACCGGGGGCGGCGGTTTATGGCGCTTGACGTAGCGTTGCGAAACCGCATCCTGACGGGCGAAGCTCGGCCAGATCCGGCCAGATTGCCAAGGAGCCCGCAATGACCAAAGCCGTAATCGTCGCCGCCGCACGCACGCCCGTGGGCAGTTTCCTCGGGTCGTTCGCGTCAACGCCCGCCCATGATCTTGGCGCCGCGGTCCTGGCAGAGGTCGTCGCCCGCGCCGGCATCGACCCGTCCGAGGTCAGCGAGACGATCCTGGGTCAGGTCCTCACCGCCGCGCAGGGCCAGAACCCCGCCCGTCAGGCCCATATCAAGGCCGGCCTGCCCAAGGAATCCTCGGCCTGGCTGATCAACCAGGTCTGCGGCTCGGGGCTGCGTGCCGTGGCGCTGGCCGCGCAGCAGGTCATTCTGGGCGATGCCCGTGTCGTTCTGGCGGGCGGTCAGGAAAGCATGTCGCTGTCGGCCCATGCCGCCTATCTGCGCGCCGGGCAGAAGATGGGCGACATGCAGATGATCGACACGATGATCCGCGACGGCCTGTGGGACGCCTTCAACGGCTATCACATGGGCCAGACCGCCGAGAACGTCGCCAACCAGTGGGAAATCACCCGCGACCAACAGGACGAATTCGCGCTGGCCTCTCAGAACAAGGCCGAGGCCGCCCAGAAAGAGGGCCGCTTCGACGACGAGATCGTGGGCTTCACCGTCAAGACCCGCAAGGGTGACATCATGGTGGACAAGGACGAATACATCCGCCACGGCGCCACGCTGGACAGCATGCAGAAGCTGCGCCCCGCCTTTACCAAGGACGGCAGCGTGACGGCGGCGAACGCCTCGGGGCTGAATGACGGCGCCGCCGCCGTGATGGTCATGACCGAGGAAGAAGCCGCGCGCCGCGGCCTGACGCCGCTTGCGCGCATCGCCAGCTATGCCACGGCTGGCCTGGACCCCGCGATCATGGGCACCGGCCCGATCCCGGCCAGCCGCAAGGCGCTGGAAAAGGCCGGCTGGTCGGTGGGCGACCTGGATCTGGTCGAGGCGAACGAGGCTTTCGCGGCGCAGGCCTGCGCGGTGAACAAGGACATGGGCTGGGACCCCTCGATCGTGAACGTGAACGGCGGCGCCATCGCCATCGGCCACCCGATCGGCGCCTCGGGCTGCCGCGTCCTGAACACGCTGCTGTTTGAAATGCGCCGCCGTGACGCCAAAAAGGGTCTTGCCACGTTGTGCATCGGCGGCGGCATGGGTGTCGCCATGTGCCTCGAACGGTGATCACACCGGCATGGCGGCCGCGACCCGGCCGCCATGCTGACCCAACGTCATCTTTGTGACACATCGCCGCGTATGCGACTTGCGATACTGACAACCGCCCCTTAGCCTGACCTTGCACTCGGCCAACAGAAGGGGGGAACAATGTCTAAAGTTGCACTGGTCACAGGCGGCTCGCGCGGAATCGGCGCGGCGATCTCGAAGGCGCTGAAAGAGGCGGGCTATACCGTCGCGGCCAATTACGCCGGCAATGACGACGCCGCGAAAGCCTTCACCGAGGAAACCGGCATCAAGACCTACAAATGGTCCGTCGCTGATTATGACGCCTGCGCCGCCGGCATCGCGCAGGTCGAGGCCGAACTGGGTCCGATCGCGGTCCTGGTGAACAATGCCGGCATCACCCGCGACGCGATGTTCCACAAGATGACCCCCCAGCAGTGGAAAGAGGTCATAGACACGAACCTCACCGGTCTGTTCAACATGACCCACCCTGTCTGGACCGGCATGCGCGACCGCAAGTTCGGTCGCATCATCAACATCAGCTCGATCAACGGCCAGAAGGGCCAAGCAGGCCAGGCCAATTACTCGGCCGCGAAATCGGGCGATCTGGGCTTTACCAAGGCGCTCGCGCAAGAGGGCGCCCGCGCCGGGATCACCGTCAACGCGATCTGCCCCGGCTATATCGGGACCGAGATGGTCCGCGCCATCGACGAAAAGGTCCTGAACGAGCGGATCATCCCGCAGATCCCCGTCGGTCGTCTGGGCGAACCCGAAGAAATCGCGCGCTGCGTGCTGTTCCTGGCCTCGGACGAGGCCGGCTTCGTCACCGGCTCGACCATCAGCGCGAATGGCGGTCAGTATTTCGTGTGACCCCCTGAAACAGATAAGGCCCGCGCAGATCGCGCGGGCCTTTCTGGTTCAGTTCTGAATTTCCTGGTCCGGGCTTGGCCTCAATGGGCGAGCCGTTCGATCTGTTCCTTGATACGCAGCTTCTGCCGCTTCATCTGGGCGATTTCCAGATCGTTGCTGCCAGGGCTTTTCTGCGCCCGTTCGACAGCGTCCGACAGCATCTGGTGCTTCCTGCGCAGTTCGTTGACATGAGATGAAACCGACATTCGCGTCCTCCTTCACATCTGACAGATGGGGGTAGTGCAACACAGGTTTACGATTCTGTCACCTGTGTTTCGCGTCGATGTTACCGATTGCAGCCCCGTCGCGCAGGATCGCGCCGGCCTCGGGGGTCAGATCTTCGCCATCCGCCGCATGGGCGGGCGCGGCATGCAGGATCAGGGGCGCCAGCAGGCGCAGCGGCGCGCGCGATCCCTTGCGCGCCCGGACGATCACGCGCCCGGCCTCGCGACCCGCACGCGACGCCACGGGCAGCACGATCAGCCCGCCCGCGCGCCCGGCCAGCGCCGCGATCACGCCATCCAGCCGGTCGGCGCGCTGGATCAGCGTCAGCCAGCCACCCGGATGCAGGCGCTTCAGCCCGGCCTCGATCCACAGCGCCAGGGGCGTGACCTCTTGCCGCGCCAGGGCGCGACCCGCATCGGGCGCCGGTGTGCCTGACAGGAAATAGGGCGGGTTCATTATCACATGGTCAAAGCCGCGTTCGCGCAGCGCGGCGGGTGGCGCGGCCAGATCGCCTGTCAGCACCTCCAGCGCGATGCCGTTCTGCACCGCATTGGTGCGGGCAAGGGCTGCGTAATCCGGCTGACGCTCCAGCCCCGTCAGCGCCGCACCCGGCACCCGCCAGCCAAGGCAGAGGCTGGCCACCCCCGCCCCGCAGCCCAGTTCCAGCACCGATTCCCCTGATTTTGCTGGACAGGCCGCCGCCAGCATCACCGCATCCATCCCCGAGCGGTAGCCGCGCACAGGCTGTTCGATCCGCAGGCGCCCGCCCAGAAAGCCGTCGATCCGGGTCTCAGTCATCCAGCCCCGTGTCGCGCAGGATGGCCTGGGCCATGAACAGGTCACGATCCGCGACCATCACCCGGCGCGGCAGAATCCCGATCGAGCCTTCCAGCGCGCTCATGTGCTGATCCATCTCGAAGCAGCGGATGCCCTCGGATTCCAAAAGGCTGGTGGCGGCGGAAATGCGGACCGGATCGGTGCTGCGGAAAAGCTCTTTCATGGCGCGAAAGCTAAGCTGCGGTTGCGTCTTTGTCGATGGCGTGGCAATGCGAAACCGCAGAAACGGGGTGTCGCCATGACCGTGCAGGAGAATGTCCGCAAACCGCTGGATCGTCTGGCCGAGACCCTCGCCGACGAGATGGCCGCCGTTGACGCCCTGATCCGCGAGCGGATGGCCAGTCAGCACGCTCCGCGCATCCCCGAGGTGACGGCGCATCTGATCGGCGCGGGGGGCAAGCGGCTGCGGCCGATGCTGACCTTGGCCTCGGCCCGGCTGATGGGCTATTCCGGCCCCTGGCATGTGCATCTGGCCGCAACGGTCGAGTTCATCCACACCGCGACCCTGCTGCATGACGACGTCGTCGATGAAAGCCGCCAGCGGCGGGGGCGCCCGACGGCGAACCTGCTGTGGGACAACAAGTCCAGCGTGCTGGTGGGCGACTACCTGTTCGCGCGCAGCTTCCAGCTGATGGTCGAGCCGGGCAACATGCGCACGCTTGAGATCCTGGCCAATGCCAGCGCCACCATCGCCGAGGGCGAGGTGCTGCAACTGACCGCAGCCCAGGATCTGGCGACGGATGAAAGCGTTTATCTTCAGGTGGTTCGCGGCAAGACGGCGGCCCTGTTCTCGGCCGCGACCGAGGTGGGCGGCGTCATTGCCGGGGGCAGCGCGGATCAGGTCCGGGCGCTTTTCGATTACGGCGACGCGCTTGGCATCGCGTTCCAGATCGTCGATGACCTGCTGGATTACGGCGGCGCGACGGACACGATCGGCAAGAATGTCGGCGACGATTTCCGCGAGCGCAAGCTGACCCTGCCGGTCATCAAGGCGGTGGCGCAGGCCACCCCCGAGGAACGTGCCTTCTGGTCGCGCACCATCGAGGCGGGCGACCAGCGCGAGGGCGATCTGGACCATGCGCTGAGCCTGCTGGCGCGCCACGGCGCGATGGAGGCCGCACGCCGCGATGCGCTGGATCACGCCGCCCGCGCGCGCGCCGCGCTGGAGGTTCTGCCCCAGCATCCGATCCGCGACCTGCTGTCCGATCTGGCCGAATTCGTCGTCAGCCGCGTCGCCTGACACCCCCTCACGACCTGTCCACGGGCGATGCACCGCGCGTGCACCGATTGTGCACAGGTTTGATTCCCTTGCCGAAAGCGCAATGCAGAAGGGGCGAGCCGCTTGCGCGACCCGCCCCCTCTCCGGGAAGAGACCGTTGATGGCTTACTTGGCCTGGACGAAGTCGGGATAGGCTTCCATCCCCATCTCGCTGATGTCGAGGCCGCTGATCTGGGCTTCCTGCGAGGCACGGATGCCCATGGTCGCCTTGAGGACCAGCCAGACCGCCAGGCTTGCCAGGAAGACGAAGGCACCGATGGCGACCACGCCGACCAGCTGCGTGACGTAGCTGGCATCCGAATTGGTGGCCGGGACGATCAGCGTCCCCCAGATGCCCGCAAGCAGGTGGACCGGGATGGCGCCGACCACGTCGTCGATCTTGAGCTTGTCCAGCATCGGGACCGCAAAGACCACGATGATGCCGCCCACCGCACCGATAGCGACGGCGGCCGGGATCGAGGGGGCCAGCGGCTCGGCGGTGATCGAGACGAGGCCCGCCAGCGCGCCGTTCAGCACCATGGTCAGGTCAACCTTGCCATACATCACCTGCATCAGGATCATCGCGGCGATGGCACCGGCCGAGGCGGCCATGTTGGTGTTCACGAAGATGCGGCTGACATCGGCCACGTCGTCGATCGTGCCCATCGCAAGCTGCGAGGCGCCGTTGAAGCCGAACCAGCCCATCCACAGGATGAACGTGCCAAGCGTGGCCAGCGCCAGGTTCGAACCCGGCATCGGCTGCATCCGGCCATCGGCGCGATACTTGCCGTGGCGGGCGCCCAGCACGATGGCCCCGGCCAGCGCCGCGAAGCCGCCTGCCGCGTGAACCAGCGTCGAGCCGGCGAAGTCCGCGAAGCCCATTTCCGACAGCCAGCCGCCGCCCCACTGCCAGCTTGCCTCGATCGGGTAGATCAGGCCGGTCAGGATCACGGTGAAGATCAGGAAGGGCCACAGGCGCACACGCTCGGCCAGGGTGCCCGACACGATGGATGCGGTGGTGGCGCAGAACATCAGCTGGAAGAAGAAGTCCGAACCGACCGAATAGCCGTTCTCAAGATCGGCCTCGGCAACGCCGTCAAGGCTGGCGAAGCTGAAAAGCTCTCCGAGCCAGCCGCCGATGGTCCAGTCGCCCGGATACATCAGGTTGTAGCCGACGATCCAGTACATCAGCCCCGCGATCGAGAACAGCGCGATGTTCTTGGTCAACTGCGTCGTCACGTTCTTCGAGCGGACCAGACCGGCCTCGAGCATGGCAAAGCCCGCCGCCATCCAGAACACCAGGATGCCGCCGATCAGGAACAGCAGCGTGTCGAAAATATAGGCCACCTCTGCCGTGACGGCCTCGGCGGCCAGGGCAGCGGTTTCGGGATCGGCTGGCAGGGCGTCCTGCGCGGCCGCGGGCAGCGCGAAAAGCGCCGTTGCCGCGACCAGTCCGGGAATCATCTGTTTCATCAGTCGTCACCTGTCTTCTGGACCTGCGGCCCGTGAAATCGACCGCCATCGCTGCTTTCATCCGCAATCGCCCCGGCTTTGCACAAGCGACGGGCGGGATGCTGCCGTGCAGAAACATCGGCTGGCGCGGAAACGGGCGAACCTGCGGTTGTATGCCCGTTTTCAGGGCAAATCACGGATTGGTCAGTGCAATTCCATCGCAGCGAATCTTCCTGTATGTTGTGGCGAATTTGGGCCGGAGAACACGGCCGGGCAGGAAAGCAGGCATGACAAAACCCACCGGCACCCCGAACCGCACGGGCAAGCGACCCGTCGCCGAAAAGCGCGCCTTTTCCGAGGAGAAGCCCAAAAAGCCCCGCAAGGTGCGCCGCCACAACCCGCGCCCCGCGCGCCGGGGGGGCATCGTCGGCTGGTTCGCGGCGCTGATCGTGCTGATCTGGCGCATCATCTGGGGATCGGTCTGGCGGCTGGCGATGGTGGTCGGTCTGATCATCGGATCGGCCACGGCCTATTTCTACGCCACCCTGCCCGATGCCGAGGCTTTGTTCGACGGGCGCGCGCGCGGCTCGGTGACGATGCTGGACCGCGACGGCCGCGTCTTTGCCTGGCGCGGCGAGACCTTCGGCGCCGTCACCGCCGACCAGATCGCGCCCGTCCTGAAAGAGGCCGTGATCGCCACCGAGGACCGGCGGTTCTACAGCCATCTGGGCATCAGCCCGCGCGGCATCGCCAGCGCCATCCGAATCAACCTGGCCGCAGGCCGTGGCCCGCTGGAGGGTCACGGCGGCTCGACCATCACGCAGCAGGTCGCCAAGCTTCTGTGCCTGGGCGAGACCTTCGACCCCACGCGCTTTGCCAACGAGGCCGAGTTCGAGGCCGATTGCCGCGGTGGCGGGGTGTGGCGCAAGATCAAGGAAGTCCCCTACGCCTTCGCGATGGAGGCGAAATATTCCAAGGACGACATCCTCAACATCTACATGAACCGGTCCTATCTGGGTGCCGGGGCGCGCGGCTTCGAAGCCGCCAGCCAGCGCTACTTCAACAAGCCCGCAAGCCAGGTGAACGCCGCCGAGTCCGCGATGCTGGCGGGCCTGCTGCGCGCGCCCAGCTATTACGCGCCCACCGCGAACCTGGCGCGCAGCCAGGCCCGCGCCAGCGTGATCCTGGGCCTGATGCAGGAAGAGGGCTATCTGACCGCCGAAGAGGTCGCCCATTACCGCGCCAATCCCGCGACGCTGTCGCAGGCGGCCTCGGCCCGTGCGGGCGGGGCCTTTGCGGATTGGGTGATGGAATCGGGTCCGGGCTTCCTGACCAGCGAGACGACCGAGGACGTGACCATCACCACGACCTTTGACCAGCGCATCCAGCGCGCGGCCGAACGCGCTATGCAGCGGGTCTTTGACGAAAAGCTGCGCGACGGTTCAGAGGCGCAGGCCGCGGTCGTGATCATGTCGGCCGATGGCGCGGTGCGCGCCATGATCGGCGGGCGCGACACGCGCGCGCATGGCACCTTCAACCGTGCGACGCAGGCCAAGCGGCAGACCGGGTCCAGCTTCAAGCCCTTTGTCTATGCCGCAGCCCTTGAGGTCGGCTATTCGCCCAATGACACGGTGCAGGACGCGCCGCTGACGATCCGCATTCCGGGCGGGCGCAACTGGTCGCCGCAGAACTACAGCCGCAACTTCCGGGGCACGGTCACGCTGACGCAATCGCTGGCGCAGTCGCTGAACACCTCGACCATCCGCCTGCAAGAGGCCGTGGGCCGCGACCGCGTGCGCCAGATCGCCAATGATTTCGGCATCGTCAGCAACCTGACCACCAGCCCCTCGCTTGGGCTGGGCGCGTCCGAGGCGACGCTTCTGGAACTGACCGGCGCCTATGCGGGCATCCGCAACGGCGGCACCTCGGTCGCGCCTTACGGCGTGGTCAGCCTGACCATGCGCGGCGACGACCGCCCGCTGATGGGCCAGACCGGCGGCTTCGGGCAGCGCGTCATCAGCCAGCGCGCGGCGGGGCAGCTGATCTACATGATGCAGCAGGTGATCAGCTCGGGGACCGGCACGCGCGCCAAGCTGGGCTCGCGCCCGGTGGCGGGCAAGACCGGCACGACCAGCAGCTATCGTGACGCCTGGTTCGTCGGCTTCACCGAGCAATATGTCACCGGCGTCTGGATGGGCTATGACGACAACACGCCCCTGCAGGGCGTGACCGGGGGCGGGCTGCCCGCCGAGATCTGGCAGGCCGTCATGGCCGAGATCCACGAGGGGCTGCCGGAACTGCCGGTCTCGACCGTGTCGCCCGATGGCAGCGGGATCGTGCTGTCGCAGGGCGAGACGACCGGCCGCGTGGTCACCTACGGCTCGGCCGACGACCCGCTGGCCGCTGCTCTGGCCGATGTGATGAACTCGATCGAGGCCGAGCGCACGGGTCAGGCCCCGCGCCAGATCACCGCCCCGACCGAGATCACCGGCGGCGCGCCCCAGACGCCCGGATCCAGCAGCACCGCCGATTCCGACGATGCGCTGACCCGCGCATTGCAGGACATCATCGGCAGCAACTAGAACCACACGCCGCCCCGACGGGGCGGCGCCGATCCCGGAGGGATGCCGATGAAGGCCCTGCTGATCCCCGCCCTTGCTGCCCTTGCCGCATGTGGTCAGGCGCGGCTGGACATGCCGAACCCGGCCAGCCGCTTCTGTCAGGATCTGGGCGGCCAAAGCCAGATCCGCACCACACCCCAGGGCGAACAGGGCTTCTGCCTGATGCCCGACGGGCGACTGGTTGACGAATGGGATCTGTGGCGCAGCCGCAATCCGGGCTGAATCAGAAGCCCCGCACCGACGGTGTCGGGCGGGGCCTTGCGCGGTAGTCGATCATCCATTCTCTTCGCTGGCTCGGAACGCCTTCAGGCTTTGACCAGTGCCGCGCATGAGGGGTAAACCGCGCGCCGGGCCGTCGGTTCCGCCGTTGTGATCACAAGCGTTTGACCGGGTCAGCCCGCCTGACGCAGTTCGTTGGCCAGCCCAGCCACGCTGCCGCGCTGTCGCGCCAGAAGCGCCGCGATCTCGGCCCGTTCCGAGGACAGCATGTTCACGCCCTCGATGATGATGTTGAAGAAGCGCACCTGACCCGAGCGGTCCGAGACATGCCATTCGACCTCCATCGGGGCGCGGCCACGCAGATGCGCGACCGAGGTGACGGCGACGAAGCTCTTCAGCGGGCGCGCGCCCGTCACCTCGACCCGAGAGCCGATGAATTCGCGGAAGCGGCGGCCGTATTTGCGCCCGACATAGCCCTGGAAGGCCTGCCGGTAGGCGGCGAATTCGGCGGCCGGGGTCTGGCGGGCGGCCGGTCCAAGCGCCGAGCGCGCCATCACGTCCACATCGGCATAGCGCGACAGGATGTCCTCGAACCGGGCCAGCATGCGGTCGGTCGGCTCGCCGGTGTTAATGACACGATAGACCTCGTCCACGGCGCGCTGGATATGGGCGCGGGCGGCCTCGACATTCTGGGCATGGGCCGCGGCGGGCATCATCGCCAGAAGTCCCGCCCCCGCCATCAGGCCCAGAAAGCCGCGACGGTCAATCCTCGTAAGGGTCGATGACATCGTCATAGGGGTCGAAATCGTCACGGTCTTCTCCCAGTTCGTGGCGGCGGTTCATCAGCCAGATCAGCCGCAATTGTGCATAGCTATCCGCACTGCCCTGCAGAACGCCATCCACACTATCGCCGAAACGTGCCCGTTCACCGGCTTTTGACGCGACCCGCAGGCCAAAGGCCGCCCGGCGGTCGCGCCCCGACAGGACGTTGTTCACCGGATCGATGACCAGATCGACCACCCGCCCCGTCGCATCCCGCGCGGTCGAAGGGCCGATCAGCGGCAATTCCAGATAGGCGCCCTCGGGGACGCCCCAGGTCGCCAGCGTCGCGCCGAAATCGGTGTCGCGCTCGGTCAGGCCGAAATTCTCGCCCGCCGGATCGAAAAGGCCCGCCAGACCCACCGTGCTGTTCACCGCGAAACGCGTCAGGTTGCGGCCCGCATCGCCGGGGCGGCCCTGCAGCAGGCCGTTCACGGCCTTGCCCGGCAGCGACAGGTTGCGGCCCGCATTCACGACCATCTGCACCGGCCCGATCGGGTCCGAGGGATCGCGGGGCCGCGCCTCGCCGCTGCCGCGCAGGCGATTCGCCACGGGCGAGATCAGGGTCGCGTCCACCCCCTTGTTGAAGGCGTGGATACGGCGGTTCGCGCCCTCGTAGGGGTCGTTGATGAGGATGCCGTCCTGCATCTGTGGCGCGCTGGCGCAACCCGCCAGGATGAGGGCCAGAAAAATCGGGCCAAGGCGGGCCGCGCGCAAGGAAATCTTCATCTTCTACCGCGATGTTTTGGCTGACGGGGTGGCTGGGACGGTGATAGGTCTGGCGCCGGGGCCGGGCAAGCCCCGTCTGGCGGGCATGTCCCGGCTGGGCGGAAACCGGCGCGAAAGGGTGTTGTTGACGATGTCATTCGAGGCTGTTTCCGCGCGCGGCGCCGAGGAATTGCGCAAGGCGCGGGCGGCGGGTCTGGGCCTTGTGCTGGCGATCGGGCTGTTCTCGGCGGCGGTGAACCTGCTGATGCTGACCGGGCCGGTCTTCATGCTGCAGGTCTATGACCGGGTGCTGGCCTCGCGCTCGGTCGAGACGCTGGCGGCGCTGTTTCTGCTGGTGGCGTTTCTCTATCTGCTGATGGGGGTGCTGGACTGGTCGCGCAACCGGGTGATGACCCGCGTGGCGGCGCGCTTCCAGCAGCGGATCGAGGGGCGGGTCTTCGCCGCCGCCCTGCGCGAGGGCGCGGTGCGGCAAGAGGCCGAGGCCGCCACCGGCGGGCTGCGCGATCTGGATGCGGTGGGGCGCTTCATGGCCTCGCCCGTGCTGATGGCGCTGTTCGATCTGCCCTGGGCGCCGCTGTTTCTGGCGGTGATCTTCGTGTTCCACCCGCTCTTGGGCGCGGTGGCCTTGGGCGGGGGCGTGATCCTGGTGGTGGCGATGGTGGCGACGCGGCGGCTGACCCGCGCGCCCTTGCAGAACGCCGCCCTGTCGGCGGCGCAGGCGCAGCGCATGGCCGATCTGTTCCGCGATCAGGGCGAGGCCGTGGGCGCGCTTGGCATGCAGGGCGCCACGCATCGGCGCTGGCGGGCCCTGCGCGATCAGGCGCAGGGCCATGCCGTGACGGGGGCGGATCGGGGCGCGGGGATGGCGGTTTTCTCGCGCAGTTTCAGGCTGTTTCTGCAAAGCGCGCTGCTGGCGGCGGGGGCCTGGCTGGTGCTGCGTAACGAATTGACGCCGGGCGCGATGATCGCCAGTTCGATCATGATGGGCCGCGCGCTGGCGCCGATCGACCAGTTGGTCGGCGGCTGGCCCTCGGTGCAGGCGGCGCAGGATGGCTGGGCGCGGCTGGCGGGGCTGCTGGGCCGCAACCCGCCCGAGGCGCCGCGCACGCCCCTGCCCCGCCCCGAGGCCCGGATCGAGGTTCGCAACCTGACCGTCGCCCCCCCGGGCGAGGCGGTGCCGGTCCTGCGCGGCGTGTCGCTGGCCATCGGGCCGGGTCAGGCGCTTGGCGTGATCGGCGCATCGGGGGCGGGGAAATCGACGCTGGCCCGCGCGCTGATCGGGGCCTGGGCGCCGGCCTCGGGTCAGGTGCGGCTGGGCGGTGCGACGCTGGACCAATACGCGCCCGACATGCTGGGCGCGCTGATCGGCTATCTGCCGCAGCAGGTGACGCTGTTCGACGGCACCATCGCCGAGAACATCGCCCGGCTGGACCCGAACCCCGATGCCGACCGCGTGGTGCGCGCGGCGCAGGCGGCGGACGCGCATCAGATGATCCTGGACCTGCCGCAGGGCTATGACACGCGGATCAGCCAGACGGGCGGGCGGCTGTCGGGCGGGCAGATCCAGCGGATCGGACTGGCGCGCGCGCTTTATCCCGACCCGGTGATGCTGGTTCTGGACGAGCCGAACGCCAATCTGGACAATCAGGGCTCCGAGGCGCTGAACCGGGCAATCAGGCGCATCAAGTCGCAGGGCGGCGCGGTGGTGATCATGGCGCATCGCCCGGCGGCGATCAACGAATGCGAGCTGCTTCTGGTGCTGGAACAGGGCTGGCGGCGGGCCTTCGGGCCGCGCGACCGCGTCCTGCAGGAGATGGTCGAGAACTCGGCCCAGATCCTGCGCGCACAAGAGGCCGGCCGTCAGGGAGGCGTGACATGAGCGGCGGCGGCGAACAGGCCTGGCCGGTCCGGGCGCCGATTCTTGCGGGGCTTCTGGCGCTGGCGGTGCTGGTGGCGGGGCTGGCGCTGTGGGGGACGGGCGCGCGGATCAGCGGCGCGGTCGTCGCCAGCGGTCAGGTCGAGGTCGAGCAGCAGCGTCAGGTCGTGCAGCACCCCGATGGCGGGGTGGTCGCACGGATCGCGGTCTCCGAGGGGGTGGCGGTCGCGGCGGGCGATCTGCTGGTCGCGCTGGACGGGGCGCTGCTGCAATCCGAACTGGCCATCGTCGAGGGGCAGTATTTCGAGATCCTCGCCCGGCGCGGCCGGCTGGAGGCCGAACGGGATGATACCGATGCCCCTGATTTCCCCGAGGAACTGGCGGCGGGCGCCACGGACAGTCCCGCCTTGGCCAGCCTGATCGAGGGGCAGACAAGCCTGTTCCGGTCGCGCCGCGAGACGCTGCGACAATCGCTTGAGCAGTTGGCGACGCAATCCGAACAGATCGGCTCGGAGATCGCGGGGATCGATGCGCAGATGCAGGCGCTGGCGACCCAAGGCACGCTGATCGGGCAGGAATTGCGCGACCAGCGCAGCCTGCTGGATCGCGGCCTGGCGCAGGCCTCGCGCGTGCTGGCGCTGGAACGCGAGGCAGCGCGCCTCGAGGGTGAGCTGGGCGCGTTGCAGGCGCAGCGGGCGGCAGCGCAGATCCGGCGCACCGAAATCGGCATCCAGCGCTTGCGCCTTGGCGCGACACGCCGCGAAGAGGCCGAGACCGAGCTGCGTGATCTGGGCTATCGCGAGCTGGAACTGGCCGAACGACGCCGGGCGCTGGCCGAACGCATCGCCCGGCTTGAGATCCGCGCCCCGGTGGCGGGGATCGTCCACAACATGCAGGTGACGACCCCGCGTTCGGTCGTGCGCGGCGCCGAGCCACTTCTGTATCTGGTGCCGCAGGACCGGCCCTTGCAGATCGGGGCGCGGATCGCCACGATCAATGTGGACGAATTGCAGATCGGGCAGGCGGTCTCTTTGCGGTTTTCGGCCTTTTCGGCGCGCACCACGCCCGAGATCACCGGCAGGCTGGAGCGTGTCTCGGCCGATGCGCTGACCGATCAGGCAACCGGCGCGCCCTATTACCGCGCCGAGATCACCATTCCGCCCGAGGAACTGGCGCTGCTGGGGGGGCTGGTCCTGCTGCCGGGAATGCCGGTCGAGATCTATATCCGCACCTCGGAACGCAGCCCGCTGGCCTATCTGATGAAGCCCCTGACGGACTATTTCACCCGCGCCTTTCGCGAAAGCTGACGCTGACGGAAGGCGCGGCGAGTCGCCGGCTCGAAGCGGCCATCGCGCGGCGCCCGGCGCCGGTAAGGGATGATCCGGCCTGGCCCAACGTGTCCTCGTTCCCGCTGCGGTTTCGATATGGGTGAGGGCGAGCCGGGGGCGCTTCGCCCCCCGGACCCCCAGAGGATATTTGCGTGAAGAAGAAGAGGACGACGACGGGGCTTTGACGGCGGGCGCCGCGGTCAGTCGCGTTTGCGGCGCCGCTTGGAGGCGCGCTTGATCTCGGCCAGGCGCGCCTTGGTCGAGACGCGGCCCGGGCTGCGGCCCCGGCGGCCCTTTTGCGGGCCGCGCGGCAGGGGCTGCCCGTCAAGTTCCAGCAATTCCAGCGTCAGGCCGCCGGTCATCGGCACGGCCTCGGCCAGGCGCACGGTGACGCGCTGACCGATGCCGATTTCCAGCCCGGTATCGCTGCCCAGAAGGGTCTGGGTCGCGGGGTCGTAATGGAAGTATTCCTGCCCTATGGATCGGATCGGCAGCAGCCCGTCGGCGCCGCTTTCATCCAGACGCACGAAGGCTCCGAACTTCTGCACCCCGTTGATGCGGCCGGTCATTTCGGATCCGACGCGTTCCGACAGATAAGCCGCCAGATAGCGGTCGGTCGTGTCGCGTTCGGCGGCCATGCTGCGGCGCTCGGTCTCGCTGATATGTTTGGCGGTCTCGGGCAGGCGCTCGATCTGGGCCTCGTCCAGCCCGTCCTTGCCCCAGCCATGGGCCGAGATCAGCGCGCGATGCACGACCAGATCGGCATAGCGGCGGATGGGCGAGGTGAAATGCGCGTAGCTTTTCAGCGCCAGCCCGAAATGGCCGAAATTCTCGGGATGGTAATAGGCCTGCGTCATCGAACGCAGGGTCGAGATGTTGATGAGTTCGTCGAAATCGCTGCCCTCGGCCTGGGCCAGCAGGCGGTTCAGGTGGCTGGTCATCAGCACCTGCCCCTTGGCCAGGGTGAAGCCCGATGCCTGCGCCACCTCGCGCAGGGCGTCGATCTTGTCGAGGCTGGGTTCCTCGTGGACGCGGAACAGCAGCGGCTTGCCGCGCCGGGTCAGTTCCTCGGAGGCCGCGACATTGGCCAGGACCATGAACTCCTCGATCAGCTTGTGGGCGTCGAAGCGGTCGCGGAAGTTCACCGAATGGACGCGGCCGTCCGGGGTCAGTTCGATCCGGCGTTCGGGCAGGTCCAGATCCAGCGGCTGGCGGCGGGCGCGGGCGTCGCGCAGCAGGCCGTAAGCGTGCCAGAGCGGGCGGATCACGCTGTCCATCAGCGGCGCGGTCTGGTCGTCGGGATTGCCGTCAGCCGCAGCCTGCGCCTGTTCATAGGCAAGGCTGGCGCGGCTGTGCATGATGCCGCGGTGGAACTTGTGGCTGACCTTGTTTCCGTCGGCATCCAGCCGCATCCGCACCGCGATGACCGGGCGGTCGACGCCCTCGTGCAGCGAGCAGAGGTCCGCCGACAGCGCCTCGGGCAGCATCGGCACGACGCGGTCGGGGAAATAGGTGGAATTGCCGCGTTTCCATGCCTCGCGGTCCAGTGCGCTGCTGGGGCGGACGTAATGGGCGACATCGGCGATGGCGACCCAGATCGTCGCGCCGCCGTCCTCCTCGATCCGGGCGGCGACGGCGTCGTCATGGTCGCGCGCATCCGAGGGGTCGATCGTGACCAGGGGCAGGTCGCGCAGATCCTCGCGGCCCTTGACGGGGGCGGGGGTGGCGGCTTCGGCCTCTTTCAGGACGGTTTCGGGGAAGTCGTCGGGGATGCCGTGCTGATGGATCGCGATCAGGCTGACCGAGCGCGGGGCCGAGGCATCGCCCAGCCGTTCGATGATCCGCGCCAGCGGCAGGCCAAGGCGCGCGCGCGGCCCCATCTGTTCGGCCTGGACCAGTTCGCCATCCTCGGCGCCAAGGGTCGCGTCCTCGCGCACGCGCCATTCCTTGTCCTGGCCCTTGTCGATGGGCAGGATGCGCCCGCCCTGGCTTTCGCGGCGGAAGATGCCGGTGATGCGGTTCGCGCTGGCGGTGATGCGGCGGATCAGCCGGGCCTCGTATTGGTGATCCTCGGCCTGCACGGCGATCAGGCGGCCCAGAAAGCGGTCGCCGCGCCCAAGCGCCGGATCGGTCTGGCGCGGCAGATAGAGGATGCGGGGCAGCGCGCCTTCGCCCCGCCATTCGAGGGGCCGCGCGAACAGGTCGCCCGACCCGTCGGGGGCCAGAAGTTCCAGCACCGTGACCGGGGGCAGCGCCTCGGCGTCCAGATAATGGCGGCGGCGGCGTTCCAGCGCGCCCTCGGCCTCCATCTCTTTCAGCAGGCGTTTCAGCTCGATCCGGGCGGCGCCCTTGATGCCGAAGGCCTTGGCGATGTCACGCTTGGAATTGGCCTCGGGATTGTCGGCCACCCATTCGAGGATCTGGGCCTTGCTGGGAATCTGGGTCATCGTCCTGCTTTCGGGTGGGCCATCAGAGGTCGCGGCTCATGTCACGATGCGGGATGCCCGCGTCGTCGTAAACCGGGCCATGCGCGGCAAAGCCCAGTTTCTCGTAGAATCCGATGGCGTGGGTCTGCGACGACAGCGCCGCGCGGGTGATGCCGGGCCGCGCCCGCAGCGCGTCCAGCGCGGCCAGCATCAGCGCCGCGCCAAGCCCGCGCCCGCGCGCCTGCGACAGAACCGCGACGCGGCCGATCTTGCCGGTGTCGCCCTTGAGGATCAGCCGCGCGGTGCCGAGGGGCTGGCCGTCCTCATGCGCCAGCAGGTGGATGGCCTGATCGTCCAGATCGTCCATTTCGTCGGCTTCGGGGACGTTCTGTTCCTCGATGAAGACGCGGCGGCGCAGGGCGTGGCAGGCGGCCAGATCGGTGGTTTCCTCGATGATCATGCGAAATACCGTTCCAGGATGCGCTGATAGATCGCTTTCAGCTGGTGGACCTGTTCCACCGGCACGCGTTCGTCGATCTGGTGCATGTGGTGGCCGACAAGGCCGAATTCCACCACGGGGCAGTGATCCTTGACGAAGCGCGCATCCGACGTGCCGCCCGAGGTGGACAGGACCGGCTGGCGCCCGGTTTCCGCCGCCACGACATCGCGGACCAGATCGACAAAGGGGCCGGGTGCGGTCAGGAAGGCCTCGCCCGAGATCTGGGCCTCGACGCTCAGCGCGACGCCGGTATCGGCGCTGATCCGGGCGGCGTGGTCGCGCAGGCGTTCGGTCAGCGAGGCGCCGGTATGCATGTCGTTGAAGCGGATGTTGACCACCGCCCGCGCCGTTTCCGGGATCACGTTCGAGGCCGGGTTGCCGCAATCGATGGTGGTGATCTGAAGGCCCGACGGGTCGAAATGCGCGGTCCCCTGATCCAGCGGCGTGGCGGTCAGGTCGGCCAGCATCCGCGTCAGGGCGTGCAGCGGGTTCTTCGCCCGGTGCGGATAGGCGGCGTGGCCCTGCACGCCCTTGGCCGCAATTTGGAAGGTCGCGGAACCGCGGCGGCCGATCTTCATCATCTCGCCCATCAGGTCGGGGTTGGTCGGCTCGCCCACGATGCAGACATCCATGCGCTCGCCCGCCGCCTCCATCCAGTCGAGGATGGCGATGGTGCCGTCGCGGCCCGGCCCCTCCTCATCGCCGGTGATGGTCAGGATGACGGCGCCGTCGGGCGGTGTCTGGCGGGTGAAGTCGATGGCGGCGGCGACAAAGGCCGCGACGCCCGATTTCATGTCGGTCGCGCCGCGCCCCCAGATCACGCCATCCTCGACATGCCCGGAAAAGGGCGGATGCGTCCAGGATGCCGGATCGCCGGTCGGGACGACATCGGTATGGCCGTTGAAGCCGAAGGTCTTTGCGCCCCTGGCGCCCCACCGGGCAAAGAGGTTCGGCGTGCCGTTCCGGTCGATGCGACGGGTTTCGAACCCGGCCTCGCGCAGAAGCGCCTGCAACAGGGTCAGGGCGCCGCCTTCCTCGGGGGTGACCGAGGGGCAGCGGATCAGGCGGGCGGTCAGGTCGGCGGGGTCGGTCATGCGAAAGGTCCGGTTACAAGGGCGCGACGGATCAGGTTCAGCCCGGTCAGGATGAGAAGGATCAGCGTCCAGCGGCGGAATTGCGCGACGTCCAGCCGGTCCTGCAGCGCAAAGCCCGCCTTCATCCCGGCAATGGCGGGCAGGCAGAGCAGCGCGGACAGCGGCAGCGTCGCCGGGTTCAGCACGCCCGAGACCAGATGCGCGACCGTCAGTACCACCGCGCCGATCAGGAAGACGACGCCCTGCACGCGCACCTGTTCGCGTTTGTCGGTGCCGATGGACAGCAGATAGACGATCAGCGGCGGCCCCCAGATGCCGGAAATGCCGCCGTAAAGCCCGCCGATAACGCCCGACACGGCCTCGGCCCGTTTCCGGTGGCGCAGGTTCAGGACCAGCGGGCGGCCCGAAAGCTGCCAGATCGCAAAGGCAGTGATCGGCACGCCCAGAAGGCCATACATCAGCCATTGCGGGATCGCGGCGGCAAAGCCCGCCGAGACGCAGATGAACAGCCCGACCATCGCGATATGCAGCCGGAACTTGCGGACCGAGCCGATGGCGGCGGTGCGGCCGTCCCGAAAGCTCTGCTGCACGTTGGTGATCAGCGTGGGCAGGATCATCGCGGCCAGCGCGACCATGGCGGGCATGATCGAACCGAAGGCCGAGATCATGATCATCGGCATGGCAAAGCCCAGCGCGCCCTTGACGAAGCCCGCGAAGGCAGTGACCCCGATGGCCGCCAGGATTTGCCAAAGCTCCAGTCCGAACATGCGGCGGACGCTACAGGCCGCGCCGGGAAAGGAAAAGGCCACGAATCGCGCAAGGCGGTCTGCGGCTGACGAAAAGATGATGCGCGCCAAGGGTTTGCCCCTGCGGCTGTGGGAATTGGGCAACGCCCCACGGCAGCGATGCCACAGGCGGGGCCGGAAAAATCCAGCAGCCATCGCGCGTTCCGGCCCGGAGAGGGCGCCTGTGGGGATGTCCACGCAGCCCCACCGCGCCGATCCCTTCTGCAAGAGGCTGGCGCGGCGGGGAAAAAATGTCTAATCCGGTCGGGTATCTCCAGCTGTCAAAGAGTAAAAGATGCCCAGCCTCCGCCTTGCCGCACCGATTCTGGCCGCGATGACGCTTGCCGCCTGCAACAGCCAGCCTGCAGGCGATCCGATGGGCGGCCTGCCCGCCAATGATTACGTGCTGGTGGGCATCGGCAATGGCACCGTGCCGCTGCGCAACATCACCCTGACGCTGCGCCCCGAGGGCGTGTCGGGCCGCACGCCCTGCAACGGCTATGCCGCGCGCAACACCGTGCCGCTGCCCGCCGTCGCCTTCGAGGCGATCCAGACGACCGGCGTCACGAACTGCAAGGATGCCGCGATCGAAGAGCGTTACCTGAACGCTCTGCAACAGGCCAACGAGATGGAATATTTCGGCGGCGTGCTGCGGATCAAGGGGCCGACCTGGCTGATCTTTGAAAGCGGCCGTCCCGCCGACATGGCGACCGACGCCCTGTCGCAGGCGCGCGGCAACCAGTAAGCGGGCGGGCGCGTTCCGACGCGCCCTGCCTCACGTCCGGGCCAGCCGGCGCATCAGGCGCGCGCGGGCCTCGGGCAGGGGGCGGCCCACCATCTCGCCGGCCAGCCGCGCATGCAGGAAATGGCCGGTGATCGCCAGACCCTCGGCCAGACCCTTGCCGCGATTGTCGCCCGCGCCCCCCATGATCGCGGGCAGGGGCAGCAGCCGATCCGCCCATTCCCCCGCCCCCGCCCGGCTGACCGCACGCCCCGAACGCGGGCTGACATAGGCCAGCCCGTCCCGCGCACCGGTCACCGCGCAGGCCGTCAGGTCGAGGCCAAGCCCAAGCTCGTCCAGCAGCAGCATCTCCCATTGCAGGTAATCCGTGGGCCAGTCGGCGGTGGATTCGATCAGGTCCAGAAGCCGCTCGGTCGCCAAAGCCAGCCTTGGATGGGGGTCGCGTTCGGGCAGGGCAAAGACCAGAAGCGCGCAGATCGCATTCAGACCGGCCAGCGCCAGCGGGTCCGCCATCAGGCCCGCGCGCAGGCGCAGGGGCTCGGCCGTCAGGGTGCCCAGCTGGTCATCGCGCCGCGCCCGCCAGCGCAGGGCCAGCCGCGCGCCCGGTTGCAGCATCGCAGCGCGTTTCTGGGACGCTCCGCCCGGCACGAGGCCCGCATGGCGGCCATGTTCGGCGGTCAGCACGTCGATGATCACGGCATTCTCGCCATGGGGCCGGCGCATCAGGACGGTGCCCTCGGCCTGCCACTCCAATGGCGGTCAGGCCCGGCGCGGGGGGATCAGCTGCTGCGCGGCTCCGGCGACCAGCAACCAGATCGAGGTGGCGATCAGCCCCGTGACGACCAGCGCAGGTGCGTCGAAATCAAGCCATGCGGCCCAGCCTGCAAGGATCGTCCAGGCCACCGCCACGGGCAGCGACACGACCCGCCAGCGTTCGGTGCGGACGGGGTGGATGAACTTGATGTTGGTGAACATCGCGATCGTCAGGACCGAGACGATCAGCAGGATCACCTCCCACACCGGCTGGGTGGCAAAGAGGACCAGCACGACCATGTTCCAGCAGCCTGGAAAGCCCGCAAAGGAATTGTCGCGCGTCTTCATGCGGGTATCGGCGAAATAGACGACGCTGCCGAAGACGATGACGATGATCGCGAACCAGCCCGTCCAGCCCGATAGCAGATCCGACTGGAACAGCGCGAAGGCGGGGATGAACACATAGGTCAGGTAGTCGATGATAAGGTCCATCAACTGCCCGTCATAGGCGGGCCAGTTGCGTTTGACCTCGTATCGACGCGCAAGGGGGCCGTCGATCCCGTCCACGACGAAGGCGACGACCAGCCACAGGAACATCAG
The DNA here is from genome assembly GCF_052379855.1 of Paracoccus sp. NSM. Classification (NCBI taxonomy): domain Bacteria; kingdom Pseudomonadati; phylum Pseudomonadota; class Alphaproteobacteria; order Rhodobacterales; family Paracoccaceae; genus Paracoccus; species Paracoccus sp. NSM. The sequence goes on along the minus strand of NZ_JBQTCG010000007.1, from coordinate 52,741 downwards.
CGACCATTCGGCATTCGCGGCGGCCAGCATGGCAAGCATCGACAGGACCGCGCCCGAGGCGGTCAGAAGATGGACGGACAGGGCCTTGTGACGCAATTGCATGGGCGCTCTTGTTGCAGGTTGGCGCGCGGCGTGCAACCGGGCCCGCGCCTCAGCGCAGGATGGGGGGGCCCTTGGGGCGGGGCGCGGGCGGCTCTGCCTGCGGCGGCGTCAGATCAAAGCGCAGCGCGGTCGCGGGCGGGGCCGCGTCGGTGAAGCTGATATCGACGCCGCCCGCTTGCGGGGGCAGGAAGGCCAGCGCCTCGGCCAGGGCCTTGGCGATGGCGGGCTGGCGGTCGGGGTCCGCGCCCCCGATCAGCAGGACATGGCCGCCCCCCGCGATACCGGCCAAAGCGGCGCCCGAGATCAGCGCATGCATGTCCAGAAGCCGCGCGCCAAGCGGTTCGGCCAGGGCCGCGACCGTGTCGGGATGCGGGCCGGTCAGGCGCAGCCGCGCCTCGTCGGGCTGGGGTTCGGCGGCCAGTGCGCCGGTCAGCCAGTCCAGCATCGCGGCATCCAGCAGCATTTCCGACGGCGCGCCGGGATTGACCAGCAGGCCCGCGCCCTCGGTCCGCAACAGGGCGGCCAGCGCCCGGCCCGGCATCGCGACATAGGCGACGGGCGCGCCGAAGAAGCCCGCCAGTCGATCCTCGGCATCGCAGGCCAGCGCGACATTGGCGCCGTCCAGCGGGAACAATTGCAGCTCGACCCGGTCGTCATGCGGCTCGCGCGTCAGGGCCACGAACAATTCCGTATCGGCCAGCCGCGACAGCATCCGCGCGCGCAAGGGCGCATCGGCGTCGTGAAAGGGGGTGGTGGCAAGTTCGTCCAGCGCGGTCATCAGCGGGCCTCATCGGTGGCGATGCCCCTGCCCTAGTCGGCCCGCGCCCGGCGGGCAAGACCGCGCGCTACCCCACGCAAGCGTGATTACGCCGCAGCGCCGATCCGCGCGATATTGTGCAGATGAATCGCAGATCCCTGATCCTGACCGCCGCCGCCACCCTGCCGGTGCTGGCGGCGCCTTTGCTGGCCCGCGCGGGCCTGTCCCCCCTGCTTGGCCGAGGCGACGCGCTGGAGCCCCTGCGCGCCATCGCCCTGTGGCGCGACGGCGAGGAAATCGCCGCGCGCGGCTATCACGGTTTCGACCCCGACCGGCCCACGAACATCAAGTCGGCCTCGAAATCGGTGATCTCGGCGCTGGCGGGCATCGCCATCGCGCGCGGCCTGCTGGAGGGCGCCGACCAGCCCATCGCGCCCCTGCTGCGCGCCGACCTGCCGCGCAACCCCGACCCGCGGATGGAGCGAATCACGCTTGGCCATCTGCTGTCCATGCAGGCCGGGCTGGAGCGTCAGTCGGGCCAGAATTACGGTCGGTGGGTCAGCAGCCCGAACTGGGTGCGCGCCGCGCTGGCCGCGCCCTTCACGCAGGAACCGGGCGGGCGGATGCAATATTCCACGGCCTCGACCCATCTGGTGGCGGCGATCCTGACGCGGGTGACGGGGCGGCCCCTGATGCAGGTGGCGCGCGACTGGCTGGGGCCGATCCCCGGCTTCCGCATCACCGGATGGGACCGCGACCCGCAGGGCATCTATCTGGGCGGCAACCAGATGGCGATGAGCACGCGGTCCTTGCTGGCCTTTGGCGCGACCTATGCCCAAGGCGGGCGCGCGGGCGGGCGGCAGGTGGTCCCGGCCTCCTGGATCGAGGAAAGCTGGCAGGCGCGCACGGCCTCGATCTTCAGCGGGCAGGGTTACGGCTATGGCTGGTTCCTGGGCCGGATCGGCGGGCGCGAGGTGCGTTACGGCTGGGGCTATGGCGGGCAGATGGTCTATGTCTTTCCAGCCACGCGGCGCGCGCCTGCCGTGGTGGTGGCGATGACCTCGAACCCCGACCAGCCCTCGGCCCGGACGGGGTACCGCAACGAATTGCACAGGCTGGCGGGTGATCTGGTGCGGGCGGCCTGAGCCGCGCCGGCGTCACTCGATGAAGTCGTCGGCCTGGAAATTGCCCAGATTGCCGAGAAGCTGACCGATCAGCGAGATCTCGGTCACGCTGCCCTCGGTCACGCGGCGCGACAGGGTGACGACGCGGCCGCGTTCCAGCCCGAAGCGTTCCACATTGCTGACCACGCCGTTGGGCGCGAAGGACACGGCGACGACCTGGCGTTCGACCTCGCGCGGGGGCAGCGCGCCGTATTCGCGCCAGCGCGAGCCGACGTAATACCAGCCCGACCCCGTCAGAAGCCCCTGCGCCGAGGGCCGCCCGATCAGTTCGGGCAGATCATCGACGCGGGTCTGGCCCGGCTGGACCTGCGCCAGCTCGATTTCCGGGGGCACATAGCCGTGATTGCGAAAGACGGGGGAGCAGGCGGCCAGACCCAGGACAGCAACGATCACGAAGCCAAGCAGGCGCTTGATGGTCGGCATGTGGCGAGGCCCTTTCCCTGTGGCGCCGACCGGGGGCGGTTGACGCGGCTTGCCCTGCCTAGCAAACTCGGCCACGACGCTCAAGAATGACAATCCGTGGCCCCGCCGGGCCGCCCGAGCCTTCAGGGAAGCCCTTGCCCCAGACGCCGCCAGACCAGAACCGCACCGATCCTCAGGCCCATCCGCAGCGCCTGCGCGTCGCGCATCTGAACCCGAACGCGGCGACGCCCTTCCTGCTGCGCCCCGATGGCGAGACCCGTGCCGCCATCGCCGCCGAACTGGGGGTCGAGGCGCTGCCGAAGCTGGAATTCCGGGGCGAGGTCCGGCCCGAGGGCGCGCAGGGCTGGCGGCTGGACGGCCAATTGGCCGCACGCGTCACGCAGGCCTGCGTGGTGACGCTGAAACCCGTCCGCAGCGAGATCGGCGAAGCCGTGCGTCTGCGCTATTCGCCCCATATCGCCACCCCCGAGGGTGACGAGGTCGAGATGGGCGACGAGACGCTTGAGCCGCTTGGCGCCTTCATCGACCTGACCGCCGCCATGATCGAGGCGCTGGCCTTGGCCCTGCCCGCCTATCCGCGCGCCGAGGGGGCCGAGCTGGCCACCCCCGAGGACGTTGCCGAACCGGCCGAGGATACGCGCCGTCCCTTTGCGGGTCTCGACAAGCTGCTCAAGCGAGACGGCTAGCCGCACCATAGGCGGCGATTCGCCTGAAGGCCCCCGTGACGCTTGCCAGCGCGGCTTGCAGCGACTAATTCGCACCAGACGCGCAATCATGTCCGAATAAACCTGTGGCCTCGCCGCAGCGAGGGCTTGCGGGCGGGACGTTGATCGCGTATCTGCGCGGTTCATTTACGAATTCAAATCCTACGGTGCCAAGGCGTTCCTGCGTCGCACCCAGACAACCGAGGTGGTGACATGGCTGTCCCTCAGAATCGCGTAACCCGCTCGAAACGCAACATGCGCCGCGCGCATGATGCGCTGGTCGCGGGCAACCCGAACGAATGCACGAATTGCGGCGAACTGAAGCGCCCGCACCACGTCTGCCCGTCCTGCGGCCATTACGCCGGGCGCGAGGTCGTGGCCCAGGCCAACGAGATCGACCTGGACGACGACGCGGCCTGATCCCTGGCGACCGGCCCTGCGATGAGCGTCGATCACGCGCCCCAGCCCATGCCGCGCGCCCCTGAAACCGGGGGCTACGTGGTCATATCGGTGGATGCGATGGGTGGCGATCGCGGCCCGGCCGCAGTCGTGGCGGGAATGGCGGCCAGTGCCGCCAAGAACCCCGAGATCAGCTTTATCGTCCATGGTGACGAGACGACCCTGCGCGGCCTTGTCGGCCGCCGCAAGGCGTTGGCGGGCCGCTGCGACATCCGGCACGCGGCTTCGGTCGTGACGATGGATGACAAGCCCAGCCAGGTTGTCCGCAAGGGCGGCGGCAGTTCCATGTGGGGCGCCATCGAATCGGTCCGCTCGGGCGAGGCCAGCGCGGCCGTGTCCTGCGGGAATACCGGCGCGCTGATGGCGCTGTCGATGCTGCGCCTGCGCAAGCTGCCCGGCGTGAACCGCCCGGCGATTGCCTGTCTCTGGCCCTCGCGCAATCCGCAGGGCTTCAACATCATGCTGGACGTGGGCGCCGATATCCGCGCCGACGCGCATGACCTGCTGCAATATGCCCAGATGGGCGCGTCTTACGCGCGCAACGGTCTTGGCCTCTCGCTGCCCCGCGTGGGCCTGATGAATGTCGGGACCGAAGAGCACAAGGGCCGCACCGAGCTTAAGCAGGCGGACGAGATGATCCGCGCCATCGCCGCCGAATCGCAGTTCGACTATGTTGGCTTCGTCGAGGGGGGCGATCTGCCCTCGGCTCGCGTCGATGTCATCGTGACGGACGGATTTACCGGCAACATCGCCTTGAAGACCGGCGAGGGGACCGCCAAGCTTGTAGGAGACTTCCTCAAGGAGGCGTTCTCGAACTCGGTCATGTCGAAATTCGCAGCCCTTCTGGCGATGACCTCGCTGCGCCGCCTGCAGAAGCGGATCGATCCGCGCCGTGTGAATGGCGGGATCTTTCTGGGCCTGAACGGCACCGTGGTGAAATCGCACGGCTCGGCGGATGCGACCGGCGTCTCGGCCGCCATCAAGCTGGCCTTCACCCTGACGAAATCCGGCTTTCAGGACAGGCTGGCCGCGCGCATTGCGCAAGCCAACCCCGCCGCAACCGGCGATTCAGGAGCCGCGCATTGACCATTCGTTCCGTGATCACCGGCACCGGGCATTACCTGCCCGAGCGCATCGTCGAGAATGCCTGGTTCGAGGACAAGCTTGAGACGTCCGACGAATGGATCCGCACCCGCACCGGGATCGAGCGGCGCCATTTCGCCGCCGAAGGCCAGATGACCAGCGACCTGGCCATCCGCGCCGCCCGCATCGCGCTTGATCGCGCCGGGCTGGGCGCCGATGACATCGACGGGATCGTGCTGGCCACCTCGACGCCTGATTTCACCTTTCCGGCGGTCGCCACGATGGTCCAGCAGGGTCTGGGGATCACGCGCGGCTTTGCCTATGACGTGCAGGCCGTCTGCGCGGGCTTCGTCTTTGCGCTGGCCAATGCGGACGCGATGCTGCGCGCGGGGCTGGCCCGCCGCATCCTGGTGATCGGGGCCGAGACCTTCTCGCGCATCATGGACTGGACCGACCGGGGCACCTGCGTGCTGTTCGGCGACGGCGCCGGCGCCGTGGTGGTCGAGGCGCAAGAGGGCGCGGGCACCAGCGACGATCGCGGCATTCTGGCCAGCGACCTGAACAGCGACGGCCGCTATCGCGACTTGCTGCATGTGGATGGCGGCGTGTCCTCGACCGGGACGGCGGGTCATCTGCGGATGCAGGGCAATCTGGTCTTTCGCCACGCGGTCGAAAAGCTGGCCCGCACCGCGCATGATGCGCTGGACAAGGCCGGGCTGAGCCCGGACGACGTCGATTGGCTGGTCCCGCATCAGGCGAACATGCGCATCATCACCGCCACCGCGCAGAAGATGCAGCTGCCGATGGACAAGGTCGTGTTGACCGTGGCCGATCACGGCAACACCTCGGCGGCGTCGATCCCGCTGGCCCTGGCCGTGGCCGATGCCGAAGGGCGCTTTGCCCCCGGCCAGGTGATCGTGACCGAGGCGATCGGCGGGGGCCTGTCCTGGGGCTCGGTCGTGCTGCGCTGGTAGGCACACAACCCGGCCGGGAATTCTGACCCTCTGCTCAATTTCCGTTACGTCACGGTAAAATCTTCCGCAACGGCATTCCGGGCAGTTGACACTCGTTCACCGCTTTTGAACACTCCGGTTCGTGCAGATGCTGCAAGCGCGCATCTGCCGACCTTGGGGAGGTTTCAGAAACATGCCGCTCATCCGTCTGATCGACGGCGTGAACGAGCTTGTCGGCCGCATCGTTTCGGTCGTCGCGATCGTTTTTGCCGGGATCATCATTTACGACGTCTTCATGCGCTATGTGCTGGGCCAGCCGACACGGTGGGCCTTTGACGTCACCAAGCAGCTTTACGGTTTCTATTTCATCATGCTGGGCGGCTATGCGCTGCGCCATCAGGCGCATGTCCGGGTCGATCTGCTGACCGCGCGGATGCGCCCCACCCTGCGCCGTTGGGTCGAGATCGCGGGCTATGTCGTCTTTTTCTTCCCCTTTGCGTGGATCTTCACCACCCGCAGCTACAACTTCGCCATGACTTCTTGGCGGCAGGGCGAGATGACCGTGGGCGCGATGCAGCTGCCCGTCTATCCGCTGAAGATGGCGATGTTCGTCGCCGCCTGCCTGCTGCTGGTCCAGGGCGTCAGCGAGGTGCTGAAGCTGCTGCTGAACCGCGCCCCCCATATCCAGGAGCCCGCCGATGTCCGGTGAAATGATCGCCCTCATCATGTCGGGCCTGCTTCTGCTGGGCCTGTTCATGGGGCATCCGCTGGCGCTGGTCCTGGGCGGCACGGCGGTTCTGGGCGCCTTCATCGCGGATCGCCCGCAGGTGCTGAACATCGTCATCAGCCGCGTCTTCGGCGACGTGCTGGACAATTACGTGCTGATCGCCATTCCGCTTTTCGTGCTGATGGCGCGGTTCCTGTCCGACAGCGGCGTGACCGACCGCATGTTCGAGGCGCTGCGCCACCTGATGGCGCGGGTGAAGGGCGGACTTGGCCTTGCGGTCGTGTTCATCTCGATCCTGCTGGCGGCGACGACGGGCATCATCGGCGCCTCGATCACGGTGATGGGCGTGATGGCGCTGCGCCCGATGCTGCAATACGGCTATGACAAACGGCTGGCGACGGGGCTGATCGGCGCCTCGGGCTGCCTCGGCATCCTGATCCCGCCCTCGATCATGCTGATCCTGATGGCGTCCTATGCGCCGGGCCTGTCGGTGGGCCAGCTTTTCGCCGGCGCGATGGTCCCGGGCCTGCTGCTGGGCGTGCTTTACGCGATCTATGTCGCGGTGATCGCGCGCATCCGCCCCGACTGGGCGCCGCCCGTCCGCGAGGAAGAGGCCCTGTCGCGCGCCGCCATGTGGAAGCTGCTGCTGATCGAGGCCGTGCCGCCGCTGGTTCTGATCCTGGGCATCCTTGGCTCGCTGCTGGCGGGCATCGCAACCGCGACCGAGGCCAGCGCCATCGGCGCCGTGCTGGCGCTGCTGATCGTGATCGCGCGCGGGCGTTTCCGGTGGGCGACCTTCTATTCCGCGCTGCTGGAGACGGGGCGCACCAGCGCGATGATCCTGTTCATCGTCGTGGGCGCGACGGCCTTTACCGGGGTCTTCAACATCACCGGGGGCCTGCGGGCCAGCCAGGACCTGATCCGCGGGCTGGCCGATGATCCCTATACGCTGATCGCGGTGATGCTGCTGGTCGTGTTCATCCTGGGGATGTTCCTCGACTGGACGGGGATCGTGCTGCTGTCCTTCCCGATCTTCCTGCCGCTGGTGAACGAGATGGGCGTGGACCCGCTGTGGTTCGTGGTGCTGATGGCGGTCGTGCTGCAGACCAGCTTTCTGTCGCCGCCCTTCGGCTATGCGCTGTTCTACATGCGCGCCATCGCCCCGCCCGAGGTCAAGACGGGCGACATCATCATCGGCGTTCTGCCCTTCATCGTGATGGTGCTTCTGATGTGCGCGGCGATGATCCTGTTCCCGACCCTGGTGACGTGGCTTCCCGCCGCGCTCTATGGCTGACGATTTTTTCAACGAGGAGGCTCTGAAACATGACCAAATTGCTGTCCACCGCCGCTCTGGCGCTGACACTGGCCACGCCCGCGATGGCGACGACATGGACCATGACCTCGACCTGGCCTTCGAGCCTGGAGCTGATCGAGATCGACAAATACTGGGTCGAGATGGTCGGCAAACTGGTGGACAGCGACACGCTGACCATCGACTTCTACGAAGGCGGCAGCCTTGTCCCGGCGGGCGAGGTCTTCGGCGCGGTCGAGTCCGGCACAATCCAGGCCGGCGCCGACTGGCCGGGCTATTGGGCGGGCCGCAACAGCGCGTTTTCGCCTCTGGCCACGACCGCCAGCCTGTTCAACGCGGTCGATTACGTCAACTGGATCAAGGAATGGGGCGGCGCGGATCTCTATAACGAGATCTACGGCCAGTTCGGCATGGTTTATCTGCCCTATGGCGTGACCAACAACGAATCGGGCTTCCGCACCGTCAGCCAGCCGATCCGCACGACCGAGGACCTGCAGGGCCTGCGCCTGCGCCTGTCGGGTCTGGAACAGGGCCGTCTGCTCGAGAAACTGGGCGGCAGCCAGGTCAGCATGGCCGGGGGCGAGATCTATCAGTCGCTGGAACGCGGCGTGATCGACGGGGCCGAGTTCTCGACGCCGAACGTGGACTTTTCGGGCGGCTTCCATCAGGTGACCAGCTACTGGTCCACGCCGGGCTGGCACCAGTCGGCCTCGGTCTTCGGGGTGATGATCAACAAGGATGCCTGGGACGCGCTGGACGAGGCCACGCAGGACCGCCTGAAGATCGCAGCCGATGCCACGCTGCTGTGGTCGCTGTCCTTCACCGAGCGCCGCGCCAACGAGGCCTATCGCCAGTTCGAGGAGGCGGGGATCGAGATCAATCGTCTGGACGACGAGACCCTGGCCCGCATTCAGGACATGGCGAACGAGACGATCCAGCAGGTCGCCTGCGAGAACCCCGATTCGGCCAAGGTCTATGTCAGCATGATCTCGTATCTGCAGGATTACGCGACCTGGCGGGATGCCTCGGCGCCGTTCAACCTGGGCCGCACGCCGGACGGCCCCGACCTGGCCGCGATCGAAGCCTGCGCCGGCTGATCGCCCTTTTCATCATGCAAGTATCGGGCGGGGAACGATATCCCCGCCCGATCCGTTGACAGTCGGGGCAAACAGGCCCATCCTTTGCCACGACGATTGGGGAACGAGCATGGGCGACAAGACACTCACCCGCATGGATCTTGCCGAAGCGGTGTTTCGCGATGTGGGACTGTCGCGGCACGAATCCGCGCAGCTGGTCGAAAGTGTGCTGAACCATATCTCGGACGCGCTTGTGGACGGGCAGCAGGTCAAGATCTCGTCCTTCGGCACCTTTTCGGTGCGCGACAAGAACGAGCGGATCGGCCGCAATCCCAAGACCGGCGAAGAGGTGCCGATCACGCCGCGCCGCGTGCTGTCGTTTCGGCCCTCGCATCTGATGAAGGACCGCGTTGCCGCCGGCAACAAGCGCAAGGGCTGACAGCGGGGCCATGCAAAAGGGCGATGACGCATTCAGGTCGATCGGAGAGGTCGCCAGCCTGATCGGTGTTCCGCCCCATGTGCTGCGCTATTGGGAAACGCAATTCACGCAGTTGAAGCCGATGAAGCGCCCCGACGGGCGGCGCTATTACCGGCCCGACGACGTGCGCCTGGCCGCCGGGCTGCGCGTGCTTCTGCGCGATGACGGGCTGACGATTCGCGGCGCGCGCAAGCTGATCGCCGCCGACCGGGGCGAGGCCGTGCGCCAGCGCGGGCTGGCCCATCTGGGCGCCGCGACCGAAGATCCCGTTGAAGTCACGCCCGACCCCCAGCCCGAGGCGATGCCCATGCCGCGCAAAAGCGATAGCCGTGCCGAACCCTCGCTGCCGCTTTTCGACGGGCTGGCGGCGGCCGATCCGGCGCCCGTGACGCCTTCGCTGCCGCAGGGCGAATGGCTGACCTGCCTTGTCGCGCTGCATCGCGCGCTGGCCCGGCCCGGCCCGCCCGAGGCGCGGCTGGGCGCGGCGCTGGCCCTTGCCGGGCGGTTGGGGCTGGTCCCTGCCCGGCCCCGCTGAGGCTTTTGCGATTTGGTGACGATTTCCGCATTGCGGCCCTTGTGCAGCCCCTTGAATCCGCTCTATACGATGCGCGTCGGGCCGTGGCGCAGCCTGGTTAGCGCGTCCGTCTGGGGGGCGGAAGGCCGCGAGTTCGAATCTCGCCGGCCCGACCATTCCGAAAACGCCCATTCCCTGCCGGGGATGGGCGTTTCCCTTTTCCGGCCCCTGCTTTCCCGGCCCCTGCTTGCAAAGGTCATGGCATGAACGGCGTGCTGCCCGATTTCGACATCCGCGCCCTGATCGCCTCGGGCCAGATTTCCGCCGACCTGCCGGTGATCCCCGAACAGATCCAGCCCGCCAGCCTTGACCTGCGCCTTGGCACCACGGCCTATCGCCTGCGCGCCAGCTTTCTGGCGGGCAAGGGGCGGCGCGTGGCCGACAGGCTGGCCGATTTCCGGATGCACCAGATGGACCTGTCGCAGGGCGCGGTGCTTGAACGCGGCTGCGTCTATCTGATCCCGCTGATGGAGCGGGTGCGCCTGCCGCGCGGCATGACGGCGGTGGCCAATGCCAAGTCATCGACCGGGCGGCTGGACCTGCTGACGCGGCTTGTCACCGATGACGGGACCGAATTCGACCGCCTGCCCGAGGGCTATGACGGCCCCCTCTATGCCGAGATCTGCCCGCGCAGCTTTTCCGTGCTGGTGCGTCCGGGGATGCGCCTGAACCAGCTGCGGCTGCGCGCGGGTCAGGCCGTGCTGGACGACGCCGCGCTGACCGCGCTGCACGAGGCGACGCCTCTGGTCGGCGGCGCGCCCGCGCTGATCGACCAGGGCCTGGGGTTTTCGGTCGATCTGCGCCCCGCATCGGGCGATCTGGTTGGCTACCGCGCGCGCCCTCATAGTGGGGTGATCGATCTGGACCGGATCGGAGCCTATGACGCGCGCGATTTCTGGGACGAGCTGCGTTCGACCGAGGGGCGGCTGATCCTCGATCCCGGCGCCTTCTACATTCTGGTCAGCCGCGAATCGGTGGCGATCCCCGCCGATTACGCCGCCGAGATGGCCCCCTATCTGGCCATGGTGGGCGAGTTCCGCGTCCATTACGCGGGCTTTTTCGATCCGGGATTCGGCATCGGCACGCAGGGCGCGGGCGCGCGCGGCGTGCTGGAGGTGCGCTGCCACGAGGCGCCCTTTGTGCTGGAACACGGGCAGGTCGTGGGGCGTCTGGTCTATGAACGGATGCGCGCCCGGCCCGAGCGGCTTTACGGGCAGGACATCGCCTCGAATTATCAGGGGCAGGGCCTGAAACTGGCCAAGCAGTTCCGCTAAAGCGGCCCCGTCCGCCACAGCCGCACCTTCAGCCCGCCATGCGCGACGATGGGTCCGGGTTCCTGCCAGGGCAGGCCGGTAGCGCGGGCCAGACCGGCCTCGGTCGTGACCATGCCGACGCGCCAGCCCGGGAAATGGCTGCGAAAACGCTCGCCCATCTGAGCATGTAGGCCGAAGAGTGGACCCTTGTTGCCGATCCGCGTCCCGTAAGGCGGGTTCAGCATGATCAGGCCGGGCGCGCAATCGGGGGCCTCAAGCTCGGTCACGGCGGAAACGGCAAAGCGCGTCACCGCATCGACGCCGGCGCGTTCGGCATTGGCGATGCTCATGCGGATGGCGCCCGGATCGCGGTCGCTGCCGAAGAACTGCACCGGCACGGCGCGCAAGGCGGGCGGCTGGCGCAGCGCGACCCATGCGGCGGGATCGAAGCTGGCAAGCTGCTGAAAGGCAAAGTCGCGGCTGCGTCCGGGGGCAAGGCCAAGCGCGATCTCGGCGGCCTCTATCGGGAAGGTGCCGGAGCCGCACATCGGGTCAAGCACCGGCTGGCTGCCGTCGTAACCCATCTCGCTGAGGAACATGGCGGCCATCGTCTCGCGCAGCGGGGCCTTGGCGACGGCCTGCTTGTGGCCGCGCTTGTGCAGCGATTCGCCGGTCGTATCGACGCTGAACGTGACCAGATCATCCTCGATCCGGGCCTTCAGCGTCACCGGCGCATCATCGGCAATGGTCACGCCAAGCGTGTCCGTGATCGCCCGCGCGATGCGCTGCGTCGCCGCCCCCGCGTGATAGATGCGCGAGGCGCGGCAGGTGGTTTCCACCTTCACCGGCAGATCGGCCCGCAGGATCGAGGCCCAGGGAAACTTGTGCGCCCGCTTGTCCAGCTGCGCCAGATGCATGGCGCGAAAGCCGCCCACCCGTGCCAGAACGCGCGTCGCGCCCCGCAGCCACAGGTTCGCGCGCCAGACATCGGGCCATCCGCCGCTGATCGTCACGCCGCCGGGCTGGATCACGGGGGCCCAGCCCAAAGAGGCCGCCTCGGCGGCCAAGGGCGCTTCGAGGCCGGGTGTGGCGACCAGAAAGATGTCGAATTTCTGCTGTTCCATCCCGCAGCCCTAGCGCGGGCGCGCAGGAAAGGGAACGGCCCTAGCGCCGCGTCATGCGGCCGAGCGTCCGCATCTTCTTGGCCATGTCGCGGGTCTGCTTGTCGTTACGCGGGCGCGGCTGGCCCTCGGGCTGCTCGCCGGGCTGGCCGGTAGGTTGCCCCTTGCCGCGCGACAGCTGATCCATGCCCTTGTTGATGCCCCAGTTCATCGCGCGCCGCATCACGAGGCGGGTGAACATGTTGATGATCTGGTTCATGTTCATGGCTGATCCTCTTTGGCGGGCCAGGCGGCAGGGTCGTGGTCATCCTCGAACAGGTCGCCGGGCGCCACAGGGGCAATATCGTCATCCGCGTCCTCTGACGCAAGAGGCAGGCCCAGCCCTTCGCCGGGGGGGCGCGATTCCAGCAGGCCCGCTGCTCGCAATTCGGCCAGACCCGGCAGATCGCGCGGAGATTCGAGGCCGAAATGGTCCAGAAACGCCTCGGTCACGACAAAGGTGGCGGGGCGGCCCGGCGTCATGCGGCGGCGGCCCATGCGGACCCATTCCATCTCGATCAGCTGGTCCAGCGTGCCACGGCTGACGGCAACGCCGCGGATCTCCTCGATCTCGGTGCGGGTGACGGGCTGGTGATAGGCGATGATGGCCAGCGTCTCGATGGCGGCGCGCGACAGGCGGCGGCTTTCGACCGTTTCCGTCTGCATCAGGAAGGACAGGTCCGCCGCCGTGCGAAAGGCATAGCCCTGCCCCACCTGTTCGACCGTCACGCCGCGGCCCTGATAGCGGCGGCGCAACGCGGCCACGGCCTCGGCCGGGTCGCAGCCCACGGGCATCCGGTCGGCCAGATCGCGCAGGCTCAGCGGCGCGGTCGCGGCGAACAGGATCGCCTCGACCATGCGTTCCTGCTGGTCCAGCGGAGGCGGCGGGAAATCGGTCGAGGGGTCAGGCGCGGTCGTCATCTTGTCTCTGGCGATAGGAAATGGGCGCGAAGGTCTCGGCCTGCCGTATCTCCAGCCGGCCCTGGCGCGCAAGCTCAAGCGAGGCGGCAAAGGTCGCGGCCGTCGCGCTGCGGCGGCGGGCGGGGTCGTCGGACCAGCCATCGGGCAGAAAGACCGACAGATCGGTCCAGTCCCCCGCAAAGCCGATCAGGCCGCGCAGCCGGTCCAGCGCCTGTTCCATCGTGAACACATCGGTGCGGTCAAAGGCGAAGGGGCGGAATTCGTCGCGCGTCTTCAGCCGGGCATAGGCGCGCATCAGATCGATCAGGCTGGCCTGCCATTCCGTGCGCCGCGTGCGGATCACCGCATCGGGCGCGCCGCGTCCGAAGCGGGAAATCCCCAGCCGGTCGCGCGCCATCAGCTGCGCCGCCGCCTGCCGCATCGCATCCAGCCGTTCCAGCTGAAAGGCCAGATGCGCGGCCATATCCTCGGCCGAGGGGCCTTCGGCCTGCGGATCGGGCGGCAGCAGCAGCCGCGATTTCAGAAAGGCCAGCCAGGCGGCCATGACCAGATAATCGGCGGCCAGTTCGATCCGCAGCGCGCGGGCCTCTTCGACAAAGGTCAGGTATTGTTCGGCCAGGTTCAGGACGCTGATCTTCATCAGGTCCACCTTTTGCGTGCGCGCCAGCGTCAGCAGCAGGTCCAGCGGGCCTTCATAGCCATCGACATCGACGATCAGCGCCTCTTCGGCGCGGCGTTGGGCGATGCTGGCGGCATCAGGCGCGGGCAGGTCCAGCCCGGCCTGGGCGGGCGGGTCATCGACCGGGCGCAGATAGGGAACCTTGGCGGGCATCTGGTCCTTCGGGATCACGGGCGCCACAGGGTCCGGCCCGGACGCCGCGCTGTCAAGCCACGGCTTGGGTCAGCGCGCGCCATTCGGCATGCAGGGCGGGCAGATCGGCGGCCTCGGGCGCGCGGCGCAGGGCCAGCGCGGCATTCGCGCGGCGGATCGCGTCCATGCTCATCGCGCCCGCAGCGGCGACAACAGGCGTCATCTGCGCGATGTCGCCGTTGCAATGCAGCACCAGATCGCAGCCCGCCGCGATCGAGGAAGCGGCGCGTTCGGCATGCGTCCCCGGCAGGGCGTTCATGGTGATGTCGTCGGTCATCAGCAGCCCGTCGAACCCGATCCGGTCACGGATCAGCGCGATCATGCGGGCCGATTGCGTGGCCGGCGCGGGGTCCAGCGCGGCAAAGCGGATATGGGCGGTCATGCCCATCGGCAGGTCGGCCAGCGCGCGGAAGGGCGCGAAATCCAGCGCGTCGAGCGCATCCAGATCCGCCGCGACCTCGGGCAGGGCGTGATGGCTGTCGGCCTGCGCCCGGCCATGGCCGGGCATGTGCTTGACCACGGGCAGAACCCCTGCCGCCAGCATCCCCTCTGCCGCCGCACGGCCCAGTTCCGCGATCCGCGCGGGATCAGAGCCAAGGCAGCGGTCGCGCAGGAAGGGGTGCGTCGCATCCTGCGCCACGTCCAGCGTGGGCGCGCAGTTCGAATCGATGCCCACCGCGCGCAATTCCTGCCCGATCAGGTGATAGCGCAGCCACATCGCGCGCGGCCCCGCCGCCGCTTGCGCCAGCGGCGTGGGCCATTCGGTCCAGTGCGGGGCGCGCAGGCGTTGGACGCGCCCGCCCTCCTGATCGACGGTGATGACGCAATCGCGGCCCACCGCGTCGCGCAGATCGCCCGTCAGGCGGCGCAGCTGGTCGGGCGTTTCGACATTGCGGCCAAAGAGGATGAAGCCCCAAGGGTCTGCCTCGCGGAAAAAGGCGGCCTCGTCGGGCCCCAGAACGGGACCGGCGATGCCGCCCAGAATCGTCGCGTTATGGGCCACGTTACTGGCCGATGGCCAGACAATCGGTGCCGGCCGATTGCAGGGCCGAGCAGAACTGCCGCGCCTCGCTGATGCCGCCGAAGCCCGCGACGCGCAGCCGCCAGAAGGTGCGGCCATTGGCCTGATGCTGCTGGATCACGGGCGACTTGCCCGAGAACAGCGATCCGTGGCGACCCGCCAGACGCGACCATTCGCCCTGGGCGATGGCGTTGCTGTCGAAGGCACCGACCTGCACGACCGGCCCGCTGGCGCTGCTGGCGGCCTGCACAGGAGCGGGGGCGGGGGCGGGCTGCGCCTCCGACGGCGCGGGTGCGGCGGCCGGGGCTGCGGCGGGTGCCGATGCGGCCACGCGCGTCACGCGGGGGCGCGGCGCCGGACGGGGGCTGGCCACGAGAATGCCGGGATTGGCCTCGGCTTGGGCCATGGCCAGGGCTGCGGTGATGGCGGTCGCCTGGGCGGGGGCGCCGGTCTCGTCGGTGACGACGCCGGTCACGGGGCCTTCGCTGGCGGGCGCGTCAAGGATCGGCGCGTCAGCCACGGCCTGATCGGCCAGGGCGCGTTCGGCGGCGGCAGCGGCCTCGGCTTCGGCCAGGGCGCGCGCTTCGGCATCCGACAGCGGCACGATCGGTTCACCCGAGAAGGTCAGCGGCGTCTCGGTCTGGTGCGAGGGCTCGCGCGCGGTCGCGCCAAGCGCGCCCATCGGCAGATCGTCGGGCGCCAGATCGACCGGCGCGGGCGCGATGGCCACCTGCTGGGTGGGCGCCGGCGCCTCGCCCCCGGCCACGCTGTTCACCGCAAGCCCGGTATGGGGCGTCAGGCGGCCGCCCGGTTCCTCGGGGGCGGTGCGGGCCTCGCCCTCGATGGCGCGGATGATCGGCACGCCCGACACGTCGCGCGACACAAGCTGCCAGCCCCAGGCCATCAGCCCGACCATCAGCCCGACCGAGGCCACCGCACCCATGTAATGCGTGACACGGGCCAGCCGCGCGGGCAGGCCGTCGCCCTGAGGCAGGCCGCCCTGTCCCGGTTCCTGCCCCGGACGCTGGCCCGGAGCGGCCTGATCATATGCGAATTCCCGCTTCACCTTGTGACGCGAGAAAACATAGCCGCCTTCGCGGAAATCCATCACTGCCATATCTGCCTGCCCGCCGGTTGATCCGGTTTCACTCTGCCTGCTCGCACCCCGGGCCGTGGCTGTTGGTCAGCGCATCTCGTCCATCGGAGTGACGCCAAGAATACCCAGACCGCTTGAAATAACAACGCCAACGGCTCGTACCAGCGCGATTTTTCCTTGGGTCGTTGCTGCGTCGCCCTCTTGCACGAAGCGCAAGGCGGTCTCGTCATTGCCGCGATTCCACAGCGAATGCAGGTCGGACGCGATGTCATAGAGGAAGAACGCGACCCGATGCGGTTCATGCGCGCGGGCGGCATGTTCGACCAGACGCGGCCATTCGGCCAGTTTCGCGGCCAGCGCCAACTCGGCCGGATGGGCCAAAGTGCTCAGATCGGCGGCGGCCAGCGTCGAATCGTCCACCGCGATTCCCGCCTCGCGCGCCCGGCGCAGGACCGAATTCACCCGCGCATTGGCGTATTGGACATACCAGACCGGGTTGTCCTTGGACTGTTCCAGCACCTTGGCAAAGTCGAAATCCAGCGCCGCGTCGTTCTTGCGCGTCAGCATGATGAAGCGCGTGACGTCGGCGCCCGCCTCTTCCACCACGTCGCGCAGGGTGACGAAGGTTCCGGCGCGCTTGGACATCTTGAACGGCTCGCCGTTCTTGAACAGCTTGACCAGCTGCACCAGCTTGATGTCCAGCGGCACGCGGCCGTTCGACAGCGCCTTGACCGCCGCGTTCATCCGCTTGACGTAGCCGCCATGATCGGCGCCGAACACGTCGATCAGCTGGTCGAAGCCACGGTCGATCTTGTCCCAGTGATAGGCGATATCGGGCGCGAAATACGTCCAGGCCCCGTCCGATTTCTGGATCGGCCGGTCAACGTCGTCGCCATGAGCGGTGGATTTGAACAAAAGCTGCTCGCGCGCCTCCCAATCCTCGGGCAGCTTGCCCTTGGGGGGTTCCAGCACGCCGCGATAGATCAGGCCCTGCGATTGCAGCCGCTCGATCGCGGCCTCGATCCGGCCCGTGCCGTAAAGCGCTTTTTCGCTGGAATAGACATCCATCTGCACGCCCAACAGGGCCAGATCCTCGCGGATCATTCCCATCATGCGTTCGGTCGCGAAATCGCGGATCTCGGCCAGCCACTCATCCTCGGGGCGGTCCAGCAGGCTGTCGCCGTATTTCTCCTTGAGCGCCTCGCCGACCGGGATCAGGTAGTCGCCGGGATAAAGCCCCTCGCGGATCTCGGGCTCAAGCCCGTTCGCCTCGCGGTAACGCTCGTAGGCCGAGCGCGCCAGAACATCGACCTGCGCGCCGCCGTCGTTGATGTAGTATTCGCGCGTCACGTCATGGCCGGAAAAGGCCAGAAGCCGCGCCAGCGCGTCGCCGAATACCGCGCCGCGCACATGGCCCACATGCATCGGGCCGGTCGGGTTCGCGCTGACGAATTCGACGTTGACCCGGGACCCCGCCCCCATGTCCGAGCGGCCGAAATCGACACCAGCCTTCAGCGCGGCGCGCACGACGTCGTGCCAGATCGCGGGCGCCAGGCGCAGGTTCAGAAAGCCCGGCCCCGCGACCTCGGCCGCGGCGATGCGCGGATCGGTCAGGCGCGCGGCCAGCCGGTCGGCGATGTCGCGCGGCTTCATCCCGGCGGGCTTGGCCAGCACCATCGCGGCATTCGTCGCCATGTCGCCATGCGCCGGATCGCGCGGCGGCTCGACCGCGACATTGGACAGGTCCAGCCCCTGGGGCAGCTCGCCCGCCTCGGCCATTTTGGTCAGCGCCTCGATGACGACGGCGCGGATGTCGTTGAACAGGTTCATCGGTGTCCCCGGCTGGTTCCGACCGTCACCTAAACGACGCCAAGGCCGAAAGGTCAACCTTGCGGCAATCCGCAGCGCCGCAAAACCCGCACGATTCTTGACGCGAGGCCCCGCTTGGTCTAAGGCCACCTGACCCGCATCCGGCGGGCAAAGGCGGGGCGTCCGATCTTGCGTCCCTTTTACCGCTGCCAGGCGTCGTTCGGACGCGCAGCAGGGAACGCAGCGCCAAAGGCGCGCGACAGCAGAGAAAGCCCCGAATGACCAAATTCTCCGATCTGAAACTCGACCCCAAGGTTCTGCAGGCCATCGCCGAGGCAGGCTATGAGACGCCGACCCCCATCCAGCAGGGCGCCATCCCGCCCGCATTGGAGGGCCGCGACGTTCTGGGGATCGCGCAGACCGGGACCGGCAAGACCGCCAGCTTCACGCTGCCGATGATCACGCTGCTGGGCCGTGGCCGGGCGCGGGCGCGTATGCCGCGTTCGCTGGTCCTGTGCCCGACGCGCGAACTGGCCGCCCAGGTGGCCGAGAATTTCGACGTCTATGCCAAGCACACCCGCCTGACCAAGGCGCTGCTGATCGGCGGCGTCAGCTTCGGCGAACAGGACAAGCTGATCGACCGCGGCGTCGATGTGCTGATCGCCACGCCGGGCCGCCTGCTGGACCATTTCGAACGCGGCAAGCTCTTGCTGACCGGCGTGCAGATCATGGTCGTGGACGAGGCCGACCGGATGCTGGACATGGGCTTCATCCCCGATATCGAGCGCATCTTCCAGCTGACGCCCTTCACCCGCCAGACTCTGTTCTTCAGCGCCACGATGGCGCCCGAGATCGAGCGCATCACCAACACCTTCCTGCATTCGCCCGAACGGATCGAGGTCGCGCGCCAAGCCACGACCAGCGAAACCATCACGCAGCGCCTGATCGAACTGACCCCCACCCGCCGCGACATGGCCGCCAAGCAGAAGCGCGATCTTCTGCGCGGCCTGATCGACGCCGAGGGCGAGGGCCTGACCAACGCGATCATCTTCTGCAATCGCAAGACGGATGTGGACATCCTGTCCAAGTCGCTGGCCAAGCACGGCTATGACGCGGCGCCCATCCACGGCGATCTGGACCAGAGCCAGCGCACCCGCACGCTGGAATCGTTCCGCGACGGCAAGCTGCGGCTGCTGATCGCCTCGGACGTAGCTGCGCGGGGTCTCGACATCCCCGCCGTCAGCCATGTCTTCAACTACGATCTTCCCAGCCACGCCGAGGATTACGTCCACCGCATCGGCCGCACGGGCCGCGCCGGGCGTCTTGGCACCGCGATCAGCATTGCCACCCCCTCGGACGAGAAATACCTGACCGCGATCGAGAGCCTCGTGAAGAAGACCCTGCCCCGCGCCCCCCTTCCCGAGGGCTTCAGCGCCTCGGCCGAACGTCCCGAATCCCGCGAGGCCGAGCGCGAGGACCGCGCCGGCGGCAGCCGCTCGCGCCGTCGCCGCAGCGGCAGAGGCCGTGACGAGGCCGCGCCTGAGGCCGCGGCCAAGCCCGCCCCCCGCGCCGAGCCCGCCCCCGAGGCGCCCGCCGAACGCGCCGCCCAGCAGCAGCCGCGCGAGGAACGCCGTGATGACAGGCGCGAAGGCCGCCGTGATGAACGCCGTGACGACAGGCGCGATGACCGCCGCCCCCGCTCGGGCGGACAGGATCGCGGCCCGCGGATCGTCGGCATGGGCGACCATGTGCCGAACTTCATGCTGGTCGAGCTTCGCACCAGCGCGACCATGAGCGACAGCACCGAGGACAGCACCGACAGCAAGGTCGAAGTGACCGAGACCGTCGAGGCCGCCCGCCCCGAACAGCCCGCAGATAAGCCTGCCGAGAAAACCTCGTCGCGCCGTTCGCGCAGTCGCTCGCGCGGCCGCAACGCGCAGGACAAGCAGGCGGAGGCCCCGGCCGAGGCGCAGCCCGTGGCCGAGGCCGAAGCCCCTGTGGCAGAGGCTCCCGTGACCGAGGCTCCCGTGACCGAGACTCCCGTGACCGAAGCGCCCGTGGCAGAGGCTCCCGAAGCGGTCGCCACGCCGCCGGAGACCCAGCCCGAAGCAACCCCGGCCAAGCCCCGGAGCCGCCGCAAGAAGGCCGAGTCCCCGGACGCCGGCGAAGCGACAGAGGCCAAGCCCAAAGCCTCGCGCAGCCGCAAGGCCAAGCCCGAACCCGAAGCCGCAGAAGGGACCGAGGCCAAGAAGCCAGCCCCCCGTTCGCGCAAAAAGGCGGCTACCGCGTCCGAGGTCCCTGCCGAACCGCAGGATACGGCCGAGAAACCCGCGCCGAAGCCGCGCAGCCGCCGCAAACCGGCCGCCAAGGCCGAGGCCGCGACCGACAGCGCCCCCGCAGAGGCGGGCAACGCCGAGGCGTGATGGCCCGCCCCACAAGCCGGGCCGCACGGGCGTCGGCCCTGCATCCGCCCCGGCTTCACCGCCGGGGCCGACCTCCTTTCAGGCAGCTTCTGCCCGACCTGGCCCTGGGGGCCATCGCCGCGCTTGGGCTTGCGCCCTTCGGCATCTGGGGTGCGACGATCGGCGCGCTGGCGCTGATCCTGTGGCGGCTGGCCCGCGCCCGTCCCGCCACCGCCTTCTGGCACGCCCTGGCGGCCGGCATGGGCTGGTTCGCGCTCGGCCTTTTCTGGATCGTCGAGCCGTTTCTGGTCCAGCCCCAGATCCACGGCTGGATGGCCCCCTTCGCGCTGATCCTGATGGCGCTTGGCGGCGGGCTGTTCTGGGCGATCCCGGTCTGGGCGGCGGCAAGGCTGACCGCCGATTGGCGACGCCGCGCGCTGGCCATGGCGGCGGCGCTGGCGCTGTCGGACTGGCTGCGCGGCTGGATCCTGACCGGCTTTCCCTGGGCGTTGACCGGCCATGTCTGGATCGGCACGCCCACCGCGCAGATGGCAGCCACCTTCGGCGCGCTCGGCCTGTCGGTCCTGACGCTTGCGGTCGCCTGCCTGCCCACGATCCTCTGGCGCCCGACGCGGCCAAGGCTGGCGGGCTTCGCGCCCGGCACGGCGCTGGCCGCGGCGCTGATCGCGGGCAGCTGGGCCGCAGGCCACGCCCGCCTAGCGCAGCCCCTGCCGCCCGACGAGCCGACGATCCTGCGCATCGTCCAGCCCAACGCCACGCAGGCCCTGAAATGGGACCCCGACTGGTCGGGCATCTTCTTCCGCCGTCTGCTGGACCTGTCAGCCGAACCCGGCCCCCGCGATCTGGTCATCTGGCCCGAAACGGCCGTGAACTTCCTGCTGGATCAGGCGGGCGAGGTCCTGCCCGTCATGTCCGAAGCCGCCGCAGCCCCCCTCATCATGGGCATCCAGCGCCGCGAGGGGACGCGCTTCTACAACAGCCTCGCCACAATCCGGCCGGGCGGCGCGGTGAGCGAAATCTACGACAAGTTCCACCTCGTCCCCTTCGGCGAATACATCCCCTGGGGCGATCAGATGGCGCGCCTTGGCATCAGCGCCTTCGCCGCGCAGCAGGGCTTCGGCTATTCGGCCGGCCCCGGTCCGATGCTCATGACCGCGCCCGGCGCCCCCGACTTCCAGCCGCTGATCTGTTACGAGGCGATCTTTCCCCGGCACCTGCGCGCGCTGGACACCCGCCCCGGCTGGCTGCTGCAGGCAACCAACGACGCCTGGTTCGGCACGATCTCGGGCCCCTACCAGCACCTCTCGCAGGCACGGCTGCGCAGCATCGAGACCGGCCTGCCGATGATCCGCGCCGCCAATACCGGTGTCAGCGCGGTGATCGACGCACGCGGCCATATCCGCGCCAGCCTGCCCCTGAACACGGACGGCAGGATCGACGCCCCCCTGCCCGGCGCGCTGCCGCCGACCCGCTGGCTGGCTTGGGGCGACGCGCCCATGCTGGCATTGATCGCACTGGCCCTCGGCGCCTCGCTCAGGCGCCGCCCTTCTTCTTCACGAAAATATCCGCGGGGGAGTCGGTGAAACCGACGGGGGCGGCAGCCCCCAGCCTCGACCGGGGCAATGCACCTCAGTCGCGGATGTAGCGGCTGTCCTTGATCTGATCCCAGGCCCAGACGACCTCGGACAGACGATCCTCGTCAGACCGGTCGCCGCCATTCATGTCGGGATGCAGGTCCTTGACCAGCGACTTGTACTGCTTGCGGATTTCGGCGCGGGTCCAGGTATCCTTGGCTTCCAGGATGTCCAGCGCGCGGCGCTCGGTCGGGGGCAGCTTGCGGGCGGCGACCTGTGCGCGGGCTTCGGGGGCGGTGCCGTTCGCGCCCAGAATCTCCAACGGATCGCTGACGCCGTGACGCGCCCATTTCTGTTCCTGCGCCGCGCGGCCAAAGGGCTTGGTCGGACGTTCCCACACGGTCGCATTGTCGATGAATTGCTGGAATTCCTCTTCGGACTGGCCCTGAAAGTAATTCCAGTTCGCGTTGTATTCGCGGACATGTTCTTTGCAGAACCAGAAGTAATCGTCGAGGTTTCGCGGATTCTTGGGCGCCCGATACTGGCCCGGCTCGTCGCAACCCTCGCGCTCGCAGATCCGGGTCGAGGTTTCGAAGGCACCCGACATCCCGCGCCGACCCTTGGCCTTGCGCTTCTTGTCCTTGGCGGCCGAAATATCGAAACCGAACGGGTCGTTCTTGCTCATGTCAGGGCACCTTTGCGACTCGGAGGCGGCAGTTTAGGCTATTTGGCGGGACATGAAAGGGCTTGATGGATGACAATCGCCACGGAAATGATCGCGCGGCTTTCGGCGCTGGAACCGACCCTGCTGGAGGTCACGGACGAAAGCGAAAGCCATCGCGGCCATGCCGGTTTCCGCGAGGGAGGGCAGACGCATTTCCGCATCCGCATGGCCAGCCCGCGCCTTGCGGGCCTCAGCCGGATCCAGCGGCACCGCCTTGTCCATGCTACCTTGGGCGACATCGTGCCGCGCATCCATGCGCTTGCGCTGGAACTGGCGGAAAGCTGAGCCGTTAGCGCGCGCAGGCTTGCCGCTGGCCTCCACCCCTCCTAAAACCCGCCGTGAACCCAAGGAGAGAGGGACGAGGGACATGACCGCGCCGAAGGATTTCAACGATCGCATGCTGTCTCTGGGCCTGGCCCGTGTCAGCGAAGCCGCCGCCCATGCCTCGGCCCGGCTGATCGGTCGCGGCGACGAGAAGGCCGCCGACCAGGCCGCCGTGAACGCGATGCGCGACCAGCTGAACAAGCTGGACATCAAGGGCGTCGTCGTGATCGGCGAGGGCGAGCGTGACGAGGCGCCGATGTTGTATATCGGCGAAGAGGTCGGCACCGGCGAAGGCCCCGAGGTGGACATCGCCCTCGACCCGCTGGAAGGCACGACCCTGACCGCCAAGGACATGCCGAACGCGCTGACCGTGATCGCCATGGCCCCGCGCGGCACGCTGCTGCACGCGCCCGACGTGTATATGGACAAGCTGGCCGTGGGTCCGGGCTATCCGGTCGATGTGGTCAGCCTGGACATGAGCCCGGCCGAACGCGTGCGCGCCCTGGCCCGCGCGCGCGGCTGCGAGGACAGCGACATCACCGTCTGCATCCTCGAACGTCCGCGCCACGAGGACATGATCGCCGAGGTCCGCGAAACCGGCGCCGCGATCCGCCTGATCACCGATGGCGACGTGGCGGGCGTGATCCACTGCGCCGAGGCCGAGCTGACCGGCATCGACATGTATATGGGTTCGGGCGGCGCCCCCGAGGGCGTTCTGGCCGCTGCCGCACTGAAATGCATGGGCGGGCAGATGTGGGGCCGCCTCCTGTTCCGCAACGAGGACGAGAAGGGCCGCGCCCGCAAGGCCGGCATAACCGAGCTGGACCGGATCTACAGCCGCGACGAGCTGGTGACGGCGGATGTGATCTTTGCGGCGACGGGCGTCACCAACGGCTCGATCGTGGCGGGCGTCAAGCGCGAGCCGGGCTATCTGACGACCGAGACGATCCTGATGCGGTCCAAGACCGGATCGGTGCGGCGGATGACCTATCGCAACCCGGTGAAGTGAGGTATGGGGGGCTCTGCCCCCCGTCCCCGTTCCGGGGACTCCCCCCGGGATATTTGAGTGAAGAAGAAGCATGACGGCGTTTCTGGGCATCGAGAGTTCGTTGACCGGGCGGCGTTGGATCGGCCCCGAGGCGGCGCTGGAGCGCCGGGCCGAGGGTCTGGCGCAGCAGGCGGGCCTGCCCTTGCCGGTGGCGCGGGTTCTGGCCGAGCGGGCCGTCGCGCCCGAGGAGGCGCCGGGTTTCCTGGCGCCGAAGCTGCGCGATCTGCTGCCCGACCCGCTGACCCTGCGCGACATGGCGGCGGCGGCCGAGCGGCTGGTCGAGGCGGCCGTGTCGGGTCAGCGGATCGCGATCTTCGCGGATTACGATGTGGATGGCGGGTCATCGGCCGCATTGCTGCTGGACTGGCTGCACCAGCTGGGGCGGCAGGCCAGCCTCTATGTGCCGGACCGGATCGACGAGGGCTATGGCCCCAACGCCCCCGCCATGGCCAAGCTGGCAGAGGCGAATGACCTGATCGTCTGCGTCGATTGCGGGACGCTATCCCATGACGCGCTGGCGGCCGCGACGGGCTGTGATGTTGTCGTGCTGGACCACCATCTGGGTGGCGAGACCCTGCCCCCCGCCCTGGCCGTGGTGAACCCGAACCGCATGGACGAGGATGGCGCGCTTGGCCATCTCTGCGCCGCGGGGGTGGTGTTCCTGACGCTGGTGCAGGCGGGACGCGTCCTGCGCGCGCGGGGCCTGCGCGAGCCCGATCTGATGGCGATGCTGGATCTGGTCGCTCTGGCGACGGTGGCGGATGTGGCGCCGCTGGTCGGCGTGAACCGCGCCTTCGTGCGGCAGGGTCTGGCCGTGATGGCGCGGCGCCAGCGGGCGGGGCTGGTCGCGCTGTCGGATATCGCGCGGCTGGACGGCGCGCCGAGCGCGTTTCATCTGGGCTTTCTGCTGGGGCCGCGCATCAATGCCGGGGGTCGCGTCGGGCGCGCCGATCTGGGCGCTTTGTGCCTGTCCTGCCGCGATCCGCGCGATGCGGGCGAACTGGCCCGGCAACTGGACGAGCTGAACCGCGACCGCCGCGCGATCGAGGCCGCCGTCCGGCAAGAGGCCATCGCGCAGGTCGAGGCGCGGGCCGAGGCGCGCCTGTCCTGGGCCGCCGGTCCCGGCTGGCATCCCGGCGTGGTGGGCATCGTCGCCGCGCGGGTGAAAGAGGCAACCGACCTGCCCTCGGTCGTGATCGGGGTCGAGGGCGGGATCGGCAAGGGCAGTGCGCGTTCGGTTCCCGGCGTCGATCTGGGCCGCGCGATCCAGCGGCTGGCGCGCGAGGGGCTGTTGCTGAAGGGCGGCGGGCACATGATGGCCGCAGGGCTGACCGTGGCCGAGCCGATGATCGCCCCCGCGATGGAGCGCTTGGCCGACCTGATCGCCCGCGATCTGGCCGGGCGCACGGGGGCGGGCGATCTGCGGATCTCGGGCCTGCTGGAGCCATCGGGCGCCACGATCGAGATGTTCCGGATGCTCGAGGATGCAGGCCCCTTCGGGCAGGCCGCCCCGGCGCCGCGTTTCGCGCTGGCCGATCAGCTGATCGACAGCGCCGCCACGATGGGCGACCGGCATCTGCGCCTCCAATTCCGCAGCCCCGGCAGCCCGCCGCTGGAGGCCGTGGCCTGGGGCGCGATGGACGGCCCGCTTGGTCCGGGCCTGATCGGCGCCAAGGGCCGGCGCTTTCATCTGGCGGGCAAGCTGGAATTGTCCACCTGGGGCGGGCGCGAAAGACTGCGGCTGCGGCTGGACGATGCCGCGCCGGTGGGCAACCTTTGACGCGGCTGCGGGTTCTGGTCAGGGCCTGCAAGCGCGGCTAACCTGCCGCAAAGCGCGAAGGAGGATCTGATGAAACTGACCTGGCTTGGCCATTCCGGCTTTCGTCTGGAAATCGAGAATGCGGTGATCCTGATCGACCCGTGGTTCACCGGAAACCCGCTTTTTCCCGCCGAGGCGCGGGACGAGGCCGTCGCGGGCGCGACCCATATCCTGATCACCCATGGTCATGGCGACCATACCGGCGACACGCTGGCGCTCGCGCGCGAACTGGGCGTGCCTGTCGTCGGCATCTACGATCTGATCAGCCATTGGGAATCGGCCGAGGGGATCAGCGGCATCGGCTTCAACAAGGGCGGCACGGTCGATCTGGGCGGCGCCCAGGTCACGATGGTCAATGCCAGCCATTCCAGTTCGCTTGGCGGGCCGGACGGGCCGATCTATGCGGGCCATGAATCGGGCTACATGATCGCGGGCGAAGGCCATGTGATCTATGTCTCGGGCGATACCGACATCATGGCCGACATGGAATGGATGGGGGACCTGCACAAGCCCGATATCGGCATCCTGTCGGCGGGCGGGCATTTCACCATGGACATGGCGCGGGCGGCCTATGCGGCGCGGCGCTACTTCAACTTCAAGACGGTGATCCCCTGCCATTACAAGACCTTCCCCCTGCTGGAGCAATCCGCGCAGGCGCTGATCGACGGCCTGCCCGGCGTCACCGTGATCGAGCCCGAAGTGATGAAGGCGATCACGCTGTGAGCTTCCAGCGCTTCGACGATCCGGCGGGCGGGGGCGATCACGCCGCACGTCTGGAGGCCCTGAGGACCGAGATGGCGGCGCGCGGGCTCGACGCGGTGATCGTGCCGCGTGCCGACGCGCATCAGGGTGAATATGTTGCCGACGCCGATGCGCGGCTGGCCTGGCTGACGGGCTTCACCGGCAGCGCGGGCTTTGCCGTCGTGACGACCGAAGGCGCCGGTGTGTTCATCGACGGGCGCTACCGCGTGCAGGTGCGCGACCAGATCGACCTGCGCCATTTCGCGCCGGTGAACTGGCCCGAGACCTGCCCCTCGGACTGGCTGCGCGAGGCGCTGCCGCAGGGGGGCCGGGTGGGTTTCGACCCCTGGCTGCACACCCGCCGCGATATTCAGGGGCTGGAAAAGGCCCTGCACGGCACCGGGATCGCGCTAATCGCGCTGGACGACAACCCGGTGGATGCGATCTGGCCGGATCGTCCGGCGCCTCCGGTCGGGGCGGCGCGCATCCATTCCGACGACTTGGCGGGCGAAAGCGCCGCGCAGAAGCGCGCGCGGCTGGCGGCCGAGTTGAAGGCTGCGGGCCATGCCTCGGCGCTGATGAACCTGCCCGATTCCATCTCGTGGCTGCTTAACATCCGGGGCAGCGACCTGCCGCGCAATCCGGTGGTGCAAGGCTTCGCGGTCCTGTCCGATGATGGCCATGTCGCGCTGTTCGCGGACGCCGGCAAGTTAGACGACAGCCTGCGCGCGCATCTGGGCAACGAGGTCTCGATCCTGCCGCCCGAGGGGCTGGCCGCCGCGCTGACCGATCTGGAAGGCCCGGTCCGTCTGGACCCCGGCAGCGCGCCCGAAGCCGCGTTCCGCATTCTGGAAGCCGCGGGCACGGCCATCGCGCGCGGCCCCGATCCGGCGATCCTGCCCAAGGCCGTGAAGAACGCCGCCGAACTGGCCGGGATGCGCGCCGCCCATCGCCGCGACGGGCTGGCGATGGTGCGCTTTCTGGCCTGGCTGGACGCGCAGGACCACGCCGCGCTGACCGAGATCGACGTGGTGCGCCGCCTCGAAGATCTGCGCCGCGAGGCCGGGATTCTGGATATCAGCTTCGACACGATCATGGGCGCGGGGCCGAACGGCGCCATCGTCCATTACCGCGTGACCGAGGCGACCAATCGCCGTCTGGTGCCGGGCGATCTGCTGCTGGTGGATTCGGGCGGGCAATATGCCGACGGGACGACCGACATCACCCGCACGCTGGCGCTTGGGCAGGCGCGGGCCGACGCGGTGGCGCCCTTCACCGCTGTCCTGCGCGGGATGATCGCGCTCAGCCGGGCGCGGTTTCCGCGTGGCGTGGGCGGCGCGCATCTGGACGCGCTGGCGCGGCAATTCCTGTGGTCGCAGGGGATGGATTTCGACCACGGCACCGGTCACGGCGTCGGCGCGGCGCTGTGCGTCCATGAAGGCCCCGCCCGGATCAGCCGCGCCAGCGACATGCCTCTGCAACCCGGCATGATCCTGTCGAACGAGCCGGGCTATTACCGCGAGGGCAGCTTTGGCATCCGGATCGAGAATCTGGTCGTCGTGACCGAGGCCGATGCCGAACCCGGTCGCGCCATGCTGGGTTTCGAGACGCTGACCCTCTGCCCGATCGACCGCCGCCTGATCGACCGGGCCGCGCTGGCGCCCGAGGAACGGGCATGGCTGGACGATTACCACATGCGCGTGCGGATCGAGCTGGCGGGCGATCTGGACGGGGCCGAACGCGACTGGCTGGTTGCCGCGACCGAGCCGCTTTAAACTGGGGTGCCGCTAGACGCCAAGCGTCTGGCGGCCCCGCGCGACCAGCCCGCGCAGATCGTCCATGCTCAGGGCGCCAAAGGCGGCCTCGTCGCCGCAGACGAAGGTCGGCGTTCCGGCCAGCCCCATATGGTCGCCCAGAAGATAGGTCATCGAGATGTGCCGCTCGACCCGGTCGCTGTCCATCTCGGCCAAGAGGGCGGTCTCGTCCAGCCCGATCTCGCGCGCGACGCGCATCACGACAGGGCGTTCGATCCGCTGGCGGGTGGACAGCAGGCGCGAATGCATCTGCCAGTAGCGCCCCATCGACAGCGAGGCCAGCGAGGCCCGCGCCGCGAAATCCGACCCCGGCCCGAAGATCGGCCATTCGCGGAACACGACGCGCAGGTTCGGATCCTCGCCGATCAGTGCCTGAATGCGGGGCATCATCGTGCGGCAATGCGGGCAATTGTAGTCGAAGAACTCGCTGAGCGTGATGTTGCCGTCGGGATTGCCCAGAACCGGCGAGGTGTCGTCGCGTTCCAGCACGCGGCGGATTTCCTCGGGCATGGGATTGGCGCGTTCGGCGCGCGCAGGCAGGGCCGACAGCGCCAGCCCGGCGCTGGCGGTGGTCAGAAGGCTGCGGCGGGTCGGCATGGCTTGTCCTTTCGCGGTCTGTCCCCTTGGCGTATCGGGCGGGCATACATGCGTAAATCCCGATACGACCCCGGACGGGTCACGATGGTGTCAGGTCACGGCCGACTTGCGGTGGAATTCGGGCCGGTCCCACGACCCCTCGCGCAGGATGCGGGCCAGCACGGCGACGGCGTGGTCGACATCCTCGGCGCTGTTGTAAAGCGGCGCGAAGCCAAAGCGCAGCACGTCGGGCGCGCGGAAATCGCCGATCACGCCCTGGGCGATCAGGGCCTGCATCACGGCGTATCCCTGGGGGTGACGGAAGCCCACCTGCGACCCGCGCCGGGCCGGATCGCGCGGCGAATTGAGGCTGAGGCCGGGACACTCCGCCTCGACCCCCGTGATGAAGCGTTCGCTCAGCGCGATGGATGCGGCGCGCAGATCGGCCATGTCCACCTGATCCCAGACATCCATCGCGGCCTCCAGCGCGGCCAGCGCGATGACCGGCGGCGTGCCGACCCGCATCCGCTGGATGCCCGGCGCGGGGCGGTAATCCAGATCAAAGGCAAAGGGGGCGGCATGGCCAAGCCATCCCTGCAGGATGGGCTGCGCCTGATCCTCAAGCCGCGGATGGGTCCAGATGAAGGCGGGCGCGCCCGGCCCGCCGTTCAGATACTTGTAGGTGCAGCCCACCGCGAAATCGGCATCCGCGCCCAGCAGGTCCACATCGACCGCGCCCGCCGAATGGGCCAGATCCCAGACCGTCAGCGCGCCCGCCTTGTGCGCCAGCGCGGTCAGGGCGGCCATGTCGTGGCGGCGGCCGGTGCGGTAATCCACCTCGGTCAGCATCAGGACGGCCAGATCGGGGGTGATGGCGGCCTCGACATCCTCGGGGGCGACGACGCGCAATTCGGCGCCGACGGCGCGGGCCAGCCCCTCGGCCACATAGAGATCCGAGGGGAAGTTCCCGCTATCTGACAGGATCACCCGCCGGTCGGGGCGCAGCGCGCGCGCGGCGCTGACGGCCTGAAACACCTTGACCGACAGCGTGTCGCCCATCACGACCTGCCCCGGCCCGGCGCCGATCAGCCGCGCGATCCGGTCGCCCACCCGGCCCGGCTGGTCCATCCAGCCCGCCCGGTTCCAGCCGGTGATCAGCATTTCCGACCATTCGTCGGCCATCATCCGCGCGACGCGATCCGTCGCGGCCTTGGGCATGGGGCCAAGGGAATTGCCGTCCAGATAGGTGACGCCCTGCGGCAGGTGAAAGGCTTGGCGGGTACGGGTGAAATCGGTCATCTCTGTCTCCTCTTGACGGCACGCTAGCAGGGGGGTTCGCTGCCCGAAAGAGGGAGAGAAGATGCTCTATCACGTCACCGACTGGGACGACGCCTATGCCAACGCCGCCCATATCGCGGGGGGTGAGGGCTACCCGGCCCGCTGGCAGGCGGCAGCCGCCGCGTTTCGTGACGCACATCCGCCGCAGGCCCTGCGCGGCGGGCACCTGTTTCGGCCCGCAGGGGATGCGCGCGGGCTTATGGTCTTTATCCATGGCGGCTACTGGATGCGCTTTGCGCCCGGCGACTGGTCGCATCTGGCGGCGGGGGCGCTGGCGCGGGGCTGGGCCTGTCTGATGCCCGCCTATCCGCTGGCGCCCAAGGCGCGCATCGCCGCGATGACCGCCGAGGTCGCCGCCAGCATCGCCGAGGCGGCGGCGCTGATCCCCGGCCCCATTGCCATCAGCGGCCATTCGGCGGGCGGGCATCTGGCCGCGCGCATGATCTGCCCCGGCGTGCTGCCCGACCCGGTCGCGGCGCGGGTGACGGCCTGCCTGCCGATCTCGCCCCTGTCGGATCTGCGCCCGCTGATGCGGACCGCGATGAACGCGACGCTGGCGCTGGACCTGCCCGAGACCCTTGCCGAAAGCCCTGCCCTGCTGCCCCCGCGCGGGGGCATCCCCGTCACCGTCTGGGTCGGCGGGGCCGAACGGCCCGAGTTCCTGCGGCAGGCGCGGGTGCTGGCCGATCTGTGGGCCGGGATGGGGGCCGCGACGGAATGCGTGGTCGATCCGGGGCGGCATCATTTCGATGTGGTGGACGCGCTGGCCGATCCGGGCAGCCCGATGATGCGGCGCCTGCTGGCCTAGGCCGTGAAATCCGCGACCGTCGCGCCGGCCAGCTCTGCCAGCCGGTCGGGCGCGATGGCAAAGATGTGGCGCGGCGTGCCTGCCGCCGCCCAGACCTGCCCGAAGCTCAGCAGATGCCGGTCGAAGAAGGCACGCGGCGGGCGCAGATGGCCAAGGGGCGCGACGCCGCCGATGGCAAAGCCCGTCTCGGCCCGGATCAGCGCGGCATCGGCGCGACCTAATGCCTCGCCCGCCAGGGCCGAGGCGCGCGCCGGATCGACCTGCCGCCCGCCCGCCGTGACGAACAGGACGACATGGCCGCTGGTCTCGCCGCGAAAGATGATCGACTTGGCGATCTGATCCACATGGCAGCCCGCCGCCGCCGCGGCCTCGACGGCGGTGCGGGTGCTGTCGGCCATCTCGATGATCCGCGCGGCCTCGCCTGCCTGTTCCAATGCGGCGCGCACGCGCGCAAGGCTCTTGCTCATCCCCTGCCCCCTGTTCCGGTTCGCGCGCATCTGACCCGTCCCGCGCGCCTTGGGCAAGCCGCCCCTTGCACGACGCGCCATCATGGTGTTGGCAGGGCCACCAACCAAGGAGATTGCGATGCAGGTCTATACGCTGGTGATCGAACTGGGCCGCCGCGAGGGCGACGGCCTGCCCAAGGGCGCGACGGGCGCCGGGCTGGTCTGCTACGCGCCAGGCAAGGACGAGGCCGAGGCCGTGCGCGAGACCGTCGCCATCCTTAAACAGGCCGAGATGGCGCCTTTGGACGTGACCGGCTACGGCACGCTTGAGGAACGGCTGGCCGAGGGCCACGAGATCGACGACGAAGAACGCGCCCTGATGCAGCGCGCGCTGGACGAGAATTCCGTCATCATCGCGCAGATGACGCCCTGGTTCGGGGACCGCCCCGAGGATACGGCTCACTGATCCTCACGCCTTCGTGAGGGTGCCGGGGGCGCGCCCTTTCCCGGGCTTGGCTAGGCAAGGGACGGCCTTTCGGCTAGGCTGGCCGCAATCAAGAAACTCGGCAGTCACGAACAGGCGAACCAGATGATCCTTTCCCGTATCTTCCTGTCCACCGCGATTGTGGGCGTTCTGGCCTCTTGCGCGGCCCCCGTCTCGCGCAGCCCGGTGGCCGCCGCGCCCGCCGCGGTGACGCCCGCCGCGATCCCGCCCGCAGCCGCTGGCGATCAGGCGGGGCTTCAGCGCTTCGTCCAGAACTTCCGCGCCCGCGCGCTGGCTTCGGGCATCTCGGCCGCCACCTATGACCGCGCGATGCAGCTGGCCCGCTACAACCCCGAGGTGATCCGCCTGGACCGCCGTCAGGCCGAGTTCACGCGCCCGGTCTGGCTGTATCTGGACAGCGCCGTCTCGGATAACCGCATCACCACGGGCCGCCAGAAGAACGCCGAATTGTCGCGCAGCCTGGCCGCGATCGAGGCCCGCTACGGCGTCCCGCGCGAGATCGTGCTGTCGGTCTGGGGGATGGAATCGAACTTCGGCGCGAACCGTGGCCGGATGCAGATCATCCCGTCGCTGGCGACGCTGGCCTATGACGGCCGCCGGGGCGAGATGTTCCAGAACCAGCTGATCGCCGCGCTGCGGATCCTTCAGGCCGGCGACACCGCGCCCGAGAACATGCTGGGCAGCTGGGCGGGTGCCATGGGCCATACGCAGTTCATGCCGACCTCGTATCTGGAATATGCGGTTGATTTCAACGGCGACGGCCGCCGCGACATCTGGTCCGAGGATCCGACGGACTCGCTGGCCTCGACGGCGAATTACCTGCGCCGCAACGGCTGGGTTCCGGGCCAGCCCTGGGGCGCCGAGGTGCAGCTGCCCGCGAATTTCAACATGAGTCTCATCGGCAAGAGCACGCGGCGTTCGGCCTCGGACTGGTCGGCGCAGGGCGTGCGGCGGATCGGCGGGGGCGCGCTGCCCAATGTCAACGGCTCGATCATCATGCCGGCTGGCGCGCGCGGCCCGGCCTTCCTGATCGGCGACAACTTCCGGTCGATCCTGCGCTACAACAACTCGGACAATTACGCGCTTGGCGTGTCGTTCCTGGCGGAACGCATCGCGGGCCGTCCGGGCATCCAGGGGTCCTGGCCACGCAGCGACCGCCCCCTGTCCACGTCCGAGCGCGAGGAAATCCAGCGCCGTCTGGCGCAGCGCGGCTTCTATCAGGGCGAGATCGACGGCCTGTTCGGCTCGGTCACGATGGAGGCCGTGTCGGCCTTTCAGCGTTCGATCGGGGTCACGCCGGACGGCTATCCGACCTCGATCCTGCTGGATCAGCTTCGCCGCTGAGGCCTGCGGCACGAAACGGAAAGGCGCCCCACAAGGGCGCCTTTTCGCGTTTTGCGCCTCAGTCGCGCATCCGCTGGCCGTTCTCGTGGAAATGCAGCGCGCGGGTCGCGTCGGGGGTCAGCCAGACCGTGCTGTCGGGCGCGTGGTCATGTTCGCCGAACAGCCGCACCGTCAGCAGGCCATCGGCGGGTGTCGTCACATAGACCAGCGTCTCGCCGCCCAGTTTCTCGACATGGCTGATGCGGCCTTCGATCTGCCCGCCCGTGGTCGAGATCGCAAGATGTTCGGGCCGGATGCCCAGAATATCCGACCGCAGGCCCAGAGGCCCGGCCTTGAGGAAATTCATCTTGGGGCTGCCGATGAAGCCCGCGACAAAGACGTTGTCGGGGTCGTTATAGAGGTCCATCGGCGCGCCGATCTGCGCCACGCGGCCCGCATTCAGCACCACGATCTTGTCGGCCAGCGTCATCGCCTCGACCTGGTCATGGGTGACGTAGATCATCGTGGCGCCAAGGTCGCGGTGCAGGCGCGCGATCTCGATCCGGGTGGCGACGCGCAGGGCGGCGTCGAGGTTGGACAGGGGCTCGTCGAACAGGAACAGCTTGGGCGTCCGCACGACCGCCCGACCGATGGCCACGCGCTGGCGCTGGCCGCCCGACAATTCCGCAGGCCTCCGGTCCATCAGCGCGCCCAGTTCCAGCATCGCGGCCGCCTTGTCGGTCGCGGCGCGGATCTCGGCGCGCGACTTGCCCGCCTGTTTCAGCGCCAGCCCCATATTGTCGCGCACGGTCAGGTGCGGATAAAGCGCGTAGGACTGGAACACCATCGCGATCTCGCGCTTGGCGGGCGCCACGCCGTTGACGCGGACCCCGTCGATGGCGACCTCGCCCGCGCTGACATCCTCCAGCCCCGCGATCATCCGCAAAAGCGTCGATTTCCCGCAGCCTGAAGGGCCGACGAAGACGCAGAACTCGCCATCCTCGACGGCCAGATCGACGCCCTTGATGACATCGGTCGTGCCGAAGGATTTGGTCACTTGGGTCAGGGTCAGGGCTCCCATGGGGCCTCCTTCAAAGGGTGACGGCGGCGCCGGTCCGCACGCTTTCATCCGCCGCCAGGCAGACGGCCAGCGAACGCAGCGCGTCGGTCATGTGCCGGGTCAGGTCGAGATCCTCGGTGATCGCGCGGGCCATGAAGGCCTGCTGGCGGTCGCATAATTGCTGGTGGCCGGGCTCGTCGCTCATGTCCAGATCCTCGTCGCCCGCGCCCACGCGGTGGATGCGCAGGGTCGAGGTGCGGGTATGCGCGTCGATATCGTCCGAGCGCGCATCCCCCGGCATCCGGATCGAGACCGCGCCGCGCGGGCTGACCACATCCTTCACGAAGAACGCCGTGTCCGACATCATCGGACCCCAGCCCGCCTCGTACCAGCCGACCGATCCATCGGCGAACAGCACCTGGAAATGGCCGTAATTGTACATGTCCTCCGGGATCTCGTCGGACAGGCGCAGGCCCATGCCGCGCACCTCGACGGGGGCAGCGTCGGTGATCTGGCACATCACATCGACGTAATGCACGCCACAATCCACGATGGGCGAGGTCGTCTGCATCAGCGCCTTGTGGACGGCCCATGTCGGGCCGGAGGATTGCTGGTTCAGGTTCAGGCGGAACACATAGGGGCCCCCAAGGGCGCGGGCCTCGGCGATCAGGCGCTGCCAGCTGGGATGGTGGCGCAGGATGTAGCCCACGACCAGCTTGCGACCTGTCGCCTGCGCGCAATCGACGACCCGGCGCGCATCCGCAAGCGTGGTGGCCAGCGGCTTTTCGACGAAGACATGCGCGCCCGCCTGCATCGCCGCGATGGCGTAATCGGCATGGCTGTCGGAATAGGTGGCGACGATCACCAGATCGGGGCGCAGGCTTTCCAGCGCCTGTTCGTAATCGTGGCCGAAGGGATAGCCCCGCAGCGCCTCGGGCAGGTCGGGCGCGCTGCGGTTCACCAGCCCCACGATCTGGAAAGCCGGATCGGCATGGCAGGCCAGCGCATGGGACAGGCCCATATTGCCAAGGCCGACGACAAGGGTCCGGATCGGAGCGGGATCATGGGCGGTCATTTGACGGCTCCTGCGGTGATGCCACGGATGAGCTGGCGCGAGAAGATCAGGTAGAGGACCAGCACCGGCACGATCGCCAGCCCAAGTGCGGCCAGAACCGCGTTCCAGTCGGTGACGAACTGCCCGATGAAGGATTGCGACCCAAGGGTCAGGGTCTTGGTCTCCTCTGACGGTGCGAGGATCAGCGGGAACCACAGGTCGTTCCAGATCGGGATCATGGTAAAGACCGCGACCGTGGCCATCGCCGGACGCACCAGCGGCAGGACCAGCCGGAAAAAGATCGTGTATTCCGACAGCCCGTCGATCCGCCCCGCATTCTTCAGATCGTCGGAAACGTTCCGCATGAACTCGGACAGGATGAACACCGCCAGCGGCAGGCCCTGCGCGGTATAGACCAGGATCAGCGCGGTCAGCGTGTTGACCAGACCCGAGGCGACCATCATCTGAAGGATCGCCACCGTCCCCAGCCGGATCGGGATCATGATGCCAAGCGCCAGATACAGCCCCATCAGGCTGTTGCCGCGAAAGCGGTATTCCGACAGCGCGAAGGCCGCCATCGCGCCGAACAGCAGCACGAAGAACAGGCTGGCCAGCGTCACGATCATCGAGTTCTGGAAATACAGCAGGAAATCGCCCTGTTGCAGCACCGTCCGGTAGCCGACCAAATCGAAGGTCTCTGCCCTGGGCAGGGCCAGCGGCTCGGCGAAGATCGCGCGGCGTGACTTGAAGCTGTTGACCACGATCACGAAGACCGGGAACAGCGCGATCAGCGTATAGAGGATCAGGACCGCATGGGCGGCAAGGCTGCGGCTGGTCGAATGGCGTGCGATGCTCATGGCCGGCCCCTAGAACTGATAGCGGCGCAGCCGCGTCTGGATGGTGAACAGATAGATGCAGACCCCCACCAGGATGATGCCGAACATGGCCGTGGCGATGGTGGCGCCCATATGCGGATCGCCCAGTTGCAGCTGGAACCCGAAGAAGGTGCGGTAGAGGAACGTCCCCAGGATATCGGTCGAGAAGTTCGGCCCCGCCAGCGCGCCCTGACTGACATAGATCAGATCGAAGGCGTTGAAATTGCCCACGAAGGTCAGGATCGAGATGATCCCGATCGAGGGCAGGATCAGCGGCAGCTTGATCTTCCAGAACTGAGACCAGCCGGTGACGCCGTCCATCTCGGCGGCCTCGATCACCTCGTCGGGGATGGACAGCAGCGCGGCATAGATCAGCATCATCGGGATGCCCACGAATTGCCAGACCGAGATCAGCGCCAGCGTGGTCAGCGCCGTCCCCTCGCGGCCCAGCCAAGGGGCGAACAGCGATTTCAGCCCGACCGCGTCCAGCATTCCGGGCGCGATGCCCCAGATGGGCGACAGGATCAGCTTCCAGACAAAGCCCACCACGACAAAGGACAGGATCGTCGGAATGAAGATCGCGGTGCGATAGAAGGCCGCCATCCGCAGGCGCGGCGATGACAGCAGTGCGGCCAGCAGGATGCCGATGGGGTTCTGGACCAGCATATGGACCAGAAAGAACCAGGCATTGTTGCCAAGCGCGTTCCAGAACGCGTCCGACCAGCGCGGATCGCCGAACAGCGTGGCGAAGTTTCGCAACCCGACAAAGACCCTCTGGCCCTGTTCCAGATTGAACAGCGACAGGTTCAGCGTGCCGATCAGCGGCAGGATCATGATCGCGCTGTAGACCAGCAGGGCGGGTGCCAGAAACACCCCGACATGCCAGCGGAACGGCTTTCGCGTCGCCATGGCTTACCTCGTCACCGTGGGAAAGGTGCCGGGGGGCGGGGCGCCCCCTCGGCGGTGGCGGGCCGTCGGGCCCGTCCTTGCGTCAGTTCTGCTGCGGCTCGAACCAGCTGGCCAGGCCCTGTTGCAGGCGGGCGGCGGCATCCTCGGGCGTCTCGGCGCCGGTGATGACGTTGGCGCTGGCGTTCCAGGTCTCGTTTTCCAGGTTCGGCGTGCCGCGCGACAGGATCTGATAGGTCGAGCGGATCGTCGGCTCGCAGGTCTCGCGCCAGCTGACGAATTCCTGCGCCAGCGGGTCCTGCATCTCGACCGGGCTGGAATTGAGCGAGAAGAACCCCGGCAGCGCATTCGCGTAAAGCGTGGCGAATTCGGCCGAGCCGACCCATTCCAGGAAGGTGCGCGCCGCATCCGCATTGGGCGAGGCCGCGTTCAGGCCAAGCGCGATATCGGTATGGTCGCTGATATAACAGGTATCGCCCGAGGCCGCGACCGGCGGCGGGAAGGCGCCCATCTCGAAATCGCCCGCGATCTGGGGCGTAAAGACGCCGATCTCCCAGCTGCCGGCGGGATAGATCGCCGCGCGGCCCAGAGTGAACAGGTTCTGGCTGTCGGGATAGGTCTGCGCCTCGAAGCCGTCGCCCAGATAGTCGCGCCAGCGGGCCAGCTGGCGGAAGGGCTCGACCCACTCCTCGTCGGTCAGGCTGGCCTCGCCCGCGATCAGCGCCCGGCGGCCTTCCTCGCCGCGCCAATAGGTCGGGCCGATGTTCTGGTAGCCCATCGTGGCGGCCTCCCACTGGTCGGCGGTGCCCATGGCCATCGGGATATAGCTGCCATCCTCCTTGATCGCGTCCAGAAGGGCGTAGAATTCGTCATTCGTGGCGGGGGGCGTCAGGCCCATTTCCTCGAACGCGGTCTTGTTGTAGATGAAGCCGTGGATGACCGAGGCCATCGGCACGCAGAAGGTCGAGGCACCGTCATCCGTCTGCCAGGCCGATTTCGCCACGTCCGAGAAATTGGCCATCGAGTCCAGGTCGGTCAGATCCGCCAGATGCCCCTTGTTGAACAATTCCAGCGAGGCGTCGAAGGGGCGGCAGGTGATCAGATCGCCCGCCGAGCCCGCATCCAGCTTGGAATTCAGCACCGCGTTGTATTCGGCGGGCGCGGTGGGCGCGAAGCGCAGCTTGATGCCGGGATGGGCCGCCTCGAAGGCGGGGATGATCTGCTGCTGCCAGATCAGCAGGTCGTCATTGCGCCAACTTTCGATGGTCAGCGTGACATCCTGCGCAGCTGCCGCCCCTGTCAGCATGGTGCTGGCCAAGAGGCCCATGCGAAGTGTTCCTGTCATTGTCGTCGCTCCCTGTTGCGGGATCTTGATGATCCCTTGGTTATGTCGTGTCAGCCCATCAGCGGGCCCAGATGGCCGCCGCTGCGCTGCAAGGCCGTGCGCGCGGTCTCCGGATCGGCGCCCCGCGCGACAAGGATCGCCGGCTTGACCGCGCCATCCGTGCGGGCAAGCGCGTCGCGGGCCTCAGGCTCGGGGACGTCGGCCAGATCGGTGACGATGCGCACTGCACGCTCGACCAGCTTGGCGTTGTCGGCGATCAGGTTGACCATCTGTCCGGCATGGACATGGCCCAGCCCGATACCGACCAGCACCGAGACCATGTTCAGCGCCACCTTCTGCGCCGTCGCAGCCCCCATCCGGGTCGAGCCCGCGACCATTTCCGGCCCGGTCTCAAGCAGCACGGCGATGTCGGAATCGCGCAGCAGTGCCGAGCCCGGCACATTCGCGATCCCCGTGACGGTCACGCCCCGCGCCCGCGCGCCCTGCGCCACGGCCAGCGCATAGGGCGTCGTCCCCGAGGCCGACACGACCATGATCGCATCACCCGCCCCAAGGCCCGCCCTTTCCAGATCGGCCAGCGCAAGGGCGGTATCATCCTCGACATGACCATGCATCCGCAGCAGCGCGTCCGACCCGCCCGCAAACAGCATCGGCGTGCGGTCGGGCGACAGGCCGAACGTGCCGGGCAGTTCCAGGCAATCGGCCAAAGCCATCAGCCCGGAACTGCCCGCCCCGGCATAGCCCATCCGCCCGCCATCGCGCAGCGCCCGGACCCCCGCCGCGGCGGCACGCACCAGATCGGGGATCGCGGCCTCGATCGCGGCCAGCGCCGTACGCTGTGCACTCAGCAGCAGCGCCATCGCCTGCTTTGGGTCCAGCAGGTGCAAGTCCTCCGAAGCGGGGTGGCGGCGTTCCGTGCCGGACAGGGGTTTCGTCATCTGATTCTCCTCTGTGGACAAGATAATGCCAAAACAATACCACTTGTAAAGAGGCTTGCTGATAGGCCCCATATTAACTAGAAATTCAGGGCTTTTCGCTTTGGCTCTTGCTGTTTGGTATTGTTTTGGTATCTTGCCGCAAACAAGGAGGCCACATGGCGCTGTTTCTGGGAATCGATGGCGGGGGGACGGGTTGCCGCGCGGTTCTGGCCGATCCGTCCGGGCGCATCCTGGGGCACGGCGCGGGCGGGCCGGCCAATATCAACACCGATATCGACCTTGCCGCCGCCAGCATCATGGAAGCCACCGCCGAGGCGCTGACCCGGTCGGGGACCGGCGCCACCCCTGCTGAACTGACCGCCGTTCTGGGCCTTGCGGGCGGCAGCATGCGCGCTGCCGCATCCCGGCTGGGGGCGATGCTGCCCTTTGCGCGGCTGCGGGTCGTGAATGACGGGATCACCGCCGCGCGCGGCGCGCTTGGCCCGGATGACGGTATCCTCGCGGCGATGGGGACCGGATCGGTCTTTGCCGTCCAGCGCGGCGGTGCGCTGCGCCAGGTCGGCGGGCGCGGCTTTCTGATGGGCGACGAGGGCAGCGGCGCGGTTCTGGGGCGCAGCCTTCTGGCGCTGGCCATGCGGGCGGCGGACGGGTTCCACCCGATGTCGCCGCTGCTGGCGCAGATTTTGGAGG
This sequence comes from Paracoccus sp. NSM, assembly GCF_052379855.1. Classification (NCBI taxonomy): domain Bacteria; kingdom Pseudomonadati; phylum Pseudomonadota; class Alphaproteobacteria; order Rhodobacterales; family Paracoccaceae; genus Paracoccus; species Paracoccus sp. NSM. The sequence goes on along the minus strand of NZ_JBQTCG010000007.1, from coordinate 12,447 downwards.
AATTCGACGGGATCGAGGGAATCATCGGCTTCGGCAACACAGCCAGCCCCGGCGACTTCGCGCGTCTGGCCCCGCGCATCGTCGCATTAGACGACCCGGCTGCGCGCAAGGTCTTCGACGCGGCGGTGGATGAGCTGGATGCCTCGATCATCGCCCTGCAACAGGGCGACCGGCTGCCCGTGGTCCTGACCGGCGGGCTGGGGCCGCATTACGCCGCGCGGCTGGCCGATCGCTGGCCGCTGCGTCCGGCCTTGGGCGACTCCGTGAGCGGCGCGTTGGCCATGGCCCTGCAATGGGAGGCCGAGCCATGAGCGACCTGTTCAGTCCCGAAGCCTTTGCCGACACGAATGCGGGGCCGCTTTACCTGCAACTGCACCGCCGCATTGCCGAGGCCATCGCGGCGGGCGAGCTGAAGGCCGGCGACAGCCTGCCCTCGGAACGCGAGATGGCGGCGATGACGGGCCTGTCGCGCGTGACCGTCCGCAAGGGGGTCGAGGCGCTGGTCGCATCGGGCCAGCTGATCCAGAAACGCGGATCAGGCACTTTCGTGGCGCCCAGGGTCGAGCGTCTGGAACAGGCGCTGTCGCGGCTGACCTCGTTCACCGAGGACATGCAGCGGCGCGGCAAGCAGGTCGAAAGCCGCTGGCTGGCGCGCGCGCTGCACACCCCCTCGCCCGAAGAGATCATGGCCCTTGGCCTTGGCGCCGATGACAGCGTGGCGCGGCTGGAACGTGTCCGCAGCGCCGACGGCGTGCCGCTGGCGATCGAGCGCGCCTCGCTGCCCGCGCACCTGCTGCCCGACCCGGAATCGGTCGAGGCCTCGCTTTACGCGCTGCTGCTGTCGCGCGGCACGCTGCCGGTGCGCGCCGTCCAGCGCATTTCGGCCGCCAATCTGGGCCCGAAGGACGCCGAATTGCTGGGCGTCGGCACGGGCGTCGCCGGTTTGCGGATCGAGAGGCTGTCCTACCTGCCTTCGGGGCAGGTCGTCGAATTCACACGCTCGGTCTATCGCGGCGATGCCTATGACTTCGCCGTCGAGCTGAAACTCGCCCCCGAGGCGGAAAGGACATCGTGATGACCCAAAGCCACATGGCCCGCGAAGTGGCCGAAATCCCTGAGGCCGCCGCACGTTTTCTGGACCGCTCGCGCGATGCCCTTGCCCGGACCGCCGCCGCCCTGCGCGACCGCGACCCCGCGCTGGTCGCGACCGTCGCGCGCGGATCGTCCGACCATGCGGCAAGCTACCTGAAGTATGCGATCGAATTGCAGGCCGGTATCCCGGTTGCCTCGCTCGGGCCCTCCATCGCCTCGATCTATCGCCGCCCGCTGCGGCTGGAAAACGCCGCCTGCATCGGGATTTCGCAATCGGGCCGCAGCCCGGACATCGTCGAGATGATGCGCGCGGCAGGCAAGGGCGGCGCGCTGTCCATCGCCATCACCAACCACGCCGACAGCCCCATGGCCGAGGCGTCCGCGCATTGCCTGGCCCTTGCCGCCGGCGAAGAGAAAAGCGTGGCGGCCACCAAGACCTTTGTGAACTCGGTGCTGGCCGGGCTGGCCCTGCTGGCGGAATGGCGTCAGGATGACGACCTGCGCCGCGCGGTCGCGGACCTGCCGCGGGCGCTGGCGCAAGCGGTGGCGCTGGACTGGTCGCCCCTGTCGGCACGGCTGACGCGCGCGGCACAGGCCTTTGTTCTGGGGCGCGGGCCGGGCTGTGCGATCGCGGCCGAGGCCTCGCTGAAGATGAAGGAAACCTCGGGCATTCACGCCGAGGCCTACAGCGCCGCCGAGGTGCTGCACGGCCCCGCCGCCATCGTTCAGGCGCAGTTCCCGGTTCTGGTTCTGGGCGTCGAGGACGCGGCGCTGCCGCAGGTGGTGGAAACCGCCGAGCGGATGGCCGCACAAGGCGCCGACGTGTTCCTGACCGGCGCCGAGGCGCGCGGCGCCACGCGTCTGCCCTCGGTCGCGGGGCTGCATCCGCTTGTCGCGCCTCTGGTGCTGATCGCCAGCTACTACGCCTTTGTCGAGCAACTGGCCCGCCGTCGCGGCTTTGACCCCGACACGCCGCCCCATCTTCGCAAGGTGACGGAGACCATCTGATGCGGCACATCCTTGCGGCGGCGCGCATCTTCGACGGGACCACGCTGCACGACAACGCCGCGCTGGTGATCGAGGACGGCGCGGTTGCCGCGATCCTGCCCGAGACCGAGGCCGGTCCTCCGACCGAACGGGTCGAGGGGATCATCGCGCCGGGCTTTCTGGACCTGCAGGCCAATGGCGGCGGCGGGCTGATGGTCGATGGCGCGACCGACGTGGCGGCGCTGCGGGCGATCTGTCAGGCCCATCGCAGGCTGGGCACGGCGGGCATCCTGCCCACGCTGATCACCGACACGCCCGACGCGACCGCCCGGGTGATCGAGGCCGGGATCGAGGCCGCCCGCCAGCAGGTGCCGGGCTTTCTGGGCCTGCATCTGGAAGGTCCGCATCTGGACCCGCGCCGCAAGGGGGCCCATGACGCGGCCCTGATCCGGCCGATGGGCGACGCCGATCTGGACCGCCTCTGCACCGCCGCGCGGCATCTGCCGTCCTTGATGGTGACGCTGGCGCCCGAGGCCGCGCGCCCCGACCAGATCGCCGCCCTGCGCGCCGCGGGCGCGGTGGTCAGCCTTGGCCACAGCGATTGCGCACTGGATCAGGCCGAGCAGGCCTTTGCCGCAGGCGCGACCTGCGCCACGCATCTGTTCAACGCCATGAGCCAGATGGATCACCGCCAGCCCGGTCTGGTCAGCGCGGTCCTGTCGGGCGAGGCCCATGCCGGGCTGATCGCCGACGGCATCCATGTGCATCCGGCGATGATGCGGATCGCGCTGCGCGCCAGACCGCAGGGCCTGTTTCTGATCACCGACTGCATGGCCTTCGCCGGGACGGACCTTACGCAGATGGATCTGGGCGGGCGGCGCATCCTGCGCCATGACGGGCGCCTGACGCTGGCTGATGGCACGCTGGCGGGGGCCGATCTGACGCTGGCCCAGGCGGTGCGCCGCATCGCCGCCCTGCCCGAGGCCGGGCTGGCCCGCGCCCTTGCGATGGCCACCAGCGAACCGGCGCGCGTGCTTGGACGGCCGGGCGATCTGGGCATCCTGCGCCCCGGCCTCAGGGCCGACCTGACCCTGCTGGATCACGACCTGACGACGGCGCGCCTATGGCCGGACGGGGATCAGCGCACCCAGTCGCGGAAGGCGTCCAGCACCTCGGCATAGACGGCGCGCTTGAAGGGGACGATGCTCGCCAGCAAATCGTCTGCCCCCATCCATTGCCAGCGGTCGAATTCGGGATGGTCGGTGTCGATGCGGATATCCTGATCGCGGCCAAGGAAACGCAGGCACAGCCATTTCTGGCGTTGCCCGCCATAGCGACCCTTCCAGACGCGGCCCACCATGTCGGGGGGCAGGTCGTATGTGACCCAGCCGGGCGTCTCGGCCAGCACCTCGACCAGATCGGCAGGGACGCCGGTTTCCTCGGTCAACTCGCGCAAGGCGGCCTCGCGCGGGGTCTCGCCCTTGTCGATCCCGCCCTGCGGCATCTGCCACGCGCCCGGCATGTCAAGGCGCTGGCCCGCAAAGACCAGCCCCCGATCGTTCAGCAGCACCACCCCCGCGCAGGGACGATAGGGCAGACCGCCCGGACCCGTATCAGCCATTGCTGGACGAACCCGCGCCTTCGCCGGTGGCGGCGGGGGTCACAGCGGCGGGCACCTGATCGGCGCGGAAGTTCACCGCAGACAGCCCTTTGAGGATATCGACCGCATAGGCCAGCTGGTAATCCTCTTCGCGCAGGGCCGCGGTGGCGGCCAGTTCGGCGGCTTCGCGTTCCATCAGCTCGCGCTGGTCGTCGCTGACCTCGTTGCCAAGCGCGCCGCGCAGCTCCGCCTCGGACCGCGAGAAGCTGCTGTTGCTGCGCGCTTCCTCGTCCTCGACCTCGGGGTTGCGGCGGGGCTGTGCGACCAGGATGTCGGGCTGGATGCCCATCGCCTGGATCGACCGGCCCGCAGGCGTGTAATAGCGCGCCGTGGTCAACCGGATCGCGCTGTCCGCTGTCACCGGCATCACCGTCTGGACACTGCCCTTGCCAAAGGATTTTTCGCCCACGACGATGGCGCGGCGGTGATCCTGCAACGCACCGGTCACGATTTCCGAGGCGCTGGCCGAGCCGCCATTGATCAGCACGACCATCGGCTTGCCCTCGGCCAGATCGCCCGGTTCGGCGTTCCAGCGTTCGCTCTGATCAGAGTCGCGGCCGCGCGTGCTGACGATCTCTCCGGCGTCGAGGAACGCGTCGGAGACGCTGATCGCCTGATTGAGCAGCCCGCCGGGATTGTTGCGCAGATCCAGCACGAAGCCGGTCACGCGGTCGATGCCGCCCGCTTCCTCGACGGCCTTTTCCAGTTCCGTGCGCAGGGTGTCGTAAGTCTCGTCGTTGAAGGTCGAGACGCGCAGGATCACCGCGTTCCCCTCGACCCGCGAACGGACGACGGTCAGCTTGATCGTGTCGCGCGTCATGGTCAGGTCGAACGGCTCGGTCTCGCCCTGGCGCAGGATGGTGATGGTGATTTCCGACCCGACCGGGCCGCGCATCATCTCCACGGCCTGATCCAGCGTCAGGCCCAAAAGCGATTCGCCGTCCACATGGGTGATGAAGTCGCCCGCCTGAACCCCGGCCTGCGCGGCGGGCGTGTCGTCGATGGGCGAGACGACGCGGACCATCCCCTCTTCCTGGCTGACCTCGATCCCCAGCCCGCCGAAACTGCCGCGCGTCTGCGTGCGCATGTCGGAATAGGCATCCGCCGACAGAAAGCCTGAATGCGGGTCCAGCGAGGTCAGCATCCCGTTGATCGCGGCCTCGATCAGGGCCTTGTCGTCGGGCGCCTCGACGTAGTCGGTGCGGATTCGTTCGAAGATGTTGCCGAACAGTTCAAGCTGCTCATAGACCGAGACATTGCGCCCCGCCTCTTGCGCGACCAGGGGCCCCGCGATCTGGGTCGTGACCAGCGCCCCGGCCAGCACGCCCCCGATACCTGCGATCAGATAATGTCTCATGACGGCCTTTCTGCCTCAGTCCTGTTGCGGCTCGACAAAGGGATTCAGCACGAACCACTCTGCCGGGTCCAGAGTTTCATTGCCACGGCGCAGTTCCAGATACAGCGTTTCGGGGCGGCCCGCCGTGCCACCGCTGGCGGCATCGGCGACGAAGCGCGCGCCGAATTCCTGCGCCGGAGCCTCGGCGCCGCCCATCAACCCGACGGGATCACCCGCCGCAAGCACATCGCCGACCTCTCCGAACACCTGCGAGAGGCCCGCAAAAATCATAAGATAGCCGCGCGCAGGCTCGGCGATCATCACATTGCCGTAATCCAGAAACGGGCCGCGATAGCGAATTGTCGCAGGCCAGGGCGTCTGGACCAAGGCGGCGGGGGCGGTGGCGATCACCCATCCGGGACGGCGCACGCCGGCGGCATCGGGTTCGTTGTAGGGCCGCAGCACGGTGCCGACCACGGGCAGGCGCAGGCTGCCCTGCGCGCCCTCGAAATCCTCCATCGGCGGGCCGACATCCTTTTCCATCCGCGCGATCCCCTGCGCGAAATCGTCAAGCGAGGACGCCGCATCCCGCAGCGCCTGCAATTCCTCGGGGTCCTCGGCATAACGCATCGGCATCGAACTGCGGTCGCCCGCCGCGCTGGCCAGAAGCCGACGCGCCTCCTGGACCGAGGCCAGCCCGTTGCCCAGCATCGCCGAGGCATTGGCCTGCAGCGCGCGCACGGTCGCAATCTCGTCCAGATCGGCCTGCAGGGCCTCGGCCTGGGCGCGCAGACCCGGTGTGACATCGGACAGGATCATCCCCGAGCGCGCATTCGACAGCGCCCCCGCCGGGTGCAGCAGCATCGTCGTCTCGGGGCTTTGCTGCAATGCGGTCATGGCCCCCAGCACGCGTGACAGCTGCGCGCTCTGGGCCTCGAAACGGTCGCGCAGTTCCAGCTCGCGCGCGTGGGCCTGCCGCAACCCGTCGCGCAGGGCGGCAAGGCCCAGCTCGTAGGCGCGGATCACCTCGGTCAGGGCAACGACCTGATCATCGGCCGCGACCGCCTCGGACAATTGCCCAAGCGCCGCGCGCAACAGCGCGGCCGCCGCCTCGGCATCGGCCACGGCGCGCCCGGCGGGCGTCATCAGCGCGCTTTCGGCCAGCTCGGGGCCGCCCGTGACAAGGCCCGGACCGGTGATGTCCTCGACCACATCCTGCGCGGCGGCGGAACCCGCCAACAGCACGGCCAGCACAAGGCCAAGCGCGCGGCTCATGCGACGATCAGACTGGTGCCGGTCATCTCGGCAGGCTGGTCCAGACCCATCAACTGCAGGACGGTCGGCGCCAGATCGGCCAGCCGCCCGTCGCGCAGCCGCGCGCCCTTCGGGCCGCCGAACAGGATCACCGGCACCGGGTTCAGCGTATGCGCGGTATGCGCGCCGCCGGTCTCGGGGTCGATCATCTGCTCGCAATTCCCGTGGTCGGCGCAGATCAGCGCGGCACCGCCGACCGCTTCAAGCGCGCGCGTCATCGCAGCAAGACCCCGGTCCACGGCCTCGCAGGCGCGGGCGGCGGCGTCCAGACTGCCGGTATGGCCCACCATGTCGGGATTGGCATAATTCACCACGATCAGGTCGTAGCCTTGGCCGATCACCTCGACCAGTTTCTCGGTCACCTCTGCGGCGGCCATCTCGGGCGCCAGATCATAGGTCGCGACCTTGGGGCTGGAGGGCATGTAACGATCCTCGCCCGGCTCTGGCGCCTCCTTCCCGCCATTGAGGAAAAAGGTCACATGCGGATATTTCTCGGTCTCGGCCAGCCGGAACTGCCGCAACCCCTTCGAAGCGACCCAGGCCCCCAGGGTGTTCACCACCTGCCGCTTGGGATAGGCGGCCTGCATGAAGGTGTCGTGACGCGCGCTGTAATCGACCATCCCCAAAAGCGCGGCCCATTCCGGCCGGACCGAAACGTCAAAGGCATCGAAACCGGGATCGCCGATGGCCGACAGGATCTCGCGCGCGCGGTCAGCACGGAAGTTCAGGCAGAAAAACCCGTCGCCATCCTGCGCGCCATTATAGCCGTCGATGACGAAAGGCGCGATGAACTCGTCGGTCTCGCCCCGCGCCCATGCAGCGGCCACTGCGTCCGAGGCACTGGCAGCATCCTCGCCCCGGCCCGCGACCATGGCGTCAAAGGCGCGCTGCACACGCTCCCACCGGTTGTCGCGGTCCATCGCGTAATAGCGCCCGATCACGGAGCCGATCCGCGCGCCCGGAGGCAGGCCCGCCTCCAGCGCGGCTATGAACCGATCCGCCGATGAGGGCGGCACGTCCCGCCCATCGGTCACGGCATGGACCACGACCGGCACACCGGCCCCGGCCACGGCCCGCGCGGCGGCAAGCACGTGAGAAAGATGCCCATGCACGCCACCATCCGACACGACGCCCATCAGATGCGCCGTGCCGCCGGTCTCGCGCAGCCGCGCGACAAAGGCGATCAATGCCTCGTTCTGCGCGAAACTGCCCTCCTCGATCGCCAGATCGATGGCGCCCAGATCCATGGCGACCACCCGGCCCGCGCCGATATTCGTGTGCCCCACCTCGGAATTGCCCATCTGCCCGCGCGGCAGGCCGACATCCGGGCCATAGGTGATCAGACTGGCATGCGGACAATCTCGCATCAGCCGGTCGTAACAGGGCGTCGCCGCGCGGTCGGGCGCGCTCTGCTCGGGCCGGTCCGACAGGCCCCAGCCATCGAGAATGCACAGGATAACGGGTTTGCTCATCTCTGCCTCGCCGAGTTTTCCCTCTTCTACGCGCCCGCCCGCCCGGCGGCAACCAAGCGACAGCCCGCTTTGCCTTGGTCCAAATATCCTCAGGGGGGAGTCGCGGCACGCGACGGGGGGCGCGAGCGCCCCCCTGCCCGCCCACGGCCCCTAGACCCGGTGATAGGGCGAACCGGCCAGGATCGTGGCGGCGCGATAAAGCTGCTCGGCCAGCATGACGCGCACCAGCATGTGCGGCCAGACCATGCGACCCAGACTGATCTGCCAATCGGCCCGCGCGCGCAGCGAAGGGTCGATTCCGTCCGCGCCGCCGATGATGAAGCAGACATCGCGCGCCTCGTCGCGCCAGGCGGCCAGCCGCGCCGCGAAACCGGGCGAGTCGGGCAGATCGCCCCGCTCGTCCAGCATCACCAGCGCCGCCCCGGCAGGGGCCGCGCGCGACAGTAGCTCGGCCTCGGCGGCCATGCCGCCTCCGGCGCGCGCCTCGACCTCGTGCAGGGTGACGGGGGGCAGGCCAAGCGCGCGGCCCGTGCGGGCAAAGCGCGTCAGGTAATCCTCGACCAGCGCGGCCTCGGGGCCTTTCTTCAGCCGCCCGACGGCGGCAAGGTCGATCCGCATTCCGGCGCCGTCAGGGCGCCGGGCGGTCGGTGTCGCGCAGCCGGGTCAGGGCGTCTGCGGGCAGCCACATCTTTTCCAGCTGGTAGAACTCGCGGACCTCGGGGCGGAAGACATGCACGACCACGTCATCGGTGTCGATCAGCACCCAGTCGCCGGCATCCTTGCCCTCGATCCGGGGGCTGCGGCCGGTGGCCTGCTTGACGCGCTCGGCCAGCTTCTCGGCGATGGCGGCGACCTGGCGCGAACTGCGGCCCGAGGCGATCACCATATGGTCGGCGATGGCGGAACGGCCGCGCAGGTCGATGCTGATCACATCCTCGGCCTTGTCGTCATCCAGCGACGTCAGAACGAGCGACAGCATCCGATCCTCTCCCGAGGCCGGATTGGCGGTGGTCTTGGCCGGCCCTTGGGCCGACGGGACGTCTTGTGACAGGGTTTCATCCTCCGGTCATCGCGCCGAAGGCCCCGGCGCAGGGATGGCTCAAAGATAGCATCTTTTCGGGCCATCTCAATCTCTGGCGGGCCGGATTCGCGCCCCGCAGGCGGAAACGGGCCCCTCAGCGGCCTTGCCAGACGCCACGGCACGCCCTAAGGTCGGCCCATGATGCGTTATTTCGACATTCATGACCGCGCGCGCCTGCCGCAGCGATTCTATGGCGAAACGCTCTGCGTGACGGCGCGGGGCTGACGGCGCGCGGGCATTTGCCCGGCCCTGCCCCCATTCCTGCATCACAGCCGAAAGACATCAGCCATGACCATTCCCGCAGCCGCAGCGCCGCGCACGCTTTACGACAAGATCTGGGACGCCCACGTGGTGGACCGGCAAGAGGACGGCACCTGCCTTCTCTATATCGACCGACATCTGGTCCATGAAGTGACCAGCCCGCAGGCCTTCGAGGGTCTGCGCATGACCGGCCGCAAGGTCCGCGCCCCCGAACGCACCATCGCCGTGCCCGATCACAACGTCCCCACCACCTGGGACCGCGAAAAGGGCATCGACAACGAGGAATCGCGCATCCAGGTCGATGCGCTGGACCGCAATGCCCGCGAATTCGGCGTGGTCTACTATCCGGTGAACGACATCCGTCAGGGCATCGTCCATATCGTCGGCCCCGAACAGGGCTGGACCCTGCCCGGCATGACGGTGGTCTGCGGCGACAGCCACACCGCGACCCACGGCGCCTTTGGCGCGCTGGCCCATGGCATCGGCACATCCGAGGTCGAACACGTGCTGGCTACCCAGACGCTGATCCAGGGCAAGTCGAAGAACATGAAGGTCGAGATCACCGGCCGCCTCGCCCCCGGCGTCACCGCCAAGGACGTGGTGCTGGCCATCATCGCCGAGACCGGCACCGCAGGCGGCACCGGCCATGTCATCGAATATTGCGGCGAGGTGATCCGCAACCTCTCGATGGAAGGCCGCATGACGATCTGCAACATGGCCATCGAGGGCGGCGCCCGCGCCGGCCTGATCGCCCCGGACGAGACGACCTTTGCCTATGTGAAGGGCCGCCCCCATGCCCCGAAAGGCGCCCAATGGGAGGCCGCGCTGGCCTGGTGGAAAACGCTCTTCTCGGATGAGGGCGCGCATTTCGACAAGGTCGTGACCCTGCGCGGCGAGGATATCGCCCCGACCGTGACCTGGGGCACCTCGCCCGAGGATGCGCTGCCCATAACCGCCCGGGTCCCCGCCCCCGAGGACTTCACCGGCGGCAAGGTCGAGGCCGCGCGCCGGTCGCTGGACTACATGGGCCTGATCGCAGGCACCCCCCTGACCGAGATCGCCATTGACGCGGTCTTCATCGGCTCTTGCACCAATGGCCGGATCGAGGATCTGCGCGCAGCCGCCGACGTGCTGCGGGGTCGCCATCTGGCCGAGGGCGTGCGCGGCATGGTCGTGCCAGGCTCGGGCCTCGTGCGCGCGCAGGCCGAGGAAGAGGGGCTGGACCAGATCTTCAAAGATGCGGGCTTCGAATGGCGCCTGGCGGGCTGTTCCATGTGCCTCGGCATGAACCCGGACCAGCTTGCGCCGGGCGAGCGCTGCGCCGCGACCTCGAACCGCAATTTCGAGGGGCGTCAGGGCTACAAGGGCCGCACCCATCTGATGAGCCCGGCCATGGCCGCGGCGGCGGGCGTGGCCGGTCGTCTGGTCGATATCCGCGAATTCGCCGCCCAGCCCGCGTAAGGACAGATCATGGACAAGTTCACCACCCTCACCGGGATCGCCGCGCCCATGCCGCTGGTCAATATCGACACGGACATGATCATCCCCAAGCAGTTCCTCAAGACGATCAAGCGCTCGGGCCTTGGCGTCAACCTGTTCGACGAACTGCGCTATGACCGCGAGGGCCGCGAGATCCCCGATTTCGTCCTGAACCAGCCGGCCTATCGTGACGCGCAGATCCTGATCGCGGGCGACAATTTCGGCTGCGGCTCGTCGCGCGAACACGCGCCCTGGGCGCTGCTGGATTTCGGCATCCGCTGCGTGATCTCGACCAGCTTCGCCGACATCTTCTTCAACAACTGCTTCAAGAACGGCATCCTTCCGGTGGTCCTGCCGCAAGACGCCGTGGACGCGCTGATGGAAGATGCCCGAAACGGCGCGAATGCCCGCCAGACCGTCGATCTTGAGGCGCAGACCGTCACCGCCTCGGACGGGCGCAGCTGGTCCTTCGAGATCGACCCCTTCCGCAAGCATTGCCTGCTGAACGGGCTGGACGATATCGGGCTGACGATGGAGAAAGCCCCCTCGATCGACAGCTACGAGACGCAGATGGCCCAGGCCCGCCCTTGGGTCTGAGGCTTGCCGCGATCCTTCTGGCGCTGGCCCTGCCTGCCAGCGCCAAGGATCTGCGCCTTGCCACATGGAACCCCGGTCTGTCGCGCGACGGGCCGGGGCTTTTGTTGCGCGACATCATGGACCGTGATCCGCAGGTCCTGGCCGCCGCGCAGGTGATCGCCGCGACCGCGCCCGACGCGATCCTGCTGACCGGCTTCGACTGGGATCTCGAGGGACGCGCACTGGCGGCCTTTGCGGCGCTGCTGGCGGAACAGGGCCATGCGATGCCCCACAGCCATGCCAGCCAGCCCAATTCGGGCATGGACAGCGGCGTCGATCTAAACGGCGACGGCCGCCTTGGCGGGCCGCGCGACGCGCAGGGCTATGGCAGCTTCCCCGGCCAGTCCGGCATGGCGATCCTGTCGCGCCTGCCCATTGCCAGCGTCACCGACCACAGCGCGACGCTCTGGCGGGACCTGCCCGGCCACCGGATGCCCGACAGCGCCCATGCCGATGTTCGGCGCCTGTCCTCGACCGCACATTGGGACGTGGCCCTGGCCACGCCGCAAGGGCCGCTGCATGTGCTGGCCTTCGCCGCGACGCCTCCGGCCTTCGAGCCGCGCAATGCGGCCCGCAACCATGACGAGGTCGCCTTCTGGCTGCACCGCCTGCCGAACGCGCCCTTTGTCATCATGGGCAATCTCAATCTGGACCCGCTGGACGGTGACGGCGATCCGGCCGCGCTGAATGCGCTGCTGGAGGTCGTGCAGGACCCGCAACCCCGCGGCGCCTGGCAGCCCCCTCAGACCGGCCCGAACACGGATCACCGCGGCGACCCGGCGCTGGATACGGCGGAATATGCGCGTGCGCCCGGCAATCTGCGCCTCGATTACATCCTGCCGTCGCGGTCTCTGACCGTGACCGGAGCGGCAGTGCTCTGGCCCACAGCCGACGATCCCCTGGCCGAGGCCGTGACGCTCGCATCCCACCGCAAACTGGTCCGGGCCGACCTTCGCCTGCCACTGGAATAGCGTCTTTCGCGGGAATGTCGGCAGCGCAGCGGCGCTGCCATTGCGGCCACGGATCACGTTGCCCCCTCGGGCCCGCCGCCCCTGTTGGCCTGCGCCCATCCACGCTGCGGACCAGAGAAAGACGCCGATCTCGCAAAACCCGGGTCGGATCTGGTAAT